>JADKBO010000012.1 GCA_016715105.1 Saprospiraceae bacterium | reverse complement strand
TCCTTGTAATGTTTTTATTTTCTATGACATTATGAATCGAACCATTGGCACGAAATAATACATTCCCTTGGGCATCTTTGGTTTCGAAAAGATAACTTCCGTGTGATTTATTTTCCAATACCAGAACCTTATTACCCATCCATTGCTCCACTAGTTCAGCTTCTGTATAAGCTTTAAAAAGTAAGTCAACGGGTAGGTCAAAAGTCCTCGTGATCAATAGTTCTTGTTTATGATCTTCTGCGGTGATTTTAGTTTTTAGCTCCATATTTTATTTTGTTGGTTTATAATTTTTCATCACTTGTTCTAATTTATTAAATCTATCGTCCCAAAGTTTTCTAAAGGGCTCTATAAAATCTGCGATATCCTTCATTTTATCAGGATTGAGGTGATAGTAAATTTCACGACCTTGTTGTTCTTGTTTGAGTAATTCACACTCCGTCAAAATTTGGAGGTGTTTGGAAACAGTAGGCCTTGCAGTGTCAAAATTGGAGGCAATTACACCAGCCGTCATGGATTGTGTGGACACTAAAATCAATATGGCCCTTCTTGTTGGGTCTGCAATTGCTTGGAAAACATCTCTTCTTAAATTCATTATGAAGTCATTTGACTACAAATATAAGCGTAGTTATTTGACTACACAAATATTTTTCATTTTTTGATAAATTTTTTGATTTTGATATGCATTGTGTGAATGGCCCTTAGATTAGGAAACATAAAAAGGCTAAAAAGGAATACCTTATACTTTGGTTGCTTGTTCCAAGTTAGTAGGTGCAAATATAAAAGTCGAAAAATGAAAATAATTCTAAAATGGTCGAGCGCTACAATGACAATAACCAGAACCTTTAGAAGGTCAATAGATTCGATACTGATTTTTCAATAAGTTCAATTAATTCAATTAATTCAATTAGTTTTTTTAATATTCTGCTACTAATGATAGTTTTCTATTTTAAATTACATTGTAACCCATCTAAACTCATTTTAATTTTCAACCATTGTAGCCAAATCTTCTTTCCTGATCAAGGTCCTTATTTTCTAAAGTAGCCACACTTTTTATTTGCTTCTCAATATTTAAAAACTGCAATAAAAACCAAGCCAAAGCAATAGAGATAGCAAATGCCATAAGCGTAAATTGCCAATTGAAGTTTGCTTTAATTGGCCCAATGAGCGCAGCCAATGCTATTTGGCCCATGTTTGCAATGGTCATATATAAAGTGAATTGACTAGCAGAAACTTTTTTCCAACAACACTGCATGGCAATTGCAAAAAGGCCAATACACGTAAAGGTATATATGATATTATAAATAATCATGAAACCATAAATAAATGTTGTATTTGGCCAATACAATTTAAAAAAGGAGAAGATGGAAATAAGTATAATCAAACTGAAAAGATAAACATTCATCATTTTTATTTTTCCAAGTTTTTCGATTAAAATGCCACCAAGTAACATTCCAATTATGCCACCAAGTAATTTTGCTGTTGCATAATACTGTGAATAATCTCCATTTGTCCAACCCAATTCCTTAACTGTAAACATGGGAAGAAGTGTTCCAATGTATTTGAAACTTCCTTGACAAATAAATAATATGACAGCAATCAGTAATGAATTGCGCAATGTGAATACACTAAACAATGATTTAAATAGGGAATTCCAATTTGTGACTTGCAATTTTTTTGTTTCTGGTGAAGCTTTGCCGATAGTCCACGGGGCAATTTTTTCACCTTTGCGCTCTCTTAGAAATAATGGAAAAAACATGATGAGTCCGATTACAGCTGAAAGCGCTAATATGGACACCGTAAAATTGTATTTATTTATTAGCCAAGTGCCCACAGCTAGTGATGCTGAAATTCCCACAATTTTTGATCCCCACATCAAGCCATTTGCCCTCGCTTGTTGGTCCTCAGGAATGATGTCTATAGCCATTCCATCGGTTGCCACATCTTGAAAAGCTCCAAAAAACGAAACAATAAAGCCTACAGCCATAAACGTGTTCAGATTATTTAAAGGATCGGGTACGTATGCAAGGCAAATGCAACTGATTACCAAACCTATTTGGCCCATAATGATCCATGGTCTTTTGCGACCCATGGATAAAATGGTGTATCTATCCATCATTGGAGCAACCAAAAATTTTAAACTCCAAGGCAACACAGTAATGATGGCAAAACTGGCAATTTCACCAGGAGTTTTTCCATTCATAGCCATCCAGGCAGGAATGCCAAATGCGAGCATTCCCTCAGGGATTCCTTGTGCAAAATACAAAACCACAAAAGTCATATAACGCAACGTGGTGTGCTCAGCTAGCACTGGAAAGCCTTTAATTTTTGATAGCGAACTAACGTTTGTTGGCACGGACATGGAAATAAAACTATTCATTTTGGACATGTTTATTGCGGTGTTTTGAAAATTGGCTTTTTAACTTATAAATCTTTGGTTTATATGATGTTGCAGCATACATTTCGACCAATGACTTTTATTGGTGTTGTCATGCCACTTTTGATAATGTGACTTAGAAGAAAAAATTTACCTTCGTAGAAATTGGGTAGGCATCAAGCGCAAAGTATATTGACGAAAACTGAAAGTTTTAGCTTAGTAAGTGGGGAAGCAGATAGGCTCAAATCAGGAAATTATCCAATTTGAAGTTGAACTAGCGAATAAATTTTGAGAAATGATCAGTGATTACTTTCGATTAGAAGTACGTATTTACAGCAAATTCATATTGTTTTATAAAAATCGTTTTGAATGCCGATACATTGTGCTGTTCGTAGAAAATCAATAATGCTTTTTTGTATTCTAGAGAATCGACTGTTCTAAATGATAATGGACAATATTTATGGCAAAGCAGAATTGCGTTGCTCACTATTCTAGCTGTTCTTTTATTACCATCATTAAAAGCCTGGATGTATGACAATAGAATGATCGCTAAAAATGCCTTTTCAAAAACATTCGACTTTTTATTTATCAAGTTACACATATTTTGTAGTGCTTCCCTGATTTGGAATTCGTTGTCCAAAGGAATATAATTTGTTCCCGAAATACCTACTCTTCTTTGCCTGATATTTCGACCTACATTCAACTCTTTAATTAATAAGCTATGTATGTCCTCTATACTTGAAATTGTCAAAGGCTCGACATAGTCAGGTTCTGAAATGATAAAATCAATGGCATCTTTATGGTTTAATAACATAATTGCCTCATCTTTTGATTTTCCACCCGCAGTTTCTTTCTCTCTTAGTAAGCGTTCGGTTTCTAGTAAAGTATAGGTATTCCCTTCTATTTGCGAAGACTTCCAACTTAAGTCAATTGCCAGACGCTCCATTTCCTTATTGTACTCAAAATCTGTTAAAGATCTTACATTCTCTTCATAAACGCTTTGAAGGTGATTTAAATAATCCAGTTCATCTTTTGAGAACAAATTAATATTGTCTAAATGCTCATCAAGTTGTTTAATGTCGAAATTAGGTTTTATAGTCCTATCATCGATTTCAACATTAAAATATGAATCAACATCAATTGGATGAAACAACTCAAAACCTGGTCCAATACTGTATTTAGTTCCCTTTCCTTTACCTTTGGAAGTGAGAAAGCCTTTTTCACATAGAGATTGTAAATCTCGTTTAAGCGTTGCTATACTTATCTTTGAGGTCAATTTTTCAAGAATAAAACTCGATCCTACTTCCTTTCCATCTTGTACAATTTGAATGATCTCTTGATCTCTTTCCATTTTATCGCTCATTTCAATGACAAATATAGCTCATATTTGACAATTTATGAGCCGTATTTTCATACTTCATGAGCCGAATGAGATTTCTAAAGGATTACAATCACCTGAGCTGGGGTTTTAAAAACATTTCGTTTGGGAAGGCACGCAGGCCTTCCGAATATAAAAAGGCAAGCCCTTTCTCTACAGGTGGTTCCATTTAATATTTTCGAATTATTAACCATTAACCATTAACCATTAACCATTAACCATTAACCATTAACCATTAACCATTAACCATTCACCATTCACCATCATCCATTATAAGACCGTTCCTTACACTTATTAAAGCAAAGATCGCAGTCGTGAAAGAGCAAACCCATATCCATTTTCTAGAGCCGACATTTGAAAAAAAATTATCATATTATGAAATTGAAATTATTTACACTTTTAGTTTTTTTAATTGCTGTTCTTCAGCAAGGAAAAACAACCTGCACTAGTGCTCCTACAAATTTAGTTGCTAGCCAAAACGGCTCTCAAATGTTGTTCTCTTGGAGCGATGTTGGCGCATCTTCGTACATCATTGAAATCAGAGACCCATCAGTCAATTATCCTTGGGAAGATGATTATGCTACTTACAGAGATACACTTTCTACAACAACCTATTTGCCAGAATTTGGTATCCAAGGTTATCAACTAGAATGGAGAATCAGGGCTATTTGCGCTGCGGGTGAACAAATTTCAACGTCCGTTTTTTTCAACACAGTTTGTGCAGTAGCCAGTTCAGCCCAAACACAAGACATTGGTTTTGACACTGTGAGACTGGTTTGGAATTTTAATGGTATACCAACAGAAACTTACTTTTGGTCGCTTGGATATCGTGTATTAGGGTCAACCAGTTGGATATCCATCCCATTTTCATCAACAACTTATACTCCTGTATATTCAACCATACTGAGAAACTTATTACCGAATACCACCTATGAATGGTGCGTAAATCAAGTTTGTTCTTACACAAATACCGTTGGTGATCCGGTAATTTCCCAATTCACAACTGCTTCCTCGCCTACTTGTCCAAATCCTTCCATATTACCCGCATCAAATATTACTTCTACATCGGCAACGCTCAATTGGGGTACGGTGCCTCAAGCCAGCAATTATTACGTGCAATGGTTCATTAACAATGCACCACTGCCTTCTGGAACTGCAACGGTGTCTGGAAATTCTTATTTACTTAGTGGATTACAAGCCGGAAATTCTGTCGTATATAGGGTTTCTGCCGTTTGCCCTTTTGTAAGTGGTTATAATTTTTCCACTTTTGCATCATTCGTCACTTTGATACCACCACCTCAAGGTCAAACATTTTTCATTGATTACTTCAAAGTGGGAGTTATAGAAAGAACCTCTGTGGCTGAAGCTGGTAATTACATAAATACTGGACTATCTACACCAGTAATTGCGGGACAGACCTATCAATTTAAGATCAGCATGGGTAGCACAGGCGCTTATGCGAAGCAAAATTATGCGATTTATCTGGACATGAATGGAAATGGCACATTAGAAAACAATGAAAGATTGTTTGGTGTAGGTGCTGCTTTCAATGCGAATATCATCAACTTGAACATCAAAATTCCTTCAACCGCCACAACCGGTTTGTCTCGACTAAGGGTAATCATGAAAACTGCAAATGGAGGAATTTCGCCCAACATCACACCAGAACCAGGAGTCGAAATAGAAGATTATTGGCTAGACGTTCAGACCAATTCTTCATTTGTTGACCAAATAGGACAAAGCCAACTTTTAAAACATGCTGATATTGCATTTGAAAATCCAAGTGCTGGCTATTTAAACATTCGCAATTTGCAAAATGTAAGTAAAATCAGAGTCATCAACGAAATCGGTCAGCTTATTTTTGATAAATCATATGATGGCAATGAAGCTCAAGATTTACTTGATCTTACTATGGCCAGAAATGGAATTTATTTTGTTGAATTCACGGATAAGGTCGGTGCCAGATTGGTCGAAAAGTTAATCATTCAAAATCAATAGGAATTCAATCCCTTGCAAAAGCAGGGACACGTGGGAGTTCAATAGGAGTTCAATCCCTTGCAGAAGCAGGGACACGTGGGAGTTCAATCCCTTGCAGAAGCAGGGACACGTGGGAATTCAATGTCCTGCGGACCCAATGCCTGCGGCGCAATGGGCAATAGAGGTCAATTAGATTTCAATGAGAATTCAGTGGAATTCAAATTAATTTGTAAATGGATTCTAATGAATAAATTGTAGCTCTCGCAGCTCGTAGCTCGTAGCTCGTAGCTCGATGCTCGTAGCTCGATTCTCGTTCAATTTACCTCCATCCTCGTGGCTTGTGACTCAGTGCTCAGGCCACGAGGTTTTTTCTAGCTTAAGTAATTTTTGAAGTGGTAAATTACTTTTGGAACAATGGAAACATTAATTTCACATAAAAAATCACACTGTTGAAAACGAAAATTCTGGTTATTGACAACGAACTCCCCATAAGGAAAGCCATGGTGAAGATGATAGAACATTTCACCACACCAGAACAATATGAGATTTTTTGAGGCTGAGGGTGTACGCACAGGTATTGATGCCATTCAACAATTAGAACCAGATATTCTTTTTCTCGATATTGAACTAGATGACGGATTGGCTTTTGATATTTTTAAAGAAATAAAAGACATCGAAACTCAATTGATATTCACGACTGCGCACAATCATTATGCATTGAAAGCCTTTGAGTGCAGTGCTTTGGATTACCTTTTAAAACCAGTGAGCCCTTCTCTGTTGAACAATGCCTTGCAAAAGGCCAAAGAAAATATCCATAAAATTAATCTTAGAGGTCAAATACAAATCCTGATGGATTCGGTCAATAAAAATCAATCTCAAGATCAAAAAATTGCCCTGAAAGACATCAATGGAATTAAAATAACAAAAATTAAAGACATTTTATATTGTGAAGCCAATGGGCCTTACACCACTTTTTTCATAGAAAATGATAAAGAAATCACCGTATCCAAAAACTTGAAAGAATATGAGGAATTATTGGGTGCTTTTAATTTTGTAAGGTGTCATCATAGTTTTTTGGTCAATTTGGGAAAAATTAAATCCATTGACAAAACAGAAGGTTTGATTATCCATCTTGAAAACAATGTTCAAATTCCTATCTCATTCAGAAAAAAAGATGAAATTCTTTCTGCTATTGAAAAACTCTATCTTAGTTGATAAGTGAGTTCCATGAATTCTTATATTGGTCGTTGGGATTTTGTCATGATTTTTGGAACCTAGGCCAAAAATCCCGACAAAATCATATGCTAGTTTCATTTTTACCATGGACTTTATCCATGGTAACAATATTTAATTCCTCTGGGGTATTAATACGAAATTGTGGATTGTCCTCAAAAATTGGCATGAAATAAAGAGGATCAATTATAAATTAAATTAATTGTAACTAGTATTAATTGAAATCATACACTTATAAATCCACACCTCCCTAGCACATTGGAATCTATCAAATTTGCATTGAAATTATTTTAAACTTTTTAATTAAATCAAAATGCAAATTACAAAATCATTAGTTTTATTGTTGATCAGTTTGGTGCTCATTTCATGTGGTAAAGACGATGAGGCAGGAGGGGACAGTGGAGGAGGTGGTGACACTTTTGAATGTACCATTGATGGGGCAGCTCACAAAATCAGCGGGCAATTCGCTTTTGCCCAAAAAGTAGCTTCAGACATTTTTGCCATCTATGGCAGCGAAGATCAAACCAAAAGCGGATTTAAAAATGTCTATATTTCTTTAAGTGCTGAGCCAACCGTAGGCAAGTACGATCTAGGAACAGACAAAGCTGGTAGTGGAAATATTCTTGAAACTGGAACTGGAAAATTATTCAATTCAAATTTTCCAGGTGGTAGTGGAAGTCTTGAAATTACCGAAAAAACTAGTTCAAAGATCAAAGGTACTTTTTCATTCATAGCAGTTGACGCTACAGGCAACAAGAAAACTGTAAGCAATGGCAAGTTTGATGTGAAAATAAAATAATAATCCCATTAGTATTTACATAAAGATTGATTTTGAATGACCCCGTTTCGCCCTTACTGACTTGATCGGTAAGGGTTTTTGTTTTTAACTAGTATCCATTTATTAAAGTGATCAGCTAAGTTATGTGTAGAATCATTACACTTATTAAACTCCAACAATAGTATTTATAAGTGGCGACTACTTTTATGAAAAATATTAATTTAATAAAATGAAAAATCTAAAGTTTTTATCGCTTTTTATTTTGCTATTCACTTTGCATAACCCAATGTATAGTCAATTAGGTAACTTGGTAAAAAAGGCAAAGGAAGCTACCAAAAAGGAGGCAGAACCTACAAAACCCCAATCTGCTCCTGAGCCTACAAAGACAGTTCCTGTTCCCAGTGAAAAACCAACAGCCAATGAAACTAGAAATTCGCCAAGTAACGAGCGAACAAGAGATCGAAATATCCCCGCACCAACAACGAAGGACAAAAATGCAAAGCCAGAGTCCACGATACAAATTGCAGATATGAGCAGTGCTGTGCTGTCTCCTGCTATTGCTTGGTATAGTTTATTGGATCAAGATTATTTGTATTATGATGCTTCTTCGGGTTATTTCAGACCTCATGGTTTGTTTGCTTTGTTTTTACCAGAAAGAGACATCAAAGGACAAGCGATGAACTACAATAAATATGATTCTTATTATCCACCCCCGCTTCGATTAGATGTAATTGACAAACAAAATGGAGAGAAAAAAGGGGCTTTTTATTTTCGGGCAATTCATTAAACTTTTTGAGGGCAGTTATGATTTGAAATTTTTCATCAATGAAAACCATTTTTACACTTTTCCAATTACCATTGAAAAAGTGAGCAACAAAGATCCATACGCACCCCTCAAGCAACTTTATTTTATGAGAGGTGCTTGGGAAGATTGGGGTAGAGTAGAATACAACAGCGATGGAGATTTTATTTTTAGCCATTATTTACCAGAAAGAGATGCCAAAATTACCAATCAAACCAAGTGGGATGAAAGAATGCAGTATCCATATACAGCAAGGTTGATGAAGAATGGGAAAGTTATTGGAAATTTTGATGCGCAAACCCCACAAATGACGCTGATAAAAGGTTCTGTTTTTACTGAAAATGGTCGCTGGTTAAGGAATCAAAACCCATTTTATGCCTATCCGCCGGTCAATAGAATGATCAATGCTAATCATTCTCATGATTATGTATATACCAATGATATGACAGATGGCAATTATTCTGTCGTAACGGAAATTTTCAAACCTAGTGGTGTAATCAAAAATAAATATGATTTTACCATCAAAAATGGAAAATTTGTACCTGATCCAAGGTCTGATAGATCGCAACACAGCGATCCGTTCACGCTGCTAGAGCAAGGGCCAAATTACCACTATATCAAAAAATCAAAAATGTAAAAGATCTCACTGCTACTTTATCGATTAGTTTAATTATTAACCCCCTGTTTCCATCTTAAGAAATGTAACTGTTTGGCTATTCCAAAGCAAAAATGAAGGTCCGCTACTTTTGCCTATCTTTATTTTTTAAATATTGACTAATAGCTGAACAGTTACTAATATTTTTTCCCTCCCAAGTGTATTTTTGTAATTGCGTATATTTTGAATATGATGAATAAGGCTGTACTATTTATGTTCTTTTTTTTGTTGCATTTCCTGGCCATTGGTCAAGATAAATGTAACTGTGAAGTAATAGACACCATCAGAACGACCAATGCATTCACTCATTTTGAAAAATCCAAAAATGAACTTTGTCAGATTTACTACTTATTGGAAGTTTTTAATTTGAAAATAAAAGAACGGAACTATGCAGAAGCTGAAAATCAAATTAAAAGTGCAATTAATTTGTATAAAAAGAGCAACTGCAAGGAGCCAATCAATGTCACTTTGTTGAGTAGGTTGGATCAGGCTTACACTTTTCAATCCAAATTTGATGAATCACTGGAAATAAATATTTCACTCAGAGATTACTATGAAAGCAAAAAAGATAGTTCCAAGTTGGTGAAATCAATCTTACAAATTGCCAAGATCTATGATAGAATGGTCTTGAGGGAGCAAAAATTGGAAAAAATAGAGGAAGCAAAAATCTTGATTCCGCAATTAAAAAATGATGAAGAAAAAGTATTGTTATATACCCGATTGGCCCAATTATTTTTACATGAATATGAAGATACAGGGGATAAAAAATACTTAGATACTTTCGAAAGTTTTTGTAATGAAACATTAAGGTTGAGTAAAATTATACCTACTCCCAGAAAGACACAATTTTTAGTCAATACCAGATTGGCCAGTCTTCACATTCACAAAGAGGAGTGGGAAGCCGCAAAAAAATATCTGTATGAGAATCTGGCAAAATGTTTGCAGGAGGACCTCCCGGAGTTGGGTATTAACCACCAGGATCTAGGTGAAATATTCTTAAGGACAAACGATTTGAAGTCTGCAAAAATGCATTTGGATAGTTCCATTTTTTATCATGAAAAATTGGGTGCTATTCCTCAGATGATGAATGGATATAAAATCCAATCTGAAATATTGGAAAAAATGGGTGATTACCAAGGTGCATTTGCATTTTCAAAAAAATATAACACTTTTAAGGACAGCTTGAATGATATTGATAATATTTCCAAAATTGCCAGTTTGGAATCAAAAGCTGCCCAAGCCAAGAGTAATTTGACCATCTCCAATTTGAGGAGGAATCAACTGTTTTATCTTTTGTTATTGGCATTATCCCTTGGAGCATTGGTCATTGCTTATTTGTTTTTCCGACATAAAGATTTAAAAAACAAAAAATTGATTTTGGAAACCGAGCAAAGACTCAATAGAGCACGTATGAATCCGCATTTCTTTTTCAATGCATTGGCTTCTTTGCAGAGTTTTGCACTCAACGAAACTGATAATATGTCGATTGCCGAAAACCTTTCCAAATTTTCTTACATCATGCGCGAAACCCTGGAAAATTCCTATCGAGAATACGTCACCATTCACCAGGAAATTGATTTTCTGGAAGAATATCTCAAGTTACAGGTGATGCGTTTTCCAGATAAATTCAACTATCAAATTCAAAATTTAATTGAAAATCCCGACGACGTCCTCATGCCTTCCATGATCATCCAACCTTTCATTGAAAATTCCATAGAACACGGTTTTGCAAACATAGATTACAAAGGAGATCTGAAAATTACTTTCAAGACAGTCCAAAACAGAACTGAAATAGAAATCAAAGACAACGGCCGTGGTCTCAACAATCAGATAGAAAAATCAAAACCCTACATAAGCCGCGCCAAACAAATAGTTACCGACAGAATTTATCTGCTGAATCTCAAATTAAAATCGGATGCCACATTCAGCATTGAAAATGATGGGCAAGGAAAGGGTGTGATGGTGAAGATTGTGTTGCCGGTTATTTATTGATTTTCAATTTAGGAAGTTGGATTAAAGAGAGACTATTTGCTTGGTACTTTTAAGTAAAATTCAAACTTATTGTTTGAGAGCCAGTTGGAAATCCCCGAGTACTTGCTACTTTAGTTCCATGTCTAACTGCCCTAGATCATCTGAAAACAATAAGAAGCGTTTAAAATTAACAAAAGAGGATCTTTTGTAGGCCAGAAAGGAAGGGCTTACTCCACCAATGATCCCAAATCATAAGTGTTCTTGAGGAGAAAACAAAATCCACCAAGTTGCGTAGGACCCACTTTGATGGCGAAGCTAGCTTGACAAAAAGTTAGTTTAAAAAATGAAAATAAATTCCATTTAATTTCGAATATAAATCAAAAATAGAACTGAAAAGCATACCTTTTTGAGACTCTCGATCTTTGTGCCTTTAGAAAAAAGGACTCAAAAGACTGGCCAAAATAAATCAGAAGCAGTGTTTCGGCCTTTCCTCCCGTAGCTACCCTCGCTTCCAACAGATAGCCGATTTTATAATTTGAAAATTGACGAAGTTTTCATTTCAAAAAAAACTACCATTACTAACTCCTCCCCATCTCTCTCCCTTCTTTTCTAATCACCTTTTTGCTCTCCTCACCCTTAATAGCACCAAACTGATCGTCAAGGTAAACAATGGCACCAGTTGGGCATCTTTGGATGGGCACCATGGTATCGTGTTTGCGATGATAGTCTATAACCGGCAAATTATAAGCCATTGAAATGAGTCCTCCAGGAGCATCCATGGCACAACGTCCACATGCTGTACAGGCCACATCACATTCTTCCAGGATGCCATCGCCTTTTTCCTGATTTTTGCAATTGACCCACAATTTGTGGCTGATTGGGTGGATGGAAAACAAGTCTTTGGGACAAGTTTCTACGCAGTCACCGCAGGCCGTGCATTTATCAACATCAACGACCGGCAAGCCAAATTCATTCATAGTGATGGCATCAAAATCACAAACTACCGCACAATCGCCAATGCCCAAACAACCCCAAAAGCATCCTTTTCCACCACCTGACACCAAACTTGCAGCTTTGCAACTTTGCAAACCGCTGTAAGCTGCTCGATTAATGGCCACATTACTTCCACCTGCACAAGCTAGTCGAGCAACCCTTTTTTCTTCAGAACCAGCATCCACACCAAGGAAAGCAGCAATTTTATTTCGTCCTTCTTCTGTGCTCACTGAACATTTTCCTGGCAGCACTTTCCCGGCGACCAAGGCTTCGGCAAAAGGGCGGCAACCTGGGTGACCACATGCACCACAATTGGCATGGGGTAACATTTCTTCCACCTGATCAATGCGAGGATCTTCAAAAACATACAATTTTTTCTGCCCAACCGCCAGCAGTGTGGTTAAAGAGAGGGTGAGTATGCCCAATGCCGCTAAGGAGATCCAGATCATGTGGTGGCTGATGATTGTGTTTTTAATAAATGATTTCTGCCCATTTTTTGCCTGCAATCAGCTCTGCCTTTCGGGTTTCCCATTGTTCTTTTGAGCCCAGAATTTTGGCAAAAGTCTCGTCGAGTTTGTTTTTGATGTCTTTGAATCCTGCGACATAGATGTACGTATTGGTCAAAGACAATAAGTGAACAATTTCAAATGCCCTCAAAATAAGTGCTTGATCTATGGCAATTGGATCATTCATGTGTGGTCTTGGACTCAAAGCATGGAATGCCTCAAAGGTTTCGTTGTCGTAATAACTGGTGAGGTCTCCGTCGTGATCATTGAGATAAAGCAATTCTAGGCCACTTTTTGCACCATAAAAAAGTCTGATCTGTCCCTTCCAATCTGGAATATTCTGATAAATGTGTTTGATGAAAGCCCTGAAAGGTGCAATACCGGTACCCATACCGATCAAAATGAGATTGGCTGAATGGTCGGCAGGAACTTCGAAGGGAAGACTGTGTGGCCCGGTAATGGTAATGGCGTCGCCTTTTTCGCGATCACACAAATAGTTGGATGCCAATCCTGAGTACTTTTCCCCATTAAACTCATCGATGTAAAAACAACGTTTGACCAACATGGTGAGGATGGTTTTGTTATGCCCTGTTTCTGGAATGTCTGCAACACTGTAAAGCCTATGATGATAGGCATTGCCAAAGTCTCCATTTGCAGCTACCAGAACCCCAAAGCTTTGATTTACAGCACAATGGAATGCTGGATCCTGGACTTCAATGACGAGTTCTCTCACCTCCTCTGCATCCGATGGCGTGAGTCGTGAAGTTTTTTTGACGATTGCTTTGTATTTTTTTTCATTTGAAAAATCTGCTAATGTTGCCATGATTTATGTTTTGAATGGACGATTATTTATTTGATTCTTTATTGGTGCATTGGTTGGTGCATTTTCCACAACCGTGACAGTCAGAGCGTTGTGCAAGCACGTCTTCATCTTGGTATTCTTCAGAGAAAGCAATTTTCCATTTGCTTTGAATGAAGGCCCAAATGGCCATCACAGCGATGATGAATACAAATCCGAGTAAAAAATTATACCACATAGCTTTTTATTTATTGCGTTCCAAGGCCTGCAAAGCCCATAAAAGTGAGTGATAAAATACCGGCGATAAACAAGGTAAGAATAGTGCCTTTGACAATATTTGGTACGGTAGAAAGATCAGCTCTTTCTCTGACTCCAGCCATCAAAACCAACGCCAGCGTAAAGCCAATTCCTGCACCCAGTGCATACACAACGCTTTCCAGAAAACCGTAACCTTTATTGGTCTGAAACAAGGCGACGGCAAGGATGGCACAGTTTGTTGTGATGAGTGGCAGAAATATACCCAATGCTTTGAAAAGCGATGGGCTGGCTTTTTTAATGAACATTTCTACCAACTGCACAGTGGCGGCAATGACGACGATGTAACTGATTAATTCTAAAAAAGGTGCTTGAATGATGCTGAGTACTTTATGAATACCATAAGCACACACGGCACTGATGACCATGACAAAAGTAACAGCAGCGCCCATTTTAGAAGCGGTTTCTATCTTCCCAGAAACTCCAAGAAAAGGACAAATGCCCAAGAAATATGCAAGCACAAAGTTGTTGACTAAGCTGGCGTTGATGAATATTTGGAATAGTGATTCGTTTGTCATTTTGAACTTTTCTTTTTCAAAGCATTAAAAAGAAGTAACCAAATGGCGAGGGTAAAAATCCTCCTGCTGGAAGAATCATCACAACCCATTCCTGGTAAGCAGGTCCAAAAATTGGAAAATTAAGTAAGCTGCCATTTCCCATAATTTCTCTTAAAGCACCTAGGCACGAGAGGGCAAAAGTGAAGCCCAAACCCATTCCCAATCCGTCTAGCAAGGAAAGTCCAATGCTATTTTTGGATGCAAATGTGACCACAATCAGCGAAATGAATGCACCTAAACTTTTGTGTAGGGAAACACTTGTTGCCTGAATACCATAATCTATCAGAGTGACGAAGGTGGCTATGATGAGGATATAAGTTGCGATACGCACTTGTTTGGGTATGAAATTTCTCAGAGAGGAAATCAATCCATTGGAAGCTACCAAGACAAAAGCGGTCGCTAATCCCATTGCCAAGGCATTGGTTAAGGAGTTGGTTACAGCCAGTGTTGGGCACATTCCTAATACTTGAACAAAAGTGGGATTCTCTCTCCACAAACCTTTGATGAACTCATCGGTCGATGGTGCGGAGGCCAAACTTTGGAAAAAGCCCACTTTAGTCGGGGTTGTTTTTTTAATGGCCATGTGTCAAGGTTGTATCATTAGAAAAAATATTGGAATGGACCACAATGGTTGGCATCCATTTCTGGGTACTTTCTTTGAAAATAGCCCCAATTGCCCTCGAAGAAATGGTTGCTCCAGTAATGCCATCTATCTCCCATTCGTGTTTTTTTTGACCTTGTTTGACGGCTTTTATTTCATTCTGCAAAGTTTTTCCATCCGCAGCCAAAGCAACGTCTAAGGCTTTGAAATTGGCTAAGAAGTTTTCGTCCTTTTCTATTTTATCCCCTAATCCAGGCGTTTCTTTACTATCCAAAACCTTAAATCCAATGATCTTTTGAGTACTTGGCCGGTACCCGTAAATGACCTTGATCACGTCGGCAAATCCCATTCCACTTGCTTGAATTGCTAGTCCGAGTAGATTTCCGTCTTTGTCATATCCTGCATAGATCAATTCCCCAGCTGTAACACCTTCTTTAGCAATTTGAATATTTCCTTTTTCATCCAATAAATAAGTTTTCTTTTGGACCATTCCTGGAATGACTTGGAATACCGCTTCCTCCAACGCTGCAGCCTTTAGTTTTTTAATTCTAGGTTGGGTCGTTTGAAAAACAAAGGCGATCAAGGCGGCGCAAATGAGTCCTATTCCAACCATGGATTTAAACAATTGGAAGACGTCAGAGCCTTTATCTTTTGATATGTTTTGATCGCTCATGCCCTGTTTTTATTTTGATTTTTGGAAGACATGCCATAAATTCTATGGGGAATGGATTTATCAAGAATCGGAGCAAGCGCATTGCCAAAAAGGATGGCGTACATGACGCCTTCAGGAAGTCCGCCCCAAATTCTGATCAAAACCACCAAAAGCCCGATCACAAAACTGTATATCCAAATACCTATGGTTGAAAGTGGACTGGAGACCATATCAGTTGCCATATAAACTGCACCCAACATCAATCCTCCTGAAAACAACATCATCCATGGAGAGGGATAGGTGACAGGATCACTTAAATATAAAATTGTAGTAAGTGTGGCCACCGTACCTAAGATGCCGACAGGTATTCGCCAGTTCAACATTTTTCTAACTCCTAGGTAAACTCCGCCTATTACGATCAAAAATGCACAGGTTTCACCAAGAGATCCTGAAGTAAAACCAAAAGCCAAGTCTTGTATCTCTGTGGATACTTTGTCAAATTTAAATGCTGATAAAGGAGTTGCTCCAGAAACTGCATCCGCTTTTATAGGTTCTAAAAATGGTATGGTAAGACTTGATGGAATGATATGAGAAAATCGACCATTTACCAAGGTTTCTGTCCAGGTGGTTATTGCCACTGGAAATGCAGCTTGTAACATGGCACGCCCGACCAAAGCAGGATTGAATAAATTTTGACCCAAGCCCCCGAAGACAAATTTTCCAAGTGCAATGGCAATCATTCCCCCCACAAAAGCCATCCATAAAGGAAAACCGGGTGGCAATGTCAATGCGAGTAAAACACCTGTAAGTACGGCTGACCAATCTTTGATGTTTTGTTTGCCTCTTTCTTTTCCATTGAGTAAATATTCTGTTGCAACACAAGCCGCAGTTGTCGTTGTGATCAGCAATAAGGCGGTAATTCCAAACGAATAAACAGCAAAAGCCATCACTGGTATGAGGGACAAGACCACGTGCAACATGATGGTGTTGGTAGCCATAGGTCGCTTGAGGTGCGGGGAAGTCCGAATTTGTAAGGTTTGATCTTTCATGACTTAGCTTTGGCTTGTCTTTTTCTTACAATAGATTTCGAAACTCTGAAATATTGGACTAGTGGGATGTTTGAAGGGCAGACATAAGAGCAGGAGCCACATTCAAAGCAATCCAATAAATGATGTTCACTAGCCATGAGGTCATAGGATTCATTTTTTGCCAAAATGCCCAATTGTGATGGGTTGAGCGACAAGGGGCAAGCATCCAGACAAGCACCACACCTGATGCAAGCGTATTCCGCTTGATTTTCTAATGTTTGCTGAGGTTTGAAAGCGACGATTCCAGAGGTTCCCTTGGTAATTGGAATGTCCAAGTTAGATACCGATACTCCCATCATTGGGCCACCCATAAAAACTTCTTTAATGTCTTCTGCACCAACTTGGTCCAAAATGAATCGCAAAGGGGTACCGATTGTGATGAGGTAATTGCCTTTTTTAGCAATTCCTGGGCCTGTAATGGTAATGACCCTTTCCTGAATGCCCCGACCATGAGGCAGCAGTCTACCAATCTCTGCTGTTGTGGCCACGTTGATGACCACTGCACCCACTTCAATGGGAAGTTTGCCCGATGGGACTTCCAAACCAGTAATTGCAGTCACCAGCATCTTCTCAGCACCTTGGGGGTATTTTACAGGCAATAAAACCATTTCAACAGCTAAGTCAAGTGGTTTGTACTGTTCAAGTTTTTCAAAAGCGTCGCGTTTATTGGCTTCAATACCGATGTATACTTTCTGGGGACTCAAGGCTTTGATGAGGTATCGCAAGCCCATGAAAATATCCTCTTGTTGCTCGAGCATAACACGATGGTCGGTAGTCAGATAGGGTTCGCATTCCACACCGTTGATGATCAAATATTTACAAGTCTTTCCTTCTGGTATGGATAATTTGACGTGGGTAGGAAAAGCTGCTCCACCTAAGCCAACTATGCCAGCGTTCTGGATGCCAGATAGGATTTCAGCTGCAGTCGCGTTGGCAAGATCTATGGCTCGCCCTTCAATGACTTCTTGGCTGGAAGATGGGAAACTCTCTATGTAAATACCCATCGTCTTTTTACCTGAAATGGTTGGTACATAGTCAATTTTTTGACCTTACCGGATACAGGCGCATGCAAAGGCGCTGACATATAACCATTGGCTTTGGCGACCAATTGACCCCTCGCTACAACATCCCCTTCTTTTACGACCGGTTCTGACGGTGCTCCAATATGTTGTGCCAGAGGTAACACAATCACAGGAGGAAAGGGAAATTGTCGAATGGGCAAACCTTTGGTGTCATCCTTCATTTCTGGAGGGTGTATGCCATGGTTGAATGTACCGGTTTTGTATTTGAAAAAGTTCATCATAAGTGGACCTTAATTGAACTTTTCAGCCCTTTTTACCCATTTGTCGAAGTCTTTCATCCCTGTATCTTTAGGCAAACCCGGATGGATTACTCTTGCCGTGCACTTTTCCGCAGCTTTTACAATATCCTCAAACGGACCTGCTTCGGCGTCTTTGATGAATGCTTTATTGTCTTCGTTGTAAGCAAAGATTTTTGAATTGATCTTTATACATTCATTACAAGAAGAGCATTCTTGAGTTTCCAACCATGCAGCCATTGCTGGTCCGGCATTGCCGTTGGCTGAAGGAGCTGGTTCGCTAGGAATTGATTCTGAAGTCAACATCGTCAAGGATTCCGAAGCATTACCATTGGAAGCCATTTTCATGAGGCCTTGTGCAATTTTATTGACCACTTCCACCCTCACTTTTTGTTCGATTTCAGCTGTGGAAGTGCTTTTATCTGTTGGGGAAGCTGCCAAGTCCTTGAGTAAAATCCAGAAATCTCGTCTTTCTTCACAAGAATCTACGATGGTGCTGTCTACCATGACTCTGTTGAGTGATTGTTGCCTATTGATCGCCCAGATGTAAGGAAATTTATCAACTCTATCATCCTCGGAAAGCGTGAGGAATTCTGCCAATGGTACCATTTTATCATTCCATGCATCGCGTGGCACTTGACGGAAGTGTTTTCTGAATCTTGCTTCTGTGATTGCAAAATCTGCAAAAGTCATCGGCAATTCCATTTTTTTCTGCCTGCCATTTTCCAAATATTTTAAAGTATAGGTTGGCCAGATTTTATCCATGTCAGGATTGCCAGAAAGATCCAAAGATTCTTTGATAGTCACTCCAGATTCAGGATTGTATTTGAATATCGGATATGCTCTGGATTCCATCGCTAATTTTGCTTGGTGTGCACCAAGATCATCTGCGACTCCGTGTTCTGGTTGACACGTTGTGTAAACGTTGAATAAAGCAGGTCTTTTTGCCATTAAACCATCAATGAATCCTTCGATCAGGTGGCTGGTGTTGGCTAGTGTGGCTTGCATGACAAAGGTATTTCTGTGTGCCATGGCGATGAGGCCAATCTCTTTTCTCGGTTCTGATTTACCTTTCCACACTTTTCCATATTGAGCCATGTCTGAAATTTGGCCAATGAATCCTGAAGTACAAGCTTGGCCACCAGTGTTTGAATAAACTTGGGTGTCTACTACGATGACTTTGATCGGTTTTCCAGAAGCCATCATTCTGGATAAGTTTTGGAATCCTATGTCGTACATGGCGCCGTCACCACCCAGTGCAACAACAGGAGGACACAAGAGCCATTCTTCATCAGTAAAATGATGCCAATTGAAATATGTAAAAAAGTCCTTAGATTTTGAATCTTGGATTTCATCTTTGAGAATGAGTTCTGCTTTTCTGATTGCTCTGAATCCTTCAGCCATTTTTGCCATGTGGCCTTCAAAAATACCCATTGCCATAGAAGTTGAATCCTGGAATAGGTGATTGGCCCAAGGGAATGGATATGGATTATATGGCCAGGTACTTCCCCATACAGAGGTACATCCGGTAGCATTACACATACCCATGGTTGATCTTCCTTTACCTGTGGTTCCGGTGGTGTATTTCCAGTGTAGTTTTTTGAGGTGAGCCAATACTTGACTGACTTCACGAAGCCATTCTTGATCGATTGGAGTTTTACCTTTGCTGGTTTCAAATCTGCTGGCAATTTCAGAAACTGTAAGATCTGAATTTTTTGCCTGGTCCAAAATGCGGCTCATCATGTCAATGTCGGTAACATCCACTTGCTGCAGCAGTTTTCTTTGTAAGTATGATTCAAGTTCACTTGTCAGCTGCTCCAATTTAGCTACATGTGTTTTGATGCGTGGTTGCATGAGCGATTCTACCGTAGCAGTAAATAGGTGTACAACGGATTTCTCAGAGCAACCCAGACAAGCACCATCGCCACTGGCAAATTGTGAATAAGCTTTTTTGTCGAGTAAAATCGTTTCAAGAGGTCCGATTTTTTCTTCCAAACTTTCAATTCTATTGAATTTTTGAGGAGTAGTTGGCAAATCATTCCAAAAATCCCACTCATTTCTAAGTTTTAAAACTGATTCCTCTGATTGAGTCACTACATGTAAGGCGTCGTCTTCACAAACTTCGACACATGCCATACAACCTTTACAAGTTGTGGGGTTGACCGTAATGCTAAACAAACCACCAGAATTGGCTTGGTCTTTTTCAAACAAATCATAATAAGGTCTTGTGAGTGCAAATTTGAAGTCACCCAAAGCTTCCTTAAACCATTCAAATTCTGAAGCTAAACCATTGGTATTTCCGCTTTCTGCTACCAATTCGTCTATAGCATCATGGACTAAATCATTGACGGTTGTTTCCTTTCCTTCTGTCGCAAACAAAGCCCTTGTTTTTGCTTCCAATTGTTTGCTATATTTTGGAAGATATTCCAATTTATCATGAGATTTTCTCACACGCTTTATGGCGGTGTCAAAGATATCTGAGAGATCACTCACCAATCCTGGTATTGCGGTGTCTGGACATATGGTATAACATTTACCACAAGCCGTACAGTTCTTCGGAATCCACTCGGGGTGTTCAAATCTAATGCCAGTCATATCTCTGAAAACTGAGCTCACAGCGGGCATAAGACTCAGACCAATGAAAGGATCAGTGATATTGTCATTTCCCATACCTTGTTGGTAAAAAGAACCTGTCTGTTCCCAAAAACGGTGGATATCGCTGAGTTTTGATTCACTTACTGGTGTGGATCGCAACATAGAAGGAATTGGAATTTCAGCTTTGACGATCTCCTTTTCTTCTTTGGCGTCGAGTATTTTTTTGTTTTTGATTTCAATAACTTCGGTAAATCCACGCTTTACAACCCGCATATTGTCTTCTACCACACGTTGACCTTTACCACCAAACTTATGTTGCAACTGGTCTTCTATAGCCTTGAGTAAGGTTTCTTCATTCAGACCAGCATTGGCCATAACAGGAGAAGAGGCAAAAAATGCTCCCTGGAAAGCAATTCCTTGCATCCTGAGTTGTAATTCGGGATCTGTTGCCTCCTCCCTTGCTATCTTAAATCCATCAATGTAGCAAATGTGAATGTCTTGGTCGATGATGACTTTTTGATATGGTTTTGGAATTTCTGCCCACACCTCTTCGGGTTTAGACTTGTCACTTTGGATGATGAAGTAGCCACCTTTTTTCAAACCAGCAAGCGCATTGGTGTGTTTGAATACATTGGGATCCGGAGACAAGACTACATCCACGAAGAAGAATTCACAATTGATGCGTATGGGCTCGGGGGCCGCTGCCAAATAGTAAGTAGTTGGTTGACCTTTCTTTTCTGAACCATATTTTGGATTGGCTTTGATGTCATAATTGAGCAAATCAAAGAGGGTCATGGCCAAGTTTTTACCCGTGGTAATGGCACCCCAACCACCTATTGAGTGAAATCTCACTGTGATGGCACCTTTGGGCATCAAATCCGGATTTTCAGTTCCATGGACTGCAAGTTCTTTTACATTTGGATAAGCATCACTGATGGATTCTTGGTGTAAACGTTGCTTAGGATTGTGGGGAGCATCCCTTATAAAGTCAATAGACAGATAAAACTGCTTTTTATGTTTGCCTCCCGGCATCATGTTTTCTATCGCACCGATGATGCCTTCGGGTTGAAGATCTCGACTACCCATTCCAAATGAACCCGAATAAACTGGAGAAACGTCCCCGCTTTTATAAGTTTCTAGTTCTGGATATGGTTTATAGTCAGACACCAATCCATTTTCGACACACTTGTTGATGATGGCTCTTACTTCTCTGGTGATTGGAGCATCGGCTGCCAAAGGTTGGTCCAATCTTTCTAAAATGGTAATACCTTTCCTGCCTTTCAGTATTTTACTCAATAAATCTGCTGGAAAAGGTCTGAACATCACTAAATCAACAACCCCAACTTTGATGCCTCTGGTCTCACGCAAATAATCTGCTACCACTTCTGCACTGGTGACCACACTGCCTTGGCCAAGAATCAAATAATCTGCATCCTCGGTTCGATAGGTCATGACGCGGGCATATTTTCTGCCCGTCAATGCAGCATAATCTTCAAATGCCTGATCGGTTAATGCTTGGATGTGATCAAAGAAATAGGGTCTTTGAGCTGCAACACTTTGCATGTAGGAGTCCTGATTTTGTACAATACCAGCCATCATAGGGTTGTCCACATCCCATAATTCAGGAATCCTTCTTCTGGTGTCGCCATAAATAAGTTTCTGTGCAGGCGTTGGTGTGGGTATAATGTCATCAGGACGTCCCAAAAATTCGTAAATCAAAGCTCTTTCGGGCAGATTGAGCGATTCAATGAGGTGTGTTGTAAGGAAACCATCTTGAGCAATGACGCCTGGGGTAAGCGCAAGTTCAGCAATTTTATGCGACAAAATGTTGAGATCGGCAACATATTGCGCATTTTTTGCAAACAATTGGAAAAACCCAGTATCATCAATGGCATGATAATCATCGTGACCAGCATGGACATTCAAGGTTGATTTGGTCATGGCTCTGGCCCCAATGTTGAGCACATAGGTCAACCTTTTACCTACAGCGGCATACAAAGATTCGTGCATGTAAGCAATGCCTTGGCCTGAAGAAAAGTTTGCCGCTCTAAGCCCCGTCATTGATAATCCCGCGGTTACAGCCGCAGCAGCGTGTTCACCTTCGGGTTCTATAAAAATAAGCGGTCGGTCAGATATGTTGAGGTGACCGGCCGCTGCTGCTTCTGCCCAATATTCTCCCATCTGCGTCGAGGGCGTGATCGGATATGCTCCCGCCGCATCTGTAGATTCTCTTTCGCACATGATTGCCGCAGTATTGCCATCCAGAGCCATGCGTTTGCCAGGATATTTTACGGTTGGTTGTTCTTTTTTGCCAAACATTGATGTAGGTTTTACCATGAAAGAATTGGGCCCATCAGGCTTATGTTCACTTTTATTTTTTATTATTTTATTGATCCAATTCATAAGACTGGACTATGCGTGATGTGGTGACGCACAGATTTAGCAGTCATGAGACAGCCATTTATTTTATCATCATCCAGACAAAATTCGCCATCGTCCTGATGAGATACACAAACCATATTACGGATATTGATGTCTTTGAATGCAGGGTCATATTTTGCACATTCTTGGATAAGTTCTGTGATGGATAGATTAACATTTCCATCAAATTCATTGGCTGCTAAAAAGCCTTGAAGAAAGGATAAAATTGATTTTCTGGCATGATGACAAATAAGGAAAGATACTTTGTCTTCATTTGCACGATTGGCTTCTTCTTCTGCTCCGTGAAGTAAGACATGAGCATCTTTTAGTAACTGATTGGCCTGAAATTTATCCATGTTTTTACTGTTTTGTGCTTTACGAAATATAAAAATAAACACAGTAAAAGCCAGATCAGCATGACGGCCGTCATCTATAAGAGTGATGTTGATTAATGTTGACTTTTTAGTAAGCCTAAGTAGTTTTTAGTGTTGAATTAAATGGTATTTGAAATACGTCTCAAGCAGAGAGGTGAAACAAGAAGGACGAATGTTCAATAAATGAGTAATCGTTTGTAATTTGAAGAACTTTACTTCCTATTACTTTTTGACACCATATTTACCACTTCATTCAATACGTTATCTTCAAATGTAAAAAGAGTGGGTTTTAATTCAAAGTTAGGTTTTACCCCATAGCCAAATTCGCTTTTTGTAGAATTGGAAAGGACTTGATAATATGGAATGGTAATTTTTAAGCCTGAATTTGGTAAAACAAGTTGATAATTGAGCATACAATTAGTTCCTTGTTCTGTTCCGCCAGTTTCCATTCCATATATAGTGGCTCCATATTCTTTGAGGTGAGAGGCAACAAGGGCGGCTTGAGAAAAGGTATTACCATTGGTAAGTAAATGAACTTCGCCTTTGTAATTCAATTTATTGGGTTTGAATTTGAAAGTAATTGTTTTCACACCTTTGGTGCGTTGTTTACTTGGTTTTAATGAAAAAGCAACCTTAGTCCATTTGGTTGATTTATTCATTTTCGTGTATTTATTTTTCTCCAATTTGCGCTTGGGTCTGTGCATATTGAAATCAAATTTATTTGGAGTCAAATAAGTTAATAATTTATTTCCGTTTTTGAAGAAACCACCGCCATTATCTCTGATATCTACAATGAGTTTTGCAGTAGGTTGTTCCGAAAGCCATTTAAATACATTTGCATAATAATCTTTGTATTCATTCCGGTCACTAAAACTTTTAATTTTTAAATATGCTACTTGATTTGTACTATCAAATGCAAAAACACTCCAATTATTTTCGATTATTTTATTAAAATTATCAGCTAATTTCTGTTGTTTATTTTCAATTATTTTTTTGTTTGTTGGCTGTACAATTGTGCTTTTAATTTCACCTGTTTTTGTTTTATAATCAATGAGGAAATCCTCTTGACTCCCAAATAAAAATAAATAATAGGTACGAAAACTCGCAAAGATCGCTTCATTCACAAAAGATTGTGTTAGCCCATCGCGTTGCTGATATTCTGCCATTTTTAATATTATTTCTGAAATTGGAATATGGTTGATGGCAAGGATCTCATCATTTAATTGAAATTCAAACTCCTCATCTACTTTGCCACTTACAAATATTGACTCACCTTCTTTTTGAACAGTAAACGGTAATTGCACTTTTTGGCCTGTAACTGCTTTCATCCATGCGTCAGATGGTCTTCCAGAGGTGTGGCCGCATCCTATTTTTGCAATTAAATTTCTTGTGATATTATAAAATTCAAGTTCACTTAGTGTGGCTGGAAATTGAGATATTTGATTGTTGAAAACAGCTTTAAGATCTGCTTCAGCAATGTATTGAAAAGGTACTGGATGGTAATTGATCAATGAGGCATATAAAATTTCATAATCCTCCAATAATTGATTTTGTGATAGTATCTTTCCATTCAGGGTACTTGTGTTTTGGCTTTTGACATGACCAAAAACAAATAGGAGGATACTTGTAATTAAAAACAATTGGCTGTTTGGTTTCATGTTCTATAAGCTTATTTCCCAAATATAAGTTTTGCTGCTTAAAACTACCGCACGAACATGAGATATTTTTGAGTAGGTCAGACCTCATTTGAGAAGCAAGGCTGCAACCAATTGGTGATTAAGAAAAAAAGCCGAGTGACAGAAATGTGAGATAGGAAGTTAAATAAATAAAAAATGGCGTGTTGTGCACACGCCATGAAACCAAAATGTGTAATTATTAACCCACCAAATTATTAGGTGCTCTTTTATACCCAGCGGTAATGAATTTTAAATTAAATTAGATAAATAAATAACCCAATGAATCCTCGTAAACTTCCTCTGAATTATTTTCCCAACTCACTTCTTGTAGAGGAATATTTGCTTCTTTCATGACCGGTATGGGATCAAATCCATTCTTCAAAGGACTTAGCGTGTAATTCTTTGGTATGAAAACCAAATCTATTGATTTAGCTTCAACATAGTTTTTGAATGCCATACCATTGTTGTAGTGGAAAAGTTCAATGTTGACACTCAGACACAATTTCTCATATCTATTTACTAAAATGGTCAGCGCTTCTTCAAAAACTGGAGTGATGAGCTCATTGAGCCTTTTTTCAGGATTGTAAAACAACATTTCCGTAATGGAATCAGAAAGGTATTCTGAATAAAACAAAATTACTTCAACATCTCCATCATCAACACGCTCTAAAGCTCTTTTCATTGTGTTCAATGATTCAACATTAAAGTCTGTCGGTATTAGAATTCTTTTTTGCATACTCTTTTTCTTTTTTTTGATTTAGTACTACAAAGGTTGGCCCTGACAATAAGAATGAAATAATAATGAGATTAGAATGCGATTAGAATTTATTTATGTTGAATAAAAACAGGTTTATTTTTTGAGCCAATGACCTGGTTTAATTTGGTTTAACACTTAAAATTGGTAAAAATTGACTTTCTTAGGAGTTGTAACCTAGGCCAAGAATCATTACAAAATCCTAGGCTAATTTTATTATTAGACCTGGACTTCATTCATGGCTATGAATATTTATCCCCTGCGGTCATCCCATAATCAATTTATAGAATATTCGCATGTGGTATTTTGATTTCTACGGTGGTTCCCACATCAACAGTAGAAAATAATGATAACTGCCCTTTATGTATTTTGATGATGTTGCGGCAAAGTGGTAAACCGATGCCATAACCTTCAAACGTCTGAGTATTGGATGCTCGGAAAAAGGGATCAAAAATGAATGGAAGCTCTGATGGGGGAATACCTATGCCTTTATCTGTAACGATGATGACTACATTTTCGGCACTTGAAGCAATACTGATGTTTACAGGTTTATTATTGGAGTATTTAGAAGCATTGGTCAGGATGTTGGTGATAGCTATCAGCAAAAGCGATTTGTTTCCATAAATTTTCAATTTTTTTGGATTTTCAGGAAGCAAGCTGATATCGATTTGAATTTTATTATTTGGGTTGAGTTTATCAATGATGGCTTTGGCTTCCCAAACTAATTCATCTGTTCTCAGTAATTGGGTTTCTATTCCTTTGTTTCGGTATCCAGTTTCTGCCAAAAACAATAATGTTTGAGTAATTTCGGTGAGACGATCACTTTGCTCCAAAATACTTTTTAAAGATTGTTTGTACTCTTCAGGGCTTCGTTCTTTCATCAACATGACTTCTGCTTCGCCCATGATTGCGGTGAGGGGTGTTGCGAATTCATGGGAGGCATTGCCTATGAAATTTTTCTGCACTTCGAAGGCGGTTTCCAATCTATTCAACAAATCATTAAATGTTGAGATCAGGCGATTTATTTCATTGTCGTCATATCTTTCTGCTATCCTCAAATGCATACTTTCAGAACCAATCTCTTTTACCTTATCTGTGATATTTTTAATGGGATCAAAAATGTGTTTTGAAAAGTAAAGCGATAAATAACTTACAATGGCAAAGACCAATAAAATGGCCGCCAATATGATGTTTCGCATATAATATAAGTGATCAAAGGCATAGTTATTTTTTGCCGATACAATGACCAAGTAGTCTCGATCGGTGTCATGATATTTTATCCCTGTATAAAAGGTTTCCTCTTTTTGAAGATTATCTAGCCCTTTCTTGAAGACATTATTGATAAAGGATATTGGAAGATTTGTAAGTTTGGCGGCATCTGATAGGGTCGTGTCAGCATTGATGGCAATAACCAATTCCTTTTCTTCATCGAGTTTTTCTAAGTGTTTTTCCCTCAGTAGCTTAAAAGATTCCGTATTGATGTTGTCGCCATCAAATCTGTACTGTGCTGCAATTGTTGCTCTTGTTTTCAATCGTTTATAAAAGTCTGCAAAAGAATAATTATAAAGGAAATAATAAATACTGCCTCCGAAAAATAGCAACATGATCAAACTCGTCAGAATGAGCATTAAGGCAATCTTGAATTGTGTTTTCATGCTTCTTTGAGTATATATCCCATGCCAATGACAGTGTGTATGAGTTTGGGTTCATAATTGGCGTCGATCTTTTTTCGCAAATAGTTGATGTAAACATCTACCACGTTGGTACCCAAATTAAAATTGATGTCCCAAGCACTTTCTAGTAGGTCAGCTCGAGATAAAACGCGACCTCTATTTTTTACCAAGACCATCAATAAGCGATATTCAGTGGCTGTTAAATTAATTTTTTCATTATTGCGTTCTACTGATTTGCCACTGTCATTTATGGTGAGATTGGCAACGGTATACGTGTTTTTTAGATTGAATTCATTTTCTTCTGTTGGGTTGCTGCGTCTCAGTAAGGCGTTGATTCGGGCTAGTAATTCTACAAACTTAAATGGTTTGGCCAGGTAGTCGTCGCCACCTGCGTTTAGTCCCAAGGCAATATTGTCAGGTGTGTTGAGGGCTGTTAAAAATAGGATAGGTGTATGATTGTCTGTCTTACGGATCTCCCTGCATATGTCAATGCCGTTGATGTCGGGTAACATGATATCTAATAAAATGAGGTTATAATGGTTCATGGAAAGCATTTCAAGAGACATTTCACCGGTTAGGGCTATTGAAACATCAAAGTTTTCTTCTGATAATCCTTTCTTTATGAAGTTGATGAGGTTGACTTCGTCTTCTATAAGTAAAATTTTTCGCATGCTGTGCTTACCTTTTTTGCTTTTGCACTCTCTTTTACACGTTTTTTGTTTTTTGGTTCTGTTGGAAGCAAATAATTTAAGGTTTGAATTAATTGGACTGTGTGCACAGCCCATTAGTAGGCGAAAGAATTCCATGAGAATGGCGAATGTCTGTTTGTGGACAGCTCTTCGTGTGTTATATGGATCGTTCCTATGGAACTCCATGACTAGGATTGTTTTAGGTCCCCAGGATTGAAATCCTGGGTTAATACATGTGTCGAGCCGATGGCTCTTTTTAAACTTACAATTATTTTAAAGTCAGCTATTCGCTACTGCTCTCCCATCATAGTGGAGAAAATATTGGGGATATTATCTCTTGATTGCAGGTTCTCCAAATTATGAATCGTAATACCCTCCAATTGATTGTACAATTCCATCAGTTCAGATTCTGGCATGCTACACAATCTTTTAGTTTCTTCTAGTAGATGGTTATATCGATCATTGTAAGACAAAAGCGGATTGTCGTATTCCTCCGAAATAAAAGGGGCAAAAGTTTTAAATCCAAGGCTCTTCAAGTGATCTAAAATGCCACCTTTTGTAGTGAAAATAATAAAAGGTTTTCCTGTTTTGATGCCCTTGTAGGATTTTTCACTTACCTGCTGCACTGCTGATTTTATGTCTTCAGCATTTGTTTCGAAAATCACTAAAAAGTAAGATTGCTCAATGGTTTCTAATAAACCTTCCAAGTTATCCCATTGTGGATCATAACCATCAATTTGGCGCGGCAATATTTTATTGAAAGTTTCCATTTGTCCCGCTGTAAGATGTTTGTTATCAATGGGTTGCATGCCAATACTTAAAAACGTAAATTGGGTTGTTTCAGGAAAGTTTTCATTTAAATAAGCACAATATCTATAACGCTCCCAATTTGATCTTCTATTTAAAGAAAGCATCCGATATTTCTTTTTACCATGGAAATTCACCATGTTTTTGCGATTGAAGTTCCTTTTTTCTCGGAGGTTTACCCAATCATAGGATAAAACAAGATCATTAAAAAGTGTTTGGTGATTCCAATAATCGGAAGTTGAGAACAGTATTTTTCCTGGAGGTAAATTAAAAAATTGATTTATAAATTCTTGGAGTAAATCAACCTTCGTAATAAAGTCTGCTGTTTCATATTCATTATAAAATAAGACGAAACTATTGGGCAATTGTAAAAAGTTGGCCAATTCTGGCGTCATCAAAAACTCCGCTTCTTCCTCAAAATTCAAATTTTGTTGAGCGCTAAGAAAATCTTTATCTAGGATGCTGAGCATACTACTCAAGTGCCAATATTTACCAAAAACAATTTTATCAAAAATACCTATCTCGTTATTTGGATCATAAAGGTAAACCCCTGGAACATTTAAAAATGTCTGGAAAACTTGGTCAGGTTTGTATAATAGAATGCTCATGAAAGCTTTTTTCTAAAAATCAGATGTTTTTAAATAATTATCCAGCATCACTAATATTTCTTCAACGTGTTGGATGGTATTTTTATACATCTTGTATTTGTAAAGGCGATATTTTTTTGCTTCCGAAATTAAAAATTTAAATTCATCATCAATTATAATGTTATTATAATTGATTGGACTGAAACCTATAAATTCCATATCAGAAATTTCTCCTGTTTTAATTTCCCTAGGGTAATTGATGGTATAATTATCTTCCAATGTGAGTTTATACGCTAATGCTGGATTTGTATTGGTTTTGAAATTAAGCTGGTAGTAGGGAGTCAAGAATTCATGAATGTCTGGATATAAATTATTTCCTTTTGTAATCCTTGGGAAGTCGTGATTATAAACATAAGAAATGGAATTTCTTAATTCTAAATTTGAAATTAAGTTTGTACCGAATGACTCCAACATTTCAAAACCTGTTTTATTGGGAAAGATGAATTCATCTTCTTTGACCCAATAAAAATCAAATGTCATTTCTTCGTTATAGGGAATGTTGTACTTTGTCATGCTGTCTATTCTGGCATGACTCTTCAACGCTATTTTATGGATGATAAAGTCATTCTTTAAATCTTGGAGCACGACTTTTAAATCTTCATTTATTTGATTGAGTATTTCGTACTCTTGTTGTTTTTTGTTTCGATTTTGATTCCAATTGTCAAGTGCAAAGGCGATTAAAATCCCAATGGTAACTACCAATATTTCAACAAGATATTTGAATATTTGGTCTTTGTATTTTGTCATATAGCAAGCTTAAATATGCTGCAAGATAAAATTTAATCTAGGAATTTTACATAGTCAATTTTCTCTTATTAACTCTATAAGTGTATGCTTTTTCAGATGAATAAGAAGAATAACAGCTTGATTATATCATATCCCAGGAGACTCATTTCTGAGCATAAGTTTATGATTTTCAATGCCGCCTGGCATATGCCTGCTAGGTTTGCCATCTTTTAAAACTCGCCACCAAGGAATGTCATACATCGAATTTTCCATTTTTTCTTCCTCAGCTAAGTTAGCCATCCATTTCCAATATTTGATGGTTTTTGCCGGACAAGCTGTTTCAGCATTTTTGATCTTAGCCAAATCCTTACGTAAATCTTCTATAGTTTTTGTTTCTCCCTTTGGAATCGCTTTTATTACTTCTGCCACATCAGCTACAGAAGGGATATAGAGGGTTGCAACACCTCCCATCCTTTTGCTTTTGGCTTCTTCCAGGATGTGAAAGGATGGTTCTGGAGCAGTTTTTAATTTTTCTAGCAATGTCATGAGTACAAATTTAGAAAAACATTTCATTCACCAATAGGCAATTGGTCTACGACCGCATTTTAGCAATAAGGCAATTGGTCTGCGACCGCAATTTGGCAATTTGGCAATTGGTCTGCGACCGCAATTTAGCAATAAGGCAATAAGGCAATTTGGCAATGGGCAATAAGGCAATAGGCAATCTCTTGCATTAAGCATGTACAAGTTAGGGAATTGGTCTGTGACCGCAATAAGGTAATAAGGCAATTTGGCAATAGGAAAACCTTTGCAGTAAACTGCGACCGCAATTTGGCAATAGGCAATTGGTCTGCGACCGCAATTTGGCAATGGGCAATAAGGCAATTTAGCAATAGACATTTTTTTTAATTACCCATTAACTATTAACCATTCACCATTCACCATTCACCATTCACTATTCACCATTGTCAATTGTCAATCAACTCATTATTCTGGGCTGGTTCCTTATCCCATCTCCTAAATAATTCATGATAAAAACCTACAACTAAGAAGTCATTTCCAGTCTCATCATTGATCCGATAATCAAACTGATGTAAGTAGCCGATTTGAACAGTTGAATTTTTGGTAATTTTATAATTGAAAACCAATTGAATACGATTGCGCTCAAAATAAGGTTCTCGGTCTGTAAAGAATAATTCGTTGCTGGCATTGATGTGGTAAGGGGAAAAACCATTTACCTCTTTCCCTAAAGGCAAGGACACGCCTATTCTGGACCTAAATCTGTTTCTATAACCGAAACTGGTGAATCTGGATTCTGTTCTGTAGCGTTGTTCTACTTTCAAAATTCCAATGGATTGAGTAACGACCAATTGAGGCCACAATCTGAATTCATCGTTGTTTTTTGGTAATACAAAATCGCCACCTTCTCTGTAGGTTTGATAGGATCCAGCACCCAAGCTCAAAGTCACATTTTTATGAAGTTTGTATGTAAGTCCACCTTTATTTTCGTGGTAATGAAAATTGTCATAAAATTTCAATGAACGCAATTGCAATTCTCCGAAGGCACTCCAGCGATCATTGTAGTTGTATTTTACATTCAAAATGTTCCAGCTGCCAAGGTCAAAAGACTGTCCTTTGACCAAGATTGGAAACAAAACCATGAGTCCAAGTAAATACTTAAACATTGTTTTTCACCGTCTTCATTTGTATGACATCTACCAAAAAGGCAAAAGCCATAGAGAAATAAATATAACCTTTTGGAATTTCAAAATGGAAACCTTCAGCAATCAAAGAAACACCGATCATCATTAAAAAACACAAAGCCAGAATTTTGAATGAAGGGTGTTTTCTGATGAATTCACTGATGGGTTTTGATGCGACTAACATGATGATTACTGTAACGATCACTGCCGTATACATGACCCAAAGCTCCTGAACCATTCCTACTGCTGTGATGATGGAGTCGACCGAAAATACCAAATCCAAAATAATTACTTCAGATAGTAATCTTCTGAAGCTGCTTTGCTTTGGAACTTGAGGGGATTCATCGTCCATGACTTCGGTTTTGTGGTATATTTCCTTCGTACTTTTATAAATCAGAAACAGTCCTCCAAGAATCAAAATCAGACCTTTGCCTGTAAATTCGATATCGAAAAGTGTAAATAAAGTCTGGTCCAATCTCAAAATCCACGCAATGAAGGCTAATAAAATCAGTCTCATCACCATAGCCAATGATATTCCCCAAATTCGGAGTTTATTTCTCTGATTTTCTGGCAGTTTATCTGCCAAAATGGAAATGAAGATGATGTTGTCAATGCCGAGAATTACTTCCAGGGCAATGAGGGAGATCAAAGGAATGATGGCCTCTGTCATAGATTTTTTTTAATTTGAAATTGCTGAAATTGTTAGTTGCTTTGCTTGGAACACCAAAATATCAAAGTAGTTGGGTGACAAGTGATATTTTTTTTACATTGCAGTTATTCCAACGTTTAATCTCCATTTTTGGTTGAATGCAGCATGCGATTCAGCCGCCTTTTCAAGCAATTTTTACGTCTTGGACTCTGAATAATATAATAATCGCTGATAACATTGTTATCATTCCTATTGCGATAATGGAAGTGTCAATACCAAAACTGTCCGCAATTATGCCTGTGAGAATAGCACCGACGGCATATCCCAAATCTCTCCAGAGCCTAAAAGTTCCCAGGCTTTCTGCTCTTTGTATCGGATGTGTATAGTCTGATATAGCATTTATAAAAGTTGGATATACCAAGGCAGTGCCAAAGCCCAAAGCCACTCCTAGCAGTATAAAATGAAAGGCTGCAGTTGCTAATACTAATAGAGAAATACCTATTGCCTGCAAAAGCATTCCCCAGAAAAGTAACATTTTTTTAGAATAGATGTCCGAAAGTTTGCCCGTATAAAGTTGACTCAATCCCCAAACAGTAGGATAGATTGCAGTCAATAAACCAATTTGCGAAGCACTAAAGTTTTTAGAAAGCAATAATAAAGGAAGCAGGCCCCACGTCATGCCATCATTTAAATTGTTTACTAATCCTGCTTGTGTGATCCCACTTAATGATTTATGTTTGAAAGAAGTTTGAATGAAAATGTTTCCTAAGAGTGGAATATTGCTTTGAGCACTTTCTTTGTCGATGTGTCCTTTGGTGTCTTTTAGAAAAAGGATGGAAAGTATAAGCCCAGCAAATGAAAACAGAATTCCTAAATAAAATGGATATGGTCGTATGCCATAACTATTTGCAATATAACCAGTTAAGAAGGCAACTATGCCTACTGATAAATATCCAGCGAATTCGTTAATACCTACTGCCAAGCCCCTATTTTTACTGCCAACCAAATCAATTTTCATGATGACTGCCATGCTCCAGGTAAATCCTTGATTCAACCCCAAAAGTATATTGGCAAAAATTATCCAATTCCAGTGGTCAGCAAAAATGAGGATGAATGGTATGGGAATTGCAAATAACCAACCGATGATCATCAGTCTTTTTCTGCCAATACTATTTGCTAGTTTTCCGGTGAAGTAATTGCAAAGTGCCTTTGTTATGCCAAAAGCTATAATAAATGAGAAGATGGCAGTTTTGGAAGCCAATCCAAATTCCAATTCTGCAAGTTGTGGTAAAATATTCCTTTCTAAGCCGATCATGCCGCCCACAAAAGCATTGATGACAACCAATAGGGTAAATTGTTGCCAGTTTTCTTTCAGACCTAATTTCTTTTCCATGTCATTATTTAAGAAATTCCGCAACGATTTGCCCCTGCTTCTAATTCGGTAAGGGAGTAGCCTTCATAATTGCCTGTTTTATTTATTTCTGAGATAATAAGATAATTGGGCGGCGTTTGCGGAAGCTTTGAAATGAGCGTTTCAATAAATGCTGATTCTCCGAGTACTAAAGCCGGTATATTTTCTTTTAAATGTTTTAATTTTTCTGTAATAGAGGGTTCTCCAATAGAAATAGGTTTGGAAGTGTGTGCAGGCATAACCAAGATTTCACCTTCAAGTTTCATTATTTTCTGTAATGATTGGTAAATCAACTTTGATTTTTGATGAACTTGATCATTTTCTGCTTTAAGGTCTGGTCGGCCAATGCCATCAATGAAAAGAGTATCTCCCGTCAAAATTGCTTTATTGTCAATTATATATGATGTACTTTCAAAGGTATGCCCAGGTGTAAATAATACCTTGATATCAATATTGCCAAGTTTAATGATTTCATTTTCATGAATAGCGGTGAAAGGGTAGGATACTTTTTCAGTTGAATTAAACAGGTGTATTGCACTAGTTTCATTTGATAGCTCTAGCGTTCTAGAAACATAATCTGCATGAATATGGGTGTCGGTTACAAATTTTATAGCCCAGTTTTCATGCTCTGCAATTTCTTTATATATAATTGGATCTAATGAACTATCCACAACTATCGCTTCTTTACCTGAACCAATGACATATGAAAGACAACCTTTTGCAATACGCCGCACTTGAATGATTTTGAATTGATCAAAAACTATTTCTTGCGTATCGTAGGCTGAATTCCATGCATTCATGCCTCCTTCCAAAGAATAAGCTTCTGCCCCTTTATTGGACAATATTTCTGCGGCAAATAGACTCAATCTTCCTTTTGCACAGATCGTAATTATGGGAGTTCCTTGATCAAATTCAAAGTCATTCAGAGCATCCAAATTACCCGTTTTTAATTTTTCATAGGCGTTGTGATATTGGCTTTCAGGAATGAACCACTCATCTCTCTCATTTTGAGGTCTGATGTCAAGAATGGTAATAGATTTTTTTTCATCTATCCAATTGGCCAAAGTTTTCCAATTGATTTGTTTCACTTGCGTCATTACTTTATTTATTAAAATTATAACGCAAAGGTGGCGCTGTGAAATGGGGAATCCTTTAACATATGATAAATAATTATTTCAAGGAAGCTCTTATTCTGCTTAATGAAACCTGTGTGATTCCCAGGAAGGAAGCAATGTGTTTTAAAGGAATTTTTTGCAAATAGTCTGTTTCGTGTAAAAGGTGATTGTACCTTTCTTCTGCAGTATGAAACTGAATACTTTCTATTCTATTTACAGTATCGACATAAGCTTTTTCAAATATTAGTCTAAAAAGTCTTTCAATATTTCGATTGGAATCATATAATTTGAAAAGTTGGGTTGCATTGATTGCAATTATTTCAGCATCTTCAATGATTTGTATAGCTTTTTGTGAGGGTCTTCCGGTAAATAAACTTTCGACTCTAGCAATTAAATTATTTTCAAAAGCAAAACTTTCGGTAATGTCATTGCCATCCTTGTAATAATATATACGCGCAATTCCAGATTTTAAAAAATAGATGGTCTTACAAGTGTGTCCAATAGGTTGGAGTAGCTCATTCTTTCCAATTAAAATGATTTTAGAAATTTTATCAATTTCTTGCTCATCAAGATCTGTGATTTTATAAAATTGACCAAAATAGAGGAAAAGTTCTTCCATATGTTTTTGCACCGCTTAGATTACCCGTATGCTTTACACGAAATTAGTATTAAAAATGACTGCTAGGCAAAATTCCTAAAATTTTCATTTGAATCGTTCATTTGATTCAAACCATTCAAAAGAGTACTAAATCTTAGTTGTTTTAAATTAGAAACTTATGGACCTGATACAGAAATGCCAACACAGTTTGCAGATTTAAGGAATACAGTTACTTTTTGAATATTTCCACAGTTGGCCAAGACCGGAGCAAACGAACTCTTGATGAAATAATTGGTCGCTGAATTTACAACTACAGACGGTGTGGGAATTGCATTGGTATTGCTCAATGCATCTGCATTTGACAAATAGTAATCCAAATCATCTCCATTGTTTGAAACAACCAAAGTGCCGAGATCAACATCACTGCCTCTGCAAACGGTGTCATTTTTCACGATCAAAGTTGGTAGAATGCAAACGGTGAATGCTGCAGAGCCAAAGTCATCTTCATTTGTGGCAGCCGTGCCATTGCCTGGGGTAGAATCGTCATCTGTACCTCCAGAGGCCTGGATAATTTCAGCAGTATTGGTAATCAAACCCGAAGCCATATTATTGATTACAAAACTGATGTTTAAGGTGGTTTGTGACATTGCAGGAATCAGCGCTATCGGACTATTCAAAGTTGCCGTATTACCTACAGCTGTCCAGTTTGGATCGGCTAAGCTTAATCCTGTTGGAATAAAATCACTGATGATGACATTCGATGCATCCAAAGTACCCTCATTTATTATGGTTATATTGTAGGTCACCATATCGCCAATTACCGCCGGATTTGAAATGTTTGCAATGGTTTTTGTCAAAGCCAGATCAAAAGTACTGGTCATTGGACATACAGGACCAGACGGAACATTCACGTTGACATCTGTAAAACATCCATCCAAGCCATTGAACAAACGGATGATGTAACTTGATCCAGCATGTTGGACTCCAGTAACAACGTTTGTTCCATTAACAGGAATGACAGTGGCTGCGCCTATGGTTGTTGGGCCGTTGTAACTCATAGCACCTGGCGAGCTAATTCCAAAATGTGTAACATTACTTTGTGTGGTAATGGCAATGGTCCCGTTATTATTTTCTACGTTTCCTGTACAAGTAGAGGCACTAGCGGTAAATGTAGCATCGGGCGGTGTACAATTTACACCATAAACCATAAAGACAGTGCCTTTGGGTTGTGGGTCATTGCCATTTGCATCCAATTCAAAAATATTATTCCAAGTCATGTTGAATTGAAAAGCATTGCCTGTAGGAATATGAGTAGTAGAAGTTGTCCTCAATGGACTCGAAGGGCCGCTCGCTAGTGTTCCTCCAGCTAAATATTCAACTACATAAGTGCCACTTGATAAAGATAAAACATTGGTATTTACCCTAGATCGCATGATTGGTCGCTCCACATTGACCAAATCAATTGGCCGAGTCCTATAGATGCCAGAAAAATAAGAATTTGCTAATCTGTTGGTAGAAAGGTCGCCAAAAACGACGGATCCACTACCTGGCACACTTCCTTGCCGTACTTGCAATCGAATATCATTTATAGGAGAGGAAAGCGTGCTTCCAGTTTGATAATGAAAAACGATGATGGAATCTACGATCCATAATTCTCCAGGTGGTACCGTGAATTCATCTGCCAATATTAAGTTTGAATTGATGTCATTAAAAACACCAAATAGTTGTCCTGTTGTAGCGCTGACATCGGCTCCCATTGCTCCTTGTCCTGCGAAATTGATCAATTCACTTTGATCATATAAAATGGGTCCCATCATGACAGATCTTGATGTTGGAACACCTGATGTTGATCTATCTGGTTGAGATTTTATGCCCGGTGGTTCCAAAGGAGGTAAATCGTATATTGATTCTCCTTTGATGAGGTGAGCTTGTGCATTTCCATTAACCATTCCAAAAAGTAATGGTAATAGCAGGATAAATATCTTTATGTTGGTTTGCAAAATGCAGTTCGTTTTGGTCAATAATTGCTTTACAATCATAAGTTTATCAAGTTTAAACTTAAGGGCTTGTAATATTTGTAATACCGTATATTTCTAATGTGCCTGAACCTGACAATGTCGCTTGGTTGGAATGCCCAATTGCTCCTATGTCAACATTATTGATAATGAGTTTTTTATTGGCTCCTATAATTATACCATTCAGCGTTGTATTAAAATTGATAAATATATGAGGTCTTATTGGTATTGTACCCAAGATCGTGACATTTTTATTGATATTTAGTGCATCTGTGAGCAATGTACTTTGTGTCACTGGAAGATCGTAAGTGATGGTATCATTTTCATTGATACAACCCAGCACACTTCGCAATGAATTGAAACCATCGTTAGCGCTATTTTTCACCACTTTTCCTTCTAATCCAATGGTATCTGAAATCACGTCGGTGCATCCAGAAAGATAGGTAACACTGACTGTGTAAATGGTTGTTTCAGTTGGGTTAACTTCAATACTTTGAGTCGTTTGACCTGAGCTCCACTGGTATGAAACTGCAGATTGATTCACACTCAAAGTTACCATGGCAGCCTCACAAATTACCCCGTCATTGGCTATACCAGAATTTTCCAAAACATTGATTGAAATAGTCGAAGTACCGGAAGGATTATCATCACAATCATCATCATTGGTTACATATCCTGCAGGTTGTTTACAATTATAAATGCTGACAAGTGGATTGCCTAGTCCGTCACCATCTGCATCTTGGTAATAAATGGATAAGCCTGCTGAATCAGCGGCAATACAAAAAGTAGCAATTGTTTCGTCTTTCAAGAATTGAGGGTATGCAGGATCAAGAGCAATAAAATTAAAACTTACTGACCCTATAAACATTGGTTTTATGATATTTACAGGCATGGTGTAAATGCCATTGTTAACAGTTGATGTGGGTACATTTGGCACAATCGGAGCGAATTCAAATATTTTTGGCAATTGAGCTGTACCAATTCTCTCAAATGGTTTGAATACCAACGCACTGTCTAAGTCCAGCACCCTTTTCATTGCTCCACTGTATAATTTCAAATCAATGGTATCATTTAAGGTTGGTGATCCGCCAATGGAAAGATAAAACAAACCATTTTCCACATTTCTGGTAGCTATTCCTCTTATTTCATTTCCGACAAAGGCGGCAAGGACATCATCTTCGTGATGGAATTGATATTTTGACGTATACTCCAGCTGGCCGATTACAGTCATGGTTGTACCAAAACTCTGAGTGACCTGCCAATTTGGAATTGCTTCATTTGGAATGGTTTCCTCGATTACCGGCACATAATCGTACAGGATGGCTGGTCCATCAAATTGATTCTCAAAGTCGTGTAAAGGGATTGAATCAAACTGTGATCCCGTGATGATGCCCTGACTTGGTATTGTAGGTTGCCAAAGTGGTGCATCATAAACGGGCGTCACATTAAATAAAATAGTCGTTTCTGCTGGCGGAATATGGCCAGATCTATCAGTATCCAAATACCTTTTTTCGCGATTGAAAAAACTAGGTTGCGAAACCCTAACAGTTAAGCCAGTTTGACCTGTAAATCCGTTCACGCCCATCACATGCAATTTGCTACCAATAAATACGACATTCAAATTTGTATTGGGATTGAATGACCATTCTATGGCTAAGTTATTGGGATTCACAAGATAATTGAGCATTTCAATCGTATCAAAAGCAAATCCTTGCAACTGTGTTTGAGGTAATACAGGGCGTAAATAAAAAGGGGCGGTATTATCGGGATAAATATTGATGACCGCAGGATTATCCACTCTTCCAACAATATTTTGTGATAGAAAAATAAATGGCTGCAGCACTTCGTAAACTTGGTCTGTTCCTTTATGATAGACCTTTAGCGCAAAAGTATCTGATGCTTGATTGGAATAGACAGTAAGGAAATGTAATACTTGGCCATTACCCAATGCAACTGCACTTCCTTTGCCTCTTATAGATTCATTGTCAAATACAGCTATAACATCTTCAGCATTATTAGACCTAACATCTGATAAATGCACAACGGCAATGACATTCGCTGAAAATTGAAAATTTGATCCAATCGGTGCTGTCCAATTTGGATTTTGCGAATAAACATTCGAAGACAATACTACTGTAAAGGCAACAAATAACATGAAGGCTCGAAAAATCGAGCGCTCCATGTTATAAGTTGATGCGATATTTATTGATATCATTATAGTTGCTGTATTCCTGGTAATATAAAAGTCATCATATTCAAAATCAGTAGTTTGTTTCTATTTTAAATACAATACCTTTTGACTATATGTACCATCCTTGCTTGCAATTGAAATGAAATAAACTCCTCCAGTCAATGTTCTTACTGGTTGCCAGTCATAATTATTCAATCCCGATTTAGCTTTCAAATACCTGTTGTCAACTGTTTTGCCGTGGACATCTTTTATAGACAATAATATATCCTCGGATTTGGCTGCAGTGTAATGAATTTGAAGCTGATTGGTGAATGGGTTTGGATATAATTCTATGTTCCTATCTGCGTCAAAATCCTTTGATGAGGTAGTTTCATTCAAGTGTAATTCTTGAGGTCGATCCACTTTGCCAACGATGCTGTTGATTTTAAAGTCCATTTGTTCAACGACATCCATTTCCATATTCAAAGAAGCATCAAAATATTTGAAGGACAATTTTTCGCCATCCACATTGGAATAAACAGTCATGAATATCATGTAAGCATTCAGAGCTGGGATGTGGAGTGCTTTGCCACTGCCTCTTACTTCGCCATTTACAAATGCCGCGACCTCGTCTCCATCTTGGAGCCTGTTTTTAGTGCCATTGTTTTCCACAACAACGGCGATGACATTCATATTATGCTCAAACTTTTTGGGGTCTACTTCCCATTTGGCAAAAGGCATGTTTTCTGGAGAGGTACTTACTACATCTGTCAAACCAGTAAGATTGGTTTCAATCAAATTCCTTTTGGAAGTTTCATTTCTACCTCTAAAGTCAAGTGGATCAGGATAGGTCAGAGTAGCTGCATTTTGTAACTTCAACAAGTATCCATTTGGAGCATTCAAAGATTTGAGATTACCTATCCAGCCCACGCCGCTTAGGAACTGTGCAAATTGCAATTGACTTTTGATGATGTCACCAGTAGTTGCAGGAATAGTTGTCAATGCATCATCAACCGATAACGCTTGTGTAGGCAGGTATCCAATCCAGTTCCATCCAGTATCCACTGGCATATGCGTTGCTGTAGGGTCTACATAAAGGCCAACTACAGAAATAGAATCTTTTGAAAGTGAATGGTATTGGTACAAACTCGTAGGAACTAAAGCAGTAAGTGTTCCCAACCAAGAGGAGGTGGTATCTGAATAACCACTAAACACGGTTTGATTTTTGATTAATGCACCTGTAGGACTACTCAATGATGCTAGACCCGCATTGATGTTATTGGGTTGCAAATTGAGGTTCATAGATATCCAGTTCCAACCCTCGTGAATAAATATTTTTCGCAACAGTGTTGTGTTGGTATGAAGCACAATGCAATTTGAAACAGTTCCTTTTATGTCATCTGGCAAAAACGGAAATGTCTCCACCGCATAGGCATACAACTTACAATCAGATGCGTCCCAAATCTGGAATTTGATCTGCTCATTGGCTAAGCTATCGCTGTACACAGTGAGGAAAGCAAGATATTTATTGAGCGTTGGCTGGTATTCTATTTTTGCAATACCTCGGAGTTGGCCATCTACGTAGGCTCCAACAATGTCATTTTCATCCACTGACATCACACCTTCAATATCCAATTGCACTACGAAATTCATAGAGAAACTATAATCCGCAGTGTTGAATCCGTCGTGATTGAGCACCCATGTTTCTGGTCTGCAAAGGTTTCTTGCCTTGACATTCAATGGCTCATCACCGCCCATGAAAAATGGATTGACGCCAGTTTCTGTCCGCAAGATGATATTATTTGCAATTTCACCCAAATCCAAATCATTTTTTACAGTAAATTGGATTTCTTCAATTTCATTTGCTACAAGGGTTCCTTTATTTGGGAATACGTGTAACCATTCTGGTACATTGATGATGGAGAAAGGCACTGGATAACCGCCGCGATTGTGAATTTTTGCAGAAATTGTTTTGGTTTCATCTACAAATTTAACCACTTCAATGCTGTCTGTAAGCCACGCCAATTCATTTCTGTCTACGTAGAATTCCCATTGTTCCCCAACCAAAATATTGCCCGTCAAATCTTGGATATTATGGAGTTCGGCCCTCATGATTTTGTTTTCGTAAATCTTATTTTCAAAAATTGGATCGATCACAATTTTATTGTCAACACAAGTTACTGCCGCATGTATGAAACCCCCAGTTTCTGAATTATATAAAGCTACGTTGTTGGGTTGCGTTATATCTCCCGGAATCAGTCTTTTGCAATTTATTTCTTGATTAAATGTAAATGATATTTCGTCTCCAACATGGAAAACCCCGTCTGAAGGTTGTGGTAAACCTACAAGTTCCGGTGCTTGACGGTCAATTTTTCCTTTGATGATTTGAGAATATCCAGGTTTATCAAAAGCATCACCCGAACATTCTGTCAATGCTCTTATTTCATATTCGCCATCTAGGAAGCTAGCAGTATTAAAATCAAAAATGTCATAATTTCGCTTATCTAGTGTGTCATATGCAAATGGTATACTATCTCTGCCTGACCAATGCGGATTGTATTTTTCAGAAACCCCCGGTATATTGATCCAACTGCCGTCACCATTACTTCGTCTATATTGCATCCGGATCAATTTGAAATTGGGGTCTTGATTGTATCCAGAAACAGTAATTGGTATGGTATCGCCACTCAAAGCATTCGGAAAAACTACCCAATTTTGCTCCGGTGAATTGATGACCACTTCACTGCAAGGGCGAATAAAGTAAGCACTCAAGTAAACTGGAGAAAAGAACTTTTCATCTCCTTGCAAAGGCAAAGAAAGTGCAAGGTTTCTTTCATATTCACATTCTGAATACATCGCTACCAGCAAACTATCATATTTATATTCTGTCGGACCTTTTTCTACTGTCAGGGTAACCAATTGCGAGGTACCATAAGGTACAATGAATTTTTGTGAATAATTGAGTGGTTGTCCATTGAGCTTTATGATGGCCCCATGAGGATTATTGGCTGCAATGGAAGTAAATCCATAAGTCCAGTCTTCGTTGGTAGCACTGAGGTTCCCAAGATTGAGCTGAAAGACTGCCTGGTTATTTGCTGGTACATCTACCTGAGTGAATTGAGAACCTTCAGCTATTTGAAGATTGGGGTGTTCCCGATTGGCAGTTCCCGGTTCCCAAGGACAACTACTTTGACCTGCTTTTATTTTAAAAATTGGCGTTTTGTAAACGCTATCAATGGATACGTCAACCGAAAAGGCATCTAATGGATCATTATCTTTAAAGACATAACCAGTGGTGATTCCATTTGCATTGGAGTTGCTTGTGGATTTTGAAGTTACATCAGAAATAGAGATTTTGATTCTATGGATGGTCCAATGCCTTGTACTTTAACAGAAGTTTTAAATTCTTGATCAGCTTTAATGCTTCCACCACTACTGCTTCCTGCAGATGAGGTGGAATCTATAGTTTCAGTATATTCATAAGAGGCACCAGCGTCAAAACTGATGTTTTTTAGTACTTTGCTCTCAACTTTTTTGAGATCATTATCGCTCAAAATTTTATTCCAACGAGCAATAGAATTATTAAATATAGTTATTTCAGCTGTGTCAGTAGCTAAACCAAGCAGTCTGCTGAGGTTAGGAATTACAGAATTCCTAATTTGAAATTCTGAATATAAAAACGTGGTGCCATATTTTCCAGGCTGAACAACAGCGGTTACCGTATCAAAAGCAGTACAAATTGTGGTGTCAAAATATACAACATCGGCCAGACTAAAGTTGATGTTTAGTCCTCCACCCATGAATACGTCACCACCTGCAACTCCAACCACCAAATCTTCATCACTTGTAGAAAGTTTCTGATTTAATGTATTACAATATTCTAGTGAACTTTCAGATGCTTTTTTAATGTTGGTCTCTAAGGTGAAAGTAGGTCCAATTTCAGTTTCAACCGTAAGTTCCGGAATTCCGAAAAATGCGGTTATAGCCGATTCGATTCCAAAGTCAAAGGCAATTTTCAAACTTTGTCCGCCTTCAAATTCAGAGCTAATACTCACCGTTTGACATATTTTTTGTCCTTTTTCTATAAAAGCATAACTACCATCACCTGGAGGATCGTGTAAGACCATTGTAGGCGTTTCTGGTAATTGGGTAGTAAATGCTGGGAGTTTATTAAAAATACCTGTCACCAAAGCTTGCGCTGTTATTTGCCCAGTGTTGTCCTGTAAAGTAGTGCTGATTATCTGCAGCGTTTTGAGGTAGGGTGGTGATGGGTTTGGCCTTCCCACAATATATTTGTATAATAGAAATCCATTGCTCAAAGTCGTATCTTTGGTTTCATCAGCAAAACCATTGATGATGCGAATTTTGGCGGTATCGATGTAACAAACGCCATCATCTTCACTTGTTTCCACATATTGTTCTTTTAATTTTATACCAAGTTCTTTCCTTTCATACTGGTCCAATATAAGTTCAGGACAAGTAGGTGAGAAGGGCTCCAAACCGCTTACTATTTCAATTTGTGGTTCTACAAAAACTATAAATTCTAAAGTATCATCTTTAGTGGTTAAATCAACGGTAGCACCTCCAAGATCATCCAATTTTTTCTTATAAATGGGGTTGGGGTGTGTGACGGTCACGGTCATTTTTTGGAGTGGTGGAAGATTAGGAATGATAAATTTACCGTCCTGCTCTTCGATTTCGATCAATCGTTCAAAACAGCCATCGACAGATGCAACTTTTACCCTGACAGTTTCGTCGGACTCAATGATTGATTTTTTGCAAATGTTATTGCCGGCAACTTGTCCAGAGAGTGTTCTTTGTTTTTGGTCTGTAAACAATAGCCCTGCAATGGGTGTGTTGACGTTGGTGACTTTCCATTTTGCAGGAAGAAAGGTATGATCTTCAAAAACAGGTGTTAACTCTCCTGTAAAACCAGGGTCAAAGTCAACTAAAAATTTGCCTAAAGAATCGGTAAATATCCTTGGGCTGAATGGTTTATTGTTTACTAGGATTTCAATATTGGGTGCAAAACAATCGGTATCTTTATATCTCACAAAGCCCGAAACTGCGATGGTTGACCTGTCTGTGAAGTCTACTTGATCTACGGAAGTCACACTTGGGTTGAGCGTTACCTGTCTCGTTTTAGGGCTGAAAATATGAGGTTCTTCTATTTGATTCGCAGCAAAAGACGTCCATTCACTGTTGATCAAAGTTCCGTTGGAAAGAAAGTAAGATCCAACATTGGAGATGACATCTCCTGCACCTTCGTCCATCGGGAAATAAATATACAATCCTTTTTCCTGCATATCTCGGGTATTGAGATAATGATCGTTGATCAATGTAGGTGAAACTATGGTGTCGTAGATGGCAAATTCATCAATGAGACCATTGTAATAATCCACAAGGCCCAAGCCATTATCATATGCGCCTAATAGCCAAGGGTTATCTTCATTTGAAAGATTTCCTAAATTGCCACTGAAGGTCTGCGAACCAACCGAAATGCCATTTTTAAATACTTGCACACCATTGGTGGTACTGTCAATAGTGATGGCAAGATGCTGAAATCCATTGCCTAGTAAACCAAAGGCATGTGTGGTTCCATTGAGTGTTACTTTCAGCGTTTGATTGATGCCAGCTGGTTCCAGAAAAACTTTAAAATCATTACTTGTAGATTTTTTGCTCACAATGGTTTGAATGCCCGTTGAACCAGCATTGTTGACCCAGAGTTCTATCGTAGATTTGCGAGGAATTGGAAAATCAGGAATTGAAATATGGCTGCTTTGTGATCTGTTGAATTTCACAGATTTGTGCAAATAAAAATTCTTTGAGGGTTCTGCTAAAAAAGTAGTACCCGTGCCATAGGAGGCTGATTCAATCCGATAATATCCTTCTTCATTGGTTTTACCTGCTGTCCTTACTGGTGGTCTATCTGCATCAAATGTCGCTCCACAAAAGAAAAGTTTGATCCTGTTTTTGAGGTCATAGGATTTATCTCCCAATTCTTCATCCATTTTCCAGTAATAGGTAAGTCCCTTGGTCTGTGAAGAAGCGGTTCCATGGATGATTTCTGGAAGATCCAGTTCTCCCAATAAAATATTATAAATTCTCAATTCATCAAGCTTGCCGGCCCATTCACCGGAATTACCGTTATTACCTACCTTAAAAAAAGTTTCCGTAGTGATACCTTCTCCAAGTGTAGGATTATCATTGAAAGGGGCTTGATTGATGAGCATGCCATTGATATAAAGTTTCATCAATCCAGTGGCGTCCTCAAATGTCAGAGTGACATGATTCCAGGAGTTTTGAATGGTGTCTTCAAATTCCGCAGATAAAAAAGCCTGGCCACTTGGCAAGTTGGCAACTTCAATGCCTTCATTTCCTGAAGCACTGTTTTTTGCTCTGACGTACAAAAGAATTTCGCCCACACTGATCACTCCAGCATTGGCAGTTGCACTGTCAGTTTTGATCCAAAAAGACATGGACCAATCATGATTTGTTGGTATAAATGTACTATCTCCTTCAACAGCAGCAGTTGCTTTATCTTGACCACCAAACTTAGCAGAAAAACCCTGCATAGGCATCAATGTCACAATTGCATCGGGCACAGGACTGCCACTTTGAGTTCTGATCCAACCCGTTACCACACCATTGGGTACTTGAAATCCCAGTGCATAACTCTCAGCACCTTCACCATAAGCATTAAGCCCTCTAACTGAATAAGTATATGCAACACCAGCGATAACGTTGAAATCATTGTAGTTTCTGATGTTTGGACCAACAGTCGATAGGAAAATACCATCTCTATAGATGTTAAAGCCTTCATTGGGTGATGGACCTAGTGCATCTATTTCCCATGAAAGTTGTATTCTGTCCAGCAGGTCACCTTGGGTAGCTTTTACTTGCAAAGCAAAAGGTGGTAAAAGATATCTACCATAAAAACCAACATTGGAATTAAAGCTAGAATTATCCATATAGCCTATGAACACTTGCCCAACCGCAAGAGCGGATTGATATTTTTGATTTTTGATTTTTGATTTGCTGCCATAGTTAAAAATCGCTACACCTTCATAGGCACCTGTATCTACAGCAATAGTTGGATTACATACATCTTGAGCTGAGATAATGGATGACAGACTTATGCATATGGCTAGAATAAGAAGTTTATATTTGACTTGCATGTTAAATCAATTGTGAAGTGATAATGAAATAATCCAGATAAATTTTTGATAAGCCTCCCATGTTTGAGAAAGGACTATTTTACCCAAACTTCAAAAGGACCAGCGCCAAATAATTCATCTAGATCACCCTCCATTTAAGCTGCACGATAAATACCCAAAATGGGAACGTTTTGCACTTCTTCCTTTCAATCACTGCCAAAATATCAGGTAGATTAGCATTGCCTCTAAACTTAAAGCTCCAGTGTTTAACTCTCCCCATGTACTTATAAATTGATTAGAAAATGATCTCCATGCCAATTCAAAACTACTTCCATTTCTGTTCGAGGGAAACCCAGCAAATGCGTAGTCTTGATTAATATCCCATCAGTCTATAAAATAATATCTAAACTTGACTTTAATTTGTGTATAGTTAGCCAGCAATATTAAATTGCTTTAAAGCTACATTATTTCTATGTGATCCATTAAAAAGGATTCAGAAAAACTCCGATGACACTGTACGGGCAACAAGTACATGGATTTGATGCGTTTGAGCTGGTCCAACCTAAAAACCATTTTCTTGATTATACGATTGCCAACCATCAACGTCTGCAATATGGTCATCTACGTCAGCTAGCCTCCAGCTTTGGAAACTACCTTGAGAAGTTGAATAATTGATTCCAGTATTATTATATAAGTTTAGACTATTAGAACCAACGTGACCATTTACTTCAGCAGCACCAAATATAGTGATGCCATTTGGTGTCGCTTCCAATGTCTCAACATTACTTGCAAAAAGAGAAACTTTACCATACGCCGTTGAGAAAACTCCAGTATCATTATTTCCTATCATGCCATATCCATTTTTGTTTACACCAGATAAGCCTGGTGCTCCCGCTCCTGCTAGTACTCCTTCTGCTACTCTCAAGTTATCAGCAAGTACCAAACCCGAGCTTGGAAACTGATTGGTTGTCCCTCTTAATGCCAATGCATATGGTGCAGAGGTCAGCTCTAACCTAGGGGACATCTCTGGTGAAGATTCTACTTGTACTCCAAGCTCATATACATCGCTAAATGTCAATCCTAGTGGAGTAATTTTACCTAATATCACGCTATAAATTCCACCATTTAAATCCACATCTGGAATTTCTTCTGTCCATAAAGCACCTGAAGTACTTGGTGGTGAGCCAGCTGGATAAATTCTAAAAGTAAGTTTATATGTACCATCATCGAGCGCAACACCATTTGATTTTTTGAGAATTCCTTGTATACTCAAGGTTGCCTGAGCTGTGGATTCGAAATGTAGTAAACAAATAGCAATTGCTGTAAGAAATAGGGTACTACCAATTTTGAAAGCTTTTGTAAATTGCTGTTGAATGGATGTCAGTTTCATGATATTGTATTATGTATTAATGTAGTTTCGAAAATTAATTTAATTGCAGAAGTCGGCTTTTTTTTGGCCTGACTCATGTATTAGTGAGATCAATGAAAATTATATAACCTTATACTATTGAAATATTATTTGGATAGCTCAAAGAACGGTAGGGCAGGGAGGTTTTGGGTAGTAAAAAATGAGCATTTTACAGTAAAATCCTTGCATTTGTTGGGATGAAGTCGGTTATCAGCAGTCAGAGGTCAGTTTTCAGCCGTCAGTGATCAGCTGTCAGTTTTCAGTTTTCAGCTGCCAGCGATCAGTTTTCAGTTTTCAGTTTTGCTGTTTTCAGTTTTAAGTAACTCTTTGAGTTTTCGGCGGGCTGAGAAATCCTGTTAATGTTTATTTCAGATGGGGAGGAAATCAAAACCATACTTAGAGTACTATAGGAACGATCAAAGTATCGCCCTGAGATCTTGCCATAAGCTAAATGTGTCGTTCCGCTGGAACTCCAAGTTATCTTCTCAAAGGCCCATGGATTGAAATCCATAGTTAATACATGATTCGAACCTATGGTTCTATAATGCCGGAGGCGTCGCCTTGACCCAAATATTTTGCCAGGGTATCAATCCTAGTCTGATTTGTAAAGACTGGATTTATCCTACCTTCCAAAGCTTGAATAAATATTGACACCACCTATTGAGCAAGTCAGAGCGACATATAAAGGCTGAAATTATCCTGCCTTCCTAACTCGAAGATATATTAACACCAACTACTGAGCAAGTCAGAGCGACTTGTAAGGGCTGGATTTATCCCGCCTTCTATTATTGGATACGGAATGGAGCAGCCTCTTAAGGATGACTAATTATCAAATGTCTGCCAAGACGCACAATTTTGCGTCTTCGCTACCATTTCTTTGGTTATTGAAAAAATTGATTGTAAGTTATGAATGATTCTTTTAATTCGTCAATGGTTTTGGATGCCGCCTCCAAATCGCTAGCGTTTGCCAAAGATTTAATTAATTCCATGTGTGGATGAAGCCATTTATGTAATTCATCATGACTTGCACCTTGCATGGTACAACTTTTGACGAGGCCAGCATTTTTCTCTTTGAGCTGTGCCGCCAACGAGATAAAATCATTTGACTTTTTAGCTATAAATTCATTAAGAATTTTTTCTGAATCCGAAATGAAGGGTTTCATTTCTTCATTAACTGCCCATTTTTCGCCATCATTTAAATTGATCGTCTGAATATTCGGCTCTTCAACGGCAGCGGTAGGAAGGTTTGCATGCGCTTCATCTTTGTTTTGATTTTTACAATTTAAAGTAAAAACCGCTAATAATAAAAGGAGTAGTGGAGTGATTGTAGATTTCATTTACTTATTTTTTAATAATGCTTAATAATGATTGAATCAGATTGTTGCCTTCGATTTCGATGTCAAAATTAAAATGTGCAATGCGCCATTTAAACATAAGTAATCTGACAGACCCCATAATGATATGAGTGAGGGCCTCAGGAGCAATTGTATTTATGAAAACTTCTTTTTGTTGCCCTTCAAACACAATTGGCATCAAGTGTTTCATTTTTACGGTCATTATTTTAAAGATGGTTTCATTGATCCCTTGACTCTCTTCCATCAATCCATCAGAAAATACAGCTACTACAAAGTAGGGATTTAACTTAAAAAATGAAAATTGATTTTGAAATAAAGTGGTAAAACTTTCTATTGGTGATTCAATGCCCTTGAGCGCTTTGTGATAACGAACATCCATGTTTTGAGCCAAATAATTAAGCATTACTATGATGATTGCTTCTTTACTTGGAAAATGTCTATAAATAGCGCTTTCAGAAAAGTTCATCTCTTTTGCTAAATTCTTGATGGTCAAACCACCAACACCTGAAGCGGTGAGGATTTTTCCGGCAGCTTCAATGATTTCCAATTGTCTACCAGATATATTTTCTATTTGGTTCATAGATTTAATCTTGTGAATCGCTCAACTTTAATTGAAAAAAAGTAATGCCCAGCCAAACAACCGAGGTTGTCATAGCCAAAGCTCCAATCAAAACAAATATAGGTGACATTCCCAAGTAAATTTCTGCCAATATGCCCAGTGGCATCAAAATACCTACCAGGGATAGCCAAGCAATAGCTGCAACATTTTTTATTTTATCTCTGAAGTGTAAAAGTAAATAACCAATAAGAATATTTAAAAAAGCAAATAAATTGCCATGAACGTGAGCTAGCCTGCTTTCAAAATGTTTCCCAAAACTATAGGAATTAATCCACTCTTCTTTTCCAGGCGCAAAGTCTCTTAGATAAATCAACAAGAACCCATAAGCCATAAATAGACCCATTGTTAGAAAGCCTACTGCGATATTATTTTTGCCGTTCATTTTTAAATTTTTAAGTTAGTGAATACTCACTAACAAAGATAATTCATTTTGTCAAACCATTCTAATGATTTAAATCACTCCTTAAAAAATAATTTAAATCAAGTTTCTGAATATCTGTTTTTTAGTGGTATTGAGTTGCCAAAATGGTAGGTTTAAACTTTTCCTTACAGTTTTTTGATACTCGAGTTAAAAATCTCGAGTTAAAAATCTCGAGTTAAAAATTTTCGTTTTACAAACAAGTAGGGTAGTATGCCCCAAATAATCAAGATTAACATAGCTATAAAACTACCTTTCAAACTGCCAAAAAAATCTTTGAATATTGCTCCTGAGAGTCCAAGTAGGGCTGCTGCTTCAGTTTGCATGACAACTAGCGTTCGTGCAACAGAAACAGGATTCAGGAAGGTACCAAATAAAATACTTTGCTCAATGGGGTAGTCGGCTAGTTGATACATTGCCCACAATAATATACCATCAAAAATAAATGTAAAGAATATCCAGAGCAGAAGTACAAATCCAATACTTCGAGCCTTGTCTTGCTGATGAGTACTGACCAAAAGGGCTAATCCTGTGAAAATTACACTCAAAAAAGTACCCGAAAGTATGAGATGAAGACTAGCGGTGGTGGGATAAAATAGCAAAAGTGGTAAGCCAATACCAACAAGAAATGATAACACAAAACCACTAGATAAACCTGCAAAAATCCCCCAAATAATACTCCTTCTTTTCAATGGTTGAATGAGCAATAATTGTATGAATTCTGCTGAGTTGTAATAATAAATGGTTGCAAAAATACTGGTCATTAATGGAACAACAATCAATGTTATCTGCAATAAGGCAAGTATTGTTTTTTCTGGTTGGCTTTCAATCAGAAACATGCCCCAGCCCAATACTGCAAGTAGTAAACCATATATGAAAATAGCTTTATTTTTCAACAAATCTGCAGCTATACTAAAACTTATATTTTGCATTTGGCTATTTTACCTGTTTGTAAAAATTTTATGACCATTTTATTCAGGTTGGCTTCGCCTGTTGTTTCTGCAATAAATTTCATTTCTTCATTTAAGACAATTTTTCCATCCATTAAGTAGACAACATGATTACACATTTCTTCCAGATCATTTAAAATGTGAGAAGTTGTAATCAGCAAACAATTTTGTGCGCGTGCTTCATTGACTTTATGCTTTAGTATTGAATTTGAAATAGGGTCTAATCCGGCTGTAGGTTCATCCAAAATGATGATCTTGGGACGAAACAAAAAGGCCAAAGCGGCACTTACTTGTTGCTTCATACCACCTGATAATGCTCCAAGGGATTTACCTTCCATTTTTGCAATACCAAAGTCATTGTAAAGAGAAAGGTCATATTCGTTTTGTGCAATGTCTCTTCGTATTTTTTTGATAAGAGAAAATAATTGACCTACTTTCATTTGTTCAGGAAATTTACTCAATTGGGGCATGTAACCTATTATTTTCCTATAATCAGGCCCGAGGCTGATGTCCTGATTTTGAACATTGATCTGGCCTTGATCAGCTAGGACCAATCCTAAAATTGACTTTATTAAAGTGGTTTTACCAGAGCCGTTTGGGCCTATAAGTGCAATACTTTGACCACCAGAAAATTCTAGATTCACTTTGTTTAAAACTTGTTGTGCACCATATTTTTTTGAAATATTTTGAATACTAATCATAAGCGTATGGTTTAATTTTTGGTCGCTTGTCCATCAACGATTGAGGAATGAATTGAGGAAATATCTTTTCACCAATTTCCATCAATCTCACAAAAGGACTGTGCAACAAAAATGTTGCGGAAGGTACTTCATTGGTTATTTTGGCAAACAAATTAACAGGGCGATAAGCAATATCACCAAAGCTGTCTCGATTGAGGTCATAACCGCTGTAATTACTCCAGTAGTTTTCATCGAAAAAATTATTATTTTGTTTTGAGTTTGTAACCACTTCAAAAGTATTGGCAACAAAGTCGTTTTGTATGATCTTATTATCTAAACAATTGCCTTTTATGTCCATGGCAGTTCCATTGAGCATGAATTTATTATTTGAAATGGTCAATCGGTTGGCTCCTTCTGCCATTATGCCAATGGTATTTTCAATAAAATGGTTTTTGTCAATGCTTCCGTCGCTTATTTCTTTCAATAATAAGCCATAGGATGCTCCGCCCCAATTGTGTATAAACCAATTATTTCTCATGATGATATTTCTAGAAAACATCACAGCTACACCAGCTCCATTGTCTTGGAAAATGTTGTTTTCATAACCATCATCATTGGAAAACATGAAATGCAAACCATAGCGAAGATTGTATTGACTTTTGTTGTTTTCAATAAAACTGTTATTAACAAATTCAAAATAAATACCATCTCGATGACCTGTGATAAAGTTGTTGCAGATGGACAGAGCATCCCCTTTCCACGCATGAATGGCATTTCCGGCAGAAGCTTCATCTTTAAAGGCACCTCTTATTTGGTTGTCTGAAATTATGGAGTTTTTGGCCTGTTCTATATAAATACCAAAAAAGCAAGAGTCAATTTTATTATTTTCTACAATAACATTTTTGCAATGTACCAATCGAATAGCTGCTGCCTCTTTCAAAAAGCTAACGCCAACATTGACGAATTGAAAACCTTTGATTCGGACATTATCTGCAAAAATGACAAGTATATCATTGGCCACTCCTTGTGCATCAATTTTTGCACTTTCCTTTGTAAAAAGTGTAATGGATTGTTTGATCATTAATGTTTTTTCACAATAAGTACCTTTTCTGACCAAAATAGTATCGCCATCTTTTGCTAAAGTAAGAGCATGTGAAATTGACTTTACGGAAAGAGTTTTGCCAACAAGGATAGTATTGGCTCCTAGACTAAAATGAACACAAAATGAAATGATAAAAAAAGCAGTGCGAATTAACATTTTACGACTTTTCTTTCAGTGATATTAATAATATTTCCCAATCAATTAATTGGGAGTGGTATTTTTTATCCAATTTGTTTTTGAAAGCAAAGGCGGATAAATTTGCACCCATCGGACTTCTAAAATCCGATGAAATCAAAAATTGTAAGGTTTCTACTGATCTCATTTCTCTAGGTGCATCAAATGGAACGACATATAATTTTTGATATTTTGGAGCATCAGCATGTATATGATTGATCAAACATTCAGCTGCATCATATTTGAGAATACGTCCTTTGTCTGTGATGAGTTCTGCACCAAATTTGGGATTAGAGATGGTCATTTTACAAAAATCACATTGGTCTTTTCCAAAATTAATTGGCACTGCTTCAGTATTTATATTACAAGCAGAGAAACTAAATAATAGAGTGATCATTATCAATGGTTGGGATTGAAGCTTTTTCATTTTATTAAATTTATTAGACATCCAATATGCAACGAACGATAATATAATCCCGAGCCCTAAAAGTATAGTGCCTAATCTAGGATAAGAACTAACATAAAAATTCAATAAATCTTTTTCTCCAAAAAGCGGCGGCATATAAGTCATACCTGGCACTTTAATAGGAGCGTTTGGATCTAGATTATGACCATAATCATACATCCATAAATAGAAATCATAAACACCTAACAAGGCTAATACACTTAATATTATTGTCCAAGATAAATAAACAATAGGTCTATTAAAATAAACTGTCAGTAGCCCAAGTGCCAACATCAAGTATATCACATAAGGAAAATATTTCAACTCAGGAATTGCGTCTGGCTCAATAAATTTCATACCGATGTAATGGTTAAGGATATTGATATTTGCAATGATATTTCCTTCACCTTCGTCACCTGAAAATTTATTTATCCAAACATTTAGGCGTAAACCACCAGGAAACTGTGCTGCATCCAAAGTTATTTGCCAAAGGGGAAATAAGAATACCCCCGACAATAATAGAACTGCCACCAACATGATCCATTGTGATGTTCTCTGGTTATTCATCATATTTTCTTTTTTATGAATTTCTAAGAAAAGCCACAGTCATTTTCACCGCAGCTTTTCTTAGAAATTGCAATTTTATTTGCTTTTTTGTTTCAACATTTCTCTAAGTGTTTCTTCGTCTTTGTTTTCGTTATTGAGTCCCCAAGTGAGTTTTACATCAGAATTACGGGGTGAAACTCTCGCATATCCAGACATCTCCTGGTGCAATGCACTGCAAAAATCTGTACAGTAGTAAGCAAAAACACCTACTTTTTTTGGCTCCCATTTCAGGGTTCTAGTTTGTCCCGGCATAACCAATAACTCGGCATTGGTTGCACCTTGCATAGCAAATCCATGAGGTACATCCCAGTCTTGTTCCAAATTGGTGACATGAAAATATACCTCATCACCTACTTTGAAACCTTCAATATTGTCAGGAGCCAGGTGACTTCTTATTGTAGTCATGTAAACATGGACAACATTGCCTTCACGTACAACTTTTGCTTGTCCTTCTCCCTTGGCGGCAAACGGGTGTGCGTTTTTTTCAATGGGATAGAATTTTACAGAGTTTGGTTGTAGTTTACTTGCAGGGATTGACTGTGCATAGTGAGGCTCACCTTTTGTTGGAAAATCTAAAATAAGTTTCATTTTATCACCGCTGATATCAAATAATTGTGCGCTGTGCGCCAACTCAGGACCAGTAGGCAGGTATCTGTCTTTGGTGATTTTATTCATTGCGACTAGGTATTTGCCATAAGGCTTACGAGTTTCACCACCAGGAATTACCAAGTGACCAGGGGAATAAAAAGTTGATTGGCGGTCCAAAATTTCTAACTTTTCAATATTCCATTTTACAACCTCAGATGAAATAAAAAAGGTAGTGTACGCATTTCCTTTACCGTCAAATTCGGTGTGCAAAGGACCCAAACCTGGCTTTTGTAAAATGCCATAGATACCTGATTCGTAATTGAGGATAGGAATACCATCGATATCTCCAGCAAAGTTTTTACTTTCTATTGTAGCCATCAATTTATCAAATGAATAGATCGACATATCAGCAGACAATTTTCCATTACCAACTATGTATTCGCCCGTTGGGTCAACATCGCACCCGTGGGGCGATTTAGGAACTGGAATAAAATAGACCATACCAGGGCAATCTTTTGGATCAAGAATCATTGTACTTGTTTTTTCTTTTGGCGTTACAATTCCCGTGGCTTCATCCATCAAATTGTGATAGTAGGATGTTTTTCTTTCTTTGCCTTTACCAGCTTTTAGATACTCTTCTGCTTTTTTCCAATTAACAATTGCCAATAAGTCCTTGTCTTTTTGAGAAGCATTCACTTCCAAAAGCGTATAGGCTTGTTCTGAATTATATGTAGTCAAAAAACTCCAACCGTGCGATTTCCCTTTTCCATTTCGAGCTAAATCATAATTAAAGCCAGGCATAGCAATTTGAAAAGCCAAATTCATTTCGCCTGATTTTTGGTCAATAGAAACATAATTGATCAGACCTGTAAAATTTTCTTTGAAACTAGATATTGAAACATCCTTTTGGGGAATTGGTACGCTGAATCTTGTGCCAGACACTAAGTATTCTGAATTTTCAGTAACAAATGGCGCACAATGCAGACCTGCTACATCTGGAATTTCTAAAATTTCTACTGTTTCGAATGTTTTCAAATCAATACGTGCAATTCTAGGTGTATTGTTTCCATTTACAAATAGCCAACGGCCGTCAAACTCACCTTCTGTTTGCGATAGTTCAATGTGGTGTGAATCATCCCATGGAACTTCCCCATAAGAAGTTTGAAAGAATCCCTTCGTCTCCTCACTATATCCAAATCCATTTTCCGGATATTTTGAAAAAACGGGGATTTCTCGTAACAGCCTGCCTGATGGTAGGCCATAAGCAGTTATTTGTCCACTAAATCCTCCAGACATAAAAGCGTAGAATTCGTCATATTCTCCTGGAGCTACATAAGCCTGTTCTGCAGCATTTCCTTCGACCACACTGCCCATATCTTTTCTGCCACCGCAACTGGCCAGCAATACAATCAAAGGCAAAGCCAGGTGTATTGGATTAAATAATATTTTTTTCATTTTTGAAAGTTTTGACTTATACATTAAATTTTGAAGAGAAATGTTTGGTTACTTGGTGGCTCCGTCTTTTTCGCCCACCGTTTCCATATCATTTTTGCGCATAAATTCCAAGATTGCTCGAGCATCACCTACCGAGACGGCTTGGTTTGGCATCCGGGTCAAACATTCTTCCAATAGCTTTTGAGCGACAGGATCTTTTTCCAACATGACATCTACATTGGTGATCATATTCATGACCCATTCTGGACGACGCCTATTGGTTACACCAGCCCAACCCGGGCCAACGACACGTTGATCGGTGAGTTTGTGACAAGCTGCGCACTTCATTTCATAAATGGCTTTTCCACTTACAATCATACTTTCTTCCATTGGATCAGTGAGAGTCACCGTTTCCACTTCGCCTATGCCATTCGGGCTTGCTTTTGGAGTTTCTGTAACAGGTGGAACTGTTGTTTTTTCTTGAGAATCAGGATTGCCTCCGCAACTTTGCAGAAAGCCAATGATGGCAAAGGCGACTAAAACGAATTTGATTTTTTTCATTATTGAATATTTTAAAAATTAGATAGTTAAATGTTTTTTGGACTTTAGGGAAGCGATGAAAACGGACAATAATCCAATCGGTAATAGAGCGGTTGCAATGAAAATGATGGAATGATAGTTGATTATAAATCCTTTACCTGCCCAAAGTAATATGCCCTGTAAAAAGAGAACGGCCTCTGTTGATAGAAATCCGAACACAATGAGTCGATATCCCATGGATGCCATTCTTCCACGAGGGAGAAGTTCGAGATGTATTAGTATTCCGATCAAACTAAGGCTAAATGCACCCAACATGGTCAAGTGAATGAAGCCAATCACAAAATTCCTTATCGTATAGGATACTTTTGCAATGAATGGTAAAACCACAGCACTTTGGACAATGACTTTCAGCGCTAAACTCACTAAGCCAAGCCTCAACATCCAGCTAGAAAGACTACCGGTCGAAAAAAATAAATCAACGCTTTTGTAAAATCCTTTGGCTATCAGTAAGAAAGCAACTATTTGTAATATTACTCCAGTTGAATTGAGGTAGAATAAAATATCCATGGGTGTGCTCCAAGTGATGCTCAACGAATAAGTGAAAATCAAGGACAACCATATTAGCGTTAAAGTGCCTTTTGGTAAATGAACTACATGCCCATTCTTTTCTGAAAGCTTAAATAGCAAGGCCAGTATTCCAAAAGTAAACCAACCATTGAACTGCATGTGTAAGAAAAACTGAATGGATGCAAAATATAAAGGATGTTGTTTGCCTAAAAAAATACTAATTGGACCGATTGACCATAGCCCAATTGTCGAAATAACCATCAGATAGATTGCCCATTTAGCCAATTTGGTTCCCATAGTTTGGGGGACTTTTTTTAAATCTTTTAAAAAATACCATGAGAAAATATAAACAATAAAAATGTGAGCTGTACAGAAGCCAATGCTTATTGCTCCGTAACCTTGCGAAAGAAAAGAAAATAACATTCCAATTCCTGCGATAAGATTTGCATTTAAAATGTTTTGATAAATTTTACCCTTGTTGAAAGTTGGAATGAAAGTAAATACCAAAACTCCAGCTAATGCCGTAAATCCCCATCCCAACATAGCAATATGTGAATGTGCATGCAACACATTTTTGTATTCCAAAAACTTTACTTCTTGCAGATACATAAACCGCATCAAAGTGCCCAATACAGCAGCTAAAAAAAAGAAGCCAATTGCTGCTTGGTAATTCAATAAGTTTGGTTTTTGATATTTCGTATCTATGGTCATGCTCTTTGATTGCCTTTATACATTTTTTGGAGAAAAGGTGGATTCATACATCTCCAAAGCTTTTGGAAAAAGGATGTTATTTTCTAAATGAATGTGTTTGTGAAGATCCTTTTCAAATTCTTGCAACACCATGAAAGTCACCTGATATGTTTGACATGCGTCTTTTGGGAGAGTGTAACTATCTGTAAGCTTGGCTATTTTTTTGAAACGATCGCCTTCTTGTTCATGCTCCATTTTCATCATGCTAATGGGGTTCTCAAGGTGGCCAAAATGTGGCTGTGAAAGTTGGAATTGGCCTCTTTGAGCCGCCGCAAGTGCTTGAATATAAGGAAATAATATTTGCTCTTCTCTTCCCATATGGTTGGTCAGTTCAACTGCAGATTGATCAAATAATTCTTTTATTTCATGCAATTCTGGATGCCGCTCTCCATGCACTTTGCACAATTTGGTGAGATAGGTGGACAACGCAGGTATTGTATTTCTGACGTAGGTGTGATGTATTTTTTCAATATAAGTTGCTAATTCATCCAAAGGCATATTTGAGAAATTTTCAGTTTCTGGAATTGCCAGAGCTTGGTTAATTTCAGCGATAACTGTTTGTAAATCATAGTTTTGCTGGTTACATGCCAGTTCAAGTGAAATCCCACCATTGCAGCAGAAATCAATTCCGTAAGCGGTGAATACTTGAGCCGCCTTATAATTTTGAGCAACAATTTTGCTCACTTTTGTATTTGCTAAATCTTCCATTTTAAATATTTTATATAAGATAAAAAGATGTTAATATCTTTAATTATGGTAAAAAAATTCAATACTTAATATACCCCTTTCCCACTTCGATGATTTGCTTCATCTCTTCTACATCTGTGGAAGCCAATGCTCCTTTTAGATAATCACGCACACTCTTGAACTTAAAATGAGCAGGGCATGGGCGATGCTCAGAACATTCTTTAAAACCCAATACACAGCCGTCCAATAGTTGGTTACCGTCAATGACTCGTACAATTTCTTCTAATGATACTTTTTTGTCCTTAGGTAAACAAAAACCTCCATTGGGCCCACGGAGGGACTCCAACATTCCTGCTTTACTTAACTGTTGTAAAATTTTTGCGGTGAACGGTTGTGGGGAACCAATAGCATCTTTGACTTGTGATACGCCGATATATGTTATTTCATTTTCATCTTGATCTCGCGCCTGCAGTGCGAAGTAAATCATGATTTTGATGGCGTATATACAAGATTTTGAAAACATATCTTTTAAAGTATAGAACAAATATACAGACTATTTCGGAATATAAGATATTTTTATCTTTTATTATTTTGATTATTTTTTCTTGCTACTTTTCGCAAAGGGATTGTGCTAAAGACAATCGTATCCAGTATTCCAGATCGACGTCCAAATCAAAACCTTCTGCATCAATAAATTCCTTGAATCTTGGATCATAATTGTGTCCCTACAGACCACATATTGCCCGCAAAGTCTATAAATGTCGCGCGTCTGTCTGGGTCTCCATCCCTTTGTTTTGGTTTTTCTACGATTTCGCAGCCGGCTTCGATTGCTTTCTGAAAAATTTCATCCACGTTGGGAACATACACGTGCATGACCAAAGTAATCGGAGGATATTTATTAGTGGCGTCAGAAAGCATAATGATCGAATCGTCTATTTGAACTTCAGCATGCATGATTGAGCCATCGGGATTTTCAAATCTCCTCATTTCTTTTGCATCGAATATTTGTTCTAGAAGGGTAATTAATTTCCCCGCACCATTCACAATGAAGTACGGTGAAACAGAATTGTAACCTTGTGGTTTGAAGTCTTTGGAGTCCATTTTTAGCATTTTTTTGTAGGGCTAAAATAGGGTTTATTTTTTGGAAATGCCCTTAAAAATTACAAACAATTTAAAACAATCGATCAACAACAATTCATTAACAAAAAGTAATCATCTTGCAAATTATGTTTGCATCCTAAACATCATAACATGCAATACAAATTACTTTTTTTATTCGTGAGTTTATTAATTTCAAATTTGGCATATGCGCAATCTGAAAAAGTCATTTCGGGCCCAAATGTCAGATTACCTACAGATTCTATAATTTCAAAACAATTAATCAATGCGCTTAATGCATTTATGAATGAAAAAGATAAACCCAATGAAGAGATTTCATCGATACTCCCTGAACAAAAAGTGGAAACTTTTATCCTGATTGATGAAATGAAAGACATCGAAAAAGTGGTGAAGTACCAGGATGATCTATTTTATAAACCATATTTGATGAATATTGTAAATATATCTGATAACCAGTATTATTTGCAATTAGCATTTATTGGTATAGATCAAAATCTTCCAATCTTAAGGGCTAACTTTGAGTTGATTGCACATAAAACAGATGATTTATTTTTATTTTCATCTACGTTGGTTTATAATACAAAACATTGGAAGACAATCAATAAGGAAAAGGATATTTTACATTATGAGCACATAATTAATGAATCTAAAGTGCAGGAATACATAACATTAAAAACCTTATTTGACAAAAAATTACAACAAGAAAATAAGATTACAGAGTTGTATTGTTGTGATAATATTCTGCAATTATTGAGATTGATTGGAGTTACTTATAAATCAGATTACAATGGGCAAGTTCATAATGTTTTCACTTCAATATTCAATGAGAAACAATTGATTATGCTTGGTAATGAAAATGAAGCATTTAATAATTTTGATTTGCACGATTTGTGGCATGATAGATTATCATTAGTAGTATCTAGAAAAAAAGTAAATAGACCAATTGACGAAGGTTGTGCTTATTTATACGGTGGTAGTTGGGGAGTGACTTGGCGAGATGTTTTGAAAGAATTTCGTCAAAAAATTAATTACAATAAGGAAACTGATTGGTTGAATTTTAAAGAAACACAAGAAGGTTATGTCGGAAATAAAGGAGATAAATTTGTAGTAGATTATATCATCAATGCAATTATTTTGCAGAAAATTGAAAATGAAAAGGGTTTTGCAGGTGTCTGGGAATTCTTAAATTGTGGCCCTTATGAAAAAGGAAATGAAAACTATTTTACTGCGTTGGAAACATTAACTTCCATCAATAAATCAAATTATAATAACATGGTCTTGAATTTACTTGATGCAGAATTTAAATAATAGGATGGATACTAAACATCCTGCAACATCATGCAATTAAAATGTCCTTTGGGACAGGCTTTATATCCCAATTTACTGCAAGGCCGACAGGATAAATTTACTTCTTTGTTGATGAATGGGATAAGGTTGAGGAATCCATAATAAGGTACATTCCGAATTTTGGCGTAGTGTTTCCCCAGAAAACAGTCATGGGCTTTTTTAATGCAGCACCAATGTGCATCATGCCCGTATCTCCAGTATAGATATAATCACTTTTTTGTAGAATGAGCGCAGAGGTAGAAAGATCACATTTACCTGTAAGATTGATGACGTTTGTTGCATTTTGCTCTAAATATTTAGCTTCTTCCACAACGTCTTTTCCACCGATCAAAACTACTTTTTTGCCTGTGTATTTGATAATGTGTATGGCTAGTTCTTTGGGTATACGTTTGGTTGCATGGGCAGCTCCTAATACCAGCACTTCATAAAAATCTGGAATTTCTGCTGGTAATAAAGATTGCGGATCGATAAAAAAGTCCAGTCCCATACCATCGTCTTGGATACCGATTGGCTGCAGAGCTTCTGAGTATCGATCAACCAAATGTTTGTCCGGTAGAAATCTTTTGAAGTTAACCAACATCCATTTTTGAATATTGAGTTTGTCAAAATGTGATGATCTTATTACCTAATTTGTGCAATCGTCTCGTTTTAAGGATTTGTGCAAGTCAATGACCAAGTCAAAATTTTTCAGAACGCAGTTTGTTAAGCAATTCAATTTCATTTGACTCATCTGAGCAAATGAATATGATCAATGTAAACATTGTGCTTTAATAAGTTTTCGAAATTGGATTTAGTCAAAAAAAGTGGACTTCTGCCAAGTGTTTTGGTTTTTCAACCATCGGACAACAGGACTTGTGGAGTACGATGTCACCGATGGATGACAAACGTACCACAAGTACCTTATTGATCTTCATAATTTCTTTTGAGATAAACTTTTATTTTTCACAAATTGCTTTGCATACGCATTTTCACCTATCGAAATCCTCAAAGTATACCAATCCAGATGATAAATCTTGAACATTTAAGTTGATGTTATTATCTCCAAACTGCCTCTGTTTTTGAATGTTTTTATCAATTTTCCGGCAGTATCGTGAATTTGTAGTGTTAAATCATTGGCTTCTTTCAGATTCAAACTCAACTGCAATTGATCTTCAGTTGGGTTTGGAGTGAGTGATAATTCAAGCGCTTTCAACTCATCTACTCCAGTAAGCACTCTTTGCCCGTTACTGAACCAAACAGCCCATTTAGCATCTTCGATGTAATCAGTGCCTTCCTCGTCTTCAGATCCAATTTTTGTATCTTTCAATTGAGCGATTTTCAAATTCCTTCCATCTGATAAAGTTTTGGTATCAAAAACCACAAACTCATCTTTTTTGCTGTATGTAGGATAACCAAGTGTATTATTTTGCGCAATGACGTCTACGTCGCCCGTTTCTATATTGGCTCCAAGCACGTAATTGATGTCATCTTCAATATAATCAAATGCAACGATGTAAGGACTGTTTTTAGCAAAAGTAGGATTCCCTACGTCACACCCTCTGGTAAACCGCTGAACAATTTGTCAAACAGTATTTCATCACCAGTAGTGAAGTTATTTTGTCTATTTCCCAGACTTTCATGAAATTGATATCCCAGTAGGAGATTTCACCAGCAACTGGGCTATTGATCACATTATAAGCATCATACATTAAATATTCACCTGAGTAATCAAATTCCATTGCATCGGCGTATTGCACATCATCCGTGGAAATACCTGCCGCAGTTGTTGCATTTTTGAATGTATTAACCGTGCTTTTGCCAATGCCCAAATCAATAATAGTAACTTCCGGAGTTAATTCCTCTCTCAATAAAGCAAGTCTCCTTCCATCTCTCGAAATGACAACATTTCTGAATTTGATTGTTTCTAATAACACTTGTTCTTGAGCCTTTTTGGTTTGGTAATCTACGGTGATGTTGTGCAATTTACCATCACTTGCAATATACACTATTTCAGTTCCGTCATCGGTTACACTTGGTTTACTGATTGGATCATTGATGGACAAATTAGGCGAAAAAATCAAATTGACATCTGGATCGATCATATAAATGTCCGTTTGATCACCATTTGAAACAAGGATTAAATCCGCACCCGGGTTGACACCAAAAACATCGGCAAAAGATTCATTAAGCGCTCCTGATTCTCCTTCATATTCGAGATTGGCAGTATTTTGCACCACACCATGCGTCATTTCGTGACCAGCAACATCTAAACCTCTGGCCAACTCTTTGAAACCTCCATCTCCATTACCGTAAAACATGGCTGCACCATTCCAAAATGCATTGCCCATTGATTTTCCGTCTTCATCGGCAACATTGATCAATGAAATGATATTTCCACCACCGCCATTGATTGAATTTCGGCCATGTACATTGATGAAATAATCATGAAGCTTTGCACCATTATATTGAGCCGAAACTGCGGCAGGCGATTTCCAGGTCGTTTCAGTAGTTTTTACATGGTCATAATTGAAATCATCCTTTTGAGGCGAGGTGTTTTTTGCATCAATGGTCCAAATCGTACCGTCTGGATCGTTGGGTAGGGCAGAAGTGGTCACAAACATCGGTCTGTTTACATCGATCAAATACCTCACGCCATTAAAATCAAGACTGTTGATGGACCTACTGACACCCAATAAGTCAGTTCCTTGCATGGCTATGTGGCCATTTAAAACGCTATTTTTTACTACTTTCTCGTCAGCAATGGTTTGCGTTTTTTGTGACTCGTCAATAATTTCTCCAAAACTACCGTGATTGTGTAATTTGCAACTATTGACGTACTTGTTTATCAATTTCCCACTGTGTGCATCGATGAAATACTCCCAACGATGTAAGTTATCAGGATAGGCAGTGATGTGGTAAGTGAGTACAGGTTTTTTATCATGGTAATAAATGGTCAATTCTGATTTCGGATCACGATCACCCAAAATACCCATGACATCTTTTAAAGGCATGAATTTTTCTGATTCGCTGATCAATGCAAGAGCAGTGGCTTCAGAAATACTTGGATTTACTTCAAATTTTTCTAAACTCTTTTTCCAACGACCATTCAAATAGTCAATTTTATCGCGGTTGGTATGTAACAACAATTCACTTCCATAAATTTTGATGCCATTGTATTGTTGATCAAAACGGATGTGTTTTCCGCCGAATTCATCTGTATCAATACGCGTCATGACAAATTCTGATTCGGGATTTTGTACCTTGATTTGCGTTTTACTGCATTCAGATAAGCATAACTTTGGTGACTAAATCTTTGCCTTGTCTGAGCTTTGTCGAACAATTTACCTTTATGGCAATCGGCAGGTTTTCCTCATTGTATTGAATGATCGAAAACTTAGAAAAATCAAGCGCTGCACCATTAATAGCGCTGAAATTTGATGATTGTGTTGTGGTTTTGCTGAAATCTGCTCCTTTGTACAGTGACTTTAGTTCTTCTACATCAATGATCAGTGGACTAGGTTTGGTATTGGGGATGGTTCCAGTTACTTTTTTTAAATTGGCCAATAAGGATAGTTGTGGAAATCCAAAATCCTAAAATTGTTAAGAGTGATTTTTCATTATTTAGAAGAATTTACTGTTGATATTTCTAATTTTTGACCAGCGACATAAAGTTTTTGTGAAAAATTTCTGGAGTTTTATTGGTCAACTCTTTATATCCCCACTGTAGTTTATGCTCTTGCCCTTTAGCTTTGTGAATCATAAAATAATACCTGTTTCCAGGCTCGTCCAAATGTTGCTTATCTAAATTTAATGTTAGGTAAGATTCAAATAATTGATTGGCTATGTCTTTTCCAATTTTCCAATTTCTGTAAAGGTGGTATCGGTATTTCCAGACCTGAATACTAGTCCATTTTCGAGCAGATAATATTGGGAGACTGCTCCCGTAAATCCACCTCCACTTCCTAGGATAATCATATTTTGCTGTAATTGTTGGGGGTAATGACCTCTTTGTTACATGAAAAATTCATTAGTAAAGGCAAAATAGGGTTAAAAATAGGTGGTAACTTTTATTCATACTTCCAAAGATATTGGTTGTCAGTTTGTTGCCAAAATATTGATGCAGTTATTTAATATTCTTTGCTATTTTTAGGACGTCGGTGTGGGTGAAAGGTAACCATTTATCTTCATCTCATTGATGCTTGAGGTCAGATCTCCGTGTGTTATATGGATCGTTCCTATGGAACTCAGTGTTTATGATTAGTTTCTTTCCCCAGGATTGAAATCCTGGGTTACTAAATGGGTCGAGGCGCTGCCTCTGGATGGAATATGGAATTTTGCTTTCAAAGAACCATAGGTTCGATTCATGTGGTAACCATGGATTTCAATCCATGGGACATGAATGGAAAAGTTGGAGTTCCACAGGAACGGTGCATTTGGCTTGAGGTCAGATCTCCGTGTGTTATATGGATCGTTCCTATGGAACTCTGAGTTTGTGATTAGTTTTTTCCCCAGGATTGAAATCCTGGGTTACTAAATGGGTCGAGGCGCTGCCTCTGGGTTATTTTTTGAAAGTTCCGCAGGAACTCTGAATTTGATCATGGTTTTTTTCCCAGGATTGAAATCCTAGGTTACTAAATGGGTCGAGGCGCTGCCTCTGGGTTATTTTTTGAAAGTTCCGCTGGAATAATCATTGAGGTTTCAGTTTTTGTTCCAAGATGGAAATCAATGGGGTATTTAATTTGTCGAGATTTGAATAAGGGTTGTTGTTGTAATTGTGCAATTAAAGAACCATAGGTTCGGCTCATATGGTAACCATGGATTTCAATCCATGGGAAATAAAAGCAAAAAAGTTGGAGTTCCATAGGAACGGCGCATATGACGAGGAGTCTTTTTCAAGGGAGAATTTATTTCATTCATGTAGGACAGGTTTATGATCTTTACCATGGTTGTATACAAGATTTGTAGTTGATTGCCGAGAAATACACACCTTTCTGATACACCTTTCTAGTTACTTTAACAAACAATTTTCAATAAGGCAAAGACATTTTTCATTTAATTATATAAATTTGTCTAGATCTTTACCAAAAGGATATTACAAGTCAATCAATCAATCAAAAAAATAGATATTTTATGGTTTGCAATCATTCCATAATCAAACTCGTACTCCTAAAAATTAAATTATAATGCAGAAAGCTTACCAAAAGTTATTATTTCTAAGTTTATTATTATTGTTTTTTTCCTGCCAAGATGAAGAAGTAAGTCCATCAACTACAGATGAATATTCCCACAACGTTGCTTCATCTTGGGTAAACTTAGCGCTTGACGTGATTAAAAATAGTCCTGGATGTAGTCCGACAGTTGCCGCTAGGACCTATGGATATTTAGGATTAGCAATGTACGAGGCAGCACGTCCCGGACTCACAGGTTATAAATCCATGGGTGGTCAAATCAATGGGCTCTCAGCAGAAGATGTGCCAAATGCGGAGTCTGGCTTGGAATACAATTGGGCTTTGGCAGTCAATGCGGCAGCGGCTGAAATTTTACACGCTTGTATGTATGGAGCTCGAACAGAAAAGGCGGGTATCATTGAAAGTAACTTAGCCGTTCAAACTACTTTATTCAAATCTGATAATTCAGTTGCGGTTGTGGAGCGTTCACTTGCTTATGGCCAACAGGTTGGACAGGCAATTGTAGAGTTTGCAGAATCAGATGGGCAAGCTCAGTGTTATAAAACCAATTTTCCAGCGAACTTTGTAGTTCCGGTAGGTAATGGCTTTTGGGTTCCTACCAGTGCTCAAATCATTCCGTTACAACCTTTTTGGGGAAATGTGAGAAGCTTCGGACCAGGAAATCCAGATGTTGCAGTAGATCCGCCTATTCCATATTCGACAGATCCAAACTCTCCATTTTATAAAGAAGCTCAAGATGTTTATTTGATTTCTCAAGGGTTGACAGCAAGCCAAAAAATAATAGCTGAATATTGGAGTGATGACCCGGGAAAAACTGCAACTCCTCCTGGCCATTCACTATCCATTGCTAAAATTGTAGTCACTAAACAAAATGCAAACTTGGGTAAGGCAGTTGAAACATATGCAAAAATGGGTATGGCTGTTCATGATGCCTTTGTTTCTTGTTGGAAAACTAAGTACCAATATAACCTAATCAGACCAATTACTTGTTCAACAGCAAATGAATGCTGGCTGGACACCGATATTGCCAACTCCTCCATTTCCTGAATACACCAGTGGACACTCAGTGCAATCTGGAGCAGCAGCACAGGTGTTGGAAAGCCTTTATGGTTTTAACTACGCTTTTCAGGATAATACACACGAACAAAGAGGTGACATTAATGGGACACCGCGCAATTATGTATCTTTTGCTGATTTTGCCAATGAAGCTGCAATCAGTCGTTTTTATGGAGGCATTCATTACAAAAAAGCTATTTTCGAAGGGGTAGGGCAAGGTAGATTAGTTGGGTTGAATGTGTTGAAACTTCAATTTAAGTAGCTTTACTTATATACGTAAAATTACAAATAATTCGTATAAAATAGGCGCATCTATAAACTAAAATGAAGGGCAGTGTTAGCGAGGCATCACCGGCGCCGCCCCCCCCCCCCCCACCCCGGAAAAAACCCCCCCCCCCGGTTTCTAATGTTAATCAAAATCAAAATTCGGAAGAATAATCTAATATTATTTGAGTAACCAAATCTTATCATTAATGTCGTCTTTTCCACCGTATTGTGCCATGATAGAAGACTCGTAATTTGCTTGATTGGTCGTTCTTTCAGAAAAAGGATATTGCCATCTCAAAGCAATCCTTTCTGAGTTTCCAGTTCCAACACCTACATAAAACTTAGGAAATCCCGTTCTTCTCCAGTTGAAATATGCTTCCATTCCTGAATTCATAAAGAAGGCCAAATACTTTTGAGTGAGGATTTGTTCCAAACCTTTCACGTCAGCAGTGTATTTTACATTTGCTTGAGTTAAATAAGAACCATTTAAATTAAAATTATAATTGAATGAAGCAAAGTCAGAGGCATTTTTACCACCCGTTTTTGAATAAGTGAATGTATTAGCACCATCTTTAATTCCATAAAATTCGAAGGAAGCCTTGATACCGTTTTCGTACCAATTTTGAGCTGAACCTGCTGCCCAACCTCTGTGAATGCCTTCAGCGATGTTGAAACACATCTCAGGATAACCTACTATGAATGTTGCTTCACCTTCATAATTGGTATAGTATCTATTGCGATTTTGGAAAGAATAAGAACCTGGCGCAAAAGTTCCATTACTTGTACCAGCTTTGAATGACATGTCTGCCAAATCTTCACCTGAACTAGCTCCATGGTATGCAGCGAAATCACTCGCAGGTTTTCCAGCTTTCAATTCTGAACCAGCAGGCTCTGAGGTCACAAATAATCGAGGATCTTGTCTTTCTTTCAATCTATCTATGTACGCAGCAGACATATTTTGTCTGGTAGCATCAAATCCAAAGTTATCGGGATTTGAAGGATATTTGTTGAATGCGTTGGATACAAACTCTAGGTTGTCACCCAATCCTTGCATCAATGGATATTTTCCAGAATTTGAAATGATAGCAGCAAATCTGCCTTTTACATTGAGGTCTGGATCACTTTCTTTAGAACTCAAAGTCGTCAAAATTCTCAAATGAAAAGCGTTGACCACTTTTTGCCATTTTGCCAAATCACCTCCAAAATAGATATCACCAGCAACATTGTTGTTTCCTTTATTGACCAAAGTCGCAATTTCATCATTGGATTCCTCCAACCATTTCAATATCTGCACGTAGATTTCCTTTTGTGAATTGTATGCAGGTTCAAAATTTTCAACACCTTTCAAAGCATCATTGAGTGGCAAATCACCTACTCTTTTGGTCATTTGATCGTAGAAAAATGCTCTGAAAAATTTGCCCAAAGCGCTGTAAGGGTTTACTGTTTCGGCCCCAGCATTGATTGCCTCTTCTTCCATTTTTACCACATTTTTCAAAGTGATGAAATGATTTGGCATTTCCGACCAAGTATATTCGTTGGTAGCATAATAATTGTAATTAGAACAGTAGAATTGATTCCACCTCATCTCACCACTAAATGCCCGACCTGTACTGTTTTACATTTGGAATTCAATATTATTCAAAATCAAAGAAGCAGGAGCGGTGACTGGTCTGTTTGGGTCCTTTTCCAACTCTTCAAAATTGTCCTCGCATCCAAAGGTAGTCACTAAAAAAAGTGCTCCTATCAATATGATTAATTTATTCATCTCTTTTAATTTTTAATTATTTTAGAAATAAGTTTAGAAGTTGAAATTGATATTCACTCCATATCTTCTGGTTGAAGGAGTTTGTACATCTGATGAACCACCGCTGATGTACTGATTAAGATCGATGTCTTTCTTCTCAGCAAAATAAAGTAAGTTTCTGCCCACGAAGGAAATACCCACGTTTTGGATGGATTTACCAAACCATCTCTGAGGCAAAGTATAACCTACCACTACTTCTCTTAACATACCGAAAGATCTGCTCATTAAATTACCTTCGTCAGAATTGTAATATCTGCTTACCCAGTCTTGAAGGAATTGCTTGGTATCATTTGGCTTGTATGTTAAAGCACCATAGTTGGTTACCAAACCATTCGCATCAAAGTTTAAGCTCGTTTCATTTGAAATTTGAACACCTTCTCCTACATATGATTTGACACCTAAGTAATCTTGATATCTTGCTTCACCATATTCACCTTCTACAGTGGCAATGTGTCTACCACCTCTGAAAGTTTGTTTTTGAACATAATTGGAAATAACACCGCCAATTCTTCCATCAAATTGGAAACTCAAACTCACTGTTTTGTAAGACAATCTGTTGTTAATACCAAATACAAAATCAGGGTTGATGTTTCCTAAATGTTGTGCTACTGGCGCATAAATAGGTCGACCACTTGCATCATTGATGATTTGACCTTCAGGATTTCTTACGAAGGCTCTGCCGTAGAATTTATCTACTCTGTCTCCAACTTTAAAGAAATTGTTCAAACTTTCAACTCCTGGATAAATCTCCGTGAGTTTTTCCTGATAAGTTGACCAGTTAGCCAAGAAATTCCATGAGAATCCATTTGGATCAAGTATTGGAGTTCCTGATAATGACAATTCTACACCTTTTTTCTGTGTTTTGATACCATTTACAAGTGCAGAAGTATAACCAGATGTACTAGAAACCGGCAAAGCGAAGATTTTTGGACCCTCATTAGAAATAAAGTAAGTTGCATCAAAACCAATTCGATTATCCAAAAACTTAAGGTCTATACCCAATTCAGTTTGAGAAGTTGAACTTGGTTCGAGGTTTGGATTATTGAGTTGGTTCGTGAAAACAGCAGATGGCTGGTTGTTGTAATTTGTCACAATAGAATAAACCGCAGAGTTCTGATAGGTTGGTCCATCATATGGCGAAAAATATTGTTCACCATAACCAATTGGATAAGATGATACAGGAGTTGCTCCGATTGAAGATTGTGTAAGACCATCTTTTACATTGGCGTATGATGCTCTAACTTTACCATATGATATGAATGATGGCATAGGGAGGTAATCCGTAAATGAAGATGCCAATGAAACCGATGGATAGAAAAATGTATTGTTTCCCGCAGGAAGTGTAGAAAGTTTATCAACCCTACCAGTCGTAGATAACGTGATCAAATTTTTCAACGTAAAGTCAGCTGAATAATATCCAGAATATACGCTCATGTCAGATTTGAAATTTGCCAATCTTACTGGATTTGATGAATTGTTGAAGTTGTACAATCCTGGTACGTTCAAATAGTCTGTAGTTCCAAATTCAGAAGAATAATTAAAACTTCTGACGTTTCCACCTGCCCAAATTTTAGAATTCAATCCCTTTATAAGGTCTTTGTCAAATCTTACTAAGATGTCTGTGTTGTTTTCGAAAAGGCTTCTGCGATCTTCTCTATAGTCACCTCTTCTTTCATCCCTACCATAAGAACCAGCAGAATAAGGCATTTTCTCAGTTCTGAGTAAATCCCATGTAGTGACTTGTGTTCTCACCATCACATCCATAAAAGGAGCAATGTCATATGTCATACTTGCTTGGCCAATCACGTCTGTTTTGTGGTGACTTCTCAACCATTCATAACTCATGAAATATGGGTTGTTGTATCGTTGGTATTCTGCATACACTTGTTGAATGCCTTCTTTACCTGGTTGCCAGTAGTTTTTCATGTCGTCGATGTTCCAGTCTGCTGCACCCCAGAAAATCATGTTGTAAATGATAGAGTTTGGACCGTAATTGATGTCTGGGTAGTTTGGACTGTTTTGTCTATTGTATTGAAGTCCAGAAGAAAATTTCAACTTAGACGAAAATGCATAATCAGTCACCATGTTGAAGTTGACGATGTTTAATTTAGTATTTGGAACCAAACCTTTTTGATAAGTATTTGATCCAGAAATTCTGAAGTTGTATTTGTCTCCTGAAGATGCTAGAGCGATGTTATTGGTACTCAAGACACCTGGCTCAAGGAATCGTGTCAAGTTGTCTTTTCCTCTTGCAACATAAGGTGTTCCTTGTCTGATGCCTGTTGCTGGATCTACAGGTGAATCATATTGTGGAATAGGTTGACCGTCAAATTTTGGTCCCCAACCGCCATCATAATCTCCGTCATTGAGTCCACCACCTTTTCCATCAACAAAGGCATATTTACCGTGGTCACCAGGGCCGTACTCATCTTGTACTTTTGGCAAGGCGATGAAGCCATTGTCAACCATGGTTGAACTGTTGAAGTCAATTTGGAAACCTCTTTTGTCCTTAGATCCTCTTTTTGTAGTTACAAGGATGGCACCATTTTTACCCCTAAAACCATACAATGCTGAAGCCGATGCTCCCTTCAAAACAGAATAAGTTTCAATGTCATCGGGATTGATGTTCCAAGTATCTGAGTTTACAGGAACACCATCTACAACAAATAAGATGTCCGTGTTGCCTCTCAAAGAGATGTTTGGTTTTCTCAATAACTCAGGTTGAGCACCAATGGTCAAACCAGCTACTTTTCCAGCTAATGCATTGATGGCGTTTGGTTCTCTAGCTTTTGTTGTAGCAGCACCATCCACAGACTGGATAGCCACACCAATTCTTCTAGAGTCTTTTTTGATACCCAAGGCAGTAACAACTACTTCCTGGATAGTCACCCCTTCGCTCATGATGAAGTCAATTTTACTTCTTTCGCCTACCAATTCTTGACGAGTTTCGTATCCTATATAAGAAGATTCAATGAGGTCAGTAGATTTCACACCTTCTAATACAAAGTTTCCATCAGCGTCAGAAATTGTGCCTGTAGTAGTGCCTACAATCAAGATGTTTACCCCGATCAAGGCTTCATTTGTACGGTAATCTATTACCTTTCCGGTAATCGTTTTTTGCGCATAACTACTCATGCTGGAAAGCAAAAGTAACACGACACAAACATGTTTTGACAGCGTGTAAAGTTTTTTCATTTGTCAATTAATTGTATATTGTTTAATAAATGAGATTGGAAATCTGATAAAAGTCTTGTAATTATCAACTTCCTGATTAAGCTGCAAATCTCTGATTATTAATACTTTGGAATGGAGTGGAACGTATTATGGAATGTTTAATATCTGACACCATGTATGTTAACCATGTTGCCGCAATGTAAATTTAATCTTATAAAATTTCGGGCATATTTTATTTATATATTTAATTCTATTCGGTGTTCGCACTTTTATATATTTACCATTTTACCATTGTGTTTTATAATTATAGCAAAGGTGTTTGGCTTTCAAAATTTTGTTTGGAAAGGATCAAAACAAAAACTTAATATATGTTATTAAAGTGTTAAGAATTTTTGAAGTGGGATATTAAGTTATTGTTATGTGTGAGGTTTCATAGAAGAGAACTTATGTCCAAGAAAAAAAATGCTGGCAAATTCAACCCCAATTCGGGGTTGTCAAAATTTGGGTATTTGATTTCCCCGAGCTTCGCACGGGGCTAATCAATTTGAACCCTTTCAGGGTTCAGTACATTCGCCACCTTTAATTGGCATTTTTCTTTCTTCCTTCGTCTCTCATCTCTCGTCTCACTCGAAGCTTGTGGCTCGTAGCCCGTGGCTAAGGCCCGTGGCTGAAACAACATCGCATGAAAACCATTTACTTCCCACATTCGTTTAGATATTAAACCATAAAATTATGCTCATTCATAAAATTGCAATCTTGATCGTCGGCATTGGGCTTTTGAGTTCGTGCCAAAATACCCAACCAGAAAGTGCCGATGATTTTAAAAAAGAAATGTCAGGTAAGGAAAAAGATTATTGGTACAATGGCAACGCAGAATTAACGAGTTATAAGCTGATACAATCTAGATATGGAGAGCAACATGCCGGACATGCCGTTTTGATTTTTGTTACAGAGCCATTTTCGCCAACCAAATTTGTCAAAGCAGATAGGGAAGGCAATGAAGATATCAGCGTTTTGAAGCTCAATGCCACAAAAAAATTTGAGACAGGAATTTATCCTTATTCATTGATGACCAGCACTTTCACACCATTTGAAAATACAGATCATGCTTTGAAAATTTCTTTCAGCGGCCAAGAATGGTGCGGGCATGCCTATATGGAAATGGTGCATAAGTTTAATCCAGAAGTAGAAGTTGCATCTTATTTTGAGGGAGAGTCTTTTGATCAAAAGGAAATTCCAGCAGCATTTTATGAAGATGAAATTTGGAATTTGATCAGGTTGGAAAGTAAAAAACTGAAAACTGGCAAAACTCAAATGGTGCCTTCTTTTGAATTTTTGAGGTTATACCACAAAGAAGTAAAAGCTTATGCTGCTGAAATAGTGCTTGGAGAAGGAACAGAAAATACTAAGCTTGTGAAGCTAACTTATCCAGAACTCAAAAGGACTTTGGAAATAAAATACACCAAAGATTTCCCTTTCAAAATATTAGGATGGACAGAGCAAATTTTGATTGACCAGAACACCACCTATACCACAGAAGCTACGTTAAACAAAAGCATCAACTTGGATTATTGGACCAAACACAATGTGCAGGACAGTATTTATAGGCAACAACTGGGTTTGTAAAGTTCATAAAGTAGAAAGTTCATAAATGCAGAGACGCAGGGCCCTGCGTCTGTACAAAAGTGGAAAGTTTGTTGAGAGACCTAAGGTCTTGCCTCTGTACTGAAATAGAAAGGACAGAATTCTTGCCACCTATAAATCTAAAGGCGGTTTAACTGTTTATGTGTTTAATCGTTTATTCAGTCATAAACAAATAAACGCATAAACAAATAAACATTTCCTGCTGAACTGCAGTTTTCGTCATTTACCCTGAACTGCGATTTCCGATTTCCGTCCTCCGATTTCCAACAATTTCACATATCACATCTTACATTTCACATTTTACATTTCAAGAAGAATTTGAGCTATCTCATGCTTCATCCCATTCTGAAAAATACCATTCAATTGAGCCATGATCGTTTCTTGAAGACCAACAATTTGGGACAGATCTTCTCCCCATAGTTTTGGATCAGATAGTAGTTGTGTAAATAGGTGCTGATCTGGTATGGAGTCGGTTTTGGCTTGACTCCAGAAAGTTTTCATCGTGTCTACCACATATAAGTCATCAATGATCGCGAATTTTAAATCATTGTAATGGCCACGATACAATAAAATCATAGAGGAAAAAGCCAATATGGTACCTTTGGGAAAAGTGCCGTTTTTATTGTGAAATTCCTTAATGGTGGGTATGATGCGAACCCTTGCTTTTGAAAATGAATTGAGCGAAATGGTTTCAAGTTTGTGGTGTAAAAAGGGATTTCTGAAACGGTCCAAGGTGTCCTTGGCATAATCTACCAATGATTGCTTGTCTAAGGGTAAAATGGGAATGATTTCCTCGTACATTAAATGTTCCACATATTTTGAAAGCAAGTCGTCATCCAAAACCTCTCTCACAATTTCTAATCCATAAAGTAAACCAACTGGAACCAGACTAGAATGTGCGCCGTTGAGTATTCTTATTTTTTTGATCCTATACTCACTGAGGTCTTTGGTATAAATGATTTGAAGGCCTGGTGTTTGGTGCCAGGGTAGGGCAGATCTTACTTTGTCGTTTGCTTCTATCACAAAAATGTGGTAGGGCTCACCTTCTGTGATGAGCTTGTCAGCATATCCTACTTTTTCTTGAGCCTCCGATAAATGGTTTTTACTTACCCCTGGTACAATACGATCCACCAAAGTAGTACAGAAAATGCAAGATTCGTCAACCCATTTCTCAAAATCTGAGGATAGTTGCCAGTGGTGGATATATTTTAATGAATGTTTTTAATAAGTCGGCATTGTTTTCGATCAATTCGCAAGGCATGAGGATACAACCTTTACTTGCATCACCTTCGAAATATTGAAACCTTCGCAATAACCATTTGGTCAATTTCGCAGGAAAAGTGTCGGGAATTTCATCATTGAATGATTCTTCTTTGAATACAAGGCCACTTTCTGTCACGTTGTTGACTAAAAATTGGATAGATGGGTTTTCTGCGGTTTTCATCCATAACTCCCAGTCTTCATAAACTGCAAGGATATCAGATACACAACTTATCAGGTCTGATTTATCAATTACCTGACCTTCTTTCAAACCTTTGGTAAGTATATGATACAAACCATCCTGTATTTTCCAGTCGTGATAATCACCTCGTGTCACCTTTACCACCACCGCTCCAAAAGGTTCTAAAGCTGATTTATTATATTCATTTAAAAAATAAAGGATGAATGCTCTTACAAAATTTCCGCCGCCAAAGACCATCATTTTGGTGTTGGGTAAAGGTTGAAAATCTACAGTGTTCCTGTTGAGTATTTGCAATGGCATGGTTTGATATTAGATAGTAAAAATAGTTTTAATAAGGTTTAAAGGTAAACAAACGAAATTATTCCGCGGTCTAGACTGCGTGTTTAACTTATGGAAAAACCTGAAGAAATGAGGATTCTTTCTCTATATAAGTTTGTAAAGTGATGGATATTTAAAGAAATACATCATCTATTTCAAAACCGTAATATCCCCAAACAGAAAATCTGTCTTTCCATTTTTCAATTCATACTGCAAAAAATAGGAATAAACTCCAGTCTCTGCCGATTGATTTGTATGGTAGTATTCCAAGCGTTATTTTCCGAATCTGAGCAGGAATAAACTTGATTTCCCCATCGGTCATAAATGGCACAGCCAAGAATAGAAACGCCATCACCCAGATCAAAGTTGACAGTGTTGTTTAGCTGCGAAAAGCTTTGTACAATATTAGGAATACGGGATTTGAGGTCTTTTGCTCCATAAATAGCTCCAATGATCATTACTTATCAGCGTCACAGCACTATCAAAGCAAAGGAGTTGATCTCCCGTTATAGAAATAATGGGGACAGCGTGGCTTTTTACATAAATCTCAATAAGTGTATCACAGCCACTATCTGCCAACAACCATTTGGCAATGGTGTCTCCTGCAAAATAGTCTTTACCTTCATACGGGAAGACATCTTTTCCACAAACAAAAGTGTCACTGGAAATGGTGATTCCCACAGTGATGTAGGAATGAATAGTGTCTCCTGTTTTAGCAGTATTGCTGCCCACAATTTGAATATCTCTTACTCCATAAGTTTTGGGTAAGGCTGTATTTTGGTAAGTAATATTTTTGAGAGCAAGCGCATAAATGCTATCGGGAGTATTGGGATTTACTCCTTGAAGTCTATAAACACCATTGCTGATTTTGGTGAAATTAATTCCGGCAAACCCGAAAATAGCAATTGTTCATTCCCTTGATCTCTGACATCTTTCAAAAAAATGTCTATGTGTGAAAGTGGATATGAGGTATGAATATAAGTATCCTCATCAGCAATTTTTGCAGTATTGCCAAAGCATAACCTATCTTCGGGACTGAAATCATAGGGAAATAGCAATCCCGAATTGTTTCTATCTAAATCAATCAGCAAATCACAATTTGTTTCTGAGGCTAAAAATTCACTTGGAGAGATTACATTTTAAAAGAAAACAAGATCAGGAGCAACAAATGAAGTGTGATCACTCAATATGCCAGATTCAACATTGAGTTTATACACATGGACGGTATCAATTTCTCCTATTTCAGAATTTTTGAAATTCAAAAAACCATACATTTGGATGGAATCACAATCTTGGACTATACTGGCTAATTGTGTGATAGGAAAATCAATTGGAATTTTTTAATCAATTCCAATGAGTTAACATTAAAATGGAATAAGAAATTATTCTTTCCTCGAATCCTAACACAAGTAATTTGTCTTTGTAAACTGTCATGTCTGATAGTAAGAAATTTATATCAAGTCTAAGTCAAGTTTTGACAAAGAAGGATTTCTCCCCTCGTAGTTATTGGTTCGATATATAATTGGTTTTAGTTCTATTTTTGTATCCATTGCATTAGACAAGTATAATTGTCCCAAGTAGTCAACATAATATGACCAAAAGAGAAATTTTCCATTTTTCTATCTAGGATGATAGTGTTTTTAAATTTATAAAATAGACTTTTTGAGTAGAACATTCCGTTAAATCTATAGCATAATTCACCACTGTGTCTTTAAAGGAGAGCTAAAATCTCCAGGTTCTAAAATCTAATCCAGCTCTATATTCTCTCATTTGAGACCAAGGATGATAAAATCTTGGCTCATCCCAATAGTCTACACAAGGTATCGGCTTTAAAGTTTGACTCTTAATCTCATAGGAATAACTTTGTGTGCCTACGCAAAATAGAGTTGGCCATTTGCTTGGATGCTAATAAAAAATGAAAAACTACTAAAAGAATTATCTCCTTCATTTCGTGTTTTTCACATTGGTAAAATGATATGACATAATAATACTTGCAAATTCTAGAGAAATTGTTTTACTAATTTAAATTAATAAAGTGTTGAAAATGAGATACTTAGTCTTAAATTATTTGAGAATAAATATTTCAAAAATGCCATTGACGATGTGATGACAATGTTAATTATGTGTATTATAACTCAACAAATATATGTATTATATAAAGTGGTGTCAATACATAAGGTCAAATAATTTAGTTAAAGTTTTATGCATAACTAATGATTTGTCACTCCCCCTAACCAACGCCGACGGGTGCAAGTCAAGCTCATAGGCTCGTGGCTGATCACTGAAATACCAATTAATGTTGTGAATTGCTTGGAACTTAGAAACTAATAATCTGAAAAAAAACTGAAAACTGAATGCTGACCACTGAAAACTAAAGCTCGCTGCTCGTTGCTCGTTGCTCGCTGCTGATAAAGTAGGGGCAAAAAAAAAGCCCGTGAGACTTTTCCCCGGGCATTACTCAATTTAATAACCAAAACTCATTTATCTTAAACTGCTAAGCAGTGTTCTTTCTAAAAAGGGGGCTCTTCGGTTTTGAGGTCTAAGAGCATTTACTTTCAAAAGCACCTATCTTTATAAGCACGACACAAATATAGAACACATTATGATAATTTGCAATATATAAGTCACTAAAATTCATCATTTATTATAAAAAAAATTAATGTAATTTATAATTTATAGAGAATCAGCATTATACGAATTCAAATATTTAAATATCTTCAAATAAAAGTTTATCTTTTTTTTCGTGATTTGAATTAAAGGTCAAAAATCATTCAGATAATGAATAATATACACATAAGGTTTTATTGTAATATAATAATTTTTAGCTTAAAATGATTTTTGAAAATAATGGAGGCTGCCTTTTTGCCAAAGCAGCCTCTCAAGTGTAAGGATGACTAATGATCGATAGGGATAAATTAGGATTCATCCTTTGATAGAAAAAATGAGCATTGTTACAGTTTCTGACCAAACAAGTGTCTAAGCTTTCAGTTAGGGCTGTCCAATACTTATGATAATAAATTAGATTTTATTATTTAAAATTTAATAGGTAGGCATAAATATACTTTTATTTCACACATAATGCAAATAATAGTATTTAATGTTCTTTTTGAAGTAAAGAAATTAATAAAACTGACGAGTATTCTCTGATTTTACCAGCCGGTTCTGTAGTTTCTTTTTACATATTGATTGGCGGCTTCAAAATTGGTAATCTTCATATTTATACCATCCCATAGCAATTTCTTCCTTCCTGGAAAATCCTTACTATCTGGACTTTCTTTATAATTGTAACTCCTGATGGCGAGATTACCCATGAGAATGGTCTCTGTGAGCGGGCCTGCAAAATCAAATGAAGAGGTCAGCATTTTATGCTCCTTGCTGCCAAACCCGGTTTTACATGCTTCTGTCCATAAGGTAGGATGGCCATTTTCTGGAGCATTTATTGTTCCTTCATTAGGAATTAGCGGGCCCAATGTTCGGACTTTTTCACCTTTCATGTAAATTTTGGGATGATTTCCATACGTGCCACATGTCAAAATCCCTTTCGTTCCCATCATAATGACACCATTTTTACCATCAGGGTCTCCAATCAAATCATCTGCGGGAATGATATCAGGGTGGAATGGCCGGAGTCCACCATCCATCCAAATCATTTTTACATCAGACTTATTAAACTTTGTTGCAGAAAAATTTAGTTGAACGGTAGAAGATGGAGGACAACTTTCTGGGTTGTAATCTGGTATCCAATCTTGGGAAAAAACCGAACCCACACTGCATTGCACTTGGGTTGGATATCCTAGTCCCAATGCACGATAAGGGGGATCAATCAAATGGCAGCCCATATCTCCCAGAGCCCCTGTACCAAAATCCCACCAACCTCGCCATTTGAATGGATGATACAATGGATGGAATGCCGTAGTTGGAGCAGTACCTACCCATAAATCCCATGCGAGATCATTGGGCATTTCTGCCTCGACATTTGGTTTTGGAATACCCTGAGGCCAAACTGGCCTGTCTGTCCAAATATAAACGGTGTGTACTTTGCCAATTTCACCTTTTCTAAACCAATCTACAAATTGTGCCGTGCCTCTTCCGGAAGCACCTGATTGCCCATCTGTGTGACCACTTGATATTTGCTCGCTGCTTCTGTCAACATTCTGGCTTCATGAATGTCATGCGTCAATGGCTTTTGCAGATAAACGTGTTTACCAAGAGACATAGCGTCCATTGCGATGATTGCATGTTGGTGGTCTGGAGTAGAAATGGTTACTGCATCGATGTTTTTCGATTCAGCTTCGAATAGTTTTCTATAATCTGTGTATTTCTTAGCATTTGGGAATTTTTCGGCAGCGGCTTTTCCTCTATTCCAATCCACATCAGCTATTGCCACAATATTATTTTTGCCATTATCCCAGACATTGGAGCAATCGGATTGACCTTTCCCACCCACACCAATACAGGCAATATTGAGTTTGTCACTGGGTGCTGTATATCCTCTTCCCATTACATGGCGCGGAATGATGTAAATTCCGCCAGCGACCATACCAGCCTTTTTAATAAAATTTCTTCTATCTGTTTTCATGAAACCAACGATTTGAAACATTAAGATAGAAATTCCTTATTGTTTTAGCATCAATGTCTCAGAAAATTGTTCCATTTCATCATCAATACTCTCTGAGCTCTTTTTAATCGCAAGGCGTATTTTTCTAGTTTTTGCTCAGTTTCAGTGACTGGTTTCCACTTGATGACTTCAATTGGTTTTCCTTCTGGGTCAACAGCCACAAATACAATGACACAATGCGTCTTTTTCTCATATTCTTTTTGGGAGAAATTTTTGGCATAAACATCTACAGCAATGTGGATACTGGTCTTGCCTGTATAAATGACCGTCGCATCTATTTTGATAACATCGCCAATGCTGATCGATTTATAAAATCTGATGCCACCTACATAAACCGTCACGCAATATGATTCTGACCAATTGCGCGCGCAAGTGTACGCTGTTTGGTCTATCCATTTCATGACTACGCCTCCGTGTACTTTGCCTCCAAAGTTCACGTCTGTCGGTTCGCTGAGGAACTGGAAGGTTGTTTTGTTTTTTGCCATAATTAGTTTGAAAAGTTCATAAAGTTTGAGTTCATAAAGTTTTTGTAAAGTTTGTAAAGTTCGTAAAGTTTTTTTTAAAGTTCTAGTGTTTGAGTGAAGAGAGCGAAGGCTTGCGTCTGTACGGTGATTATTATTTTAAAAGGCTCGACTTATGATTGGAGGATAACGTGCACCAGAAGCTTTTCTTCAGGCTCGAAGCTCCCGATTTCCAATATCTGATTTCCGATCTACGATCTGTTATCCTCGAATTCCAAACTAAGTTTTTTGCAAAAAGCTGATGCTGATAACTGACAACTGAAAGCTTTTGCACAAGCTCGAAAATCTCCCCATATCCGATTTCACGATTTCCAATTTCCTTCCGATTTCCGATAACTGTCGGAATCGGAACCGGTCTCCAGAAAAAGGTTGCACGAATTTATAAAATAACTCCATTTCACGAATTCACTTGTCTTATTCAGGATATCTAAATAAAGCTGACAACTGATAACCGCGCTGATTTCCGTTTCCGTCCCCCGCACTACTCACATTCTCGATAAGGATTGAGCTCAATCAATTGATGAATGACCAAACTTTTTACAAGTCGATCCTCCATATTCATTTTTTGTTCCCAAGCGCCTAATACTTCAATAAAAGCAGGGTCACCGCCATTTTCCACAGAATTGGCATAACTTCTTTCTGTTTTTAAATATTCTTCACCTTCCATAGCCACATTATAAGATTTTGTTTCATTGCAAGGTATGAAACTTGGAGCATCAGCCATGTATCTAAAATGGCCAGTGATAGATCTACCTTTAAACTCATCATGGTAACTTAAAGTATCAGCCAGGGGTAATGTATCGGCAATAGAGACAGGCACATTTGATGTTTCACTGCCATCATAATTAGTATCATCAATGGTGGAGGGTGGGACAGTAGAATCAGTATTTGGTTTACATGCAGCGATCCAAAAAACAAGAATGATTAAATAGGAAGAAAAACTTCATAACTAAATATTTTTGAAATATGGTTATTACAAAATAACAACTATTATGAACAAAATCAAGATTCATGTTCATTGAATCCTTTTGATGAATTTGAGGTGGTGAGTGTATTTTTTGGTTTGTCTGTTGAATATACCCTCGTGGTCCAATTTGTCTATTCTTACCCTGCCACTGGCATGGATGATTTCTTGGTTTGCCAAAACCATTCCCACATGCGTGATTTTCCCCTCAGCATTGTCGAAAAAGGCTAGGTCACCTTCTTGTGCCAATTCTACAAAATCGATCAGTTCACCAAGTGTGGCCTGTTCATACGCATCCCTTGGCAATGCAAATCCCCAAATTTTAAATAAAACCTGCGTAAAACCACTGCAATCAATTCCAAAAGGACTTCTACCTCCCATAAATATGGAGCATTTAGGTATTTTTTGGCAATTTTGACCATTATTTCGGCAGAAGGCTTTTGAGTTTCTGGATTGATGGCGCTGCCGTTGAAAATCAACTTTGATTCTGGCATTTGGAGGGACATTCCATCAAAAGCTGGAAGTGTTGTCCCCAATAAAACGGGTGTATTTACGTCTCCATTGATCAAATATGAAACCAAATCAACCGAGTATGCCAATCCTTGTTTACATTTTAAAAATTGTTTTTCCGTGATCAAGAGTAACATTTTTGGATCCATCCAGCCAATGTAGCCGTCATTGGTGCACTCAATTTTGATCCAGTTTTTGCCTTTTTTCTGAAGAATTTTGATGGTTTCACCAAATAACAATTGACTTACCATTTCCATGGTATCGTCTGGTTTTATGCGGATTGGAGCACAAGCCACGGCGCAAATGCCAAAGTCCTTGGGCGCTTTATCGAGTTTTCGGGCCAATTGACACGAGTTTTTGGTGATAGAAAGATTGGTAAAGGTAGATATTAGCCCAATTTTAACGAATTTTTGGCTCTTGTAATTTCAATACAATAACTTTACTTTCAAATGAGAACATATTGGTTTGAAAAAGAAAACCGTTAGTACTATCAGTTTGAATGATCTGTAGCGAAATATTAATTATTATATATATGAGCATTCAACTATATTTGTGCCACACAAACATGGATTTAAGACATGAGTGAAAGAAAAAATTATAATTACCACATCGGAAGCAAGTGCAAATACGGCGTCAGACTTGCAACCTACTACTTCAAAATTGTCAACTGAAAAACAAAGTACCATTTCTCCAGACGGCTTGTTGTTTGGTTATAAAAATTATATGTGGGCATTGGCTGGTGTGGGACTCATGGCCTTGGGATTTGCATTGATGGCAGGTGGACACATGCCTTCGCCAGATGTTTGGGATCCTGATTTAATATATAGCTTCAGACGTACCGTCCTCGCTCCAATTTGCATTTTGTCTGGTTTGGGACTTCAAGTGGTAGCGATTTTCGCTAAAAATAGAATAAATCTTTATGTCAGAAATCCTGAAAAGTATTGTCCTTGGCATAGTACAAGGCATTACCGAATTTTTGCCCGTAAGTAGCAGTGGACACTTAGAATTGGCTAAATTCATCCTGGGCGAAGAAGCTGTTGGCGAAGAAAGTCTATTGATGACTGTTGTTCTACACGTTGGCACGGCCTTGGCAACCATTTATGTTTTTAGAAAAGACATCTTGGAAATCCTCAAAGGCTTGTTTGACAAAAATGACAAAGAATCAAAACAGTTTACCCTCAAGATTATTTTGTCCATGATTCCGGCCGCGATAGTTGGTTTATTATTTGAAAAACAAATTAGCGATGTTCACAGGCAAAATCATGTTTGTTTGTTGCATGCTCATTTTGACAGGTATCTTGTTGTATTTTGCTGACAAGGCAATCGACACAGGAAAATCTGTTGGTTTCAAGGAAGCGCTCATCATTGGCATAGCTCAGGCAATTGCCATCACTCCTGGCATTTCTCGAAGTGGCGCAACCATTTCTACTTCCGTATTATTGGGCATAGATAAATCAAAAGCTGCAAGGTTTTCTTTTTTAATGGTAGTTCCCCTCATTTTTGGAAAATTAGCCAAAGACCTGATGGATGGGGAGTTTAATGGAAATACCAATATAGCAGCTTTATCAGCCGGATTTATAACTTCATTTATAGTAGGTGTATTGGCTTGTACATGGATGATTCAATTAGTAAAATCTAGTAAATTGAATTATTTTAGTATTTATTGCATCGCCGTAGGAATCATAGGTGTTTTGTATTCATTTTTATAAATAGCATTTTTGAGTATTCAAAAAATATTGAAAGAAAGGATTATTTCAAAGTATAATCTAGCAAAAGACCTTGATCCTTCGGAAGGACTAGTTTTGTTGGTCGATAAACCAAAAGATTGGACTTCTTTTGATGTCGTAAATAAGATCAGGTTTGCCCTCAAACATTCCTTGAAAGTAAAAAAGATAAAAGTTGGCCACGCTGGAACATTGGACCCATTGGCTACAGGTTTATTATTGATTTGTGTTGGAAAATACACCAAATTGATTGATGAATTGGCTTCCATGTCCAAAACTTACGAAGCCGATGTAAAATTTGGTGCGGTGACTGCTTCCTATGATGCAGAATGTGAAGAGGAGAACATCAAAACCAATGTTCCACAAAGTACCCAAGAAATTGAAGCCGTTTTACCCCTTTTTACAGGTGCTATTTTGCAGGTGCCCCCAATCTACAGCGCCATCAAGATAGATGGTAAGGAAGCATATAAAATGGCGCGCGCGGGGAAAGATGTGGAAATGAAGCAAAGACCAGTGACTATCCATTCCTATAAACTTTTGCAATACAATAAGCCATTTGCAAGCTTTTTCATTGATTGCTCAAAAGGGACGTACATCAGATCGATGGCACATGATTTAGGCCAGACACTTGGATGTGGTGCATATCTTACGAGTTTAGTTAGAACTTCTATTGATGAATATGAATTGGAAAATGCACTTTCTTTAGATGAAATTCTGACATTTATAGGAAAGTAAATTCAATCTTCGCAATTACAACAAACTGCAATACAGTTTTAACTCGCATACTTTCAAAGCATTTCTTTAAAAAACGGAATCACTTGTTCAGCCATCAGTTGATGTTCTGCCACATTTGGGTGACCCGAACATCCAGTAGCTTGCATAGACTTAAAGAAGTGTAGCGCCACAGGAGTCTCATTTGGATAAAGTTTGTCTATTGCTGTTTTTACCTCCAAAAGACAATTTTGAAAAACCACCTCATTTTCACCGGTGACCATTGGACTAGACAACAGCGCTATTTTAGCATTAGGATAGTGACTTTTCACTTGTTTTACAAACAAAATGTACCGTTCTGTAAATAACTTCGAATCGAAGGGAGTTCTTGGATTTACACCATCTCCATTCGAAAAATCGTTGGTGCCAAGTGCAATGCTTACAATGGTAGGATTGATTTTATTGAAGTCCCATTTGCGTTTGCCATTTACTTGGAAATCTGCTGTTTCAAAAACTTCGGGCATATTTGGAGACTCCATATTCCAAGTGCGATAGATACCAATACCACTCACGCTGCTCAGCACGAAATCAAGTCCCAACGCTCTTGCTGTTCTCGGGCCATACGCCATATAAGCATTGTGCTGATCGTGATAAAATCCAGAGTTACAAGGATATTCTGAGGTGTCTGCGGCAGCACCACAAGTGATCGAATTTCCAATAAATTCAATTAAAGGAGTTTCTTTGGTAATGATAGGTTTAATGTTTTGTCCCTCTATTCCGGAGATAAAAATAGGTCCTGTGTGCGCTTCAGTCGCCTTGTAAATCGTTACCGAATGCGTTCCTTCTTTTTCGGCTTCAATAATAATAGGTGCATTTTCATTTCCATCGATTCTCAATCTTTTTGATAAACGCCATCCAATTCATATTGCAAATAATTGTGCGCTGATGAGTCAGTTAGAAATGCAAATATTTTACAATTTTTTCCTTCAAAGTTAAATGTAAAATGGGCAGCCGAAGTAATGAGTTCTAAATTGTTTTCGTCATCCAATAATGTACGACCTATTGCTTGCAATTCATTGGCTTTGAGCAACATAGGTTTTGGTTTGCAGCCAAATGAAAAACTGGATATCAGTAATATGAATAGTGTTGGGTATATCAAATTTTTAGTTGAAATCATGGCTGTGTACTTTATAGTGTGCAAATAAAAAGAATATGATTTAATTTCGCTGCTAATAATGGTAATTATATGAATTCAAATTTGGACTTGGGAAAAAAGTTGTTGGTTTTAATGAGTTTTGGTTTTTTCTTGAATGCATGCAGCGTGAAACCAGCGGCCATTTTTTCATACAAAGGCATGTATAAATCCTTTTTAAAACCAGGAGAAACTGAATCTACGGGTTCCTACCAAACGATGGTTGCAAAAGGGGTGAATTATTATGTTTTAAGACGGTTTTATCCCGAACCTGCTCAACTATTGGCTGTCGAATATTTTTCTGATGCAAAATTGATGACAAGGATTGGAACATACAAGAAATGGCATGAAAATGGTTTATTGGCCACTGAGGGGAATTTCAAGAACGGTAAAGAAGATGGGAAGTGGAAATATTATCACCGTGAGAATGGGAAAATAAGGAGTGAAGGCAATTTTTTGAATGGTAAAAAAGTAGGTGATTGGAAATCCATGATGAGGAACTGTAAAAAAGAGGCCTTTTTTTCAAAAAAAAAAAATTTTTTTTAAGAAAGGGGGGCCCCGGCCGCCCCCAAAAAAAAAAAAAGGCCTTATTTTTAAAAAAAAAAAAATAAAGAATAGGAAAAGGAGTTTTGGGTTGTGGGGGCGATAATTTTTTTTTTTTTAATTAAAAAAAAAATTTTTTTGGGAAAAACCCCAAAACCACTCAATTTCTAGATTGAGTAATTTTGAAACACGATCAAATTTTGAAAAATTGGAAGCAAATACAATATGATTCGCTTGGGAAAGTGATCTATGAGTCGACTTTTGAAAATGATGTTTTGGCTAAAGAAACATTGAATGAAAGGAAAATATTGAACATATGCCCTATTTGGTACAATGTGCACATATTCAAGAAGAAGAGGCTAGAAAGACCTGTTCAAATACAGCACTTTTGTCGTTTATTTATGCCAATGTAAGATATCCAGAAACAGCAAGAAAGAAAGGAATAGAGGGTACAACGCTCACTCAATTTGATGTTGATAAAGATGGTGCATTAATTAATATAGAAATTTTAGCTGGTGTGTCCAATGAATTGAAGGCTGAAACAACTCGATTATTATCAAAGATGCCAAAATGGGCTGCTGGCACCGTGGATGGAGAGCCAGTAAGAGTCCGATACACTTTGCCCATTAAATTCAAACTTGAAGATTAATGCAACCCATGTTGATGTTTGATTTAAACAATAAAATATTCAAAGTAATAACCAATACAGATAATGGTGAAGGAAATGCTGATACTTAATTTTAAAGATATTTCGATCCTTCCTTAATTGCAAGCGGACTCAGTACTTCACGGTGATTCCTTATAAATTCAGCGACAGCCACTTTGTTGGTTTTGGAATATTGCCTGAGTGCCCATCCATGTGCCTTCCTGATGAAAAAATCTTTGACTTCAAGGGTTGCAAGAATATTGTCACCCATTAATTCAAAGTCTGTTTTTTCTTTATAAAATAATTGAAAGATGATGCTGGTCCTTTGTAACCACATATTGTTGCTGTCAATCCACTCTTCACATTTATTTCTGATAAATTCTTTAGATTGAGCAGACAATAAATGTCCCATATGATGAGCTGCAATATGATCAACAGTGTCCCACCAAGATTTGGAAGTAATTTTATTTTCGAAATAGGGTAACCAAGAGATGTCCATCGATTTCAGATATTTGTCTGTTATATCGATGGCACAATATTGAGCTTCACGTTGAGGGCAATCCCATAATTCATCGAGATATTTTTGCAAATCATGTCCCAAAGGCAAGGCTTTTTTATCAAAGCTATTTTTTAAAATTGCTTTTCTCAGTTCTGATTTGATGCCAAAATATTCGAAATGACCTTTCATGTATGCTTTCATTTGCACAGCATAGGAAACATTTCTATTTTCTTCTAGTGCCAAAATGAGGGACGCTGCAGATTTCAAACTACTTGTTTTTTTAATAAATTTTATAAATTAGATCAGGTGCATTTCACGAATTCTTAAATTGGCCGTTGGGATTTTGTCATGATTTTTGGAGCCTTGGCCAAAAATCCCGCCAAAATCTTATGCCGGTTTTACTTTAACCATGGACTTCATCCATGGCTATAAATATTATACCCCTCAGGGGTATTTAAAACGAAGTTGTGAAATACTGACTATATAAATACAAAGATGAAAAACTAAAGGATAGTAATTCTATTATTGTAAACTTTTGAAACTCTAATCACGTTTGGGCGTTTAATATACTCATAGGAAAATGGATTGACCATTTTAATTGTGTTGGCAAAAAAGCAAAGATCAAGATGAAGCGCGTGAAGAAATCGTCGCAAACGATTTTAGTGCTGAACTGGGATCCCCTGATCACAGCTACTCCAAAACTAAAGGGGACTCCGGCGTCCCGTTATTTCAACGGGACTAACGCAGATATTTGCTGTTTTGGCAGCAATTTAGTGGTCAAATCTATTTCCGATGAGTATAAAATACACCATCTTAAAAATAATATCATTTATGGATAAAAGATCCATTTCATATTCCATTTTGGATTTGGCCATTGTGCCGAAAGGTAGTTCGACCAAACAGACCATTGAAAATGCGGTTGTTTTAGCACAAAAAGCTGAATCATTTGGATATAAACGCATCTGGTTCGCCGAGCACCACAACTCGGCAGCTATTGCCAGTAGTGCTCCACAAATGTTGATTGGTAGGGTCGCCCAAGAGACTAAAATAATCAGAGTAGGATCTGGCGGCATTATGTTGCCAAACCATTCGCCATTGATTATTTCAGAACAATTTGGGACGCTTGGTACGATGTATCCTAATAGAATAGATTTGGGCCTCGGCCGTGCTCCAGGAACTGACCAGGAAACAGCGCATGCCATAAAGCCAGGTTTTTAGCAAGCCACGCAGTCTTTTCCAAACGATATAGATCAAATTCAAAATTACTTTTCATTGGAAAATAGAAGTTCCAAAGTGCGTGCGCCAATAGCTGAAGGGGTAGAGGTGCCCATATACATTTTGGGGTCAAGTACAGACAGCGCACATTTGGCGGCTAAAAAAGGATTGCCTTATGCCTTTGCAAGTCATTTTGCAACGGCACATTTATTCAATGCTTTGGGCATTTACAGAGCTGAGTTCAAACCATCAGAGGAATTAGAAAAACCTTACACGATCGCTGGCGTAAATGTTTTTATAGCAGAAACGGACGACGAAGCACAGCGTATGGCTACTTCATTCATCAAAATGATCATAGGATTATTGACTGGAAATCGTGGGGATTATTTGGAAGAAGCGAGTGAAATGACACCTGAATTGATGGAAACGTTACAACATCCTGCAGTGCATCAGATGACAAAATATTCGTTTATTGGAAGCAAGGAAACGGTCAAAACCCAAATAAAAGCATTTTTGGATCAAACAAAAGTGGACGAGGTGATTGTTTCTACCAATTGTCACAACCAGACGGCACGCATTCATTCTTACCAGATGTTTGCTCAATTGATGGATGAATTAAATATGGTCAATGCAGAAATGGAAACAGCCCATTGATTTTATAAATCCAAAACGTAAAAAATTAAATCGTTATGAATACACCAAAGCCAAATTGATTTATTCCATGTTGATCTCCCTCGATGGATATACAGAAGACGAGTCAGGGAAATTTGACTGGGCAATGCCAGATGAGACATTACACAAATACACAAACACGCTTTCCGCCAATGTGGGTACCTATCTATATGGAAGAAAGATGTATGAAGTGATGGTTTATTGGGAGACTGCAGATCAAACACCTAATATACCAGATTACATAAGAGACTGGGCAATTCAATGGCAATCCAGTCAAAAAATTGTCTTTTCAAGTGGATTGTCGGAAGTTCAAAGTCGACACACACAAATCAGAAAGACATTTGACATAGAAGAGGTCAAAGCATTGAAGGATAGTGCCCAACATGACCTCGCCATCAATGGCCCAGAACTCGCTACTCATGCATTTAAAGCAGCCCTCATTGATGAAATTCAAATGATCATTTTTCCAGTAGTTGTAGGTGGCGGCAAACGTTTTCTTCCTGAAGGCATAGAACTAGCGTTGGAATTAATTGAGGAAAAAACTTTTGAAAGTGGGGTAGTGGTGTTGAAATATAGGGTAGTTAACTAAAGGTGATTTTGATATTTTCTATCTTTTATACCGTGAAAGTACTCCAAATGATCTGGCCAAAGGAAATAACAGTTATAATGATAAATATTATTTACAATACGTATATTTTGTAAAGATATATTACGTTATGGGCGGTGATATCAGTATAAGGTGAAATATCAGTTGTGAGTTAGTACGTGGGGTGGGTGGAGTATTCATTATATCTGAAAGTCTTTTGTTTCTTGGGGTTGGAGAAAGATCTTTTGCAATTAGCCAAAGATGAGACTAGGCGAAAACACAAGATGCAAATTTGATGTAAAAGCGGGGCTCAAAAGAAGTTTGTTATAGGTACACCCATTTTTTCGTTGAAAGAGCCGAGCTTTAAAATAATAATGAGAAAACAATAGTAAAGAACTGGTCAGCAAAAAATTCGATTTCAAAATAGGGCGGAATTAAGTCAGCTTTTCAGCTTGAAATCACTTGTAGCATAATTTGAAAGACAAATTTCATATTTCTTAATTTTCTAAAAAGCCCCGGGGGCCGGCCGGGCCGGCCCCCGGACCCGCCGCCCGGGGCACTCAAAACAGCTGAACTACAATCTAAAATTGTTAATCCAGCTTTGCTTTAAAAGCGATGCAAAAGTAATATAATTTTCAACTCACAAAAATTATAACAGAGATATTTTTAAAAAAATTATATCTGCCCACAACCATATGGTATTATTCGTACCTTCGATCTTCAAAATTACCAAAATTCATTGACATGATATTTCTTGAGTTTGAAAAAGAACTCGAATCACTCTACGAACAACTTGAAAAAATAAAAGACGTAGGTGAGGGCGGTGTAATCGATGTATCTGATAAGATAAAAGAATTAGAAAAAAAAATAGCCAGTTCCAAAAAGGAAATCTACAGTAACCTCAATGGTTGGCAAAAAGTACAGCTTTCTCGACATCCTGAGCGGCCTTATACTCTTTATTATATAGAACAAATGTGTTCTCATTTTACTGAACTTCATGGTGATCGTTGTTTTGGTGATGACAAAGCAATCATTGGCGGTCTTGGACGAATCAATGGTCAAACTATGGTCATCATTGGTCATCAAAAAGGTATCAATACCAAGCTTAGACAGTATCGCAATTTCGGGATGGCCAATCCAGAAGGGTATCGTAAGGCCCTTCGCTTGATGAAAATGGCTGAGCGTTTCAATTTGCCAGTATTGAGCCTTATAGATACTCGAGCGCTTTTGGGTTTGGAGGCAGAAGAAAGAGGACAAGCCGAAGCCATTGCAAGAAACTTGTTTGAAATGGCCCAATTGAAGGTGCCTATTTTGTGTTACATCATTGGAGAAGGAGCTTCCGGTGGAGCTTTGGGAATTGGAGTTGGTGATAAGGTATTCATGCTTGAAAATACGTGGTATACTGTTATTTCTCCTGAAAACTGTTCTGCAATTCTTTGGCGAACATGGGATTACAAAAGAGAAGCAGCAGAATCTTTGAAACTTACCGCTGAAGATATGTTGTCTTTTGGTTTGATTGACGACATCGTCAAAGAACCTCTGGGAGGCGCACATGGTGATCCAGAAAAAATGGCAAAAATGCTCAAATCACATATCAAAAAGGAAATAGGTCCTTTGATGGAAATGGATGTAGAGGAAAGGATTCTGGCGAGAATTGGCAAATATGAAAATATGGGGCAATTTGAAATTATGCCCGAGATTATAGAAGAACCAGAACCTGCAGTTGATAAAAAGAAGAAAAAGAAAGGATAGGTGAAATTTGACAAGAAATATTTACTAGCAATTATTCCACTAGCAATTGTTCTTGGATTGCTTTATTATTTCAGGACCATTGTGTCCTACGTCATTATCGCGTGGGTGGTTTCTATGATAGGAGCTCCATTGGTTGTGTTTTTGAGAAGATACTTGGGAAAAACCTTGGCAGCGACTGCAACCCTCTTTTTATTTGGAATTATTTTTGGACTGATCCTTTACATTTTCATACCACCCTTGGTCAATCAAGCAAATACCTTTCATCCATTGATTATCAAAAGGTTGTGAATTCTTTGGAAGAACCTCTTGAAGATTGGGAAAATTGGCTGGCAAATAAGGGATTACTCAGTAAAAGACAAGACACAGAATTTATTGCAAATCCGGTAAATGATGCTGATTATATTTTTAATGAAAATGTAGTCCTTGATTCTTTGGTAAGAACGATGGATAGTTCGGTTGTCACCCACGTATCCATCAATCTCAAAATCGATGCTTCAGATTTAAATTATCAAAGGCAAAATATCAATCAAAATATCGAACAAGAAGATTTTTTTGGTAAACTCAGAAAAACTTGATGTATTACATCAATCCTTCAAGGATTCAGAGCATGTTTACTTCAACGGTTAGTGCCTTTGGAAATATGGTCGTTGGCATTATGTCGGTCATGTTTATAGCTTTCTTTTTTTTGAAAGAACAAGGTTTATTTTATGAAATGATTAAAACGGCTGTACCTGTTGAATATGAGGAAAGAACAACTCACGCCATTGATGAATCGAGTAAATTGTTGATCAGATATTTCATAGGTATTTTCATCCAAATTACCATTGTGACCATTGTCTCCACTATATTATTGTCTGCTTTGGGTATCCAAAATGCCTTATTAATTGCCTTTTTTGCCGCGATCATGAATGTCATTCCATATATGGGCCCAATCATCGGTGCTTCTTTTGGAGCAATCATTACTATATCCTCCAATTTGAATGTTTCCTTTTACAATGAATTATTTCCTCAATTGATCAAAGTTTTTATTGTTTTTGGTATTGTTCAACTGATCGATAACTTCATTTTACAACCCAATATTTTCTCAAAAAGTGTCAAAGCACACCCACTTGAAATATTCTTAATTGTTCTTATTGGCGCAAAATTGGGAGGCATTTTAGGTATGGTATTGGCCATTCCATTATATACAGTGATGCGGGTAATTGGTAAAGTATTTTTGAGTGAGTTTAAAGTCATCCAACGTTTGACCAAAAACATTTGATGCAGATAACTGGTTTCAATACCATGTTTAAAATTTTTCATACTAGTTTATCATCACAAATACCAAATAATGCCACTGCTGGAGTTTACAAATAAGGGTATTTATTGTGAGCAAGCCCAGGTTTTTATCGATCCTTGGCGTCCTGTTCAAAAAGCCTTAATTACCCACGGCCATTCTGATCACGCAACCTCTGGACATCGGCAATACATAGCAAGTGCACTTTCCGTTCCCATTATAAAATATAGATTGGGTAGTCATATTCAGATACAAGGATATCCTTATGGAGAGACTTTCTTTATCAATGGTGTGAAATTTTCTTTTCATCCTGCTGGCCACATTGTGGGTTCTGCCCAAATAAGAGTAGAGTACAAAGGAGAAGTATGGGTTGCGAGTGGAGACTATAAAAGGGCAAATGATGGCTTGAGTACACCTTTCGAAGTTATTAAATGTCACACTTTCATTACAGAATCTACTTTTGGTTTACCTGCTTTTACCTGGAAAAGTCAGCAAGAAATCATCAGTGAAATCAATGATTGGTGGCAAAAAAATAAAGACGAAGGCAAAATTAGTGTCATCGGAGCATATGCATTGGGTAAAGCACAGCGTATCATCAATAATGTCGATGGCAGTATTGGCAGAATTTCACACATGGCGCGATAGAAAATACCAACGAAGTCCTGCGAAAACAGGGAATACCGATTGCTCCCACCACAAAGGTTGATCAAAACCATTCCAAAGATGCATTTGATGGGGGGTTGGTTATTGCCACATCAACAGCTATAAACTCAACTTGGACGAAGAGATTTAAAGTCCACAGTACTGCAAATGCATCAGGTTGGATGAGTTTAAGAGGTGCAAGACGCAGGAGATCAGTAGACCGGGGATTCATCATGTCAGACCATGCTGATTGGCAAGAATTATTAGACACAGTAAAGGAAACTGAGGCATCTACTGTTTATGTTACACATGGTTATACAGACATTTTTTCCAAATACTTGCGTGAAATTGGATACGAAGCTTTTGCCGTAAAGACCGAGTATAATGGGGACGAAGAGGCCATTAACGAAGAGGCACCAATAGAAGAAAAAATTGAATGACCTTTTTGGCACTCAATTTTAGAATGTCCACTCTATTCCTAAACCTGCAAAATGATTGACTTTTCCTATTCTTTGGTCAATGATAAACCCAGTATTTATGGGTTGACCAGTGAGCAAATAGGACGCTTTCACGTTGAGATGAGCAGTCACAAAATAGTGCAAATCCAATGTCTGAAAGTAATGATTTTTTAATGACAAATTGGCCTTTTGTGGAGACGGGGTATTATTGCCAGAATTCACTGCATTTTGTGCTTCTGCTGCTCTGGATTCTTCCAAATGTTTTCTGATACCACCTGTGGTTTCCAATAGGAACTTGTTGTTGAATGCATAGCCAAGGCCAAGATGTGCATTTACAATGTATTTACTTGCAACTTTACCAGATGTTGAAGAGGAGAAACTATTGGTGCTTTGGTACACATTGTTTTCTTTCTTATCCATAAGCAGACTAGTTGGGTCATTTAATGCTGAAACGGATTCAAACGCGAGGTTCAAATTTGTTCTGCCAATAGAAGTTCCAGCTTTTATGGAAATTTGACCACCAATCATTTTCCTATAACCTAAGCCAAGTGAGTTTTCTATTTGTCCTACATTGTTTAAAGATGCCATTGATTCTGCACCAACCAAAAAGCCACCTTGCAGAGCCTTAGCATTATTTGGTTTTATCACAGGATAAATAGATGGGCTGCCTTTTGACAAAAGAAAACTAGGTTTATTCAAAAGAGGAACTTGAATAGCAATCCGGGGTGAAAATTCATTTGTCGTTGCAATGCTTTCTTCTTCAAAGAGTTGTGATTCTTTAGCAACCATTCCTGCTGATGAATGAGGGTTGTTGTTTTCTATTTTGGACGTATTTGGCAATAGAAGATTTACTTTACTAAGGCCTTGCCCCAGACCAGTCATTTCAGCTAAATTAGATTTTTGAGTAGCAACATTATCGATATTGCTGTTTGAATATTTGAGATTTTCAGAAGATGTATAATTTCTACTTGATGGTGTACTCAAGGTGGCCATTGAATTTATCGGTTTTTCATTTATTTGAAGACCGGATAAATTTGCAGCTGCAACAGTTTCTTGATTTTCTTCTATGGTTTCCTCACTCAAAATTTTCGGCGTAGGAATACTCAAGTTGGGCTGATTTGTATTTGTTGCCATGGAAAGATTATTTTTTTCCACTATGCCACCATCATTTAGTAATAAAAAGCTTCCTACCAAAATAGATGCAGCAATCCCGCTAGACCACCACCATATAGCCAGTCTTTTTTTTCTGGAAGTGGGGAGCTCCTTCTCAAGCAAGGTGAACATTTCATTCCATCCCCGATCTTCTAATTTTTTTAGATCATCTTTCATTTTCCCAAATTATTTTTGGTCAGTTGTTCTTTTAATTTTTGTCTGGCTGAAAAAACGTGCCATTTGGAAGTACCTTCACTGATTCCCAACTCATCACAAATTTCTTGATGAGAATAGCCCTCTAAGTGAAATTTAATAAACACTTTTTTAGTTGTTTCTGGTAGGTGATTGAGATAAGCTATCAAATCCTCAAAGTACAATTTATTGAGCACGTCGCTATCATCAGCACCCACATCCTGGATTTCTAAAAATGCCAAACCTCTGTTTTTCTTTCTGAAGTAGTCTGAAAGTGTACTAAATACTACCCGTCTCAACCAACCTTCAAACGAACCTGCAAACTGAAATTGGTCCATTTTTTTGAAGGCTTTCAGAAAACCGTCATTGATGATGGATATTAATTCGTCTTCATCGTTGGTATACTTTGTACACATGCGGTGCATAGAACCAAAAAACTTTCTATAGATAAACTCCTGACCCTTCCTGTCATTGACAAGACAGCAACGAATCATTGCCTCCAACTCAATGTCTTTAGATGAAGTTTGCTTTTCGATGATTTTTGTATCTATATCCTGCAGCTTATGTGCTCTATCAGGTACCAAATTTACACGTTTAAATATTTAGACGGCGCTTAGTGTCTCATAAGTTGGTAAAAACAAAAATAAATTGAAATATTTTAAAGAATGGAACTCAAAATGGCAATAAAAACTATGCCTAACTTTGAGGAAACAAAATCGAAAAAGGGGGATAAGAAATTAAATACTATTGGGATTGACTAATGCAGGGGGACAAAAACAATAAGGAGTATAGAAAATTATACTCCTAACCAGTTTTCATATTCCTTACCTTGAGGAATTTGTCGAAACTTTTTGTTTTTGTAAACAAGTTCCGAAAGAAACTGGCTACTTTTTTTGTGATAGTGTTCATGAACGGGGGGTTTAATAAAATGACTTAATAATTATAATACGTTTCAGATTATAAAAAGTTGCCTGAGGCAAACCATTATAATTATAAAAAGACAAAAACCGTACCCAATTTCAGAATATATTCAAAATTCGCTGTGTTTACATTCCTTTTATTCTGTAGCTTGTCTCCTCGTCATCGATTTCTTCCCAGAACTTTGGTGATTTTATAGATACCTTCGATTTTTTATCGGGGCCCATTTTTTTCTTAGGCTTAAGGCTATCAAAGTCCGAATTGCTTTTAGGAACAATTTTCTTCTTTGATTTGTCAGATTTCATGTCTCACAAAATTTTAAATGTAATTAAGATAAATAATAGATTAAATATATACGTAAATGTGCACATTTTCATAATCTATAAATAAATATTTTAGCTGAATTTTATCCAAAGCTTGTACAAGCCATTGATAATCACACTCAAGATGATCATGGTAGTGAATGGAAAGTAAAATGAAAAATTTTCTTTTTTATAGGAAATATCTCCTGGCAGTTTACCTACCCAGCCAAAAATATTACCGTAGAAATAATTTAATACTCCTAAAAGCATAAAAATAAATCCGACTATGAAAAATAGCTTATACATGGATCAAGCCCAAAGATTTTTTTTGTAAATACCTTTATCAATCAGACTTTTGAGTTGTTCTTTGACTTTTGGTTTGTCATCCGGGTACGTCACACCAAACCAAGTAGAATCAGTTTCAATCATTTTCACATCCAATATCCGATCCTTGATGAGCACATCGATGACCTTTGGAATGTACAATTCACTTTTTTCTTCGTGACCTCTTTCCTTTAGAAAATCTACAAAAACTTCACTGGTGTAGTCCATAAAAGAGGGCTTGAAGCCCCACATATTCATAGAAACCAAGGTTTCAGGACTCAGCATAATTTTTTCTTCATTCAAACCAGGGTAGGAGATACCCTCAGCATCTTCTGATATTTTGATGCACTCCTCAATGCCAGATAGGTTACCATCTACAGTCACTTCACAAACGCCTCGATTGACATGTCCGTGCTCAGATAGGGTATTTTTGAGTTTATAACCAATCAAACAATAATTATTTGTCTGATCGTTGGCAAGAAATTCTGCCAGTTGGAAAAATGCTTGTTTTCCATAATAATCGTCGGCATTGATGACTCCAAAAGGTTCGTGGATTACCTGATGACCTACCCAAACAGCATGTGCCGTTCCCCAAGGTTTGGTACGCTCATAAATGTAGGGAAGGCCGTTGGGGAGCGTTTCCAATTCTTGACAAACATATTCTACCTCCACTTTGCCCTTCAAAATAGGATCGAATTTTTCTATAAATGATGTTCTAAAGGAATCCCTTATGATAAAGACAATCTTTCCAAACCCTGCATCGATGGCGTCATACAGACTGTAATCTATGATGGTTTCTCCATTTGGACCAAAATCATCCATCTGCTTGAGACCACCATAGCGACTACCCATTCCAGCAGCCAATACAAGTAGTGTAGGCTTTACTGACATTATGATTTATTGTAAAATTTTGAAGAGAACATTATAAGTGTAATCTTTCTTTGCGCGCAAGTAGGATTTCTTCTGTTTCTGATCTATCAGGATCAGGTACACAGCAATCTACCGGGCAAACAGCGGCGCATTGTGGTTCTTCATGGAAACCAACGCATTCTGTACACTTATCAGGAACAATGAAATAAAATTCATCAGAAACCGGAGCTTGTTTAGCTTGGGCTTCTACCTCCACATCGCCTTCCAACATGTAAGTTCCTGTAATCGTTGTACCATCTGCGATTGACCATTCTATGCCACCTTCATAAATTGCATTGTTTGGGCATTCTGGTTCACATGCTCCGCAGTTGATACATTCGTCTGTTATAATGATTGCCATTTTATTTTTTTAGTTCAAAGTATTTGCTAGGTTAACAACAAGCTTATTTTCAGGGTTCAAAAATATAACTTTTTTTGAAAAATATAGGATATCCCCCCATGTGTTAGAAATTTCACTAATCTGTCCATTTACGGTCTAAATATAATGGACTGTATGGTCGATAAGATGATGTATATTAAAACGGATAGAGAAAGCGCATATTTATTATCAATCAAAAGTAATATGATGAATATAAGAAACATGGCTATCTGGAAATGGTTGTTGACCCATTTTTTATCTAAGCCCTTGAGTGAAAACATTTTGAGGTTGCTCAGCATCATAAATGCAAAAAACAATGGAACAATCCAATACACTACCCAATTTTGCAAATTATTTACAATGAATGCTTTATTGTAGTGGTAGGAAAGAAATATTCCGATCAAAAAAAGCGCTGTTGCAGGCGTTGGCAATCCTGAAAAATATTTGGAGGAAGGCAGTAAATTAAACTTTGCCAACCTCAAAGCACTTGCCGATATCAAAAACATGGGCGGTAAATATGCCATCCAATGACTGGGATCTGGTGCAAGTTTCCAATACAAATAAGCAGGTGCAATACCAAAACTCATCAAATCTGCTAGTGAATCCAGTTCTACGCCCAACTCTGATTGAGCTTTCAGAATTCGGGCAGTCATTCCATCTAACACATCAAAAAGTAAACAGAAAATGATCAATATGCTACTCTTATAAAAGTCTGCCACCAATATTGCTGCAAAACCAAAGCACAAATTGAGCAAGGTTATGGCACTTGGTATTCTGTCACGCTTTCTTTTCTTCATCGGCGCAAATGTAAAAAATGTTTTGGAACTAAGATGTTACTATTTATCTGAAGAAAAACTGTTTTCTGTTACAGACTATGAATTTCTTCAAAAAATGATGCCTTTTTAATCCTGCCCAAACTTTTGCCTTTAGCCCTTGTATGATGATATGCCACTTTAAAATTACAAGACTAAGTTTTGTAATCTGCGGCGGGAAGCCTCAGATTTTATGCTTATTTTAGCATTACAAGCTAGTAAAAACTTCAAATTTGGCTAGATATAAATAACTATAATCAGCCAAAATGATGTAAAAAAGTATAACTTTGGCTGGATATAAATTATTATAATCAGCCAAAATAGTTAAAAATGTCTTATCTTTGGCTAGATATGAACAATTATAATCGGCCAAAATCATGAAATTTTGATATTTGGGAGATTGTAATTTTAATCATTTGTTGTATTAAATATATAGTATAATGGAACTGATAGGCAGAGAGGACGAGCAAAGGACATTTAAACATTGCTTGCATTCCAGTGAATCAAAGTTGGTTGCAGTTTATGGAAGAAGACGTATTGGCAAAACCTTTTTGATCAGGAAGTATTTCGGAAACAAAATCTTTTTTGAAGTTGCAGGGCTCTATAATGGTGAAATGAAAGACCAATTGCTCCATTTTACCAAAACACTGGCCAAGTCAGGATATTATCCTGCGGCTGTTGCAGCACCAAATAACTGGTTTGCGGCCTTTGATCTTCTGGCATTACACATAGATGCCCAAAAAGACAACAAGAAGAAAGTTATTTTCATAGATGAATTGCCTTGGTTTGACACTCCAAGATCTAAGTTTTTGACTGCTTTTGAAAGTTTTTGGAATAGCTATTGTTCGAAAAGAAACGACCTATTGGTGGTCATTTGCGGATCAGCGGCATCATGGATGGTAAATAAAATATTGAAAAACAAAGGCGGTCTTCACAATCGTGTCTCTGAGAAGATACAATTGAAAACGTTTACATTGTATGAAGCTGAAAAATTCCTTTTAGAAAAAAATGTAAAGTGGAGTAAGTATGACATTGCCCAATTGTATTTTACAACGGGAGGCGTACCATTTTACTTGGATGCTGTAAGGAAAGACGAAAGCGTGGTTCAATTTGTTGATAGGGCATGTTTCACTCCAAATGGTGTACTTTTTAATGAATTTGACGAATTATATGAATCCTTGTTTTATAAAAGTCAACAACACCAGGAAATTGTCAAACAGCTTTCGGCAACGCAGCAAGGGTATACCAGAGATCAGTTAATAGAAAAAACGAAAATGAAATCTGGCGGTACTTTTTCAAAACTCATCGATGAATTGGAGCAATCTGGTTTTGTCCAGAAAGTAAGCCCATATACCGCCAATGTAAATGGAGCATTGTATAAATTGGTGGATAATTTCAGTATCTTCTATTTCAAATTTATGTCCAATGGCAAAAATCGATTGAAAGATAGTTGGACCAAACAAATCAAAGGTCAATCCTGGGTCAGTTGGTCTGGTTTCGCTTTTGAAAGGCTTTGTTTTGCACACATCAAACAAATAAAAAATGCATTGGGTCTATCAGTGATTGAATCAGAAATTTTTACTTGGAAAGCAAAAGATGAGGAGAGAGGAGCACAAATCGATATGCTTATAGAGCGGTCAGACCGGGTCATCAACGTTTGTGAAATAAAATTTACATCAAGTGAATTTAGAATAGATAAGAACTATGCAATGGCTTTACGGCATAAAATGGACCTTTTCGACCAACTGCCTGAGAACAAGAAGAAAAACCTATTCCTTACTATGATCACCAGTTTTGGCACCGAAGAGAATATGTATGCTAAAGAATTGGTGCGCGCTGAGGTAAAATTGGATGATCTTTTTGCAAAGTAAAACCAAGTTGTAAAAAGCTTTCGTTGGAAATGTTAGAAATGTGGTTAATTCAAAATCTTATTAGCTGGAATTTTGTAGTTATATGAATGGATAAACATATGATCACAAAAACATTCCCTTTTTTAGTTTGAAAAACTTAAAAATGATGCAAAGCAGAGGTAGAATTTTGAAACTGACCAAATTATTGCAATGATGACCTGCACGAAGAACAAAAATGACGTACCTTTGCGTTTCTATTTAAAGAAGAAGATTTTCTTCAATGCAAAGAGTTGATAAAAATGAAAAAAACATTCATTATACCTTTGATCATGATCGTTGCAGCCATCGTGATTATTACTTCTGCCACCAAAGATGTGAGTACTTATGGCGATTTTTCAACTGCTACAGAGTCAGGTGATAGGCTTAAGATTGTTGGCAAGTTGGCCAAGGATAAGCCCATGGTTTATGATGCAGAGAACACTCCAAATGAATTTCAATTTTATTTGGTTGACGACAAAGGAGCAGAAAGAAAGGTATTGTTGAAAAAACCAAAACCTCAAGATTTTGAAAGATCAGAGCAAATCGTATTGACTGGAAAAATGTCGGGAGATGCTTTTGTCGCAGATGAAATTTTGATGAAGTGCCCCTCTAAATACAAAAACGAAGAAATTTCTATTAAATCAGAGTCTTAAGATCCAATATATGGCCCAAATGAGCTATGCAGGTGAAACATTATGGATAGGTTATGCTTGCAGGTTATTGATCATTGCGGGATTTGTGGCAGCCATAATGGGTTCCCTTTCCTATTTTTTAGCCTTTCAGAATAGAGCGCAAGCTGCCTTGGAAAAATCCTGGCAACGACTTGGCCATATTGGTGCTGCCATACATGGTGTGAGTATTCTCAGTTTGATTGGCTTGATTTTCTTCAGTATGATCACTCGTAAGTACGAATACAATTATGTATTTGAGCACGTATCTGATGACTTGCCAATGCGGTACATTTTAAGTGCGTTTTGGGAAGGCCAGGAAGGAAGTTTTATGCTGTGGATGTTTTGGCACATTGTATTGGGAGCCATCATATGGTTCACAGATAAAAAGTGGCGCGTACCTGTTTTATCTGTGTTATTACTAGTTGAAGTTTGCCTCAACAGCATGATATTAGGCATCTACCTACCATTTACATTGGACGATATCCGCATTGGTTCCAACCCCATGGTTTTGATAAGAGAAAATATGGAAGCGCCTATATTTCAAAATGCGCAATACCTCAGTCTGATCAAAGGCCGCGGCTTGAACCCCTTGCTTCAAAATTATTGGAATACCATACACCCACCAACATTATTTTTGGGATTTGCCTCAACAGTAGTACCTTTTGCATACGCCATTGCAGGACTCTGGTCCAGGGAAGATAAGGCATGGCTCAAATCTGGCTTGAAATGGTCATTGTTTTCGGGTGGGATTTTGGGCATAGGCATTTTGATGGGGAGCTTTTGGGCATACGAAGCGCTTTCATTTGGTGGATATTGGGCGTGGGATCCTGTTGAAAATTCTTCATTGGTGCCATGGATCATCATGATTGCGGGCATCCATACCCACCTCATCGCTAAAAATACTGGTGCAGGATTACGATCAACTTACTTGTTTTATATCTTATCTTTTGTGTTGGTATTGTATTCTACCTTACTTACCAGATCAGGAATTTTAGGTGACACCTCTGCACACGCGTTTACAGAAATGGGACTAGAATGGCAGTTGACTGGCTTTCTGCTTATTTTTTTATTGGGTGGAATTTCGCTGCTTTTGTATCGTGTACGGACAATCCAAGAACCCACCAAAGAGGAGTCCATGTGGAGTCGAGAATTTTGGATGTATGTAGGCGCTTTGATCCTCGCTTTTTCTGGAATACTGATTACAGCCTCAACTTCATTGCCCGTTTATAATACTATTATTAAAATTTTCAAGCCTGATTATGCGGGAATGGTTTTGCAAGATCCCATAGAGCATTATAATAGATATCAACTTTGGATTGGAGTGCTGGTTTCCTTTTTGTCAGGATTTGCAATATTCTTGAGATATAAATTAGGCAAGTTTACGAGAGCTCATGCCATACAAACTGGTTTTCATTTATTACTTGCAGGTATTTTGACCTATTTAGTTTCCAGATGGATAGCACTGCCTCAATGGCAAATGATTTTAATGGCTTTTGCCGGACTTTATGTGGTTGTTTCCAGTGTGGAATATTTATTCAGAGTCGCAAGTAAAAATATCAGATTAGGAGCATCTGGATTCTCACATTTAGGCTTTGGTTTGATGCTTGTTGGTTTATTGGCAAGTGGAGGGAATTCCTATCACCTCAACAATCCTTTTTTATTCAAAGGTTTGAGCGATGAAGAAGGATTTGAAGAAAAGTATGTGCAATTAATTAAAAATAAGCCGCTTTTGGTCAGAGGCCATATGGTCACCTATGAGTCGGATACCTTGATTGATAGAGAAAGATTTTACACCCTGGATTTCAAAAAGATTGACAAAGATTTGAAAGTTTTGGACTCTTTCAAATTGTATCCAAATGCGATGTACTCCAATGATTTTGCGAAAGTTGCGGCATTCAACCCAGATACAAAGCATTATTTTGGACGAGATGTTTTCACCTGTGTAGTCAATATTCCCTCACACCTCACAGATGCTGAAAAGCTGAAGGAAATGGAGGATACAATCAAGTACGAGCAAATTGTTGTTGCTCCAGGTGATACAGTTGAGTTTAATATTTTGAAGTTCGTATTTGGCAAGGTCGATTTATCACCTCAAAGCCCCGATTATTTAAAAAGTGAAAATGATTTGGGACTTGAAATTCCTTTCGAAGTTTATGATGAAGAGGGAACTTTGGTAGATAAGTCTTATACTACTATTGGAATGAAGGGAGCTTTGGTTTATAAATATCCAGCCAAACTTGAAAGTGAGGGTATGCGCATAAGGCCTTCTGAATTGACAATCGATGAATTTGTAAGCCCGGAAGATGACCTTCAATACGAAACCTTTGACCTGAAGCAAGGCGATTCCTATACTTTTGGGGATTTTAAAATCAAACTTGCTGGCTTTGATAGGAATGTAAAACATGTCAACTACCAAGCAGAAGAAGGGGACTTAGCCATTGCTGCACTCCTGGAAATAGAAGATAAAAATGGAGCCATAAGTACACAAAAACCAGTATATATCATCAGAGGTAATAGACCATTTGGGCTTAAAGATTACGATATCAATTTGGGCCTGCACTCAAGGCTTATTGAAATAAATCCATCTGATGAGCGGTTTACCATAAAAGTGGCGAAAGACCAAAGGAATGAAAATAAAATGGTCATGGAGTTGGCTACTAATGTTCCAAGATCTGACTATTTGATTCTGGAGGCAAAAGTCTTTCCTGGAATCAATTACTTCTGGGCAGGTTGTTTGCTCATGATGATAGGACTGTTGATGGCATGGTATTTCAAATTGAAGGAGCCTAAAAAACAAACTGCGTGATTTTGGCTATTGTAGGGTCGGGAAATGTAGGCACTGCTTTGTTTGATGTTTTCTCGACTGTTGCTGAAATAAATAGTATCTTTTGGTATAGCAGAAACCCCAATGAAGTGCAATTGCTTTTAGATCATCACATCCCAGCTGAAGTCGACTTAGTATTTCTTGCTGTTCCAGATGGAGAAATTGATCACTTAGCTGGAAAACTGCTATTACAGTCGGAAGCAACCATAGTGGTACACCTTTCAGGAGCAACCTCTTCGTCCGTATTGGCCAAGTATTTTCACAACTTTGGTGTTTTTTATCCTGTCCAAACCATACGAAAAGGAGCCACACTTAATTGGATTGAAATACCTATTTGCATTCATGGCAATGAAGAAAGTTTGGAAAAAATTTACAAATTGGCAACAACAATTTCCAATAACGCACGATTTGTGGGAGATGACGCCAGATTAAACTTGCATTTGGGTGCTGTAATGGTCAATAATTTTACCAATCATTTAGCAGTTTTGACCAAGGATTTTTTAGAAAATAAAAATGTGGAATTTGCGCTTTTGAATGCCATAATCAAAGAGTCTGCATTGAAATTAACACAGGAAAGTCCCGATTTTACACAGACAGGACCTGCCAAAAGGAAGGATTATGCTACAATTTCTAGACATGAAGCTTTATTAAATAATGATGTTGAACTTTTGAAATTGTACAGCGTGATTACCGAAAGCATTATAAATTACTACCATAAAAAATAACTATGAGAGTCATTGGTGAAATAGATAAGGCTGGGTACAAAATTACGGTATTCAAACACGAGGAAAAAATCAGCATCAAGTTGGAAAAGGATTTGCTGGAACAAACATACAAATTCAGGTCTGGCAGTTTGGTGGATAATTTGGCATCAGCAACTCATTTTGTTGACTTATTATTAGCCAATCAGATTGATAAATCTTTTGAAAGTATGAGTTTGAATAGACATAAAACCTTGGAGGAGATGGTCCAACAAAAGCCAGAAGATTTTCCAAACATCATCTGATTATTACATTTCAAATCGATTTGGGTATTAAATTTATCACAGATCAACCTCGGATTACAAATGAAGATTTACATTTGTCGTCCGAAAAAAAACGTCTAAGTGGACAAAACATATCAATTAATTTTTGGCATACAGCAGCATCCACAACTTCCCGAAATGCATTATCCTGAGGCATTTGTTGCTAACCTGCAAAAAGGTGTTCCTGCATATTTTGAAAAATTGGGAACAGATGAAATTTTGGAAAGTTATGGTTTGATGCCAGAAACTGGTCCGATATTGGAATTAATAGGTATCTGCAAAGCCATTCATCCTTCAGTTTTCGAAGAAAAGTATAGTAAAAACAAAAAAAAGCTCAGCCCTCTTTCTTCAATTTTGGAAGATAAAATCCTCAAATCAACGATACAAAGGAGGCTCGATGACCAGATATCAAAATTTCTAAAACTTGCCCAAGAAGAAAATATAAAGTTATATTATCACGTAGAGCGGAGGATATTTCTTCCAGAAATTCAACTTCAGTTTTCAAACGAAGTATTCAAACCATATTTACAATTTCATAAAACAGCCTTAGGCATCAACTATCATCTTACCCTCAAAAGCAATGAAAAAGAAGTAATTCCTTGTCAAAATGTCATTGTACCAATCACTGTACAACCTGCAAACATCACATTAGATCATCAAATATATGCCATTGAAGATCTTGATGGATTGAAGTTGAAACCATTTTTGAAGAAGGAAAATGTTTTCATTCCAGATCGACTGGCATTTCAATATTTTAAAGATTTTGTTTCTGAATTGTTGGCTAAAGCTGAAGTGACAGTAACAGGTATGGAATATGAAACGGTTTGCGATAAACCAAAAGTAACCATACAGCTCACTGATAAATGGATGGGGCAGGGTTATGACGCTGTGCTGAGTTTTCATTATGAAGGTGCCAAGTTTATCTATGGAGATAAAGCAAATGAACGGACTTTGGTAAATGTTAATGAGCAAAATCAATTGACTGTCAAGAGGGTCAAAAGACACACAGAAGCAGAGCAAGAAGTGATTTTAGGGTTCAAAAAACTAGGCCTTTTTGTGGCTCCATCATATCGTCTAGATGGAGGTCCTGATTCAAAAGATCCTTATGATGTTGTTATGATTTTGAGCAAAAACTTACCAAAGTTGGAAGCTGCGGGTATGGTTATTTATTTTCCTAGGATCGATGGCCGTGACATCAATCATGGACAAGTTGTTATTGACATACATTCCAGCTTGGAAAGAGATTGGTTTGATTTGAGAGCCCACATCCTTGTTGGTCAAGAAGAAATTCCATTTGCCAAACTGCTTGCCAATATCAGGTTGAATGATCGGATTTACCATCTCAAAAACGGAGGTGTATTCATCATACCTATGGAATGGATGGAAAAGTATGCCACCTTAGCAAAGTTTGCTTCATATGAAGAGGATAAAGTCCAAGTTTACAAAAGTAATTTCGCTGTTTTGGAAACACTTGATCTGATTCCAAAATCAGGTAGCATAACCGATGAATTTGTATCACAAACGGATGAATTGGATTATGAGGTATCACCACTACTTTTGGCTGAATTAAGACCGTACCAAAAAGAAGGTGCAAAATGGTTGGTGAGGCATCACATCAATGGACTAGGAGCATGTTTGGCAGATGATATGGGTTTGGGTAAGACCGTGCAAACGCTGGCGGTATTGCTTTATGCGAAAGAGACATTGAAAGCAAATTTTTCCCAAAGTGAAGGAATTCCAAAACAATTGAGTTTATTTGAAGAATATGTTGAGACGAGGAAGGCGCTTTGTAGCTTGATTGTTTTGCCAGCTTCGCTCGTGTTTAACTGGGAGTCTGAAATCAGAAAATTTGCCCCTAGTTTAATGGTCAAAAGACACGTAGGAAAAGAAAGAAGTAAGGACTTTAAAGCACTCATACACTTTGATTTAATATTGACTACCTATCAAACCTTGTTGAAGGATGCGGCCTTATTTTCAAAAATAAATTTTCATTACATTGTTCTGGATGAAAGTCATTACATCAAAAACCGGGATTCAAAAATATTCAATCAACTTACCCAATTAAAAACTGAAAACCGCATTTCTCTGAGCGGCACTCCAATTGAAAATTCATTGGCTGATTTATGGTCGCAAATGCAATTCATCAATCCTGATATTTTAGGAGATTATAATTTTTTTAAAAAGCATTTTCAAGATCCTATTCAAAAAGATAGAGATGAGAGTGCTATTTCTGAGTTACGCCAATTAGTTGCTCCATTCATATTGCGACGAACTAAAAGTGAAGTCTTAAAGGATTTGCCTGATTTGGACGAGCAGATTTTATATTCAGAAATGGATGAAGAACAAGCAAAGTGGTTTGAACGAGAAAAATCCAAGGCTAGAAATTTATTGTTGGTTGAGGCACAAGATACAGAAGGTTCTGTCAATAAAATCATGGTTTTAAACACTTTGATGCGTCTGAGAAAATTGGCCAACCACCCGCTTTTACTAGAAAGTGACTCCAAAATATCCAGTGGGAAATATGCTGATGTTACAAACACCATTGAATCGGTTGTTAAGGCAGGTCATAAAATATTGGTTTTTTCTGGCTTTGTGAAACACCTGGAAATCTATGAAAGCTATTTGAAAACAGAAGGGCTTTCCTACAGCAAACTGACAGGCGAAGACAGCCAAAATGATAGAAAAAACGCTGTTGAAAAATTTAACGAAGACCCAGAATGTAAAGTCTTTTTGATGAGTATCAAAGCGGGTGGGGTAGGCCTCAATCTCACGAAAGCTAGTTACGTGCTCATTCTGGATCCATGGTGGAACCCATTTGTAGAACGACAGGCAGTTGCCAGGGCTCACCGAATGGGTCAGCAAAATAAAGTGACAGTGATCAGATTCATTGCTAAAGATTCTATTGAAGAGAAAATCCTGAAGTTGCAAGTCGAAAAATTACACATGGCTGAGCAGTTTGTCGACGTAGGGGACATACCAACCCTTGATAAAACAGACTTGACCTATCTATTGAATTGAGACTCCTTTGTGAGCATAATCCAAAATTCAATTTATCTAATAAATAATTAATGATCCTCTTTTTTTGAAAGTTGCTAAACCGCTCCATTGAGTTTATTAATTTATTTAAGTAGAAAATATTTTAAGTGAATTTATACTTTAATGCCTTAAAAAAAATTTGCTTTCAAATCAAAGGGGGTGAAAAAGTATCAATTTTATTTTACAGCACAAAATTTATGAATAATCTCATATTTATTTGTAATACAGTAAGTTATATAGTACAGGTTTTAATTTTATCATTTTTGATAAAATAGGGTGTATAAAATAATAACATAAAAAACATACGATAATAAAAATTCTTGTTTTATATTTATCGACGTCAATTGCAAGTAATTCAAAATAACCATCATGAGTATCCAGAAATTCAACCCTCTTCTGAGCAAGAAAAAAGCAGAACAAAAGCAAAGAAATAAAGTTACATTTTTGCCAACACCAAAAACACTTCACCATGTTACCCAAAAAAGTTCGTGAACCTGGATTCGCCAAAATACTCAGGCTCAACAATCTCACAAATCATTCAACAGTATCCACAATATTAGTCCTACCAACCACAGAAGGAACACACTATATTCCTTATGAGCGCATCATTCGCCTGGAGGCAGATAGTAATTACACCATCTTATTCACAACTGAAGCGAAAATAACTTGCTCAAGGACGCTGAAGCGACTAGAGGAAGAACTTCCTAGTGGGCAATTTATCCGTATACATGCATCACATATCATCAATGTGGATCATTTGCGACTGAGGTCAAAGACATTTGTGCGGATGAGTAATGGAGATGAGGTGCGGGTGAGTAGGTCACGTAATCTGACATTATCTATATAACAATTGATATAGAATGTATTCAGAACATATGAAAAAAATCCAATAGCTATTATAATTAGAATAACATGAACGCAATTTTTAAAAACCAACTAATGAGGAAGCATAGTTTGAAAAACCAATTGTTGAAAGCCTTTGATTTGAGGAAGGTGATGGGTCTAAGAGGACTTATTTTAGGTGTCATGATGATATCAGGTTCATATAATTTATTAGCTCAAACTACGGTGGAATTTGGTACATCGATACAAAGTGGAACATATACTTTTAAAGTTCCAGCAGGTGTTACATCTCTAGAAATAAAAGCATGGGGAGCCGGGGGTGGAGCCGCTACAGGTCAAAATTCTCGTTCAGGAGCGGGTGGAGGTGGTTACTCAGAAGCGGTTGTTACAGTTACTCCAGGCGAAGTTTTGACTGTAGTAACTGGAGAAGGAGGAAATGCTGGAGGCTTGACAGGAGGTAATGGAATTGCTGGAGGAAATACTACTATTATTGGCAATCTGTCAACATGGTCTATTACTTCAAATGGTGGAGGTTTTAGTAATACATCAAATATTGCTGGGGTAGGGGGCACTGGATCAGTAACGGGTTTAGGAACTTCTATGACAGTGGTTCAGGAAGGAGGAGATGGAGGTGTAAGAAATTCTGGTTTTGGAGGAGGAGGTGGAGGCCAAGTTGGTTGCTCTACTGGTGAAGGTACATCTGGTTCGAATGGAGCTAATTTATCTGGATTTGGTTTTGATGGAGGTCTCGGTGGTGGACAAGGTGGTAATACTGGTACATGTATGTTTTTTGGTGCAGGAGGAACAGGTGGGGGTGATGGTGATAAACCTGAATCTACTACAGGACAAGATGGGGCATTTCCAGGAGGCGGGGGTGGAGGTTGTGGTGATGCAACGGGATTGGCTAATGGGGCATCTGGTAAAGGTGCTAACGGGAAAGTGGAGATTTCATTTAGTTGTCCAAGTTCTAATTACAGCATTACAACCGTAGGACCTACTTTGATTTGTGAGGGGGATAATGCAAGTATATTATTAACAGGAGGTAATTTACCTGACGGTGATTACACAGTTTATTACAATTTATCTGGGGCTAATACAATAACTAATGCGAGCTCAATATTTACAGTTTCTGGATCTACCAATGAAGGAACTTTGACAATCCCTAATTCATTAATACCAAATCTGGGATTAACTACTGTCTCAATTACCAAACTTGAGTCTGAATAGAAACGTTTTCCAACACCGTTCTTTGTTCTCAAAATGTGGCTGTTTCAAGTAGTATTGTAGTAGGTGGCGTTACCTCAGTTAATGCAACCTCAGATATTATTTGTTCTGGCGGTGCAATTACTTTTCAAAGCGGAACATTATCAGGACCAAATAGTGAAAATTATGGTGATAGATTTTTAATTGAATTGGTTTCGACAGGTCTGCCTATTACAGTTTCTGGATATAACCCAACCAATTCTACTTTTGCAGGTAGTAGTGTATTCCCTATTGGAAGTGTTACTAATACAGGAACTAATCCTGTAGATTTTGTTTATAAAGTTACAGCATATAGCTTTGGACCAGATGGAAATGATGATCACGGAAATACAGGAGTGAGTGATGGTAATCAAGATGATTGCCTAGGTGTCGATATACAAGTGACATTAACAGTAAATCCAGCTACTGTAATAATAACTCAGCCAATAGATGCAACATATTGCAAAGACGCAACCTCAAATGATTTAACTGTAGTAGCAAGTGGGACACCAACAATAAGTTTTGAGTGGTTTAAAAATTTGACAAATAGTAATTCAGGAGGAACAAGCGTTGGGACGGGTAATAGTTATACACCCCCGACTAATATAGCTGGAAACAATTGGTATTATGCAGTAGTCACAAGTAGCGTTTGTAATATAGCTGTAAGTAATGCTGTTGAAATTATAGTCAATACTTTACCATCAATTTCTGGCTACACAACCCCCGTAACTTATCTGGAGCAAAATCCAATAACTACAAATTCACCCACCTTTACAGGCACAAATCCTATTTCTATTTCTATGAATGCACTTCCTCCTGGATTGAGTTTATCAAGTGTTACAGGAGAAATATCAGGAGTACCAACAGCACCAACAGTTGCCTCAAATTATATTGTTACAGCTTCAAATGTGTGTGGATCAGTAAACACGAATTTAAATATTTCAATTAGTGCTTTACCTTTTGCAGGTGGTAATTGTAGATTGCTAAATGAAAATTTTTCAAACAACACGCAATTGGCAAATGCAAATGTTGATGGAGCATGGTATCCTGATAGATATAGACCTGCACAATTTATATCTGATGCTGGCAATTTGAAAATATCTATCAATGCAGTTGATGGAGCACAACTTAGACCTTCTCCCTTTGCTAGTGCTTTTTATAATACTCAAGGTCGAAAGTTTAATCAATGTGGAAAATGTGTGACAATAGCCAAGGCAGATTTGTATATACCATCGGATTGGGCTACGAAATTTAGACGAAGTGACTTATGGGCTACTGTTTATAATTCAGCCAATGCAATTTCTTTTTATCCAATTATAGAATTTAGGAATGTCACTAGTAATAATCCAAATTTAGCATATTGGAATGGAACAGCATGGACTGAGTTAGGACCACCGTCAAATGGATATAATACCTTTTACACCTTAGAAATAAGACTGGTTGGAACAAATATAGAGTACTTAATCAACAATGTGGTTGTTGGTGTTGCAGCTGCTTCAGACCCAGCATACATGGGGGATGTAATGCTTCAAGCTTATAATTTTAATGATAATTCATTAGGAGTATCTTATGATTCCAGTTCTGATAATTCCTATGAATCGATATGGGATAATGTAATAACAACAGGAAATGGGGGTAATGTAGTTACTAATTTTAATACAGGTTTGACATATTGTTCTATACAGGCTGCAATAAATGATGCAAATACCATAAATGGACATACTTTAGTTATTTCTTCTGGTACATATAATGAAAACATCCTCTTAAATAAGGAAGTCACTCTTCAAGGTCAGGGCCCAGCAAATACAATAATAAAAGCTCCTACTTCGTGCACTGGTAATGGGGTAGCCATTAGTGTTAGTAATGCCAAATTAAAGGACTTGAAAGTTACAGATTTTAGTTTTGGTGTAACGGTTTCTGGTTCAAATAATGAATTAAATAATGTAGAATTAGTTGCTAATTGTAATACTGGATTGGATCTTGGGAATGGGACAAATAATCTTGCTGTTTTAAATTCTAAATTAAACAACAATACGCTAACTGGTTTTAGAAAAGGCACTGCTGCTGTTGTGAATGGTTTCACCATGAATAATAGTGAAGTTACTGGGAATGTTCAAGGTTGTTTCATAAGTAAGAATAATGGTGTTGGCGGGACATTTGATAACGTATCAATTACGAATTCAAATTTCAGCAATAATCTACAAAAGGGCATGTATTTCGAAGCATTGAGTAATGCCACAATTGATAACATTACTATGAATAATAGTGGCACTGATCCATCTTATGGCTTTAATAATGGAATTGATATCAACTTGAAATATGGCAGTTATTCCAACATCGTCATTCAAAATTCAACATTTACAGGCTGTGGTGCAAATGGAATTGCTGGGGATGTTCAAAATGCAGCAGTTATTGCAATAAAAGGACGTGATGATGCACCTTCCTATAATGGGAACCCAGCTTTTTTAGATGATGTTGAAGTTAAAAATAATTTTATTTCTGGGCCGGTAAACGGACTTCGTTTAGGAGAATTTGGAAAAATAAATAATTCTCCAACTAATGTGAAAATCAATCAAAATGACTTAAGTCATGCTTTCAGTAATGTGAGTATTGTAAACCGTGTAAACAGTAACGTGGATGCCGAATGTAATTGGTTTGGATTAACAGATTTTAGTTCTATCAATAGTGAAATTGCCGTCGCCTCAGGTGCAGTCGATTTTACAAGCTGGTTATTGAATGGTACTGATGAACAGGCAATGATAGTTGGCTTTCAAAATACCTCTTGTGATGGTACCCCAGTTGCAATAGTATCTTCTACCTCCACCCCAAATCAATTCTGCCAAAACAACGGTACTATTACCCTAACCTTCAGTGGGGGCACTGGTCCATATACAGTTTCTTGGACTGGAACTACAACAGGAGGCCCAATATCTATCTCTAGTGGAGTGGCATTCGGTACATTCATGAATGGAACTTATACATTTACAGTGACAGATGCCAATGGATCAACAGCTTCTAGTTCCGTTTCTGTTTCTAATGCCCCAATCAAAAATTCAAGCAACAATACCTATTATGCCACTATGCAAGCTGCTATTGATGCTGCAAGTCCCGGGCATATCATAGAACTTTGTGGAAATCATTCTGAAGGTTTAATAACAGTAAATAAACCGTTGGAAATAGATGGAAATGGGCAAACATTGACTTCTAGTTCGTCTTCATGGGGTATTGGTCTTGAAGCAATGAATATCAATTTACACGATTTAGTTCTTACGAATACAGGGACGCAAGGTATTCAGCAAGGTTGTGATGCAGATAATCTAATCATGACCAATGTTACAGTCACCAATAGCGGTGGCACCGGTATTTCGATTTATGGGTCGGACAATGCAGTACTAACCAGCATTACCTCCACAAATAACGATGGTAATGGATTGAATATAACCAATTCTAACAACACGGTGATCAATGGAATCACCACTAGTGGCAATGCATTTAATACTGGTTTTAGTGCGGGAATTGGAATATTTACTTCTAACGCTTTTTGTCTGCCTGCTGAAGTCATTGGATTAACACTTTCAGGAACTGTGAATATCGCAGAGCCGACTAAAGTTTATTCTCAAAAGGCAGATGCTGGCCATGTTATTTCTGGATTGGTTGGACCAGATTTGACTTGGGCTGTTGGTATAGGCGCCACCGATCGCAATTACTGGCCGACAAAGACCGCTTCATATGGAGTGGTGGATGCATTGTTTGAAGCTCCTTATAATTTTCCAAATACTTCCATTTATGTGGTAAATGTTCCAACAGAAAAATTTTATGTTGATGACAATCCGAATGGAGATAATAATCCTCCAATGTTGATTCAAACAGCAATTAATCTTCAAGCACCAAATGGAACCATCATCGTTGAGAGTGGTAACTATGCTGAAAACGTTACAGTAAATAAGCCTCTCATTTTACAAGGTGAACAGGCAGGAATTGCCTGCGATGGAAGTCCATCTAGTGAAAGCATCATTTCTGGTACTGGCGGATCAGTTGTAACTGTTGCAGCAGATGGAGTGACTTTAGATGGTTTTTCCATAACTGGACCAACTTCCCAATTTGGTATTGCGGCAAATGCAAAAAGTAACTTAATTCTTAAAAATAACCGAATATACAATGTAGGTAATATTTTCTCAGGCGGTCCAGTTTATGGTATTTACTTTGATGCAGGCACCACAAATTCAAATAATCTTTCGATTGTAGATAACTGTGTTGATAATATTGCATCCACTTCATTAACAGGATTTAGTGCAGGTGGTATTGGAATTCTTGGATCAACTTCTACAGGGATTTTAAATGGCCTTTCTGTACAACGAAACCTACTATCGAATATTAATGTGAATAACTCAACTTGGCCGACAGGTAAAATCGCCTATGGTTTGATAATGAATGTAGGCGGAACTGGCAGTTTTCTGAGTAATACTGGAAAAATTGTAAATACCACCATAAAAGACAATGAAATTTCAAATCTTTCAGGACATATTGCTACAGCTATTGGATTAGAAGGGAATACAGAAACTGTTGCGCTTGCTAATAATTTAATTTCAAATTTATCTGGTACAAAATCTGCAAACAGAGCTGGAGGTGGTTTTGATATAAGTGGCTTGAAAGTAGAAAACAATAAGTTTGTTGGCACGATCACTGTTTTAAATAATGGATTTAATACGAATACATTCTCAAACAACAGTACTCCAAATCTTGGATATGCAGTCTCCAATTATGTGCCAGCTGCAAATGGAGGTAATCTAACCTTGGCCTGTAATTGGTATGGAGCTTCATCGTACAATGTCATTGAAGACAATGCCACATTCACGGGTAAAATATTTAATAAAGAAAATTGCACAACAACGTTTGTACCTTTTATTACCTCAGGTGGTGACAATACAGGGTTAATAGGCTTCCAACCTACAGGTGCGTGTAATGGAACACCAGTAATTATTGCTGACATCACTCCTGATCCTATAATTTGTGGAGAAACCACTGGTGGATTTTCCATCAACTATACGGGAGGTACTCCAAATTACACCATTTCTTGGTCTGGACCTGCCGTTGGAAGTACTACTAGTCCTTCACTATTTGCAAACGTATCTGGGCTCATCCCGGGATTGTACACTGTTACTGTGACAGAGGTAAATGGCTCAACAGCTACAACCACTGTCTCTATAGATATATTGCCAGTAACAAATACAACTGATGGACTTCACTTCGCAACTATTCAAGCTGCAATAGATGCCTCAACTACAGAAACAGGAGATGTGATTGAAGTCTGTCAAGGAACATATATGGAGTCTGTTGTTGTAAACAAAAGCATTCATTTAAAGGGAAAAACAGGTGAAGTAAACAATACTTTCATCATGGCACCTTCGACATTGCCAAATACTTCAACCCAGGAATCTTACATCATTAAAGTTTCTGGAGCAGCAGTATCAGCAGAAATAAGTGAATTGACAATAAAAGGTCCTGGACCTGGTGGATGTGGGACTATCGGCTATGGTATTTTGGTACGAGATGCAGCAAATGCAAATATTCACAACAATAAGATAATAGATGTCAGGGATCAGCCTTTTAGTGGTTGCCAAAATGGAATAGCGATACAAGTTGGGCGACAAGCCTGGTCAACTACAGGAACGGCTACCATCACTAATAACATCATTTCTGGGTATCAAAAAAATGGTATCACTGTTGACAATACAGGTTCAAATGCAATCATCACAGGAAATATCATCACTGGTGCTGGAACGACACCAACTATTGCGCAAAACGGTCTGCAGGTGAGTCGAGGCGCGACAGCAACTGTCACAGGCAATACAATCACAGGAAACTCATTTCATTTGACTGGAAATCCATCCGATTGGGGATCAACTGGAATTTTATTATTCCAAAATGGACAGGTTACATTAGCAGGTGGAAATAATTTAAATGGAAATGACCAGAATTATTATGCTTTTGAGCCTGTTGGAACCATTGCATTAGGAGCTGAAACTTTTGGCAGTAGCACTGCTCCTTTGGGATTTGGAAACCAAATTGTTAACGTAAGTAGCCAAGATCTTGATCTTCGGACATCAACGTTTGGTGGCATTTCTCCAAGTGTTATGACACCCACACAACTTTTTGAATTAGAAGACTATATATTGCATAAAATTGATAGTCTTAGTTATGGCTTTGTTTATGTCAAAACAAATAACACCTATGTAACTCCTTTGAGTTTTGTATCTAGTAACGCCCAAATCCAAAGGGGAATCGATGCAGCATCAGCAGGATTTACAGTCAATGTCAGGGCTGGTGCTTATGCCAAACAAATAGCACCTAATAAATCTGTTTTTGGCGTTGGTTCCTACCAATTTGGACTATCAGTAGACAAAAATAATTTGACTGTTAAGGGGTACGGTATAGGTGATGCAGAAGTTGGTACAGCTATGGATGCGGCGGTCGTTTTCAATACAGGAGCAACCAATAATTTTGGATCTTCCGGAATCTTCGTACAAGGAAATGGAGTGAAATTATCTGGTCTCAAGATTGGCGATAATTTGGATGCAGGAAATGCATTAAGTAATAACAAAACAATTGAGGTTGTTGGGGATAATTTCACCTTGAATAAATGTTGGATTCAACCTGATGCAGACGCAGGTGCTATTTATTTAGGACGGTGGGATGCTTCACATCCTGTCAACTCTTACAATATTTCAAATAATAAACTTGAAAACACTTTAGTATGTATTAATAACGGAGTCGGATTGTCTGGTTCTGAAACTTCAAGATTGATAACCAATAATACCTTTGAAGGAATTGCCACGCCATATCTTATTGGTTTTAGGGGATGGAATGGGGCTGGTCCTGTCCAAGGTTGGATAGTTGATCCTGTGGGTGGAGCTGTAATTACTGGAAATGCATTCAATAATACTGGAGTGGAAAGTTATATAATTGCTCGCGGTAATGTTGGCGGTTATAATGATGCCCAATTAAATTGGAAGAACTTTTGGGATTTGAATACGTACGGAAAGAAAGTCATAACCTTATCAGATGAACCAAACTTCGATCCAAGAACATTCAATTCTTCAGGTTATACAGCATCACGTAGGATTACTCCTTTTATTCAGGAAAATATAAACATCGGGGCTTCTGGTGATGTGGTTTTAGTTGGGCAAGGTATATATCCAGAGTCTTTAACATTTCCCGTGAATAATCTTACTTTAAAAGGGGAGGGCACTAATAAAAGCTTGTATGTAATTGATGGAACTACCGTGACAGGACCTGCAAATGGTATTACGATTAATTCCAACATCACAGGATCTTCAATTTCTAATCTTACCATCCAAAACTTTTCTGGAGCAAACGGCAATTCGAATGCTGGAATTTATGCAGTAGGTCAGAACAATTCAACCATCATTGATAATGTAGCATTAATAAACAATACAAATGGCTCAGGATTTTACGCAAATGGCCCAGTAAACGGAATTACAATCAATGGTAGTATGGTTATTGGACACACTGTGGGAGCTAGGGGAATCGTAATTTGGAATGGCTTTAAAGAAAACATTACCATCACCAACAACATGGTCACCAATAATAATTGTTGTGGTATTGAATTACAAGATGGCACTGCATCTGCGGTAAATATTTCTGGAAATATAATTGATATCGGTGTTGGAGATAATGCCATTGCAGCTTTGGGTCTTAATTCGTTGACTGATACAAATACCATCTCAAATAACATCATCACAGGCGGGGGTAGATTTGGAATTGAAATAAAAAATCCCAACGGTGGAGTAACGGTTGCAGGAAATAATGTTACACTTTCGACACAGAATGGTGACATGAGAGATCGTGCAGGTATTGCCATAATGAGAAGAGATTTTACACCTGGAAATCCTGCGGGATACGCGGACACACCAAATGGTGTAACAATTACAGGAAATACAATTACAGGGTATCAGCAAACTTCGGGCGAAGAAGGATTTGGAATCGTCATAGAAGGAACCAACCATGTGGTAAGTGGAAATACATTAAATGGAAATGAAGTAGGAATTCAAATCCAAGGTGGAGGACATGCCAATCCTAATTATGTTGCCAATAATTCAGGCAGTGGCGATCAGGCAGTGGGGCAATCTCCTAATTATTTTGGCAGGGGTAATGCGCCAACTATTTGCGAAAGTGATTTGGGTATGAATAATTTTTCAGGAAATGGAATTGATGTACGTCTAGTAACTGGTGCTGAGTTATCTACAGATATTTCCTACATTCAAAATCGAATTGAAGGTGGAATACATAATATCACGCTCAACACTTATCATTGTTTCATTCAAGATGCAATAGATCAAGCAGCTACTGGGAATATTATTGAAATTCTACCCACAAGTTATGTTGAACCTGGTCAAATCGTGGTCAATAAAAATTTGACTTTAAAAGGTCAGGGTGGATTTATTTTAGTCAATACTGGTATTCAATTTAATCTACAAGATTTAACCATTGATGGATCTGGGAAATTAATTTGGCAAGCATTACGACACAAAGGCAGCGGTACAGTTAATAATGTTGCATTCCATGAAATTAAATATCAGGAAAGCGGCCCTGCTTATAATGGAACTGCTTTGGTTGCCTTTGGCTCAGGTAATGTTGATGTGACGAATTGTATGTTTACACAAATTGGTAGGATTGGTGCGCAATTTTTTGGTTCAAATATTACAAATTCAACATTTGCAAATAACATGTACACTGGTAAAGGTGTTGGCAATTGGCTGGACTATGGATTGGAAATCAGTGCAGGTGCAATAGTACATGTGGAAGGAAATACCATTACAAATAATTTGGGAGTAGCTACTTTCGATGGATCCACTTCATCTGGTATACTTGCAACTACTTTTTTTGGAGCAGGGACTACTGCCACCATTGTAGAGAATAATATTACAGGAAATTCAACAGGTATTTATGTGGGTTTTGATGGAAGTGATGCAAGTATTGTCACGGCCCACAATAACAATATCACAGGTAATAATTTTGGTGTAAGAAGTACAGCTCCAATTGTAAATGCAGCCAATAACTGGTGGGGAAGCGCAAGTGGACCTTCAGGACAAGGCCCGGGAACAGGAGATGCTGTGAGTGAGGATGTCATTTATTGCCCATGGTTAAATGCCAGTTATCCTGGAGGTGTTGCTGTTAGTAATATTCATAATGTGACCTTGAATACTTATCATTGTACCATTCAGGACGCAATTGATCATGCTAATCCTCTAAATATAATTGAAGTCGGCTCTGGTAATTATACAGAAGCAATTACGATAAATAAAAATATCACTTTAAATGGAGCAAATGAAGGCACAGCAGGTATGATGACGAGATCAACCGAATCTGTGCTTTTAAATTGTACAATTAATGTTACAGCACCTGGTCCAGTTGTAATTGATGGCTTTAAAATTTTACGAAATGATAATTATGCAGGAAATGTTGTATTGTTGGGAAGTAATAGTGACGCAACAATAATCAATAATATTTTTGAAAGGAATGGAAGTTCCACCGGAACAATAGTTCGTGCAATTGCAATTTCACCAAGTGTTGCACCTAAGACCATCAGCAATAATTTATTTACAGGTGATCTTTCTGGTGGATTATTTAGTGGTCACAAAACTTGGAACAATGCCATTTATGCAGATGGAAATAGTACCACTACAACAATAACAAATAACAAAATTACCAACTCGAGATCTGGATTGAATTTGGATGACCATAACAACAATAATATGGTATCTGGAAATACATTTGAAAATAATGGAACCCATATCTCTTTTGGAGGTACAATCCCAACAACAGGTTCATTCACATTAGGTGCTAATAATTTTATTAATAATGCTGCAACTACAATGATCAACAACAGTAATGTTGCTGAAACATTTAGGCTAGACATATCTTCATCCAGTTTAAATGGTAGTCCATTTAGCTCTTTAACCATTCCACAGCTTTTTGAAGTTGAAGCTAGGATGGCACACAAAGAAGTAACTGCGAGCAAAAAAGGTAAAGTCATTTATAAAGCGGGAAATCAATATGTAAATAATTTTACAAGTCCCGTAACCAAAATTGATCAAATTCAAAATTCTGTAAAATACTTCGATGCCGGAGATACCATCAATCTCGAGGATGGTACTTATAACCAAAGAGTAGTTTTAGACAAAAATGGAATCATACTTCAAGGAGTAACAAATATTAAAGGTGATTTTATATTGGATGGGACAGGATTAATTGGTACAGGTAATGGAATTACCATCAATAATAACATCACTGGATCTTCCATTTCCAACCTCACCATCCAAAATTTTGCTGGAACGGGTGGAAATGCCAATGCAGGTATAAAAGGTTTATTGAGTAATAGTCAAACAAGTATCAATAATGTTGCGGTAAATAATAATTCCAATGCATCAGGAATTTTCTTTGGCGGTGGAGCTGGAATTCAAAACGTTTCTGTTACAAATAGCATGGTTTCAAATCATTTGACAGGAGCCAGAGGTATTGTGATTTGGGATGGTTTTAAAGAAAACATCACCATCACCAACAACATGGTCACCAACAACAATTGTTGTGGTATCGAATTACAGGATGGAACTGCTTCTGCGGTTAATATTTCTGGAAATACAATAGATATTGGTGTTGGTGACAACGCGATTGGCCTTACCTCATTAAATGGTCTCACAGGTCCAAACTTGATTGATGGTAATAACATAATTGGAGCTGGGCGATTTGGAATTGAAATTAAAAACCCAGCAGGCGCGGTCACAGTGAGTAACAACACCATAGCGTTGTCAAGTCCACCAAATGATACACGAGACAGAGCTGGAATTGCTGTGTTTAGAAGAGGTTTTTTACCAGGACAAGGTTATGTTGAAATTCCAAACGGTGTTACCATTAGTAACAATACTGTGTCGAATGTCAAGCAATCTTCTGCTAGTGATGGATTTGGTATAGTTGTAGAAGGCACAAACCACATCATCTCAAACAACAATCTGAATAATAATGACATCGGCATTCAGCAACAAGCAGGTCATACACCATATACGGCGGGAGCAGCTGTAGATGGTGATCAATCAAATTTATCTGATCTATATTTTGGAAGAGGAAATTCACCAGAACTTTGTAACATCACATTGAATGGTAACTTATTTTCTGGTAATCTTGTAAATGAAAGAATTGTTGTTGGTGGGGGATTAGGAACTATTGTACCAACAGTAGCGCCAAATGCAAATATAAATGCACCTTTTGCTGTATGGCAAAACTCTATTGGCAATGTGGTCAGTGTACCGAATGCTGGAAGTGGTGCAGAATATATTTGGAACATCGTAAATGGAACAATAACAAGTGGAATTACTACAAATTCAATTACATATTCAGCTTTAAGCAGCGGACAATTGACTATTTCTGTAGTGGTCACCAGTTCGAATGAGTGTACTTCATCAGGACAAGTTGTTATTGAAGTTATAGATCCATGCGAAATCATTGATTTTGATGAAACCCTTGTTCTAGGCCCTGCCGAAGAAGTCGGAAAATGGTTTGTTGATAGGTATGCCCCTGGTGTTTTTGCTGCAAATTCAGTTGCTCCTGATGGAAAAATTAACACACTTCACCACGGAATTCTCGCTGCTGATGGGCAAGCAACTGGATTCTATAATACACAGGGTAGAGGATATTTACTTGGCCCAGGCAGCGTACAAACAGAGATAGACCTCTATATACCTGCAGATTGGGCTTCAGCTGGTAAAAGAATGGCAGGATTCTGGGGTGTTGCACTTGACAACGCAAATGCTATTTCTGGATATCCAATCATAGAATTTACTTCTGATGGCGGAAATCCTAGATTCCGCGGTTTTGAAGGAGATGGTTCATGGATTGATATGGGACTTCCGTCAGGATTTTCATATAATCAATGGGTGAAGTTGACATCGATTTATTGCCAAGCGGCGAATTTAATTACGGAGTAGAAGCAGCAGCTAGTAACCTGTCAACGAATACAACACTACATGGTGCGAATGGCACTACCCAACTTAAACAAGTTATATTACAAGGACATAATACGACTGTTGGTGTGACTTATGATATATATTGGGATGATTTGTCAGCTTCACCAATAGCATTTGACTTGACAGCCAATACTCTGCCAGTAGAACATTTGGATACTATAAGCTTCTGTGATGGAACAACATTAAATTTTGGTTTAACAGGCACAAACACAGATACTTATGTATTGATGTTCAATGGTAATTCTATAAACACTGGCACAATTGGAAATGTCTTACCAAACATTATGGCAAGTAACTCAACAACAGGCAATTATGAATTGATTGTAACTAACTCAAATGGGTGTTCATTAAATTTGAAATTCCATTTGAAAGTCAATCCATTACCTATAGCTACTCCAACTACTACTATTCAAGCATGTTCAGAAGTTCCGTATGCTTTTGACCTTGATAATTATATCACCAACAATGGTTCTGGTTTAGGGCAAGTAACCTATTCCTATACTGTTGTTAAAGTTCCAAACCTCCCTCTTTTGGATCCAGATCCAGCAGGTGGTCCATTTACTAGTCTAAATGGAGCAATTAGTAATACAGTCACAAACTTTGGTACTTCTGCCATTACAGTCAGATATACAGTTACACCAACAAGTGCAAACGGATGTGTTGGTACGCCATTCATTGTCAATGTCGTGATCAATCCAAATCCACAAGTGGATATCATCCCCAATGGATCTTCTAATCTTTGCGAAGGTGATTCCAGAATCATTTCTGGTACTGTAGTGCCGAATGCAACTTATACATATTTGTGGTCAATTATTACAGATCCGGCGAGTATGGGTAACAGCACCTTGACAAATCCTACAAGTATCTCACCAACGCTCCAAGTTGCTACAAGCATTACTCCAGGACCGTTGACTGTAGAATTTACTGCTACTAATACAGCAACAGGATGTTCGGCTACGGAAACATTCACCTTCACAGTGTTTGATATGCCCGATATTACTGTCGTCGCTCCTGCCGTTATAACAGCTTGTGAAATGCCTGCTGAATCTGAATTTGGCACATTCAACCTTATGTCAGCAGTAGTTACACTCACAGGAGGAACACCCACTTTCCATATTTCAGCTTCAGATGCTCAAAACGGAATTGGCGCAATCAATAACCCGACAATGTTTTCGGAACAGATCAACAAACGATTTGGGTACGCACAGCATCTGGTATTTGTTATGATGTAGCATCATTTATGTTGGATGTTTTAGACGCGCCTTTGGTTGATTTGACCATCAGTGATAATACACTTTGCCAAAATCAAGGTCTAGCCGACCTCATCTCTTTACCTCCAGGTGGAGTATTTGGAGGAACAGCAGCTTCTGCAGTTACTGGAACATTCTTTGACCCATCAGTGCTCACACCAGGTCAACATACTTTGAGTTACACAATTACAGGGATCAATGGTTGTCCAAATACGGATATCATTACAGTTGACATATTTGCACCACCAACGGTTACCTTGAGCGCTACTCCAGCACCGATTTGCACAGATGGAGGCTTGGTTACCTTAACAGGTTTGCCATTCGGAGGGGCTTATAGTGGAACTGCAGTTTCTGGAAATACTTTCAATCCACTCACATCTGGTCCGGGCACTTTTTTATTGACATACACTTATACAGATGGAAATGGTTGTGTTGGATCTAGTAATACTTCTGTTACGGTCATAGCTAAACCATTAGCAGACGATCCGTCGGATGTCACTGCTTGTGATAGTTATACATTACCAGCATTGTTAGTAGGCAACTATTTCACAGGAACAGGTGGCACAGGTACTGCATTGAATGCAGGTGCAGTGATAACAAGCACACAAACAATATATGTTTATGCAGAAACGGGCACGATGCCAAACTGTACAGATGAACATAGCTTTGTGGTGACAATCAATAACACACCATTAGCAGACGATCCGTTGGATGTTGCTGCTTGTGATAGTTATACATTACCAGTATTGGCAGTAGGCAACTACTTTACAGGTGCTGGTGGCACAGGTACTGCTTTGAATGCAGGTGCGGTGATAACAAGCACACAAACAATATATGTTTATGCAGAAACAGGCACGATGCCAAACTGTGTAGATGAAAATAGCTTTGTTGTAACGATCAATCCAAAACCATCTTTGGCAACCATTACTTCATTGCCAGTATGTGAAGGCAATACCACCACCATCACTTTGACGGGCTTATTGCCAAATGTAGCGGGAGTTGCCACATACACAGTAGGCGGTGGTCCTGCACAAACGCAGGCAGGCACAGCAGATGGAAGCGGGGTATTCAGCTTTATAACACCAGTATTGACTTTAGCGGAAAACGGCCTAATCATAGAAGTTACAAAGTTGACAGTAAATGGTACCAATTGTGAAACAACCTTTACAGGCAAAACCACCACATTGGTAGTAAATCCAAAACCAACTTTGGCAACCATTACTTCATTGCCAGTTTGTGAAGGCAATACCACCACAATCACTTTGACGGGCTTATTGCCAAATGTAGCGGGAGTTGCCACATACACAGTTGGTGGTGGTCCTGCACAAACGCAGGCAGGCACTGCAAATGGAAGTGGGGAATTTAGCTTTATAACGCCAGTATTGACTTTAGCAGAAAACGGCCTTATCATAGAAGTGACGAAGTTGACAGTGGATGGTACCAATTGTGAAACAACCTTTACAGGAAAAACCACCTCATTGGTAGTAAATCCAAAACCAACTTTGGCAACAATTACTTCATTGCCAGTATGTGAAGGCAATACCACCACCATCACTTTGACGGGCTTATTGCAAAATGTAGCGGGAGTTGCCACATACACAGTTGGTGGTGGTCCTGCACAAACGCAGGCAGGCACTGCAAATGGAAGTGGGGAATTTAGCTTTATAACACCAGTATTGAGCTTAGCAGAAAATGGCTTAATCATAGAAGTTACGAAGTTGACAGTGGATGGTACCAATTGTGAAACAACCTTTACAGGAAAAACCACCACATTGGTAGTAAATCCAAAACCAACATTAGCAACCATTACTTCATTGCCAGTATGTGAAGGCAATACCACCACCATCACTTTGACGGGCTTATTGCCAAATGTAGCGGGAGTGGCCACATACACAGTAGGCGGTGGTCCTGCACAAACACAAACAGGCACAGCAGATGGAAGCGGGGTATTCAGCTTTATAACACCAGTATTGACTTTAGCAGAAAATGGCTTAATCATAGAAGTTACGAAGTTGACAGTGGATGGTACCAATTGTGAAACAACCTTTACAGGAAAAACCACCACATTGGTAGTAAATCCAAAACCAACATTAGCAACCATTACTTCATTGCCAGTATGTGAAGGCAACACCACCACAATCACTTTGACGGGCTTATTGCCAAATGTAGCGGGAGTTGCGACGTACACAGTAGGTGGTGGTCCAGCACAAACACAAACAGGCGCAGCAGATGGAAGCGGGGTCTTCAGCTTTATAACACCAGTATTAACTTTAGCGGAAAATGGCTTAATCATAGAAGTGACGAAGTTGACAGTGGATGGTACCAATTGTGAAACAACGTTTACAGGCAAAACCACCACATTGGTAGTAAATCCAAAACCAACCTTGGCAACAATTACTTCATTGCCAGTATGTGAAGGCAACACAACCATCATTACTTTGTCAGGCTTATTGCCAAATGTAGCGGGAGTTGCCACATACACAGTAGGCGGTGGTCCTGCACAAACGCAGGCAGGCACAGCAAATGTAAGTGGGGAATTTAGCTTCACAACGCCATTATTAAGCCTTTCAGAAAATGGCTTAATCATAGAAGTTACGAAGTTGACAGTGGATGGTACCAATTGTGAAACAACCTTTACAGGCAAAACCACCACATTGGTAGTAAATCCAAAACCAACTTTGGCAACAATTACTTCATTGCCAGTATGTGAAGGCAATACAACCACCATTACTTTGACGGGCTTATTGCCAAATGTAGCGGGAGTGGCCACATACACAGTTGGCGGTGGTCCAGCACAAACACAAGCAGGCACAGCTAATGGAAGTGGGGAATTTAGCTTTATAACGCCAGTATTAACTTTAGCGGAAAATGGCTTAATCATAGAAGTGACGAAGTTGACAGTAGATGGTACCAATTGTGAAACAACCTTTACAGGCAAAACCACCACATTGGTAGTTTATGCAAAACCAGTTGTGAATGCAGGCTCCTATAGTCCTGTTTGTGAAAATGCACCTGATGTTATACTTACTGGATCACCGATGGGAGGTACGTTCAGTGGAGTAGGGGTTACAGGAAATAGTTTTGGTCCTTCTGTCGGAACTCAAATAATTTCCTACGCATATACAGATGTAAATGGTTGCTCTAATTCTGCAACCACAACGATCATAGTAAATCCTGTAAATTTCATAGTCACTACACTTGCGGACTCGGGCCCAGGTTCTCTTAGGGATATTCTTACAGCACCATGTGCTCCAGACACCATTTATTTTGATAATATCCTCAGCGGGAATGTTATCAATTTGACATCAGGGGAAATATCTATAAATAGAAAATTTGTACTCCTTGGAATTGGCGCCAACAATTTGACCATTTCTGGAAGCTCAAATAGGATATTCAATATTGGAAGTTTGGGAGATGTGGAAGTTAAAGATCTGACATTGTCAACAAGTAATCTAGTTGATGGCAATATCATACTGGCTGGAAATGGTAAATTAATCCTTCGCAACACGACTTTGGTCAGGCCAATGGCTGGTGCAAAATACCTAAATTTACTACCATCATCGACACTTGAAATATTCGGCAATGTACATTTCTTGAAAAATTAAATTGGGTTCGGCATTATAGGGTTTTGGGAGTAGATCAAATTATAATTATTTGATCTACTCCATAACCTTTTCATTTTCATAAGAAAAACCTAAATTTCTACCAATTCCAGATTTTATCTTTATATTTACCCCCGCTAAAGCAGTATTGGAAAATCTGCACATTGGTAAACTTTTTAAATTATAACAAATGTCATCTTATTTATCAGCTGAAAAGAAGCAAGAATTATTTGCTCAATACGGCGGAAGCGAGACCAACACAGGTGCTGTAGAGTCTCAAATTGCACTTTTTACTTTTAGAATTCATGCAATGTCTGATCACTTGAAAGAAAATCAAAAAGATCAGTCATGCAGAAAAGCACTTCTTACTCTTGTAGGAAAGAGAAAGAAATTGCTAGCTTACTTACAACACAAGGACATCACTTCGTACAGAGCAATTCTAGAGAAGTTGAACATAAGAAAGTAAGATATTATCTTTAGAAGGGGAGATTGTTTAGTCTCCCCTTTTTTTTAGAAAAATGATCCGAAGACCTTTTCAATTTCCTTCCTGCCCGTTCTTGAAAATCTTCGGTTGAGGCCAAATACAAATATTATACACAAACAAATTAAATTAGTCCAATGGGAAATATGATTCCTAAAAAAGTACAGTTCAATTTGCCCGACGGTAAAGAAGTTACCATCGAAACTGGCAAATTGGCGACACAAGCTCATGGCTCAGTAGTAGTCAGAGTAGAAAATACGATGTTATTGGCTACAGTTGTAGCTGCAAAAGAAATGAAGGAGGGACAAGATTTTTTTCCACTTTCTGTGGATTATCAAGAAAAATTTGCGTCAGCTGGTAAGATACCAGGCAATTTCTTTAGAAGAGAGTCTAGATTGTCTGATTATGAAATTTTGATTTCAAGATTGGTAGACAGAGCAATCAGACCATTGTTTGACGACGAATTCAAAAATGAAACCCAAATTATCATCAACTTGATTTCTGGGGATCAAAATAATATGCCAGATTGTTACGCAGCTTTGGCAGCAAGTGCAGCTTTGGTTGTTTCTGATATTCCATTTATGGGACCTATTTCAGAAGTAAGAATAGCGAAAATTGACGGTAAATACGTAGTAAATCCAGAAAGAAGCCAATTGGCAAATGCAACTTTGGATATCATTTTGGCGGCATCAGATGACAACATCATGATGGTGGAGGGTCAAGCTCAAGAATGCCAGGAAAACGAACTGATAGAAGCTATAAAAATTGGTCATGAAGCAATAAAGATCCAATGTGCGGCTCAATTGGAATTGGCTAAATTGGTTGGAGATCACATCGCGGTAAAAAGAGAAGTGCCACAACCAGAAGTTGATGAAGAATTGAAAGCGGAAGTAAAAGCAATGACTTATGATAAAATTGCTGCAATAGCAAGATCTGCTTCAGACAAACAAACCAGAAAAGCTTCATTTGATGCAGTAGCAAAAGAAATGAAGGAAGCACTTCTTGAAAAATATGGCGAAGAAGGATTTGATGATGTTAAGAAAGCAAACTCAAAGATTTATTTCGATAAATTGAAGAAAAACACCATCAGATCTATAGTGCTTAGTGACGGTATCAGATTAGACGGTAGAAAAAACAATGAAGTAAGACCAATCTGGTGTGAAGTTGACTACCTACCTTCTGCTCACGGTTCTGCAATCTTTAATAGAGGTGAAACTCAATCATTGACATCATTGACTTTGGGCTCTCCAAATGATACATTATTGATTGACAATGCATTGGAAAACTATCATGAGAAGTTTATTCTTCATTATAATTTCCCTGCCCTTTCAGTAGGAGAAATAAAGCCAAACAGAGGTCCAGGACGTAGAGAAGTTGGACACGCAAATTTGGCAGCCAGATCAATCAAACAAGTTCTTCCAGCGGATAATCCATATACGATCAGAATCGTTTCTGATATTTTGGAATCAAATGGTAGTTCATCAATGGCTACTGTCTGTGCGGGTTCACTTGCACTCATGGATGCGGGTATTCCTATCAAAGCAGCAGTTTCAGGTATTGCCATGGGACTTATTGCAGAAGGTGGAAAAACAGCTATTCTTTCAGACATCCTAGGCGACGAAGATGCACTTGGAGACATGGATTTCAAAGTGACTGGAACTGAAAAGGGTATTTGTGGATGCCAGATGGACATCAAAGTGGATGGTCTTTCTTATGAACTTTTGGAAAATGCGTTACTTCAGGCAAGAGAAGGAAGACTTCACATCTTGGGTGAAATGGGCAAAGCTTTGAGTGCTTCTAGAGAAGATTTGAAACCTCACGCTCCACGCATCAAACAAATCATTATTGACAAAACTTACATTGGTGCTGTTATCGGCCCAGGAGGTAAAGTCATTCAAGACATTCAAGCTAGAACTGGCACAACCATCAGTATCGAAGAAATTGGTGACAAAGGACACGTTTCTATCACTTGTTCTAATGGTGACGGTATGCAACAAGCCATCGATGAGATCGAAAGAATTACTTTCACTCCGACTGTTGGTGATGTTTATGAAGCCATCGTAGAATCTGTAGTAGCTTTCGGAGTATTCGTTAAATTCAAAGGAAAAAGCGGCCTAGTTCACGTAAGTGAATTGGATCACAAGAGAATCAACGATGTCAGCGAGGTTATGAAAGTAGGCGATCAACTTACCGTAAAGTATATCGGTAATGATGAGAAAACTGGTAAAATGAGGCTTTCAAGAAAAGCTGTTATGCCAAAACCAGCAGGCAATCAATAATAGCTAAACATTTTCAGATTTTTATCTGAATAAAATAATAAGCCCGTGGAGAGTAAAATTTTCATGGGCTTTTTTATTTCATTAAAAATCTAAGTTTATACCTTATCCGTTAGAGCATGCCCTAACTTTTTAGCTCAAATTTGTAATAGCTCAGGAGCTATGAATTTAATCCTTAAACACGATAAGAATCCCAAAAGAGAAAGGTAAGCCCGTTGAAACCTCAATCGTTCAACCTATCCATTATAAAAGATCACATCCTCTTACACCCATCTAGTGGGAAATTACATAAAATGAAAAATATATCAAATATTTTTTACAGGCGTAAATACTAGATAATCAATTAATTACATAATTAATATTTAATATTTATACTCTTTTTTCATATTAAAGATATTGATAGAATGTTTTTGGCTCAATATTTGGATATTATGTATGTTAGAAAAATATAATATCTCCTTAGAGAGATTATAAAACCATCATAAGATACAAAATTAAAAGGTCGATACATGAGTTTGAATTGTACGATATCATCAAGAAAGGCAATATCAGTAAACACCAGCAGGGTAGTGATCTACCTTTGTATGTTGTTTATGATTGCACTCAACAGCAGTCTGAATGCGCAAACACCAAGCGTTTCAGCAACTGAGTGTAGTTGTCTCAATAACGCCTCTATGCCTGGCAATGGTCAGTTTGAGGATGTAATCACTATTTTGAGTGCCCCAGGTAAGACTTGGGAAGTTCGCAATGTAGTGGGCTTGTTTAATATTGTCTCTGCACCTCCACCAGCAATGCCTATACCAATAGCTGTTGGACAAGTGATTACAGAAACCTCACCTGGTGTTTACACACTGAGAGTAAAAAGAAGACAATACTGCATGGACAATTGTATTTAATGACGGCCTACAAGATTTACCAATCAACGCCTTGCGCAGATGCCGCTATCCTTCCAATACTATCATTGGAGATAAGGGTGTTTGTGTATCAAAATCAAGAACTTATCAACTAGATATTCCAGCAAATTTAATAAACAACATCAGTTGGTCCATTACAGGCCCAGGTACCATCATTGGATCTGCCAATAGCCCAATAGTTTCTATACAATGGCCTTCTAATGTAGGTTCTGCCACGGTAAATGCGGTAGGATCTGCCAGATCTTATCCAGGCCAATTAGTAGGTTTGTGTAATTTCAATATTTCCAATACCGTTTTGATCATCGATGAACCTGAACCCATATCGTTAGCGTGTAACAATAGTTTGAATTTAACATTGGACGGTTTTTGCGAAGTAGAAATAACTCCGGATATGATCATGGAGAATATTTCCTTACCGCTGACATCTTATGATGTTATATTAAAAGATATAGAAGCAGATACTTTATTGCCCAATGCAATTGTAGGAATGAAATACATAGGCAAACGTCTAAGTGTTTCTGTTTATCACGATTGCTCAGGAAACTCATGTTGGGGCACCGTTTTGGTAGAAGACAAATCGATACCACTTTTGACTTGTGTGCCCTTGGATACCATAGATTGTGACCAGGTAGACAAGCCAGAGTTTACAGGAATGCCATTGCCATCAACTGCCTTTTTCATGTTGATTGCACCTAGAAAATATAAAGTGCTTGACTTTGATTATTGTAGTGATGTCATATTAGAATACAATGATGAGCAGATAACCGCCCATTGTCATGGTGGAATAAGTGCAGAATTTAAAAGAACTTGGGTTGCTACAGATAACAATGGCAATTCTACTTCATGCGAACAAATCATCTCAGTAAGACAAGCTTCTTTGGAAGATGTAATGATACCACCCAGTTATGATGATGTAATAGGACCCAATCCATCCCTTGATGCTTGTGGTGATTGGATAAAATTGCCAAACGGCCACCCAGACCCAATATCTACTGGATACCCAACCGGGGCATTATGCGCTAACATCATCGTAGATTTTGAAGACATCAGATTTGATATTTGTGTCAATGATAAGACCTTTAAGATCAGAAGAAAATGGATAGTAATAGACGGTTGCACTGGCGAGCAAATACAAGAGACGCAAACAATCACTGTCATGGATACGCAGGCTCCTGTTTGTACAGCACCTGCTGATTTCACCGTTGGAACTTCAGACCACACTTGTGTTGGTAATGTAAACGTACCTGTCCCAATGGTGGATGATTGTATAGATTGGGACTATACCATTGCATATAAGCCAGTAGATGATTCTGATGACCCTTACACAGATGCATGGGTAGAAGGAATATTAAAAGTAGAAAATAGGAAATACGTAATAACTGGATTACCAGAAGGATATACCAAATTTTGGATAAGTTATTACATCTATGACGGTTGCGGAAACGTCACCAATTGTTATACAACAGTGACCATCAATGACGTTATCGAGCCAATTGCAGTGTGTAAACAATACACTTTTGTAGGCCTAAATGAGGTTGGAATGGCCTGGGCTGGGGTAGAGTCATTTGACGATGGTAGTCATGACAATTGTATGATTGACCGCATCGAATTGAGAAGAATGGAAAATTTTGCCTGTGGAATGAATACCACATGGGATAAAAAAGTTTTGTTCTGCTGTGAAGACGTAGGAAAAACCATCATGGTACAAATGAGAGTTACTGATAAGTCAGGAAATTCCAATACTTGTATGGTTGAGGTTACAGTCCAAGACAATACTCCGCCTAAATTTCACTTATGCCCGGCTGACACCATCATCAATTGTGACGCAGAATTATGGGATTTATCCTTATATGGTCAACCAACCGTGAAAGATTCTTGCGGATACACTTTGAAAGAAGAAGTTGACAGAAGACTCAATGATTGTGGAATAGGACAAATCTTTAGAAAATTTATAGCAACAGACAATTATGGCAACAGTGCAACTTGTACACAAATCATAACTGTAAGACCCATTACACCATTTAATGAAAATGACATCTTTTGGCCTGCAGACTATACATTTACCAACGGTTGTAGAGCGGTAGATATCAAACCAGAGGATTTACCAGCAGATAGAAGATATCCAAGATTCAGAGATAAAGCATGTAGCAAACCAGCTTATGATTATGACGACATCATTTTCCAATACGTAGATGGTGCTTGTTTTAAAATTTTGAGAGAATGGACTGTCATCGACTGGTGTCAGTTTGATGCAAGAGCACCGTATCAAATCAGTTGGAAACACACACAGGTCATCAAAGTAATCAACAGTGTCGCTCCAACCATCACCAAAGGTTGTAATGACAATGACTTGGAAACTCAGGATGTAGATACATGCAAGGCAAAAATTACCATCAGAGTGATGGCAACAGACGATTGTCCAGGTGCTATCCTCACTTATGGTTATGAAATTGATTTATTTAATAACGGCACCATTGATTATAATGAGACTGGTGACATGATCATGAAAGTAGTTCCTTACGGAAACCACAAGGTGACTTGGTGGGTAAGGGATGAATGCGGAAATGTAACCAGATGTACAAAGGTGTTTGCCGTAAAAGATAAAAAAGCTCCAACGCCTATTTGTCATACACAGGTGGTCAGTGTGGTCATGCCTACCACCAAACAAATTACCATATGGGCCAAAGATTTCATCAAAGAAGGATATGACAATTGTACAACACCCCCACAACTGAGATATTCTTTCACAAGTAATGTAAAAGACTCGTCCAGAGTATTCACTTGCGAGGATTTTGTAAGTTTTGGCAACACTGGAATACCTGTGAGGATCTATATTTTTGATTTGGAAGGCAATTCAGATTATTGTAATGCTACCTTTTTATTACAAGATAATGCAGGCGTTTGTTCTGGAACTACTCCGGGAGAGAAGGTCATTGCCAGTGGCAGAATCATAGACCCTGACGGTAGAGGTATTTTGGATGCAGACATCACCATGGAATCAGATCTGCCAGAGTTTCCTCAGACCATCAAATCAGGTGCAAACGGAATCTACGCTTTCGAAAATTTGAAAAAATTCCATGATTATTTGATCACCCCTCAAAAAAGTGGTAAAGCAAGTCTTGGAGTTAATACATTAGATATTCTACAGATACAAAAACACATTCTGAGCCTTAAAAAATTGGGAAATAATGCCAGAATGCTGGCAGCAGATGTGGACGGTGATCAAAAAGTAAGCATCTCAGATATAGTTTACTTGAGAAAACTTGTCTTAGGAGTGACCAGTGATTTCGAAAAAGTACCCACATGGCAATTTGTTACGGAATCTAGTATGAAAGGGGAGGAAATGTATCCCATTCACCAGACTATTTTCATACCTGCAATGTCCAGAAATGAAACAGATCAATCCTTCATAGGAATAAAAACCGGCGACATTGATGGTTCATATTTATCAAGTTTGACCAATAATCAAACAGATGAGCGAAGTGCTAAAGTGCTCACATTTGATCATAAAAAACTGACAGCTGGTAGCCAGGCAGAAATTGTACTCACCAGTTCAGAAATAGAAGCTATAAAGGGATTGCAATTTTCATTCTATGTAGATCCGACAAAAGCAAAAGTTCTGGACATATACAGCGGTAAAACTGTTGACCCTGTCCACTATTTTACGAATGATGGGGCGAATTATAAAGTTGTTTGGTCAGATCCAAAACATGCTTTCGCAGACCTCATCGTATCTATAGAATTGCTTAAAGAAACGACCACTTCAGATGTGTTTTTCCAAACCAATGACATGGAAAATCAGCTGTACATGGAAGATGCAGGAAATATTACCAGCCACAAGTTATCGATCAGAAGTGCCGGAAATGAAGCACAATTGACCACAGGATTGAGGATTTACCAAAATGTGCCCAATCCATTCACAACAGAGACAGAAATTTCATTTGAAATAGACAAAGAAGAATCCGTGAGTCTAAATGTTTTCAATGCGGAAGGAAAATTACTGTATACAAAGACAGCCAATTTTGCTAAAGGATTGAACTCATTCAAAATCACAGAAGACGACCTTAAAACCAAGGGCATTTTACTCTATCAGATTTTAACTAAAACTCACTACTCAGGAAGAAGGATGATCAAATTGTTTTGAAAACCTTCTTCCACTTTTTTCTAAAAATGACCAACCACGATAATAAAAGAATTTTACAAATGAAACACAAAAGTGAACATATCAAGCCAGGAAAGAGCAAGCACATCAGCTTCCTCTTTATGTGCTTGGCATTTGTGCTGGGAGTAACCAACCTTGCTAGTCAAGCGTGTCCTCCGTCGTTTTCATGCAATTCCAATATCCAAGTCTCATTGGACATCAATTGCACGGAAGAGATAAAAGCTTCATCGATGCTCAAGGAATTAACATTCCCAGAGAGCGAATACACGGTTACCATTAAAAACAAAAATGGCAAAATCCTGTCTTCCAATATCATCGACAAAACTTATATCGGACAGAGGTTGGAAGTTTCTGTAAAACTCAATAGATGTGGATATTCATGCTGGGGATATGCTTGGATAGAAGACAAACTTCCACCTGTGATTACCAATTGTGATACGGTAGAAGTTGATTGCGACGCTGATCTCAGAGCAGGTTTTGGTGTTCCTAACATCACTGCTTTCGACGCTTGCGGACCTGCAACCATTAAACAATTACCCGATGTTGTGACGCCACTACCTTGTAGTAGTCCATTCATCAAAAGAATAGAAAGACCTTGGTTGGTTACAGATGTTTATGGAAACACAGCAACATGTATTCAAGTCATCAATGTCAGAAGATTTACCTTAGATGATATCACTGCTCCACCAAATTATGATGATTTTGATAGACCTGCTTTAGTATGCGGAGTATTCAATCATTTTTTACCAAATGGAGCACCAGATCCGGTTTATACTGGCTTTCCTGGAGGGATTCACTGTGACAATATTCAACAGCATTATGTCGACACCAGATTTGAATTGTGTGGAAGTGCATTCAAAATTCTCAGAGTTTGGGAAGTGATCGATTGGTGTAATGGAAGAGATACCACATTTGGACAAATCATCAAATATTTAGATAAAATTCCGCCTGTTTGTACGGTCAATCCCAATGACGTGGTTGTCCTGCAAACGGATCCTAAAAAGTGTACCGCTACTTACAAAGTACCCCCACCCAAAGCAACAGATTGCAGTGCATTTTCTTATATTGTTGGGTATAGATTAAGAGATCATTTAGGTGGTTTTGGAGATACCATTTATACCAAAGACATCGTCAGAAATTCTGATAATACCTTTACACTCACAGCATTACCACAAGACACAACCATCATCATTTACAAACTGACAGATGCCTGCGGTAATATTTCATACTGTAGTTTTGATGTTCACGTCAAAGATAAAGAATCACCATCTGCCAATTGTGAAGGATACATTGTGGTATCATTGAGAGAAAACGGATGGGCAGAATTAACAGCAACCGCGCTCAACAGTGGAAGTGAAGATAATTGTGGTATTGTAAAATATGAAATCAGAAGATTAGACACCAATTGTCCTAATTATCCTCAGGATAGGACCTTAAGAGATAAAGTAAATTTCTGTTGTACAGATGTCAATGCTGATCCAACCAAATACATCAAAGTGGTCCTTAGGGTGACTGATGCTGCTGGAAATACCAACGAATGTATCAGTAATGTAAGAGTACAAGATAAAATTAAGCCGGTAATTACATGTCCCGCAGACATAACCATTCAATGTTATGTTGATTATAAAGATTCTACAAAAACCAATGGCGTTGCAACAGCAATAGATAATTGTATGGCAACCATCTTGCCATTCAAAGACGATGTAAGATTGGATAAATGTGGGATTGGAGTTGTCATAAGGAAATGGGTAGCCGTTGATAAACAAGGACTTAGAGATTCTTGTTTTCAGCGCATTACCGTGGTCAATGACAATCCATTTTCAGAAGACCACATCATTTTTCCTGCAGATACGATTGTAAATCAATGTGTTGATGCAGCAAAACTGACACCGGAATATCTGGACAGTAAACCCAAATTCGTAAGTAAAACGTGCGCTGACTTGGCTGTTAGTTACACAGATGAATACTACACAGTTGACAATGCTTGTCAGAAAATCTTAAGATACTGGCGTGTCATTAACTGGTGTGATTACAATCCCAATGATAAAAACTATTACACACATACACAAAAGATATTGGTGCAAGATAATGTTGGTCCAGTATTTATTTCAGGCTGTGTAGATCGCACCATTGTTTCAAAAGAAGGTGATTGCGAAGAGGAAGTTCACCATCGGGTAGAAGCTCATGACGAATGTACACCAGACAATAAATTGAAATATTCTTGGGAGGTGGACTTGTTCAGCAACCAAACCATTGATAGAGTAGGTGTAGGACCAGCAGTAAGTGAAAAATATCCAGTGGGTAAACACCGCATGATTTTCAGGGTGATTGATGCCTGTGGAAATGTCACCAAAGTGTGAATATATGTTCCTCATCAAAGATGATAAAAAGCCAACGCCAGTATGTATTGGAGAATTGGTTTGGGTATTGGATAAAGATGGAAAAGCAGAAGTTTGGGCAAGTGATTTCAACTTAAAAAGCGAAGACTTTTGTGCAACTGGAGAACTTACTTATGCATTCAACCAACAAAACACGCAGAAATCTCGATTTTTTACTTGTGCAGACGTGCCAAATGGTATAGCTGCCAGGATTCCATTGAGAATGTACGTTTTTGATAGCGATGGAAACTTTGAATTTTGCTCAGTGATTTTGGTTTTGCAAGATTCTCCAACGACAAATGGTTGTGCGGACAATCTCAATGGCGGAGCGACAATTTCTGGTAAAATCATCAACAATAAGTTGGATGGAGTAAAAGGGGTTTCTCTGACGCTTTCAGACATTCCAAACGCTTATGAAGAAATCATTAAAACTGATGAGTTGGGTAATTTCGCCTTCAGTAATAAGCCGTTTTTCAGCAATTTTATGTTGATGCCGGAGAAAATGGACGAATCAAAAGCAGGGGTGAATACACTTGATTTAGTCTTTTTACAAAGGCATATTCTCAGCATTTCAAGATTGAATACACCCTACCAACAATTGGCGGCAGATGTAAACAATGACAAAAAAATAGATATTGCTGATCTTGTAGCACTGAGGAAAATCATTTTAGGTGTGACGGATAATTACGGACAAAATAAACCATGGAGATTCATTCCAAGCAATTTCAAATTTGAATCCGTATCCACTCCTTTTGATCTGGTGGATTATAAAGTGTATGATACCCTCATGGTTGATGACCTTGGAGCAGATTTCCTCATCTTCAAAGTTGGAGATATCGACGCTAACTATAGTGCGGTAGGAACTTTTGGCAGAAGTAGAAATACATTGGACCTAGTTACTGAAACCATTGGAAATGATGTGGTTGTGCGAGCAGCCAATGATGTTGAATTATCAGGATTACAACTTACGCTGGACTTGGATAAAAATGCATCCATTGTAGGTAATAGATTAGACATCAAATCTGAAAATTACTTTTTGAAGCATGGTGTCGCGAATATTTCCTGGACGAGCAAAGAAAATATTTCAATCAAAGAAGGGGACATCCTTTTTACGATCAAAAATGATCAGAAAGTAACATTGAATGAAAATGGTGAAATAAGTTCTGAAGCCTACAACTCAGATTATGAAACGCTACAAATAAATTGGAATGCAACAACCATCAAAAAATCTGATGAAAAGTTGAGCATTTATCCAAATCCATTTGCAGAATCTACAACAGTAGAATTTGAATTAAAAAATAAAGGATTATACGAAATCAAAGTCTTTGACCAACAAGGTAAGTTGATCTATTCGACCAAAAAGGAAGGATTGATTGGCCTCAACAAAGAAGTGCTTCCAAAGCAAAAGCTCAATGAAGTTGCAGGAATTTACTTCGTCAGACTTGAATCCAGTGAATACACAAAAACAGTGAGGGTCATTATGACTGAATAAACTGTAAAGAATAAATTATTATGGTGGTTATTTTTTGAATTAAAAGCCTCTGGTATAAAGATATTGGAGGCTTTTTCATTTTTACAAAGGAAATTTTAAAAAAAATATTTTCCAATTTTGGAAACAAAGCATGTTTATGATACCACGGTTATGAATCAAATTTCCTTGTAAAATCTATCATTTTGAATACCTATGAAATATTAATTACTGAAATTTAATCTTTTCGGGATAATAATAGGTGTATACCCTGTCTTCTCCAATAAATATTGGCAGTAATTTTGCTATAGACAAATTGTTAAGTCAATACGAGGATACAACAATTTGATTTGTGCGAAAAGATGATCTCCAAAAAGCCGGGTGAGATTGTGGATGATTAGCAAACTAGACATGCAAAAAATACTTATACTTTCTACTTTTTTAATGTCAAAATTGACATTAATGGATTTGGTCGCTCAAAAAAGTATTCCAGCTCTTGTAGCTGTTGATCAAGGGATTGAGCATCATAAACAACACACTTTTTACTTGGATGCCAATGGCCTCAAGCGGACACTAGCAAAAGCAGTAAATGCCAGATCAAACGATGTTTCCGAGTGGTCATCAATCCAGTTGCCAGACGCTGATGGTTTACAAATGGATTTGAAAATTGGAGAGGATCCAGTTTCTCTGCCAGAGATATACCAAATGTATCCTCAGAACAAAACTTTCAAATTGCAAGGCAAGAATGATGCTCATATCACTGGTGCTTTGACCTATTCTGATCAAGGATTTGCCGGCATCATTTTTACAGAAGATGAAACCATTTTCATAGAACCCGTTGGAAATGGCATGCACACAAGCTTTGTGAAAACTGCAAACGAAATGCATAAATTTCATTGTGGAGTTGACGAAGCCGTAGATCACTCAAGGTTTCCTTCTGCTTCCCAAGGGAGTTTCAGGGGAAATGATAATAAAATCAGAACCTATCGCTTGGCAGTTGCGGCTGCTGGGGAATTTTCAGATGCAAGGAGTGATAACTTGACAACCATCAATGCAGACCTAAATTACTACGTTTCTGTGCTAAATGTATTTTATGAAAGGGAATTGGGAATCCGATTTACACGAGTTTCTGGAAATAATCTTATTTTTTTAGACCCTGCAACTGACAACATTACACCAGGTAATACATCAACCTGCCATGCAGCAATTGACGCAATTATGGGCTCAGGAAATTACGACATTGGTCATGCTTTTGGGCAAATTGCTAGTGGAGGCTCAGGAATTGCTGGCTTAGGAGTGGTTTGTAATAGCTCGTGGAAAGGAAGAGGATGGTCGTCTGCTTCAAATAACAATTCTATGGTAGATATTATGCTACATGAAGTTGGTCATCAATTTGGAGCTTACCACAATTTTTATGGGACTGCTGGCAATTGCGTGAATAGATCGGTAGGCAGAGGATACGAACCTGGTTCAGGTAATTCACTGATGAGCTATGAGAGTATTTGTTTTGCTACTACTTCACCTGCTTGTGCCACCCAAAATATCACCCCTTATGTTGGAACTTATTATTTTCATGTCAATAGTTTGATAGAAATCACCAATTATGTGATGCAGTCTGGACATTGTGTAGCAGGAGTCGCGGGTAGTAATGATATCCCAGTAATTACAATGCCTGCCAATAGAACCATTCCTAGAGGAACACCCTTTGCTTTGACTGGAAGTGCTACAGATAGCAACCCACTTACCTACAATTGGGAAGAATATGATACAGACAATTTAACATTGACTTGTCCAGCTGGCCATCCAAATGACGCTGCAAATAGTACAACTGCACCATTGTTTAGGTCTTTTGATCCTTCTGCCACTGGCAGCACAAGAAATTTTCCCAAGTTGTCTGATATACTAGCCAATACCCAGACAATGGGTGAAATTCTACCCAATGTAGCAAGAACCATCAATATGAGATTAACGGCCAGGGATAATTTAGGGGGTACAAATTGGGGTTCTATGGCCTTGACAGTGAATGCTAGTGCTGGGCCTTTTGTTGTAAATACTGCAAATACAGCGACAACTTATACTGCAGGCCAAGCTTTGACAGTTACATGGGCAGTGGCCAATACTACAGCAGCGCCTATTTCCTGCTCAAATGTAAATATCAAATGGTCAAACGATGGCGGAGTATCTTTTCCTGTAACTTTACTTGCCAATACACCAAATGATGGTTCACAATCTATTACCTTACCTGCCGTAGGTACATCCATTGGCAGGATTAAAGTAGAAGCTGTTGGCAATTACTTTTTTGATATCAATAATGCAAATATTACAATTTCATCAACTTGTAATCCAATAGAAACCAACATTTCTTCGACTGATTCAGTAATTGCAAGTCCAGGATCACCCGCACTAAACCTCACAATGTCTTTTGGGAAATTGGTAACTAGTTTTGTTGGCACGAATTCAGGAAGTAGTTTAAGTTCTCATAGTCCTATGAAAGCTAGTAGTTCTTCAAACACTTGTTCTTCCTATCCATTTAATGATAGATACACAACATTTTCATTTATAGCTAGTAATTCTGGTACCTACGGTTTTGGTAGTAGCACGAGTCCATTTTTTTTAAATAGTATATTCCAGGGAAATTTCAACCCCAGTTCTGGTTCTGTTTGCTCGAACTGGTTAAATGCCAATAGCTATAAAACTGGTACTAATTCATGGGGAGCATCTAACGCAAACATAACCCAAGCATTAACAGCTGGACAACAATACACTTTTAGAGTAGCTGTATTAGGTTCATTTAATATTACGCTGAGTGGTCCCAGGCTCTATTTATCTTACAAATATTGCAGTACCTAGTGGTTTTACATATAAATACATCATCGTCAAAGACGGTACAACACCAACAGTAAAGGCCATTGAGACTACAGCCAACATGACCAATACTACGACCTACACTTCAGGAACATACAAGGTCTATGGATTTATGGTAGGATCCGCTGTCAGTTTATCCGCTTATATAGATCAACCCTTGACCAATTTGACCACTGCAATCGGCAATGGCACGGTTTGTGGTTTGATGACCAATAATTTCAGACCCGTTACCATAACTGGTTGTGTACCTACCACCAAATTTGTCACTTCAACCTCCTCAAGTCCAAGTATCAATGGATCTTTAAGTAATATTTTGGCAGGTGCCTGTTTAGGTGATACAATCAAATTTAGTTTACCTGCAAATAGTACCATTACCTTTACTAGTCAAATGACCATTGCAAGTGATTTAGTAATTGACGGTACAGGAATGGCCAATTTGACCCTATCAGGCAATAATGCCGTGAGATTATTTGAGGTAAATGCCGGCGTAACTTTTGGTGTCAAAAACATCAAACTGATCAATGGAAGTAGTTCGACCAATGGTGGAGCAATCTGGAACAAAGGCACCCTCATTTTGAATGGTGCAACGCTGGATGGTAATAAACAAGGGGCAGCCAATAAGGCCTTGACCAATGATGGAAACATTTCGATTTTGGGGAATACGATGATTATGATGTGATTTTGAATCAAATAGCTGATTTTCAATATTTTAACGGCTGAACTTTAAAGAGGTAGTTATAATAATTTCAAAATATCATAGGTATTTTATCTCATAAAATACAAAATATCATAGGCAATATTTGATAAAAAGTATTGAATATCATAGGTGATTAGTCATTATAAAGGTTGATATCGACAACACTTTTCTTATCTTCATTTAACAGCTGATTAGCAGACACTATGAAAACCCTCATAGGTTATCCCAAAAATGAAACTTCTATTCCAAATCCTCCATCTCCACCTCCTCATACCCCCCATCACTCAACTCAAAATATTGAGCATTCAATCCAGATTTTTCATCCGCCTTAAATCCAGTATAATAAAATCGTTTGGTATCTATCGTATCCAAAAATCCAGGCTCCACGATTTTCACCGTCCGTTGAGGTTTTTGGCCTTTCATTTTACTGAGCATCATGGTTTCTATCGGCAGACCCCAAGGCATGATGAAAAATTGGGTAGAGGCTGCGTAAGTCATGGGTAATAATTGATTGGGAGGTCCTTCCCGTTGCACGAGGAGTTCCAGATTGTCAAATCGCTCTTTGAAAAAATGATGGGCATCGACAAAGTAGGGTAGTCTGCTAGCAAAAACCAAAACCAATAGGATGAATGTCCATCGCGTGTTTAGTTTGGGCAATATTTGGTAAACGAACGGTGCGGCTAAAATCAAAGTCAGCGGCATCCACTCACTTTCCATATAAAAACGCAATGATCGGTCAAAAGCGTCTGGGTAGGTGATCAATATCAAGGAAAGGGTCAACAAGCCAAAGAATAGGGTAGATGCAGCGAAATAAAAGGCTCTTTTGTAAAGCAAATAAATGATGCCAACCAAAGAAAGGATACTGAGGCTTATATAATTGTTTGTAAATAAGGTCGTGATGGACTGAAATCCTCCCGATTTAAAAACGCCCATAATTTTCTCTATAGATAGGTTGGAAACGCCTACCAACTTTTGGCTGTCGTACCATCCCTGTGTACTTAAAAAAAGTCTCGACAACATGATAGCACTCAGCGCCACCATCTGTACAGAAACAGCTGAACTATTGTTTTGCCTTTTATAATGCCCTCCAAACTGGTACAAGAAAAAATAAGCAAATGGCAAGGCCACCAATAAATGACTAAACAATGCTAAAAATCCAATGACAATGGCTATGACATGTCGACCTCCATTCATGCTATTTCTTTCCACATGAAATTTTGTAAACGCCATGTACAATGCCATCCAACAAATACCTTGGTGTACCTCATTATTTGGCCAAAAAAAACAGTCGCTCACGCCAAGTGTGAAATACATAGCCAAAAGAACTACCCATTGCCCTTGCCCATATTTTTGCCAGCAAATCCATGCAATACTGCAAAATAACAGATAAAAAGAAGCCGAGTACAGGATCAAAATGGTGTTAAGGCTCAAGCCCAATTTAGACCCCAGCAAGGGAAATATTTGTGTAAAAACAGCCGCATACCGATGTTCTGCAATAGCAAATGTCCCCGTATTGATGATGTTGAATGTCACCCAAGCCGGATCCACAAACAACATCCTCAATTCATAAAATGCCAAAGATCCAGATAACAACAAAAGTAAAACCACAAAAGCCAGTTTTATGCCAATTGGTTTTATAATTTGTTGGTTTGGTGTCGTCATGGAATAAAGATAATTGGTTCAATGGGAATTCAATGATTTCAATGGGAATTCAATGATTTCAATGGAATTCAAATTGGTATTTTATTACCAATCGTAGAGACGCAAGGCCTTGCGTCTGCACAAATGTGATTTCAATAGGATTTCAATAGGATTTCAATGATTTCAATGGGAATTCAATGGGAATTCAATACCAATCGTAGAGCCCGGGGTCTTGCCTCTAAAAGCTGGATCAAATTCAAAGAATTTAAACATTGCCAATTGCAATTGCCCAATTGCGTCAAGACGCAAGGCCTTGCCTCTGCACAAATTGCCCTCATAGGTTGCAATGATTTCAATGGGTATTCAATGGCAATTCAAATAAATTTCCCAGGTCCTCCGGTATCCGGTTTCCGGTCGTCCTGTTTCCAAAAAAAGAAGGCCTTACAAAACTTGCAAGGCCTTCTTTTATCAGAAATTATTCAATTCTCTTTTAAACCAATTATCTCGCAAATTGATCGTAAGTAAAGCTCACGTATGACATCCTACCGATATCAGGGTTTCCAATATTGGTGATGTATGATTTATTAAACAAGTTGGAAACACCAATTTTTATCGCTGACTTGATTGCAGGAACGAAGTAATTTAATTGTACATCCAAGGTATTGTATGAAGGTACATTTCCGCTACCAAATGAATTTTTGAAGAAGAAACCATCTTGCCATCTCCAGCTTATGGTACCCGCAAGATTTTTGACGATGCTTCTATTTGTCAAGGCAATATTTGTCATGTGTAATGGCATATTGAATCCTGGATCGTAATTTTCAAATCCTGGAAGGTCAGTTGCTGCTGCTTTATTGGCCTTATTGTAAGAATAGTTTGGAGAAAGTTTCCAATTTTTAGCAATGGCAACATCTAGCCCTACATTTAAGCCGTAACTAGTGATCTTGGCAGGTACATTGATGTAAGGGTAAAAAGTAGATCTTACTGTTCCTGTGACTGGATCTGGATTACCCAATGCAGCTGCTTTAGGAGTTGTAGCGTTTTTATTGACTACAAATATTTGGTCAATGAAGTTGTTGTAAATGTTGTAAAAACCACTGATGTCGATGTTTACTTTTTTATTCATAGTACCTCGGTAACCCAATTCAAAAGATTGCAGTTGCTCTGGTTGAATGTAATCAAAGCTGATCGTTTCTAATCTTTGGGTTGCTACACCAGGCTCAACTCCTGATTGTAAAGCAGCAAGATATCTATTGTATGAATCCAACGTGTATGAACCTCCGTTGTGAATACCAAATGGTTCTGCATTTGCTTTTGTTGATCCCAATAAAATAGAAGTGGTTGGGAAGTAAATAAACTGACCTTGCGTGGTTGGGTTTCTAAATCCTGTTTGGAATGATCCTCTAATATTGTGCTCTTTATTGTCACCTGCAGAATATACAAAACTCACTCTCGGAGAAACCTGACCTTTGAAGTTTTGGTTTTTGTCGTATCTCAAAGAACCGGTCAATTTCAACTTATCATCCAAAATTGTTTTAGATAATTGGGTATAAATACCAAATTCATTGATTTTGATCCTTTCATTCACCCCGTCGCCGTCTGGATCTTCGTTGAATACCGTTCCATCACTAAACAAGTCATATCTTCTGAAGTTACCACCAATTTGCCAAGAAACGGCGTCATTAACCAATGAACTGAGGTTGTAAGATCCCTCTGTGTGGTACATAGCACTGTTGTCGATAAAACCTGCACCTCCTTTTTGAAAGAGTAGATCATCTCTTACTAAACTTACAATGCGGTTGAATTCAGCACTTCCTACCGCTGGTCTTGCTGGTCCACTTGCCAACTTGATCAATTCTCTGGCTGCTAATATTCTAAGTGATTGAGGGAGTGCTCCAAAAGTAGATCCTGCTGCTATTTGTTGGGCTACGCCCTCTCTTTGAGCTTCTGGAAGTGTAGAGAAGCCACCGGCATCCGCAAAAGCTTTAGCTGCATCAGGATTGAAGCCAGGTAAACCAGCTGCAATATTGGCTGCAACAGCCCATCCTCCTCTCAATGGAACAGTGATTTGTTGTCCACCTCCAATGGGAATGTTGAAATTTGAATTATAAATACTTGGCCAAACGTTTTCATTGGTAAAAGCTCCAAGTGCTGTCAAATTGTATGAGTCACCAGCATCGGTAAAGGAACCGTATGTTTTGAAATTCCAATTGGCACCATTGATCTCAAATTTTGCAAATTGCTGAGAGAAATTTCTCAATGCATATCTTTCGCTACCTTGGTAAACCGTTGATCCAGCACCATATTTGTAGGAAACGTTGGCTTCTACTTTATCAGTGATTCTGTAGTGAATAGCACCATCATATTTAAAACTTTTGGCATCATTGCTTTCTAGCAAATCTTGTTCTTTCCAGCCAGTTCTTCTCAAACCACCTGCAACTGGGATAAAACTTTCATCACCGTAAGTATTGAGACCATCAAACAATGCTTTACCCACCAAAGATTTGGTGTCAATAGTTGGATCAAATGCTGCTAGTGCTACTAAGTTACGGTCGTCTGTGTAATTCTGAGCCCTCCAATCACTTGCCCATAATCCAGAAAAGTTGATTTTAAATGCGATTTTATCATTGAATGCTTTGGCGTATCTGATTGCACCACTATTCAATGGATTGGTGTAATTGGTACCTTCTATAAGTCCTGTTTTGAAAGTAGCACTCAACCCTTGGTATTGGAATGGATCCTTACTTTGCATGATCAAAATACCGTTGAATGCATTGGGACCATAAAGTGCAGAAGCTGCTCCAGGCACCAATTCTACAGAGCGAATGTCCAATTCCGAAATTCCTACTACGTTACCAGTTGGGAAATTGAGCAAAGGTGCAGCGTTGTCCATACCATCTTGTAACTGTACAAAACGAGTATTTCCACCGCCACCAAAACCTCTGGTGTTTATGGTGTTGAATGTAAGAGAGGCCATGTTGTTGGTAACGCCCTTGAGTTTCAATACTTCATCGTAAAAATCCGCAGAAGTAGAGTTTTTGATGCTGACGAGGTCTAGTTTTTCAATAGACACGGGTGATTGCATGATTCTTTCTTCGACCCTGGAGGCAGAAATGACTACTTCATTGGCAAGAATAGATTTGGTTTCTAAAGCCAGATCAATGACTGCATTTGCTTCGTTTACTTCAACTTCTTTGGTTTCAAAGCCTACCATAGAAAAGATCAAAGTGTAGGGCAAAGCTTCTCCGACGTTCATTTCATAATTTCCATCAAGGTCAGAAATAGTGCCTTTGATCGTGTTTTTGATGATGATGTTGACACCTATAAGTGTTTCACCAGATTCGCCGTCCTTTATATTTCCTGAGACTCGATTTTGAGAAAAGGCCACGGTTACCATTTGTAAACAGATGATAATCAGACCAAAGCGAATAATATGTTTGATTGACATAAAGTTTTGGAATTTAAATGTGAAAAATTAACGGTTTGAAAATTAAAATGTTAAAATGTAATCCTATACAAAAATATAATTTTTAATCATATGCTGTATTTTTTAAAAGCTAATTTGATGGTCACAAATGGCTTTTGTTTTTTTAAATTTTGGTGTTAATTTTCCAATAAAGGCAAGATGCGGAGTAATATTATTGCATATTAGCGACCTCATCGATTATCTATTGCGATACAAACATAATTGGATATTTTAAATTATAGGAGTAAATGTCTGTCAGCACCAATAAATTTTTTAAATTTCCTTTGATTTGAAATGATCGTTTGTGAGTTCAAAAAGCGAAAATTCATAAAGAAAGTTGCGAAGAAGGGGCGAAAACGCTCGCCCTTGCATAATTTCAAAAGTTCGTAAATCATGCAAGCAAGGCCTGCGCGTAAGGAATAAGGGGAAGCTTTCGCCCTTAGACTCGTGCATTTGGACAATGAAACGACAACTGATCGCTGACAGCTGAAAACTGACCACGTGCCACGAATTCAAGAATGGCCTCAAATTTCAGCCTGCTGTATTCACCAAAGTTGAAATCACTAAGTCCCGCTAGGGACAAACTAAACATCAAAAAAAAAAGCATACATCGGCCGAAGCTCTGCAAGGTATGAAAACTGATAGCTGAAAACTGACAGCTGACAGCTCACAACTTCGTTTTAAAAACATTTACCCCGTATTTTCATTTAATATGTCTAAACAAAACGGAGAAATGAAGGTTAGAAAATTTAACGCATCATTAAAATAATATATATTAAATTTGTTTTTCTTGATGACACAGTTATCTTTAGAAAGTATAAATCATATCATTGGCTTTTATGAGTCCAGAAAAATTAAAGGCGGCATTTAATTTTAAACAATTTTCCATCGTGCAAGACCATTGCGTGATGAAGCTCAATACAGACGGTGTTTTGCTTGGTGCATGGTGTGATGTAACAGGTGCTTCCAATGTTTTGGATATTGGAACAGGTACTGGAATCATAGCACTCATGGTTGCCCAGAGAGCTGCTGAAAATGCCAAAATTACTGCTGTGGACATTGATGATGGAGCCTGTATAGACGCAAGTATCAATGTTGCAAATAGCCCATTTGCTGATAAAATCATGGTTGTGAATTCATCTGTCCAGGATTTTTCATACGAGTCAATCGGTAATTTTGACCTCATCATCAGTAATCCACCATTTTTCACAGGAGGCACATTTTCGGCCAACGAAAACAAAGCCAATGTCCGTCATGCAATCAAACTTCCTCATGGCGAGCTATTGACTTCTGTGCAAAGACTGCTCAAACCCAATGGAAAATTTGCGCTTATCTTACCTTATTTGGAGGGGCTCCGACTGATCGAACTCGCAGAAAGATCCAATCTTTTTCCAGTAAGAATTACCGAAGTTATGTCAAAAACGGATCGACCAATCGAGCGCCTTTTGATAGAACTGTCCAAGAAAAAAGTAGATTGTGTGCAAAACCAAGTCATCATCCATGACTCAGAAAAAAATGATTACCACCAAGACTACGTACAACTTACCAAAGACTTTTATCTAAAGTTTTGATCCATTTGACGTTTTTGATTTGAATGATTTGTTCAGTTTATACTAAATATTGAGCAAACACACAACATTTATTATCTTTGCTGCCATGAAAATAGTAACATTTAATTCGTATGGTCTTTTGAAAGTGAGCTTGTTTTTGGCATTGTCTGTGTTTTCAATCAACGCTGTCTTAGCTCAACAGACACTTACAACCAAACTTGGTCAGACCATTATTTTGGAAAAGGATGGAACTTATAAAATCATACCTGCTGAGCAAATTGCCGCAGAGGCAACAATCAATCCCTTTGAAAAGCCCAAAGCCATCAACCAAATCGATGCTTCAGAAAAATTGAGACTGGAAGAACTCAACAAACTTTTTTTTGCCAATGATGCTAAACTATCGGCGCTCATTCAACACTTGGATGCCAATATTTCTTTGAAACAAGGAGCCTTGCAGTTTGCCCAAGATCAAAAAAATCAACTTTTAATACCCCAATTGATGGTAGAATTGGATAGTTTGAAAAGACTTTCAGGAAATAGTACAAAACAATATGAAGTTTTGATCAAAGATTTTGAAACCTTGAGTCAAATAAAATCCATGGATAATGAGGCAGGCATAGTGAGCGCCATCAATACCTTATATCAAAAATACAATGGTGAATATGGAGTTTCAGCAGCAGTAGTTACCTCTTCAAAAAAAGAAAAAGTCAAACTTACCATGGATCAGAGGGCACCATGGGAAATAAAATCAAATACGGATACCATCACTCGATCTCTACTTACTTACACCCCTGACAGGTTGAAAAATTACTACAAAGGAAGATTTTTATTGGAGGTTTTTGCTGAATTGATGGAAGGCCGCCAAGTAAAATTCGAATTCATCTTTAATTCCAAAGACATCAAAAAGGGATACGGCATCATAAAAAAGGGTGATTTTCTGCGCATCGATTTTATCAAAGGCCAAAGCATTTCGCTTAAAGCTGTGAAAGATGTGGAACCAAGATTGGAAACCTATACTGGTAATACCATTTATACGTCTGTTTATCAAGTTAAGAACAAGGATGATTATAAAAAATTGACCACTTCTTTATTAGATACCATTGGGGTGATGTGGTCAAGCGGCTTTGAAAGTTATCCTGTTTACAATATTGACTTTTTCAAGGTAAAGAAGGATGTTGGGTCAAGCCCAACGACAGGAAAATAATTAAACTAAGCTTGGCTTGGTGCTTCCCAAGTATCCACAGCTGGATGCAAATACCATTATGAATTGACTGACTCTTTTTACGTTTGTCTAAACTTCATGGAAATGAAAAAGATGTGTCAATAAGGTGGAATGAATATCTTACATTTGAAGCAGATATGATCAAAGATTTGCCAATTCGCACCAATAGGATGCACTGAACATTCAACCATGAACATTCTAAAAAACAAAACATTCGTACTGCTCTATATTTTGAGTGGATTTTTCATCACCAACGCATTAGTTGCCGAATTTATAGGGGTTAAAATATTTTCACTGGAAAAGACATTTGGCATTACGCCTTTTGATTTTACCATTTTTGGTGTCGGAGGCCTTGGTTTTAACCTTACAGCGGGAGTTTTATTATGGCCAGTTGTTTTTGTAATGACAGACATCATAAATGAGTATTTTGGCCAAAAGGTGGTCAAATTCCTTTCTTGGTTGGTTGTTGGTTTGATAGTCTATGCATTCATAATGGTTTATCTTGCCATTGGATTACCGCCAAATGATTGGTGGCAAAGCCAAAGTGGTCTGACCTCAGATGCATCAACTTCCATTGCAGATATGGATTTGAGTTACGGCCGCATCATGGGGCAAGGTTTGTGGATCATTGTTGGAAGCATGGTTGCTTTTTTAATTGGGCAGTTGGTGGATGTTTTGGTATTCCACAGAATCAAAGAAATGACTGGAGAAAAATCTATTTGGCTGAGGGCGACTGGATCGACCCTGGTGTCCCAATTCATCGATAGTTTTGTCGTGTTATTTATTGCTTTTTATATAGGCGCAGACTGGGATTTTGGTAGAGTGATGGCCATTGCTATTGTAAATTATATATACAAGTTTGTAATGGCAGTACTTTTAACACCCGTGATCTATCTGGTACATGCTGCTGTTGAAAAATATCTGGGTGCGAATTTGGCCACACAAATGAAAGACGAAGCCATCCTTCAATAACATTTTGGCATATTTTTGAAAGTGACTATTTTTTATTTTCATGAATTTGAGGAAAAGACAAGATTTGCATCCTATTTTGAAAACACTTACATTTACTATTGCGTTTTTAGATTATGTATTACAATAATGTTTGAAATTAGTATATACAGTCAATTGATATGTATTTTATTGAACATTTTTACCCACTATCGAAAGAAACAAATTGAAACTTGGCATCCTTACATCACGTTTTCCCTATCCACTCGAGCGAGGTGATAAGTTACGCATATTCCATCAGATCAGGTATTTGTCAGACTTTTGTGAAATTTATTTATTCTCTATCTCTGACACCTTACCAGAACCCGACGAATACGAAAAAGTAAAAAGCTTTTGCAAAGAAGTTTATTATTACAAAATTGATAAAGTGGATTATGCCATCAATTTGGCTAGAAATTTTGCCTCCTCATTGCCTTTGCAAGTCTCCTGCCTTTATCACCGAGACATTCAAAAAGACATCAAAGCCAAGGTATCCTTGTTTAATATAGACATGGTGTATTGTCAATTGATTCGAATGGCTCCATATGCGGAAAATTTAAACGTTCCTGTTGTTTTAGACTTTATGGATGCTTTTGGTGTAGGTATGAAGAGGCGTGCATCCACAACGACTGGACTGATGAAATGGCTTTATAAATATGAAAGTCAAAAGGTGTTGAGTTATGAATTCAAAATTTCAGAAAAATTTACCGCCTATACCATCATCAGTAAGGCTGATATGAACATCATCAATGTGGGCAATCGTTCCAAAGTGCATGTGATTCCTAATGGCATCGATACTACTTTTTTTAAAGCAACGGGACGAGGGCCAGTTTACGACGTAGTTTTTGTAGGGAATTTAGGCTACTTACCCAATGTGGAGGCAGCAGAGATTTTAGTCAATAAGATCGCCAAGTTATACCATCAAAAGTACAAGATCCATTTAAAAATATTGCTTTCAGGTGCGCGTCCTGCAGCAAGAGTTTGGGCCCTGGAAAATGAATATGTGGATGTGAAACCTTGGCGAGAAGACATCAGAGCTGCATACGAAGATGGTAAGGTTTTGGTTGCCCCACTTTTCAATGGCACAGGTCAACAAAACAAAATACTGGAAGCAATGGCAATGGGCATACCATGCGTGACGACTACTTCGGTCAACGAAGCAATTGGAGCCAAAAATGGTGACCACATCTTAGTTGCAGACCAAATTCAAGAAATGGCTTCTGCCATCCATTTGCTTCTCAGAGACGATGAGATTTATTTGAATATCAAAAAGAAGGCACGAAGCTTTGTGGAAGATAAATTTAGCTGGGAAACAAGTGTTGCAAAATTAAATTCTATTTTTGTGTCGATTTTAAACAAGATTGACGTTTATTAGTTTCTTTACTGATGGAAGATAAAATTAAATTAAGTACGATTCCCGAAGCTGTTGAGGATATCAAAAATGGAAAAGTCATCATTGTTGTTGATGATGAAGACAGAGAAAATGAAGGTGATTTTGTTTGTGCGGCGGAAGTCACCACTCCAGAGATAGTGAATTTTATGGCTTCCCACGGTAGAGGTCTCATTTGTACACCCATACAAGAAGAAAGAGCCAAGGAATTGGATTTGGAATTGATGGTCAAAGACAATACAGCCATTCACCACACAGCTTTTACCATTTCAATTGACCTCATAGGTCATGGTTGTAGTACTGGTATTTCTGCTTACGACCGCTCAACTGGTATCAAAGCCATAACTGATCCCAAAATTAAATCAGCTGATTTTGCTAGACCAGGACACATATTTCCTTTGATTGCCAAAAAAGGAGGGGTTCTGAGAAGGACAGGACACACAGAAGCAGCAGTCGACTTGGCGGTAATGGCTGGTTTTTATCCAGCTGGCGTTTTGGTTGAAATTCTCAACGAAGATGGTACCATGGCCAGAATGCCTGAGTTGCTGAAAGTCGCACGAAAATTTGATCTCAAAATCATCAGCATCAAAGATTTGGTAGCCTATAGAATGTCTACTGAACGCATCATCAAAGCAGAGTATAAAACAAGCATTTCAACAGCTTATGGCGTGTTTGATGTGACAGCATATAAACAATTGACAACTGGAGATATTCATCTTGCATTTTCTCAAGGAACTTTTGATGACGGAAATCCAGCGCTGGTCAGAGTTCATTCAAGTACAGAAACAGGAGATATTTTAGGGATGTTGTTTGAAGGTTATTCAGAAGCAACCACAAATGCACTCAAAATGATCAACAAAGAGGGGCGGGGAGTGTTACTCTATATGAGACATGGCGAAAAGAACGAATCCATCATTCAAAAATTGATGGACATTCATAAAAAAGGCCAAGGAAAAGAAGGAAGTGTGGCGGACGAACAAAGAGATTTTGGCATTGGTGCTCAAATTTTGAGGGACTTTGGCATAGAAAAAATAAGATTGATTTCAAATCATAGCAGTACCAAAAGAGTTGGACTCATAGGTTATGGTTTAGAAATTGTTGAATATGTTGAATTGACTTAAAAGTAGAAATGGAAGCTGAAAACAACCTGGACAAAGAAATTTTTTTCAACCCAATCAGTAGTGATAAAATTACCGAAAATCCCGGATTGTTGCCCTACGCCCATCACGTAGGCAGCGCCATCATCAGACCATTGGACAAAGGCAAAACCAAAGGTAATGCGATGAAAGCCATGTATCAACAAACTGGCAATCAACTCACACAAATCAAAGATCAGGTAGAACTCCTCATCAAACAAGCTCAAGAGATCCACGACAGAATCAATATTTCTGAACTGATTTATAAGGCCGATTGTGGCGTAAAACCAGTTGTAGGTGAGACGTATTTTTTATATGAAAAAGCGGAAGACAGTTACCTTATTTCGCTTATTTCCCCTGAAGAATGGGGACATAAAATGCCTTATCATTTCATTGCTGAGGTAAACCTATTGGCTGACCACACTTGGAATGTGGTGAGAAAACTGAAAGACATAACTATTTAGAGTTTTATCATTGAAGTATTGATAGATCTTTCCTGCTTACCATCTATAAATTGTTGACATTTATTAAACTTTCGTTACCTTCCTTCATCTTTCGTCTCTCGTCTCCAGTACATTTAAAATTTCCTCCGGAACATTATAAAATAAAAAGACCTGCCATCGTCATGATACCAGGTCTTTAACTTTTTCAAACTATTGCTTTAAAACTTGTAAGAGACAGTGCCCAATAATCGTGCCGCAGAATCATTGAAAGAGAAAGATTCTCCGCCAATGGTGATGTGATCTCCAAAATTGCTGAGATTTCCTTCATACGCTACATCAAATCTGAGCTTCCAAAGATCAAAGCCAAAGCCAGCTTGATATCCATAAGTTGCACTTTTAAATCGTTGCTCATAACCATCAAAATCAATCAAATCGGATTTGCTGTTGATGTGTAAATGGGCTACAGGACCCGCGTATAATCTGATAATTCCTGCTTTCAAACCAATCATGACTGGTAGATCAACAGAATTGTACGTTTCGTTGACAAATTTGGAAACAGCTTTTACACCGCCATATTCACCAAGTGTGTAAGTTACCTTGTTTGAATTAAACAAGATGGATGGTTCTACGTAGACCATTAAAATTTTGACCCTACCATACAGACCAAAGTGGTGACCGTAGTTGGAGGAGTTAAAATTAAGATCGTAAAACTTGTCGTCCTGATTGAATTTGATCCCATCTGAGACCAGATCCATGGAGTTGAGACCGGCTTTTACCCCAAATTCTATTTGACCAAAAGCAAAAATAGAGCAGCTCACTAGCGTTAGTACTAGAAGAAATTGTTTCATGGTTAAAAAGATTTATAAATTAGTGAACGGAGGTTTGTCATTTTTAGTAACTATCATTGTAAATTATTAACACCAGTTTAACCCAACATCTACATTTTAGCTATTTTTTAATGTATTTGGCGGGGTAGGTGGCTTCTTTTTAAAGAAAATATATTATGAATAGTTATAATATATCAAAATCTGTGCCTAAAATGGAAATTACATCTTCAGAATACATTGCAAGTTACGTAAGAGAGGATCAATGCCCTCAGGGAGACATGCCCGAGATCGCTTTTATAGGACGATCCAATGTGGGAAAATCGTCCTTGATCAATATGCTTTGTGATAAAAAAGATTTAGCCAAAACATCCAAACAACCAGGAAAAACCCAGAAACTCAATTTTTCATCATCAATGAGCAATGGCATCTAGTGGATTTACCAGGTTATGGTTATGCTAAAATTTCTCAAAAGACCAGAGAAGAATGGTCCAAGATGATTAAGTATTATCTTCGCAATAGAAAACAATTATATATAGCCTTTGTGTTATTGGACGCCAGGCACACCATTCAAAAAATAGATGAAGAGTTTGTCAACTGGTGTGGTACAGAAGGCATTCCTATAGCGCTGGTTTATACCAAAACAGATAAAGTCAAAAAGGAAGAGTTGGATTATAATATCGGGAAAATTGAAACTAAGCTTTCTGCCTTTTGGGAGGAGCTGCCCCCAAGGTTTTTTACGAGTGCAAATACCACTGCAGGAAAAGAAGAACTGCTTTCATTTGTGGAAAAGATACTGAATACTTAGGTTTTCGATTATTTTTGCCCTGCAATTTCAAAATAAACAACATTTGAGTAGCATATACAAACATATTAAACCGGACATTGAGACCTGGCCAATTTATACTTTTCATAAGGATAAAGAGCTATTTATCAAAGAATTAAATGAGTTTGTATTTAATAGGCTGAAGCAGAATAATCACAGTTTTAAAGACTTACTTGCCAAAAGTATTTATCTTGAAAATCAGCGGGTGAAGCTCACACCTTGGAAAGTTGACCCACCCGACGAACAGAATTATTGGAAAGAATTGAGTGTAGAACTCAATAATATCATCAAAAATACTGAAAGTGAAGATGCGCTAGATACGATCATGATGCGCATGATCAATCGATACAATACTGAAATTGTTGGCGATTTCACACCGAAAACTTACCGATTTGCCCGAAAGTTTTTGACTTCTTTATTCAAAAGATTGTACAATAAATTCAATGACAAAAAAGGAACATTTTTTTGGGGTGATCGGGAATTGCTGAGTACCAAACTCAAGGTTTTTGGACACGTAGAAGAAACGCGTCAGCTTTTTGATAAAGGCACGGTTTTGATTGTGCCTACGCATTTTTCTAATGTTGACAGCATTTTGGTTGGCTATGTGTTGGATATGATCGCTGGATTGCCCGCTTTTGCTTATGGAGCAGGACTCAATCTCTATGATGTAGAAATTGCAGCTTACTATATGAATCGATTAGGAGCTTATAGGGTAGATAGAAGGAAGAAAAATCCGATTTATTTGGAATGTCTTACCTCCATGGCATCCTATTCTCTATACAAAGGGCTCAATAATATATTTTTCCCTGGAGGTACCAGGTCAAGAAGCGGAGCCATTGAAGAAAGACTCAAACTAGGATTACTAGGTAGCGCAATAGAAGCCCAACGTTTGTTTATTGCCAATAAAAGTGATAGAAAGGTCATCATCGTGCCGGTGGTGCTTGGTTATAATTTTGTTTTAGAAGCTAAAGGGATGGTGGATCAGTTCCTGAGGGTGATCGGCAAGGAAAAATATATGCGATCAAAGGATACTTCTATTTCATTTGGAGACAGAATGCGTTTCATCAAAGCATTATTTACCAAAAATTCCGACATGTATTTATCATTTGGGGAGCCAATGGATGTGATGGGCAATCGCATTGCAGCTGATGGACACAGTTATGATAAAAATGGCCAAAAAATAGATTTGGTAGATTACTTTAGGTTGGAGGAAGATATGTCAGAAGATCCACAAAGAGAAAATGTCTACACCAAACTTTTGGGTCAGAAAATTGTTGAATCTTTCTTGAAAAACAATGTAGTTTTGCCTTCACATTTGGTGTCTCATGTTGCCTTCAAAATCATTTTGAAATACAGGAAGGATTTGGACATGTTATCCATTTTAAAACTCCATCCTTCGGAAGTACAAATTCCGGTATTTATACTTAAAACGGTATTGATATCGGCCATTGAGGTACTTAACGAATGGGAAGCAAAAGGGAAAATTAAATTGGATGAAGTTATAAAGGTTGGCAACCTGGATCAAATAATAGCAGAAGGAGTGAATGCTTGCGGTACTTATCATGGTGATAAAGTGATGTTTATTCAGGATGATCAATTGTGTACTCAAAATCTCAAACTGCTTTTTTACTATCACAACAGAATGGAAGGTTACAACTTCAGTGATGAACTTGACTGGAGTAAAGTAAAGGAATTTAGTTTTGTTGAAAAATAAGTAGTCTATAGTGAATTTTATTGTATACGATTTAGAAGCGACTTGTTGGAGAGGAAGACCACCTCATGGCATCAATGAAATCATTGAAATAGGTGCTGTAAAAATCAACCCACTTGGAGCAATCCTGGGCAGCTACAATAAATTCATCAAACCCTCTGTCAATCCCATTTTATCTGAATTTTGTAAGTCACTCACCTCCATCACCCAGCAGGATGTAGATAGAGCCAAAGATTTCCCAACAACTATTGAGGACTTCCAAGATTGGATCAATATCCATGAGGAAGATTATATGTTGTGTGCCTGGGGTAAATTTGATGTGCAACTTTTGCAAACCAATTGCAAACTTCATAAAATTGATATCGACTGGTTGGATTTCAACATGAATGTGAAAGATAATTACCATGCCATGAAAGGTGAGCACAAATTATCAGGCCTCAAAAATACCATCAAACACGAAGGATTGGAATTTACAGGAATTCATCACAGAGCTATTTCTGATGCAGAAAATTTGGCCAAAATATTCATCAAGTACATTGATGAGTGGGGGTATTAATCGGAGGGCGGAAATCGGAAATCGGAAATTGGAAATCAGGAAACATTTAGCTATCAGTTTTAATCAGCGATCAGATTGGGTATAAATGTGAGCAATGCTTTTATCTTCGAGCTTCCATCACAGGCCTCGAGCTTTTTTAACTCAATCAAGCAGCTTTTTGCAGATACCGGTCTCACGGAATTTTTAAAGATTTTGTTTGAATTCCCATGAAATCATGAACTCCCATTGGACTCCTCTGGCAAATCAATCTCCTGAAATTGGCTTTAAAACATTTTACTGCACCATGAAATCATTGCGACTCCCACGCCTCATTGAACTCCCATTGAAATCACATTTGTGCAGACGCAAGACCTTGCGTCTTCTACGATTGGTTATTTAAAATATATTTATTTGAATTCCCACGTGTCCCTGCTTCTGCAAGGGATTGAAATCATTGAACTCCCATTGAACTCTCATTGAAATCCATTGCTGTCGCAGACCATTGCCCATTGCCCATTGCGGTCGCAGACCATTGCCCATTGCGCCGCAGGCATTGCTCATTGCCCATTGCGGTCGCAGACCATTGCCCATTGCGCCCCTTGCAAAAGCAGGGACAGGCCGCAGGCATTGAACTCCCATTGTTAATAAACCATTAATAAATCAAGGATTGGTAACTATGCCGATCTTACGTCGTCGTAACTGTGTTTTTAGTCTATGATAGCAGACAAACATTAAAAAAAACTTTTACCTTTATAAAAAATTAAACAACAGAAATGAAAAAATTAGTTTTGAGCCTTGTGGCAATCCTTGCCTTTGTAAACATGACCTTTGCGCAGAAAAACCTTGACAAAGGGACAATCAAAATGGAACTTACTGAAATCACAGCAACTGACCCTCAGATGGCTATGCAGTTGGAAATGATGAAGGGTAGTTCTACTGAAATCAAATTTGGTGATGGTGTCCAGGCAACTACAGCAGATATGATGGGTGGAATGGTGAAAATGAAAACCTACAGCAATCAAAAAGAAGACAAGTATGACATGCTCATGGATATGATGGGACAAAAAATGTGGATATCATCTACCATCTCAGAAATGGCAAAAGACCCACAACAAGACGCCATCAAAAAATCAGCTGTGATTACACCTGATAAAAAAGCTACCAAGGAAATTTTGGGTTATAAGTGTTACAAAATCTCTGTAACAAGTCCAGAATTGGCAGAAATGGAAGTTGAAGCATATGTGACTGAGGATATCAAAGGTGGTCAAGGTCTTATTCAAGGATTCCAGACGGTAGAAATGCCTGGTTTTCCATTGGAATTTACGATCAAAAATGCCATGATGAACATTACCATGCAAGCAACGGCAATCTCAGATGAGGTTGACATGAGCAAGGCAGTGCCTAATACTACAGGGTATAAAAAATATACCATGGAAGAATTCAGAAAGCAAATGGGTGGAATGGGCATGGGTTTCTAAAACCTGCTAAATTTTACTTTTAACTTATAATTAAAAGCCTCGTCACATTTATTTTTGGCGAGGCTTCTGATTTTGAGCCTGTTGCGTTTAGTATTTTTAGAATGGTATTAGCTACTTGTGAAATTAACGTTAACACCAAACAAAATAATTTGCTGATATTATTGCTTGTGATACAACTTTTTAAATAAAGAAAACTTTTAAAACGTTATACATGGAAATAGGAAGGAAAAATTTCCTATTTTTGATTACTCAATTACGCTTGATTAGAATTTTTTATGAAGATACTTCAGCTGTGTAAAAAGTTTCCATTTCCACTTAAGGACGGTGAATCGATAGCAGTTACTTACTTGACTAGGGCCTTGGTTGATCTCGGTTGCGAAGTCACACTACTTTCGATGAATACATCTAAACACTACCTTGATGTAAATGAACTTCCAGCAGATTTTAATCACTATAAGCAAATTTACACCGTAGATGTTGACAACAGACTCAAAGTTGGAGATGCCTTTGCCAACCTCTTCTCAGATAAAAGTTACCACGTTTCTCGCTTTGAATCCAAAGAATTTGCTGAGAAACTCATAGAAACACTACAATCAGATGATTTTGATGTGGTGCAGTTGGAGACTTTATATTTGTCCCCTTATATCGACCTGATCAAACAACACTCTGACGCCATAGTCACGATGAGATCTCATAATATCGAATTTGAGATATGGGAGCGCATCTCACAAGGCACAGGCTTTTTGCCTAAAAAATTATATCTCAATCATTTGACCAAAAAGCTCAAAAAATATGAACTTGAGAAGTTGAATGACTATGACTATTTATTGGCCATTTCACAACGAGACCTTGATCAATTTAAAAAGCTGGGATATAAGAACGGTGCAATGGCAACACCAATCGGACTGCAATTAGATAATTATAAAATCAATCAACAGACAGTAAACAAATCCATTTGTTTCATTGGGGCCATGGACTGGATACCGAATGCAGAAGGATTCAATTGGTTTTTGGAAAAAGTATGGCCATTGGTTCATAAAGCCAACCCAGAGGCTCAGTTTCACGTTGCAGGTCGCAATACGCCACCAGATTTGTTGGCATTAAAATCAGATAATGTCTTTATACACGGTGAGGTTGACGATGCCATCGAATTTATAGGAAATCATGATTTGATGGTGGTTCCATTGTTTTCTGGAAGTGGTATGCGAGTCAAAATTATTGAAGCCATGGCACTTGAGAAATGTATCGTTTCAACTTCACTGGGAGCAGAAGGTATCAATGTCACTGATGGTGCAAATATTTCTCTTGCTGATGACGCCGAAACATTCGCTGCTCAAATTCTTGCCTTGATTGATGATCATGATAAAAGAAAACAAATTGGTGAGAATGCCAGAAGGTTTGTAATGGAGTATTATGATCAAAAACATATAGCCTTAGCCTTGGTAGAAAAATACAAGTACATCAAAGAGAAGTCTTATTATAAGAGGCATAAATCATAAACACTAGTATCAAAGGTTTTCTGTAGAAAGAGATAACTTATTGGTTTATAGGTTTATGCGTTTAATCGTTTATTTGTCTTTCACTTCTTATTATATAATACGATCTAAGATTTGTATTCGCCTCATCTCGATTTATTGGGCAGGCATTGATTAAAGTTTCGCCACCAGAATTCCACATCAACGATTTCCATTTCCTATCCACATTCTCCTCATCTCGAGGTACTGGGCAGGACTAAAGTCTCGCCACCATATTACCTCATCAACGATTTCCGACCCAGATTCTCCTTTTCTCAACCTATTGAGCAGGAAGGACTAAATTCTCCCCACCAGAATTCCACATCAACGATTCAACGATTTCCTATCCACATTCACCTCATCTCGAGGTACTGAGTAGGCAGAGACTAAATTCTCGCCATCATAATATCTCATCAACAATTTGCGAATTCCGATCCGCATTCTTCTCATTTCAGTTGTTCATATCCGGGCAGTCTACTCTGTATTTGGCTGGAATTTGTCTAAAAATGGCCAAAAACAGAAAATGGCAAATTTTTCTCCCATTTTTTCCCCAAAGTCACTGTTCTCTTACATATAAAAATCTCTTAACATATAAAACTGGCGTATTTCTGTAGAAAATAAATCTCATTTTCTTATATGTATTAATATTGAAGATGTAAAACACTTAAAATTGATATTTTACACATTATAAAAATAATTTATAAATAATTTATTTAATATTTAGTTTATGATTCATATTTTCGCTTAATTTGTTAAATTTTGTCAACGAATTGTTGACAAATTAAGGCTTTGATAAGGAAGCTAGATGATTTTGCAATAAAAAATAGGTAATTCTGCAATTTTGTGGGAGGAAATGGGAAAAAATGTAAAATTGTTTAATATGTTTGTTTTATCAACCGGTTAGAACAAAAAAGATGATTTCACTTACAGGTGAATATGAGTGCAAAATAGACGACAGAGGCAGACTAAAACTGCCACAAAAGCTCATAGAAGCCTTAGGTAATAAAAGGAATCTCGATTTTATTCTTAACCGTGGTTTTGAAAATAATTTGATAATCTACCCCAGAGAAGTTTGGGAAGACAAAACAAAAGAGATAAACCAACTCAATATCTACGACAAAAGACAAAGAGACGTTATCAGGTATTTTTACAGAGGGGCAACAGAAGTGACAAACGACAATGTTGATCGCATCCTCATACCCGCCAATTTGCGGTCGTATGCTGGCATCGACAAAGACGTAATTCTATTTGCTTATCACAACATCATTGAAGTATGGTCCAAGGATGCATACGAGAAAATGATCAGTGACGAACCTGAAGATTTTTCGAGTTTGGTACAAGAGGTTTTCGCAACCATTACCAAACCAGAAAAAAATGTCTGATTACCACATCCCCGTCTTACTCTCGGAATGTATTGAGTCCTTAAATATCAGACCCGACGGCATCTATATTGATGTCACATTCGGAGCTGGTGGACATTCCAAAGCTATTTTAGAAAAACTAAATGCTAACGGGCATTTGTACGCTTTTGACATGGACGACGACGCTTGGGACAACGCACCAGATGCCGCCAATTTTACTTTGATTCAATCAAATTACAAATTCATAGAGAAATTTATGCGCTTGTATGGTGTGGATCAAGTCGATGGCATCCTTGCAGACCTGGGTATTTCTTCTCATCAGATTGATGTGCCAGAGAGAGGCTTTTCATTCAGATTTGATGCACCACTTGACATGAGGATGAATCAATCCAATCCTCTGGACGCGCAAGTAATCATCAATGAATACAATGAAGCAGATCTTGTAAACATTCTTTCTACCTACGGAGAAGTACGCAACGCTAAAACCCTGGCCAGAGCCATTGTAGAATCACGACGCAATCGTGGAATTACAACAACTGGTCAGCTCAACCAAATCCTCGATCAAAACTCGATGGGACCTGCAAATAAATATTTTGCACAAGTCTATCAAGCTTTGAGAATCGAAGTAAATGGGGAAATAGCAGGTCTAGCACAATTTCTTACGGACGGAGCAAAGTTGCTCAGACCAGGTGGGAGATTTGTGGTGATGAGTTATCATTCGCTGGAAGATCGCTTGGTGAAGAATATCTTCAAAACAGGCAATACGGAAGGTGAATTGGACAAAGACGATTTTGGGGCCATTCAAAAAACATTTGAAGTGGTAACCAAAAAACCCATTGTTCCCGATTTCAAAGAGCAGAAGCGCAACCCGCGATCAAGAAGTGCAAAGCTGAGAGTAGCTTATAAGATATAATTTAAAATAATACATAAATGTCTGGTTCTAAAGATAAGAAATCTACAACTTTTATCAGATCCAGGTGGGCAGAATGGGTATTTGTGAATTTGCCATTCGTATTTTTTATCGTCGGCATTGGAGTCGTGTATATTTTTAATGCACACTCAGCCGAGAGAGCAATACGAAAGATAGACTCCCTCAAAAAAGAGGTAAATGACTATCGTTGGCAAGCCATGACACTCGAACAAGAGTTGATGTATCAAAGCACTCAATCTCAGCTCACCAAGAATCTTGAAGAGAAAGGTCTAAAACCCCTCAATAAGTTGCCGCTTAAATTGGAGTCAGACAAAGAAAAATAGAATAAGTAAAATTGTTATTTATTAACAAATTATGGATAAAAAGACTGAACTACTAGCGCGGGCTTATTTCGTAGTCATGATCTTCGGCATATTGTCATTGGTCATAGCGTATAGGGTTTTTACAGTCAGTATAGTGGAGGGTGATAAATGGCGCAAAATGGGTGCCAAAAATGTGAAGTGGAAGGAGCTCAATGCAGACAGAGGAAGCATTTTTGCCGACGATGGAAGCTTATTAGCTACTTCCTTGCAGTTCTTTGAAATTCGAATGGACATGACCGTCCAGAAAGAAAGTGTGTTTGAAAGTGGTGTTGATTCGCTGGCATTCTACCTGAGTTCGACCATCAGAAGTGATCGATCAAAGTATGAATGGAAGCAAATTTTACGCAAAGCTCGCAGTGCTAAAAACAGGTATTTGTATATAGACAAAAACCTCACAGTAGACGAGTACAGGCTTTTAAAAACATTTCCTATTCTGAGAGAAGGTAAATATAAAGGTGGTTTGATCGAAGTAAAGTATGGCAAACGGGCCAAACCTTACAGAGACCTAGCTTCAAGAACCATTGGTGAAGACAGAGAAAATGCCCAAAAAATAGGATTGGAAGGAGCTTTCGATAAATTTCTATCGGGTCCTGCAGACAAGGTTTTACAAAAGAGATTGTCAAATAATGTATGGGTACCCGTTTATGATCCATCTGAAATAGGTGCTAGACGAGGTGATGATGTCATTACCAATCTTAATGTGCACCTTCAAGATGTGGTGCATGAAGAACTTTCAAAGTCATTGCTCAAATACAGTGCTACCAAAGGAGTGGCCATATTGATGGAAACGGCTACTGGTAAGATTAAAGCTATTTCAAATTTGGCTAATATCGATGGGGTACCGCGTGAAGAACTCAATTATGCTATTGGTGACAATACTGAGCCAGGCTCTACCATGAAATTGGCAACAGTTCTGGCACTTTTGGAAGATGGGTATGCAGATCTGGATACTAAAGTGAATCTCAATGGTGGAAAACCAGTGAAATTCAAGGATAGAACAATCAGAGATTCTGAGCAACATGGCAGGGGAGTAGTGACTTTAAAGGAAGCTTTTGCCATCAGTTCCAACATCGGAATGGCTGTACTTGCAGATGAAGCGTATAACAAATCTGCAGAAGGAAGATTACAATGGAGAAGAACACTTACCAAGTTTGGTATAGATAAAAAAACAGGTGTTGAGATCGAAGGTGAAAAAGAACCATACATCAAAGATCCAATTAAGGATGATAAAAAGTGGTATGGAACTACTGTGCCTTGGATGGCCCATGGATATGAATTTTTGATGTCACCACTTCAAATTCTCACCTTTTACAACGGGGTGGCGAACGGAGGAAGGACGATGAGACCATATTTAGTTTCAGAAATCAAGGGTGAAAATGGTAAAAACAAAAAGTTTGAACCAAGGATTTTGGTAGATCAACTTGCAAGGCCAGAAAATATCCTGAAGGCAAAAGAAATGTTGGAAGAAGTTGTTTTGACTGGTACAGCAACCAACATCAAGTCTGATTATATAAAAATAGCAGGCAAGACTGGTACAACTAGAGTCAATTATAGCAACAAGGAAGAATACGCTAAATACAATGCTTCTTTCTGTGGGTATTTTCCAGCAGATAATCCGCAATACAGCATGATCATCGTGTTGTATGAGCCAAAAGGAGTTTTTTATGGTAGCGCAGTTGCTGCTCCAATATTCAAAAATATTGCAGAAAGAACTATGGCGTGGCAACATGAATTGTGTCAACCTGCAAAATCAATGTTGGACACTGCACACATGGAGCGCACAATTCCTGGCGCGAATGCCGGGTTTGCAGATGACTTCAAAGGACTTTATGATTACATAGGAATTCCTTATAAGAATAAAACAGAAAACAAGTGGGTGTATGTAGACCCATTTGAAACAAAAATGCTGATTGAAAATAAAAAGATAGTCAAAGGTAAAGTGCCTGATGTAAGGGGTATGGGAGCCAGAGACGCGGTTTATGTTCTAGAGAATTTAGGGCTCGGAGTAGCTGTACAGGGAAAGGGGAAAGTGACAAGAATGTCATTGAGCCCAGGTACAGCAATCAGAGGACAACGGATAGAAATCTATTTAAACTAAGAAATAGGCTTTGCTTTGAGAGCACAAAAGTTGATTGAAATATTGGATGGTAATGGGCGATGCGAAGTTTATGGTCCGACCGATTTTGAGGTAACAGGTATTACGCTGGATAGCCGAAAAATCGAAAATGGATTTCTTTTCGCAGCCATAAAAGGTGCTACTAGCGATGGGCATTCATTTATTGAAATGGCCGTAAACAAAGGAGCAGCACTCATTTTATGCACAGAATTGCCACTTACGCTTGACGCGAATGTAAGCTACATAAAAGTGGAAAACAGTGCTCAAGCTTTTGCTAGAGTAAGTCAGGCTTTTTATGATTTTCCTGCCGAAAAGCTGAAGGTCATTGGAGTCACAGGAACGAATGGAAAAACAACCGTTGCGACACTACTTTTCCAACTTTTTACAGAGTTGGGATACAAATGTGGTTTGCTTTCGACGGTAGAAAATAAGATAGGAGGGGAAATAGTGCCAGCAACTCATACGACGCCAGATGCACAAGGAATTGCTGCATTGATGGATAGAATGGTAAAGGCTGGATGTGCTTATGCATTCATGGAGGTAAGCAGTCATGCTTTGGACCAGGAAAGAGTATTTGGCATTCCGTTTAAAGGGGCAATTTTCACAAACATCACACATGACCATCTAGATTATCATGGTACTTTTCTCAACTATCAAAGGGCAAAAAAGAAATTTTTTGATCAGTTGAGCTTAGAAGCTTTCACAATGATCAATCTCGATGACAGAAATGGGAAATCGATGTATGATCATACCAAGGCAAAAGTAAAAACCTATGGTTTGAAGTCGATGGCAGACTATCGCTGTAAAGTGCTTAGCAATGATACATCGGGTTTGCACTTATGGGTAGATGGCAAAGAAGTGATGATGGGCATGATGGGCGAATTTAATGCTTACAATTTGCTGGCAGTTTATGGTACAGCAAAAGAGCTAGGTTTTGAATCCGACCAAATTTTGCAAATCCTTTCATACTTACCAGGTGCTGAAGGCAGAATGCAATTGGTGAAAAGTAAAAATACCAAGATCGTGGGCATTGTGGATTATGCACATACACCCGATGCTTTGGAAAACATCACAGAAACGCTGAAAAAATCGAAGCCAACTGGCTCAAGTCTGATCACTGTTTTTGGATGTGGAGGAGACAGAGACAAAACAAAAAGGCCAGAAATGGGAAAAATCGCCGCCCAAAAAAGTGACAGGGTCATCATCACGAGTGATAATCCGAGAAGCGAAGACCCTGATAAAATTATAAGCGAGGTGTTTGAAGGAATACCCCAAGAATTGAAGAATAAAGTTGTGGCCATTTCGGATAGAAGCCAAGCAATAAAAACCGCTGTTATGATCGCAAAAGGATCGGATGTGGTTTTGGTAGCCGGAAAAGGACATGAAAAATACCAAGATATAAAAGGCGAGAAATTGCCATTTGAAGATAAAAAGGTACTGGAAGACGCATTGGATTCTAAGGCCTAAAGAGAGGTTCTATTAATCATTCTCAGGTTGGTTTAGCAGTTGCAGTTGTAATCCCTGCTGGAAAAGTTCAAACATATTACATCTGCACTGTTTTTTTTAAAAATTTGAATGTGAGTATTTATGCTGTATTATTTATTTGATTTTTTAGATAGGCAATTTGATCTTCCCGGAGCAGGGTTGTTTCAATACATCACATTTAGATCAAGCGCGGCAATCATTTTATCACTAGTGATTTCACTGGTTTTGGGTAAAAGGATTGTCGGTTACCTGAGGAGATTACAAGTAGGAGAAACAGTTAGAGATCTAGGTCTTACTGGACAAAAGGAAAAAGAAGGCACACCAACGATGGGTGGTTTTATCATCATCGCTGCCATTATGATTCCATGTTTATTGTTTGGTAAGCTCAATAATATATACTTGATCATCATGTTGGTGACAACGGTCTGGTTGGGATTTATTGGTTTTGCGGATGACTACATCAAAGTATTCAAGAAAAACAAGGCAGGACTAAAAAGTACAACCAAAATCATTGGTCAGGTAGGATTGGGCCTATTCATCGGTTCAATCATGTTATTGCACGACGATATCGTTGTGAGAATGCCGCTTTCGGAAGCAGAAGCTGGCGGATTTGAAATAAAGGAAAGGTATGAAATAATCGTGCCGGCTGTCAATCAAGAGGCAAAAGTAAGGGAAATGGTTTACGTGAAAACAACGCTGACCAACATACCACTTTTGAAAGACAACAGCTTTGACTACAGAATGATCTCCAATGTATTTTCTGAAAATTCAAGGTTGTGGTTGTGGTTGATTTTTGTGCCCATTGTGATATTCATCGTAACGGGAATATCCAACGGAGCAAATTTGACCGACGGATTAGACGGTTTGGCAGCAGGAGTATCGGCCATTATTGGATTTGTACTTGCAGTGTTTGCCTACGTTTCGGGTAACACAATCATTGCAGATTATCTCAATATATTTTACCTGCCAAACATCAGTGAGCTGACCATTTTTGCCTCCTGTTTTGCTGGAGCATGTATTGGGTTTTTATGGCACAATTCGTTTCCAGCCCGGGTTTTTATGGGAGACACTGGGAGTTTGACGATAGGCGGTATCATAGCTGTGATGGCTTTCCTATTGAGAAAGGAATTTTTGCTTCCGGTTTTGTGCGGCATTTTCGTAGTAGAGAATTTGTCAGTGATATTGCAGGTGGGATATTTTAAATATACCAAAAAGAAATACGGTGAAGGTCGCAGGATTTTCAAAATGGCACCGTTGCACCACCACTACCAAAAAAGTGGCATGCATGAAGCCAAAATTGCAGTGAGGTTTTGGATCGTGACAATCATCTTAGCCATCATATGTATCATCACCTTAAAAGTGAGATAAAAGATGAAGGTAGTTGTCTTGGGCGGAGGAGAAAGTGGAAAAGGAGCAGCCTTGCTCGCAAAAAAAGCAGGATTTGAATGCTTTTTGAGTGACAAAGGCTTTATAAAGCAAGAATATAAAGATGTTCTTGATCAGTACTTGATAAAATATGAAGAAGGAGGTCATACTCCTGAGTTGTTGATGGATGCAGATTTGGTCGTAAAAAGCCCAGGCATTCCCAATGAGAGTGAAGTTGTAACTGCCTTTTTAACCAAAGGGACAAAGGTTATTTCTGAAATTGAATTTGGATTCCTGCACTGCCACTCTACCATTTTGGCAGTAACGGGCAGTAATGGAAAAACTACGACATCAGCTTTACTTCATCATGTTTTAAAAAGTGCCGGAAAAGATGTTGAAATCGCAGGAAATTATGGCTATAGTTTTGCTGGACTTGTCGCTGAGCGGAATCCGGAATACATCGTATTGGAAATCAGTAGTTTTCAACTCGATGACATAGAAACTTTCAGACCGCATGTGAGTACCATACTCAATATTACACCAGATCACCTGGATAGATATGAGTACAAAATGGAAAAATATGTGGCCTCCAAGTTTAGGATTACACGCAACCAGACCAAGGATGACTTTTTTGTCTACAACGCAGACGACAAGGAAATTCTGGACTATCTGGACACGGCTGAGATTGCTCCCCAATTGGTAGCAATCGAGGAAGCAAACTACCTCAACGGTGTACAAAGAGTCGATGGTAAATCCTTTCAATACAAATTAAAAGGACGCCACAACAGGTACAATATTCAAACAGTGGTGACCATGTCTAGATTGATTGGGCTTACTGATGATGAAATTGCACTAGGACTTGAGACTTTTGAAAGTCTTGCCCACCGATTGGAATACATCACGACCATCAATGGTGTGGAATACATCAACGATAGTAAAGCCACCAATGTAGACTCGGTATTTTATGCCTTGGATGCCATGGAAGGAAAGGTAGTATGGATTGCAGGAGGAATTGACAAAGGCAATGACTATGAAGTTTTGTTGCCACTTGTAAAAGAGAAAGTAAAAACATTGATATGCCTGGGCATAGACAATGATAAATTGATAAGGTTTTTTAAGGGCACTACACCCACAATTGTAGAAACTACTAAGGTCTCAAACGCGGTGTTTATGGCTGGAGAAAGCGCAAGAACGGGTGAAACTGTCTTACTTTCTCCAGCATGCGCCAGCTTCGATTTGTTTAAAAATTACATGGATCGGGGAGAGCAGTTTAAAGCTGCTGTACTTGATTTGAAAAATAAAATTGAATAAAAATAGGAGGTGAAAGCCGACTTTAAAAATAGAAAACTACACACAGAATGACCAATGTAATAAAGATATACAGAGACCTCAAAGGGGATAAGTCTATCTGGCTCATTGTGACCTTACTATTGCTGGTCTCCATATTGGCAGTCTACAGCAGTATTGGGAGCATAGCCTACAAAGATCATGGTGGAAATACCGAATTTTACTTACTTCAACAAGTAATCTTCATTGGTTTGGGTGTAGGCATGATGTGGTTGATGTACAAAATGGATTATCGAAAATTTGCACGTTTAGCGCCCATTTTGCTTGTAATTGCAGTGACATTATTGTTATATACCTTCTTTTTTGGAAAGGAAGTCAATTCAGCAAAAAGATGGATTACGATTCCATGGATAGATAAAACATTTCAAACCTCAGACTTTGCTAAAATAGCTTTGATTGTGTATTTGGCGCGAACAATTGCTACCAAACAAGACGTCATCAAAGATTTGAAATCTGCAGCACTTCCGTTGTTTTTACCAATCATATTGGTATGTGGAATCATTGCGCCAAACAACCTTTCAACGGCAGCGCTTTTATTCATGACGTGTATGTTGATGTTGTTCATTGGCAGGATCAGTCTCAAATTTGTTTTCATTCTCTTATTACTTGGGGTGATTGCAGGATTGTTGATAACCCTGATGGGAGTATTATTTCCAGATGTAGTTCGATTGGAAACATGGATTCATAGGGTATCGGACTTTGTGAATATGACGGATGAAAGTTTTCAAGTCCAGCAAGCCAAAATTGCCATTGCCAATGGTGAGTGGTTTGGAGTTGGGCCAGGCAAAAGTCTTCAGAAAAACTATTTGCCATTTTCATTCTCAGACTGTATTTATGCCATCATCTGCGAAGAATTTGGTTTGATCGGTGGATTGGCCATTTTGGGTTTGTACTTCTGGTTACTCGTCAGGTGCGTGCAATTGGTTACAAAAAGTCCAAAGGCATTCGGAGCAATTTTGGCCATGGGTCTTTGCCTGGACATTGTCATCAATGCTTTTGCAAATATTTCGGTATCTGTGCAGTTGGTTCCTGCTACAGGTTTGACGCTACCTTTGATCAGTATGGGCGGAACGTCCTTGATCTTGACATGCATCTCTTTTGGTATCATCCTCAGTGTGAGCAAATTTGTAGAAGAGTATTCTGCTACAGGAATGCTTTCAATGGAAAAAAAATTAGCCAATGAAGGTGCTCATTAGTGGTGGCGGTACAGGGGGGCACGTTTTCCCGGCAATTGCAATAGCAGATGCATTGACAAAAAAAGATGGCAATACAGACATTTTGTTTGTTGGGGCCAATGGAAAGATAGAAATGGACAAAGTGCCTCAGGCAGGTTATAAAATTATTGGTTTAGACATCAAAGGATTCAAAAGGTCTTTTAGTTTGGATACGATCGTAACGACATGGAAAGCGGCTAAAGCACTTTTCAAAGCCATCAACATCGTCAAAACATTCAAACCAGATGTAGCGATTGGTGTGGGAGGATATGCAAGTGGCCCTACATTAAAGGTTGCTTCGCTTTTAGGAGTGCCGACTATGATTCAAGAACAGAATTCTTATGCTGGAGTGACTAATAAATTATTAGCCAGAAAGGCAAGTAAAATATTTGTAGCATACAGTGGAATGGAAAGGTTTTTTGAACCTTCCAAAATCGTCCATACCGGCAACCCAATCAGATCAACCATCCAAATGGAAGGAAGATCCAAAAGGGAAGCAATGCAAAAACTAGGGCTCAATCCTGATCACAAAATGATTTTGGTAATGGGCGGAAGTTTGGGCGCTAGAACCATCAATGAAGCTTTGGTTCAAGGAGAGGCACTTTTGGCACAAAGTACTGGTGTTCATATTTACTGGCAAGTTGGAAAATTGTATCTCTCAGAATTCAAAAATAAAAACATAGCCTCTTTGCCAAATGTGACCATGGTTGACTTTATAGAAGATATGCCAACCGTCTATGCCGCAGCAGATATCATTGTAGGCCGTGCGGGTGCTTTGACGATATCAGAGCTTGCAATAGTTGGAAAAGCAGCGATTTTAGTGCCTTCGCCAAATGTTGCTGAAGACCACCAAACACATAATGCGATGTCATTGGTAAATGCTGGAGCGGCGATTTTGGTAAAAGACGTTGATGCAGGTAAAACATTGGTACAAGTCATGATCAATTTGGTGAATGATGAGCAACAAAGTGTCCAATTGGCGGGTAATATGAAGGGTTTGGCTAAGCCGAATGCGGCAGACCAAATCGCAACATACATATTTGAAACGATAGAGAAAGTATGAATGTCGGAGGCTATAAACATGTCTATTTTGTAGGCATCGGAGGAATTGGCATGAGTGCTTTGGCAAGATATTTCATCATGAGAAATGTGAAAGTATCTGGCTACGATAAAACAGAAACAGCGCTCACCAGGAAGTTGGTGGGAGAAGGAATTGACATAACGTACGAAGACAACAAAGAGCACCTCTCTGAGGACATTGATTTGGTGGTTTATACACCAGCAGTGCCCAAAGAACTTGGCATTCTCCAAACATTGGAAAGCAGAGATGTTCCAGTGGTAAAAAGAGCAAAATTGCTGGGCATTATTTCTGAGCAAGCTCGGACAATTGCCATCGCAGGGACGCACGGTAAAACCACAACGACATCTTTGGTTGCACATTGTCTGAAGGATAGCGGTCTTGAAATCTCGGCTTTTTTGGGAGGAATTCTCACAGGCTATGAAACCAACTACTTCCTCGGTTCTTCCGATTGGATGGTGGTTGAAGCCGACGAGTTTGATCGATCTTTTCACCATTTGAAGCCAGAAATTGCGATTGTAAATGCAATGGACGCCGACCATTTGGACATCTACGGAACACAAGAAAAGTTTACTGAAGCTTTTTTTGAATTCATCATGCAGATGCGAAAAGGTGGATTGCTTTTATTGAAAGAAGGGGTCACAGAGCATTTTACAGTTGCACAGTGGACAGCTATTCAGGAGCATGTTGAAGTGAAGGTATTTGGCTTTGGTCCGGATTGTGATGTGAAAATTTCGATCGACCATTATGCCATGGGTGGAAGACCAGTTTTTGATTTGGATCAGAAAACTGGAAATAACTTTCATGATTTACTCTTCACATTGCCAGGTGACCACAATGTGAGCAATGCAAGTGCTGCAGTTTTGGTTTGTGAAAGGGTAGGATTGAGTGAAGCTCAAATCAAACATTCCTTAGCAGGTTTTTTAGGAGTGAAAAGAAGGTTTGAACGCATTGTAGAAACAGAAGGAAAAGTATACATCGACGACTACGCGCATCATCCTCAGGAAATAAAGGCAGTTTGTAAAGCCATCAGAGATGCCTACAAGGGTAAGCAAATTCTGGCCATTTTTCAACCTCACCTTTATTCCAGAACCAGAGATTTTATGGTAGAGTTTGCTGAAGCACTGGATGGTTTTGATGAAATTCTTTTGCTCGACATTTATCCTGCAAGAGAGTTGCCGATATCAGGCATTACTTCACAAGCATTGGCCGAAATGATGCACAAACCGGTAGCAGTGATCTCAAAAAATGAGCTCATTGACAGTCTTCGACATAAAAAATACGATGTAGTCCTCACAATTGGCGCGGGCGACATCGACACACAAGTGACATTGATAAAAAAAGCATTAGAAAGTAAATAAATATTAAGAAATATAGGCATGAATATACCATCAACATTTAAAAGCAGATTCTTATGGACGGTCGGTCTCATGGGTATCGCGGTGTTGTTGGTCATGTCGGTCAGGCACAAAAGCCAGTCGAATGTCAAAGAATTGGTGGTACATATCAAACCCATCAAAGGAGACAGAGACCTCATCAACAAAAAAGAAGTTGAGGGTGCATTCAAAAAAATGCTTGGCTACGATGTGCGGGAGGCAAAAGTTGTAGAAGTAAATCTGAGTGAACTAGAACAACTTTTGATGACCGATGACCGAGTGAAAAAAGCAGAGGTTTTTCTGGACTCAAAAAACAGATTGACGGTCTGGCTGGTACAAAGACAACCCATTGTGAGGATTGTGGATGAAAGAAATTTCAGCTACTACATCGATGAAGACGGTGATAAAATCAAGACACGAAAAGGGGTGGCAGTAAGGGTTCCATTGGCTACAGGTTATATAGGTTTGTACGACAAGGAGAGCTTATTCGCAGAAAAGAAGTCAACACTCAAAGACGTTTTCCTCACCTCAAAAAGCATACTGGCTGACCCATTTATTGAGGCGCTGGTAGAACAAATAGACGTGACAGAAGACCACGATCTTTTGCTGATTCCAAAAATTGGCAGGCAAGAGATTTTGATCGGAAATGCAGAAAACATAGAGGACAAATTCAACAACCTCAAAAGTATGTATAAAGACGGAATACCCATGGTGGGTTGGGACAAGTATAAAGGTATAAACCTGAAATACAAGGGCCAGGTAATTGGAGAGTTATAATCAATAATAATTATGTATCACAGCAAAATTTTTTCACAAATGACAAACAGAAATCACAACGCAGGTAGTGTTTCGGTGGCAATTGACATCGGTACTACCAAGATCTGCGCTATCGCAGGTACTTTGGATGAGTTTGGACGACTAGAAGTGCTATCATTTGGCACAGTGAAGTCAGAGGGTGTCAATCGTGGCGTCGTTGTTAACATCGACAAAACGGTCAAAGCCATCAGAGAAGCAGTAGACATCGCAGAACGTGGTGCCGGCTTCAAATTTAAGATCGTGCACGTCGGCATCGCTGGCCAACACATCAAAAGCCTTCACAACTTAGGTCGCATTACCAGACTAGACCACAATTCAGAAATTTCGATCGAAGACATCGAAAGATTGATCAAAGACATGTACAGGATTCCGTTACCTCCCGGAGACAAGATATTACATGTCATTCCACAAGAATTTACCGTCGATGACGAAAAAGACATTGCTGACCCTATAGGGATGGCAGGATATAGACTAGAAGGAAATTTCCACATCATCACAGGCCAGATTTCAGCTTCCAAAAACATCATGAGGTGTATTGAAAAAGGTGGATTGGAAATCGCTGACCTTACCTTAGAGCCTATCGCTTCTGCAAGTGCAGTATTGAGTGGTGAAGAAAAAGAAGCAGGTGTTGCATTGATTGACATAGGTGGTGGGACGACAGACATCACCATATTCAAAGATGGCATTATCAGACACACAGCAGTCATTCCTTTTGGTGGCAACATCATCACGGATGACATCAAAGAAGGTTGTACCGTGCTGACCGATCAAGCAGAAAAGCTCAAAGTGAAATTTGGTAACGCCCTTTCTGACGAATTGGTAGACAATAGAAAAATCATCATACCAGGCCTGAAGGGTAGAGAACCAAAGGCTATCAGTGAGAAAAATCTTTCTAAGATTATTCAAGCAAGGGTAGAAGAGATTTTTGACTACATATTATTCGAAATCAAAAGATCTGGTTACGAGCGAAAATTACAAGCTGGTCTGGTTTTGACTGGTGGTGGTGCTTTGCTCAAAAACATCGATCTTCTAGCTCAGTTTCATACTGGAATGCACGCCAGAATTGGTGAACCCATAGAACACCTTGCACATGGTTACAACAAAGAACTAGCGTCGCCTATGTATGCTACTGCTGTTGGACTTTTGAAGTATGCAATAGACAATACCAAACAAGACAGTAAATACTCGGTTGATCTACTCAACACCGAGGTAGAAACTCCATCATCCACCATTACAACTGCTCCTTTGGTCAACAAGGCAACCGCTGCTGCAAACACGGCTGCAATGGTAAAACCTGTTGCGGAAGATGATCAAGAGGATGATGATGTCGAAAAACCAACCATTGAGCGCAAGTTCATGAAATTGGTTCGCAAAATTTCTTCTTATACTCGTGACTTTTTCGAACCGACCCCTGATCACGAGCTGTAAGGTGTTTTATTTATTGTAAATTTTAAATATAGAAAGATGAAATTTGATATAGCTAAACAATCAAAATCTATCATAAAAGTGCTGGGTGTCGGCGGCGGCGGTGGAAATGCTGTTTCGCACATGTTTAAACAAGGTATTGTAGGTGTTGATTTTGGCATCTGCAACACAGACAATCAGGCATTAGAAAATAATCCAGTGCCAGTAAAAATTGCACTTGGGCCATCCTTGACGGAAGGTCGTGGAGCAGGGTCAAAGCCTGAAACAGGTAAAGAAGCTTGCATAGAGTCTATTGACGAAGTCAGGACATTTTTGGAAGACAGCACGAAAATGCTTTTCATTACAGCAGGAATGGGTGGTGGAACCGGTACTGGTGCTGCACCAATCATTGCCAAAGCTTCTAAGGAATTAGGTATTCTTACGGTAGCAATCGTGACGCTTCCTTTCAATTTTGAAGGTGCAAGGAGAAAGAGACACGCACTGGAAGGATTGGAATCATTGAAGAAAAATGTAGACGCCATCTTGGTTATTTCCAATGACAAAATCAGAGAAATCCACGGTGACTTACAACTTTCTGTTGCTTTTTCCAATGCGGATGATGTTTTAAATACTGCTGCGAAAGCCATTGCAGAAATCATTACCGTTCCTGGTTATGTAAACGTTGACTTTGAAGATGTCAACTTCGTAATGAGAGATAGCGGTGTTGCTTTGATGGGTATCGGCCTTGCCGCGGGTGAAGAGAGAGCTAGAAAAGCGATCAGCATGGCCCTCAATTCACCATTGTTAGAAGACAATGATATCAGAGGAGCAAAACATATTTTACTCAATATCACATCAGGAACCAAAGAAGTTTCTATGGACGAAATTGGCGAAATCATGGACTATGTTCAGGAAGAAGCAGGTTATGGAACTGACTTGATCTGGGGTAACTGTATCGATGAGTCTTTGGGTGAGCAACTTTGCATCACTTTGATTGCCACAGGTTTTGCTGCGGGTTCAAAGAAAGATTTCAAAGATGCACCAATGGAAATAAAGGTTCCATTGTCTGATGACTTTGAAGAAGTTGCCAATACCAATTCTTTTTCGATAGCAGATACCAATACTGCCAATGCACGTACATTTGATTTCGACGATGATGACATCAGACAGACAGCGGAGGCGATGAACAGAAAGAATCCATATCACACTGATCCATTTATGGCTAAACGTGAAAACGGTGAAAGAGAGAAGTTTATCGAGGCTGAAAATGCAAGGAGACAATACCTCAGAAGCAGTACAACGGTGCCATTGGACAATCCGGAAGCATTGGAAAATGCGGAGAAAATTCCTGCTTACCTTAGAAGAGGCACTAAACTTGATGAAGATAAGATCAAAATTCCAGTAGGCCGTACAAGCACCAGCATCTATGTAGATGAAGAAGGTACTGTAGTTCAAACCGGCAATTCATTCATATACGAAGACGCAGATTAGACTTTAGTCGAAAGAGCAAACGGCTGTTGTTCACTTATTGATTGTGAAATGCTGTGATCATCAGAATGGCAGCCCTTTTTATATGTTTCGTCTATTTATTTATATTCTCATCTATAAAGATTGAGATTGGTTTATTGGGCCCTGGTTTTGTCGCCAGGGCTTTTTTTTTCTAAGTGGTCAGTGGTCAGCTCTCAGCTCAGTTTAGCTCTCATGCGATTTTGGTCAGCGATCAGTTTTCAGCGATCAGTTTTCAGATGATTGCCTTGAGCCCGAGCTTATGCAATTTGGCTTAGTTGGCCTTTCAGTTTCATGAGAATTTGTAATTGGAGACTTGAAGTTGGATTTTAATGGTGGCGAGACTTCCGTCCCTGCATGCTCAGAATACGCAATTTTCTTAAAATCGGAAATCGAGAGGACGATGACCAAACGGAAAACTGAATCCAATCATCATTTACCTACGGCTTTACCCAGTGATAGAAGAATACTCACAAATTTGGGCTTTAGCTTAATATCTCGCAACGCGTTTTATTACCCTTAGAATGAAAAAGAAAAGAATCTTTTAGCGTCCCCATGCGTTATAAATTAGAGATGTTAAAATTTTAAATTTGGATTATTTATATTAATTCGAACAAAACCTAATGTCAAAGCGTATTAGTTTTACTATAAGAATTTTTTACCATGAATAAGTTCAGGCTGCGGCCATGGCAACTAGATGATCTAGATAGCTTGGTCAAAAACGCCAATGATTTGTCGATTGCAAAATTTATGACAAATGAATTTCCAAACCCCTACACGCCAGAGGCTGGGAGACGATTTATAAATTTTGCAACCAGTGATGATCCTATTCATATTTTTGCCATTGATGTCGATGGAGAGGCAGTTGGAGGTATAGGCCTTCATCCTCAACGAGACATCATGATCAAAAATGCAGAGTTGGGTTATTGGCTTGGAACGGCATATCATGGACGAGGCATTGCAACAGCTGCAGTCAGAGAAATGGTAAATTTCGGTTTCAAAACCTATGATATTACCCGGATTTTTGCTCGACCTTTTGGAAGCAACATCGCTTCCCAAAAAGTCTTGGAGAAAGTTGGATTTTCGCTTGAGGCGACTATTAAGGGTAATATTTATAAGTTTGGAAATATAGATGACGAATTAATTTATGCCATTAGAAAATAATTTATGGATATATCCAGTGAACAAGAATTAAGACAACTAGCTGATCAGCTTCGAAAACCAGAGGGAGCATATGGCTCCGAGGTAGCAAAATTTATGAATGAAGGTAATTTGCCAATGAATTTACACGCACTGGCAGTTTTAAATCCTTCTGCTGGTGAATCCATTTTGGAAATTGGAATGGGCAATGGTTATTTTGTAAAAAACATACTCAATCTAGACCCTAGTATTCATTATATTGGATGTGATTATTCTCCAGAAATGGTGGAGTTATCTTCAGAAAACAATCAAAATTTTATCGATCAAGGAAGAGCGAGATTTTTCATGGCTGACGCTTCAGCAATGCCTGTGGAGGATCATTCCATCGATAAAGTGATCACCATCAACACTCTTTATTTTTGGGAAAATGTACACGCAACGCTGGCAGAAATCAAAAGAGTCTTAAAACCCAATGGTACTTTTTATCTTGCTGTACGACCAAAACACATACTTAAAGCACTACCCGTCACCAAGTTTGGTTTCAAACTTTACAACAATGACAAAATCTTTGAAATGCTGCGCTTTGCAGATTTCCAGGACGTCATGATGACAAGTATTGTGGAGCCTACGATAGAAAGGCATGGAGAACGAATGAATTTGGAGACTGTTATTTATCAGGCGAAAGTGGGTGGAGAGGTGTCCGTTGCATAATTTCATGTATTCTGGAATGCTTCGTATATTTGTTTTGATACAAACTTGGTAAAGCATCCTTCTTTCATAGAAATGTAATCAAGTAAAAGATAAAGGGAACTCATTTTGGGCTCCTTTTTTACTTATTATGCTTTCTATCACCATTTCAATCTTATAATTACTAACCACCCACTACTTCTGTAATTCCCATGATCGCTAGTAATAATACCGTGGACAAAAAGAGATACAATATATAGGTCCAAATTGTCCGCAATACATTGCTAAACCTACTACCTTCCTCAAAAATCTGCCAAAACACCCAAATGGCATAAATAAATGCGGCAACAATTGGGAGCCATTCAAAAACTTCACTTTTGATCTTTGACTGCAAGAGGCAAAAGAGTGTATAGAAAATAGCTTGTTGACCTGCCGTGTAAGCATTGATAACCAAATGCTCGAGGTAATTTTGCTCTTTGCTGCGAAAGGCCAAATAGGATGCAAGTGAAAAAACAGGAAGTAGTAGCAAAGTTGTGTAAGCGAAATTTTTCGAAAACCAAATCAATGCAACAGGAATTTCCTTACTTTTGGTGGATTCGTAGACGCCCATAGAGAAACCACTGATGAGGTCATCCATCCACGTATTTTGACCGCTTGCTTGTGAAACCAGAAAATAAATGGTCGATAAAGTTAATGCGTATGTAATTGGTTTGAAATGGTTTTTTCTTTTCCCCTTTAAATATTCAAGGATAGTTTTGCCTGGTCTTGTAAAGAGTTCTTTTACCGTAAAAAAGAAGCCCTTGTTGACTTGTAGTACACTTTCAGAAAACTCATTGGCCAAACTTGACATAGTTATTTTGCCAACAGTTGTGTTTTGACCGCAATGGCTACAATATTGGCCATTTATTACTTCTCCGCAGTTTTTACAGTTCATTTTAAGTCTTACTACTACTCAATTTATGGGAAAATAAGGTTTTGTTGGTGTTTTTTAGATTACAACCGTTTATAGCCTCATATTTCATAGTTTTAAAACCTTGGTAGTATGTGAATTTAATTCGCATGTTGTGTGAAAAAACACTTCGGCTAAGGTAAAATCATTTTGCACAAGTTTATCAAGGTCAAAAAATTAAGAGTAAAAAATATTAAAAAATTGATGTAACATTAGAAATAAAAGCTATTTTTGTTTTTATTAAAATTAATAAAATCCAATATTATGAAAATTTTTTACATCACCTACGTTTTGTTGTTTTCGGGCTATTTTTTATTAGGTCAAAGTGGCCAGATAAAATTAGGGGATACTAAATCTCTTTATTATACAAAAGGAATGATAGCCTTAGACAATGGAGAAATGTTAATGGTTGGCACTCACAATGATCAACTTTTTACCAAAAAATATAATTCCGAGGGTGATAATATTGAAGAGACATTTAATATATTTCCTCAAGATGTTTCCTTACTTAATATATTATCTAACGGTTCCGATAACTATTTATCATTTCTCTCAGCAAGTAATAAACTATACATCCATGAGGTATCAAACAAGGGAAGTGTTACAATCATTGATTCTATAGATTTTTCTGACTACTATGTTAAAGAACCGATTCACCTCACCAAGTCGCACAAAATTGTTGGACTACTAAATATTGATGGCGCAGTATTTCCATTTTGGTATGATCTTGACACTAAAATGTTGAAAATTGGAATCGAAATAGATCCGGCAATAGGATATGCTTATACTAATGTAGTTATGGGCGATACGCTATTGGTGGCATTAAATGAATTAAATGGACCAAATATAGAAGGTAAGATTTTTGGTTTTTTACCTGAAAGTAATACGCCACTATTATTAAATTCATTGGTTGATAATTCTATAGAAATATTTGAGGAATTCGCTCTTTCAAGTGTTGGCGGTAAAGCATATTGTAATTACATATCGAATGGTAAAACGTACATTTCAGAGCTGAATAGAAAAACACCAATTATTATAAATGAACCAGATTTCTATCCGCTAGATGCTATTTCTATTTATAAAGACGTTGCTGATAAACTTACATTTTTAATTGGAGAAGGAAATCAAGGAGGTCAACTTCGATTGTGTAAGTTGAATGCTCAAGGAAAATTTGAATGTGAGACCATTTTCGATTTTACGGAAAACGCTTCAAGGCCATCTGGAAATATTGTAAAGCAAATAAACTCTGATAAAGTTTGGATAGCCTCTTCATCTGGTGGGAACACTTCTACTATTAAGGTTTTTAGAACTGATTTAAAATCTAGGATGCAGAGGGTTGACTCTGTGGGTTTTAAAAGTAATTCTGGGTTGTCTTCAATAGACGCTTCATATATTAAGGGCGATACTATTTATTTTTTGGGTAAATTGGACAATTTCGGAACTGGCGTTTGGATTTTTGATAGTAAGAAGAAAATAGTTTTAGATAGCTTTAATCTTGGAGAAGGTGTGTTTGGAAATAGGATTTCAATTCTTGGCTTAGATAATGAAATTTATTTTTCAAGTTTTTTTTCAATTTATCATTATAATTTAGTAACAAAAAAATTAACAGAAATTGCTTCGAATCCAGGAGAAAATAGTTTTTTTTATGAACATAATCAAAAGAGATATTTTGTGTCGATGTCTGCAAATTTTTGGGAAAGATATGATGTTTCACCTACTGGCCTAAATAATAAACTTGTACTGGGTTTAGGAAATTATTCTATAAATCATACTGTTAAACCAATGGGTATTTATAAAAGTGGGAAAGAAATTTTATTTGCTTCAAAGTTATATGATTATAATGTTAACCCATCGAAAAGCACTTACACCGATGTTGTAAGTATAATTGATGCTCAAAATTTTGCTTCAATCAAGAATGATTATTTGGAATCTGATAAAAGTGCATATACATCTGGCCTTTTGGGGTTTTCAAAAACTAGTAATGGATATACACTTGTAAAAATAGATGATCTAAGAAACGGTAAAATAATTCAATATAAATATAATTCTGATTTGCAGGTAGTATCTGTGGATTCAGTTACCACGACCTTTGAACCATCTCAAAGCATTGGAGAAACTGAACAATCTCCCATTATATATGATGAATTGAAAAATTCCGTTTATCTTGTTATTCGCCCTCCATTTTCTACATCATCTTACATTCAGTCTGTAAATATGGCGAGTGAGAAAAACGAAAAATTTGATATTATAGGCGAAGATCTCAGACCAAGAAACATGATTTTATCAATGAATAATGAATTATTAGTCTATGGCTCTTCTTTTGAAAAAGGGCTGGTCAATTGGATAGATATTTCTGGGGTAGTTTCAGCAACAAATAACTTGTCTGCATTAAGCCAATATAATGTATATCCTATACCTGCTCAAAATTTAATCACACTGGAATCAATCAATAATCAAATAGTCAGAAAGTACCTAGTGCACGATGTGAGAGGTGGGATTGTATTGGAAGGAAATAATAATATTGGGCATAGTAAATTGGAAATATCAACAAATGCATTAATCAACGGCTTATATTTTTTAAGAATTGTTGATGATAAAGGAAATACGAATGTTATTCAGTTTCTCATTGCTAAATAACCAAATAAAAAACGCTGTAAATCAAATGTCAGTTTACAGCGTTTTTTATTTCTTTTGAAATGACCATTCACTTCACAAACTGCAGGTCAAAAATCGATGATTTGGAGCCCTCAAAAACCAGTTTCTCTAGGGCTATTTTTTATAATATCCAATTCTTCTTGTGAAATGAATTGAGCCAAATAAACTCCACCATTGCTAATAATTTGATTATAAAAAGACCGTAAATGGTTTCTGCTGCCTTTATTTAAATTTTGAAAAACAAATTTGATGTCTTGATTATCTACTTTTGCAATCCAGTTATTTAAGTCAAAAATATCCAAATCTTCTATTGTGGCTCCTACTTTAAAGGCTTCTAGTTGACTAATTTTTCCTTTTTCTACTAGTTGATTGTATAATTGTTGAAGTCCAGAATCAATGAACTTACCAACCGAATGATTGTCAGCAGGATCTGATAAACCATATTTATTCAGCAGTGTCATGATCGCATTCGTGTGGGTCAATTCACTTTCAGAAATATTTTTGAAAATGTTTACCCCCCATTTATTGTTTAAGGTTACATAAACGTCGTACGCTAAGTATTCTTCCTCTCTCATGAAAGTTAAACTCGATTTTTCATCTTCGTTTAATGATTCATATGGAAAGTCAACAATTTTGGTCGATAATTCGCCAGATGTGTGATTGTTTGGCGAAATTTCTTCTTTATTACAACTCAAGAATGTAAATACCAGCAGTGTTACTGCGATAATCGAATTTAATTTTTTCATTGTATTATTTTTATCAAATGTATATGTACAATTGAAAGTTTTGGGTAACTCTTGTTACGCTCTGAGAGTTATGACTGCAGAATGCAAAGAATTTTATCACTGACTGCTTGAGGAGCCAAGGCATACCATGGCTCAACAAACCATTCACCATTCACCATTTACTATTCACTATCACATTTCACATTTCACATCTTACACCCATATTCATATTCCCAAATAAAACCAATCCCACCACTTTGCTCATGGAGCACGGATTCGATCAAACCATTGGGAGCAAAAGTATAAGAGAAAATACTGGGATCCGGAATAATTGCGCAAGACCTCACCTGAGTTGTTGGCAAATGTTGACTGAAATAATAGGGGAGTTTATAATTTACATCATTGGTGTTTTGATCTACAAAATAAAAATAATTAAATTGGTGATTTGGGTTTGTAATCAGGCCATCGTAAGTAAAGGTGACGATGCAATCAACCTGGCCCCTAAATCGGTGTATCACGGATTTGATATCATTGCCTTGCCAATTGATTTCATAATCATAACCATCTGAAATCTTTACTAATTTGCCTTTATCGTATGTGAAACTTCTTTTTGCTTCGTATTCCCAACTTTTGCCAAATTGTTTGCCATAATACCTCAACTCTATCACCTGTCCCAGGTTATTATACACTAAATCAGTACGATAATACGGATTGGTAGTGGGAGATTCTTTTCGTAGTAATTTACCTTTTTCATCAAAGTAAAGTACATAACCCAAATGAATTTCGCCAATCTTCATAATCGTATCCCCATGACCATAAATAACAGGATGTTTTATATCACCATTACTGGCCATTTTCGTGATTTTACAATCTGGAGCTTTTGGCGTTTGGTCCTCTTTATCACACCCAATCAATGATGTCAGTAGCCCAATGAAAAGGAGTGTGCGCATAGAGAAAGTTTTGAGCATGCTTAATGATCTGATTTTTAAATTTACGTTTAATATAAACATTCCGATTTACAAATCAATGTACTTTTTATGCGGCTGAAACAATTGTTATGTAATAATTAATACAGTGTAATATGGTTAACAATAAAAGTTCTTTATTTACGAGTTTCTCAAAATCACTACTTGTTTCAATGTCGTAGTCATAGTTGAGCTTATTCCATTTAAAATCTGTTTCTGCTGCCATCAATTCTCTTTTGTCTGTATCAAAGAGTATAAATTTGGTGCGTAGAATTCCTTTTAAACTCAATAAATAAGTTTCTTCTTTATTGTTGAAAAAAGTCCGGATTATGATTCCTTTCCATCCCATTTTAAAGTCCAAAATTGTATTTGAACCGTCTATCAATTCGATTTTAGAATCCCAGAAGCCTTTCGGTTCAAGTGCGTAATGTCTGCCATTGATCATTTGGATTTCAGCTTGGAAGGAATACCATTTTTTGTATATTAATTCGCCAATTTTCTTTCCATCAATGGATAATTCGAAATTTTGAGAATTTGTTGAATTTGCTTTGTAGTGTGCCATGACGATTTTTACTCCTTTAATTAAATATTGGTGGGATATTTGGCATAAATTTTTGGAAACATATTTTTCAAATCATCGCCCTCTTCTTCCCACTCTTTACCCGTAGTAATTTGATTTTCTTTGAAGGTATGCTGTATTTCTATTCCCGTAAGATCTTTAAAAACTTTGGATGGAATGTACCCTAATCCTTCAAAATCTGCAGTTTCCTCAATGAATTCAGGATCAAGATTTGCAAGACTCTCAGGGTCTTCGATAGTTTTATAATAAAAATCTTTTCCTTGCCCAATCACCCATTCTCTGAAATCATTAAAACTGTCGTCACCACACCCTCCTTGAATGATGTATATGGCACCCCATAATTCCCAAGTATTTGCTAATCCTCTCAAACTTCTGAACCTGTTTGAAAACAGCAATATTTCATTTGGAGTCAATTTGCTTAATTCGCTTTCTAAAATTTCTTGCTGGAGCTCATAGTCGCCTTTGGAGTGCTCCTTGGTTGTTTTTATAATGTCCCAGAATTCATCCTCATCCATAAGTTTATCCGTAAAGTTGAAATTTGGGATTTGTTGCGCTCCTGAATTTGAACGCTTATTTATCTTGCCAAATAGTTTTTCTAAAAAGTTCATGTTGGAATTTTAGTTTTAATATCTGAAATCTCTGATACACATTAAATATTTAATTCTAATTGTTGAATTAATTATATACTTTTCATTACCCTATTTAATCAGTTTTGTGATTTAAGTAAACGAATAAAAACCCATAAAAAGAAAATGAAAAACATCCAATCATTTACGCCATAAACACCATAAAATAGACCGGCCATTTTATCTTTCGCAAAAACATCAGCTACACTATTACCAAACATCCATTTTATCCAAATGAGCCCATAAATTAATTTTTCAACTGCGAAAACGGCAACCAGCCATTTTACATTTTGATAATTTTTGGCTACTGAAATATAGGCTAAACCCCAAACAATAATCATCAGCAATCCGAAATTGGACATAACATCGGGGTCAGATTCTGGAATTACGGGATTGGTGAAAAATCTTGAAAATGCCAGTACTGCCATATTCATTAATCCGGCAATGATAAATCCTTTTGAAATGGTTTCGTTTTTGATGGTCATGGTGGTTGTTTTTTATGATTATTTAATCAAATATACTTTTCCTTATGCGAACATTTTATGGTTTCTTGTTAATATTTGGCATTGTGCAAAAGATGTTGTTTTTGATCAATTAGGAGTGAAGTGATATAAATCATTTTCTTTTAAAAAACGAGGTTGACAAAGTTGATTATATTGGGCTTGCAAATTCAATCGATCATCACATATGGAGTTATTTGAGGTAAGACCGAGGTTTACTAAAACCCTTGCGCTGAGTATGGAAGAAATAGGCAATAAAGTCAAGGCTGGTCTGATAAACTATCCAGAAATTAAGGCAGTGGTAAATCCAAATTTCATCGTCATAAAAGTACCTGGTGAAGAACAACACTTGTGGACACCGCAACTTTCCATTCAAATGGAAACAGATGAAAGCGGGAAAAACACCATATTATATGGATTGTATGGGCCTCGATCAGATGTGTGGATGTTATTTATGTTTCTATACTTTGTTTGCGGCCTACTCACCCTCTTCATTTCAATCATAGGCTTGTCGCAATATCAATTGGGTATGTCTGCTTATATCTTGTGGTTGATACCTTTCACTTTGGGTGGTATTTTTGTACTTTGGTTTACTAGTCGCACTGGTCAACGTTTGGGTAGGAAGGAGATGCGGCTGATCAATGATTTTGTAGATAAGTACATTTGTGATTGAAGAGCTGTCAGTGGTCAGCTATCAGTTATCAGCGCTCAGTCGTCAGTTTTCAGTGGTCTGCGAAGTTTAATTGATATGCTGTTATTTTGCATCAAGCTACGAGCATCGAGCCTCTGGTTAGGACACATCTTTTTATTTATAATATGAAGAATCTATTTACTGAACTGAAATAGATTTAAGAAACACTTCAGAAAGGTATTATAAGGCTAATCACTTTGGAAACAATGAAGAAAACATGCCAAATCATGAGTCCACTGCCTGTGCCTGGGGTTGTCACTTTTTTGTACCGTCAAAAAAGTAACCAAAAAACCTCCCGATACAAAAAACTCGTATCTGGCTTTTGTAATTCATTTAAACCGCACTAGCACTATTCACCGTGCTTGAGTCCAGTGCTACTCGATCAGTTTTGTATCGGCCTTATTTTTTTTAGCTACCGAACTTCAAAAATACGTTAAGTGCAAAAAACTGTTCGAACTATAAGTGACCTCAAACCAATGAATTGGTGCAGATGCAGCAAAAAACATTGAAGCAATGCCAAAAGTGAGTTTTTTTTTGCATAGTATTTTTGGAGTGAGTTAGCGTTAAGAAAAAAATTCAGCCTTGATTTTTTTTGCTATTTTTTGGCATCAAGGCAAAAAAGTAGAAGAAATCTAGTTTCTTGCTCCAATTTTTCTTAACAACATATATACTATTTTTAGATGTGTCCTAACCTCAGGCTTCGAGCTACGAGATCATAATTAACAGTAAATTCGTGAAATGAAGTTTTTTTTCGTGAATTCGTGGCAACCTATTATGGATAACTGATGGGTTTAAATTTTCAGCTTTTATGATTTTCAGATTCAAGTTTTGTTGAGCATTCAAAAAATGGGGTAAGACTTAAAATTGCCAAATTGCCCATTGCCAAATTGCCCATTGCCAAATTGCCTATTGCTAAATTGCCCATTGCCAAATTGCCAAATTGCCCATTGCCAAATTGCTCATTCAAGTCCTCCCATTAGCATCGCCGTAGGCAGAGACTGAAGTCTCGCCACCAAATTCCTTTTACAATTTTCAATAATAAAAGTCCATCACCAAATCATTCCTCCCGATTTCCGATTTCCGATTTCCGATTTCCGATCTCCGATCTCCCATTTCCAGTTTCGGTTTCCGGTCTCCCGTTTCCGGTTTCCGTTCTCCGTCTATTGGCATCCCGGTTTGATCAAATTGATTTGCAAAGCATTATTGACATTTACATTGCTGGCAACTACCAAGTTTTTGGAGGTAACATTGAGCACTCCTCCAGTAACAGTGATCGGAGCTGTTATTTTGAAGGTGTCTAATGCAAATTGTGTAGCAGGAATAGCGCCGCTAACACTTTTAGTTAATGGTACTGTCGTGTCAATAATTCTGTATATCGTGCCTAGACTTCTGCTAACTCCATATAATTCACCTGTCTCATCTTCGCCATAACATGAAACATTAGAAATGAAATTACTATGAATGGAAGAATTATATAGTGAGTCTACTAGCCAGGTATTGTTACTGAGGTGATCACTACAAATATATTTGCCTCTGAGATTGGGAAAATCACAACCTCGGTAAACAAAGCCTCCTGAAATTGATTGTCCACCATCAATGTTTTGTCTTCCGTATTCAAAAACAGGATCAGTGTAAATTGAACTTGTACATCCTGGCAGAGAAGGACATCCAGAATTATTGAAATCATAATGGCAGAATGTGCCTTCTTTTACTTTCCATCCATAGTTTACTCCAGTATTTGAACCAGCAGGTGTATGATTTACCTCTTCTCTATCTCCTTGACCAACATCTGCAATCCAAAGACTACCATTGGCTCTATCAAAGGAAAAGCGCCATGGATTCCTTAGACCAACGGCCCAAATTTCTGGTTTGTAGGAAGCATTTCCTACAAAAGGATTAGTTGCAGGAATTCCATAGTATGGAGTAGTATTTACATTTTGATTTACATCTATCCTTAACATTTTTCCTAATAAAGATGCAGTATTTTGTGCATAACACTGAGGATCACCTCCAGACCCACCATCACCCATTCCTATGTATAAATACCCATCAATTGGACTAAATTTAAGGCAACCACCGTTGTGATTGCTATAAGGTTGTTTGATTTTCAACAAAATTTTAAGACTAGTTGTATCAACTATATTCGGATTTGAATTGCTAACAGTATATCGAGCTATGATGGTCGTATCAACAGATCTTGTTACATAATTTATAAATAAGTATCCATTATTTTCAAAATCAGGGTGAAAAGCAAGTCCCAATAATCCTCTTTCACCATTGGGATTGATTTTATGACTGATGTTGAGGAATGGTGTAGCTAAGATATTTTTGTTTTTGTCTAAAATCTTTATTCTACCACCTTGCTCCACGATGAATAGCCTACCTGAACCATCATTTGCGTTTGTTAAGTCAACAGGATTTGTAAACCCTGATTTATAAACCTGTTGGCCTAGCGTTTGCCCAAAAGCTTGCACAGATAAACAAAAAAAGAATATGGGAAGTAAATTTTTCAAATTCATAAGTATATTTTCTAATTGTGTAATTTGTAAAAGCTTGATTTAATCCAATATAAAGCAAATAATATGCTATATGTTTAACTAAAAAGCATGATCTATTAAAAATGGTGGTTTTCACTAGATTATATCAAAACAATTTCAAGGGTAAGCCCTCCTAAAATATTTTAATAATCATTTAATTTCAGTGGAGCTAATAAATCTGCAATTTTGCGATCATTACTCAATCGAGGCACTTTATTCTGTCCTCCCAATTTACCTTGGTCTTTCATAAAGTTTCTAAAGGCATCCTTTTGCATGGATGTAACAACCAGAGGTTTTAGAATGTTTCCAACAATGAGGTCTTCGTAGTAAATATTCTGTTTGATCATAGCGAGGTCTAGATCCGCCGCAAAAGCTACATGATTTTGTGGTGGAGTCGCAAATTCAATAAACCATTCATGATAGGGTAGACCGCTTAGTGGATTGACCTGTGGTGCTACGGTGAATTCTACTACAGATGTTTGATGTTTTTTGCCGACTTCGTTGAGTGCTTCTTCTACTTCCTTACCAATGACGTGTTCGCCAAAAGCAGATATGTAGTGTTTGATACGGCCAGAAACGATGACTCTATATGGAGCGAGGGAGGCAAATCTCACTAAATCACCTATGTTGTATCCCCAAAGTCCAGCATTGCTGTTGATGATCAGTGCATAATCTTTGTCTAGACTTACTTGATCCAACTTCAGTCTAGTAGGGTTTTCATTGAAAACTTCGTCAGAGGGTACAAATTCAAAAAATATGCCTGATGCAGTGTTGAGGATCATACCTTTATCTGCTTGCTGATCTTGGAAGGCAATGAATCCTTCACTAGCAGGGAATAGTTCTACACTTTTGATTTTTTTTCCAATGAGCTCTTCCAATTTGGCTCTGTAAGGTTCATAATTTACGCCTCCATAAATGAATAAGGAAAAGTTTGGGAACACTTCCATGATGTTTTTCTTGCCAGTCCTCACGAGGAGCCTTTCAAAATACATTTGCACCCATGGAGGAATGCCGCTGATGAGCCTCATGTCTGCGCTCAAAGTTTCATCAATTACTTTTTCTAACTTTTCTTCCCAATCATCTATGCAATTGGTCTGATAACTAGGCAATTGGTTGCCTTTTATCCATGCAGGGATTTCATGATTGACAATACCAGAAAGACGACCGGTTGCGACACCCCCTTTTTCATCCAGTTCTGGAGATCCGCTCAGGAAAATCATTTTGCCATCAAAGATCGAAGCATCACCAGATTCAGAAATATAGTTGAGCATGGCCGATCTTGCCCCATTGATATGGTTAGGCATGCTGTCTTTGGTGATGGGGATGTATTTAATACCTGAAGTGGTTCCACTTGTTTTTGCAAAATATTTCGGTTTACCCGGCCAAAGAATATCTGCTTCGCCTTTGGTCATTTTGTCAATGTAAGGCTTGAGGTCTTCATAATCAGCTAAAGGAACATTTTTTTTAAAGCTCTCATAATCATTTATTTGTGAAAAATTATGGTCAATACCGAATCTGGTTTGTGCAGCTTGCTTTACAATTGAAAGCATACATTCATTTTGGTGATTAACAGCAGAAGCTGCCCATTGCTTGATACCTCTGGCCACAAAATCTGCGTATGGCTTGACAAAAAATGATTTTATTCCCATGTTGCAAAGGTGGTTATTCGTTTTAAAATAACAAAAGAATAGGGATGGAGTATTTGTGAACAACTATCAATTCTATTTTGGAAGATGCACGAAATGACTTATTCATAAGTATTATTAAACCGTTTGATAAATATTCAATAGGCTACATTGATTCTATTCATTTTATCATGGTAAATTTAGTGCTACTTTGCATTCAGCTATTATCTATGATGAAAAGTGATTTATTACTTTATTTTTATGTTCAATTGCTTAAAAAGTATTAAGATTGTTTTCGCCACTAATTTGACTAGAGAGGTCAATCCAAATACTTTTCAAGTTTATGACAGGTTTGGCCACTATTTTTTCAAAAAATTAAGAAATTCAATATGTATTTTTTCAATAGAGCTCATCATTTTACCAATATCCTCATCTTGGGCTTGTTCATTTTCATCCTTTCAATGATCTCTTGCCAAAAGCCATCACCTTATGTGGAGCCAATTTCTAAAATAGGATCCACCGGAAGAGAACGCATCAGTATCAACGATCATTGGCAATTCATGAGGTACAAGGATGGTGATGCTGCTGATGGTTTTATTTATGATGTAAGACCACCAGTACAAGATAACAATGACAATAAAGTAGCAGATTCAAAACCTACAGAAGCAGTCAGAGAGGAAAGTAAAAGCCCTGTTTTAAAAAATTACATTTTACCAACGGCCAATGCATTTATAAACGATTCTTTAAAACATTATAAACGACCAACCGGTAATCCAGGTGCTGATTTTCCATTTGTGCAAAATACATTTGATGATACTAAATGGGAAGAAGTAAATTTACCTCATGATTGGGCCATTGATCAACCTTTTTATGAAGGCAACAATGCAATAGTTGGGGGTGGTATGGGAAGGTTACCAAGTCAGGGAGTTGCTTGGTATCGGAAAAAATTGACCTTCACATCCTTAGATAAGAACAAAGAAATCTATTTGGATATTGATGGTGCAATGTCCTATGCGATGGTTTGGTTCAACGGACATTTAGTTGGAGGGTGGCCGTATGGATATAATTCTTTCAGACTCAATCTTACACCCTACATCAAGGAAGGTGGAGACAACCAGCTAGCAATCAGACTGGACAATCCTAACTACTCAGCTCGTTGGTACCCTGGTGGTGGAATATACAGAAATGTTTGGATCACCAAGGTAAATCCTATACACATCGGGCATTGGGGAACTTTTGTGACCACACCAAAGGTATCTGCCGAAGAAGCACAAGTCAATTTGACCATTCATATTGATCAAAAAAACAAATCAGAAAAAGAAATTAAAGTAAGTACTCAATTGTTTTTTCTGGATCCAACAAAAGGCGTCAATACAAATGAGATAGCGCAAGCATCTTCAACAATTACATTAAAGAATGTAAGGAGTAAGGTAAGCCAAAGTTTTACCATCAAGAAACCCAAATTATGGGGTCCTGTTCCTGAACAAAAACCAAACTTATATAAGGCTGTTACCAGTTTAACAAGTAACGGAATACTGTTGGATCAATATGAAACCACCTTTGGAATTAGAGACATACAATTTGATCCTAATGAAGGTTTGATCGTCAATGGCCAGAAAATCAGATTAAAAGGTGTAAACCAGCATCATGATTTAGGGGCTTTGGGAGCAGCATTTAACTACAGAGCGGCCCAGCGACAGTTGGAAATTCTAAAGGAACTTGGTTGTAACGCCATCAGAATGTCCCATAACCCTCCCGCGCCAGAGTTGCTTGATCTTACCGATCAAATGGGATTTCTAGTTATAGATGAGGTCTTTGATAGTTGGGAAAGAAAGAAAACACCCCATGATTTCCATTTGGTTTTCCCCGAATGGTACGAAGCTGATATTCGATCATTCATCAGAAGAGATCGTAACCATCCATCTGTCATTGCCTGGAGCTTTGGTAATGAAGTTGGTGAACAATACACTGGAGAAGAAGGCGGTGCCTTGGCTCAAAAATTATATAACATTGTAAAAGAGGAGGACAGTACCAGACCAGCGACGGCCTCCAAAAACTATGCAAAACCAGACATGCCATTTACCAAAGTGTTTGACTTTATGAGTTTGAATTATCAAGGTGAGGGCATCCGAGATGCACCTGCTTATGCGCATCTAAATGGTATAAGGACTGCTCCTTTATATCCAACTTTCCATAAAGCCTTTCCTGATAAGATGATCGTAAGTAGTGAGAGTGCCTCAGCTTTGAGCACAAGGGGAACTTATGTTTTCCCAGTTGAACCTGGGATCTCAGCACCTGTAAGTGATGGAAAAGGAGGAAATCCAACATCCATGGAAGTTAGCGGATATGAATTATATACTGCACAATTCGGATCATCTCCAGATAAGGTTTTTGCAACTCAAGACCAACATTCATTTGTTGCAGGTGAGTTTGTTTGGTCTGGTTGGGATTATTTGGGAGAACCTACACCTTATTACTTAGGCAGAAGTTCTTATTCTGGCATCATTGACTTGGCTGGTTTTAAAAAAGATAGATTTTTCTCTCTATCAGGCTAGATGGAGACCAGAATTACCAATGGCTCATATTTTGCCACATTGGAACTGGCCAGATCGAATTGGTCAAATTACCCCTGTTCATGTTTTTACGTCAGGAGATGAAGCCGAACTTTTCCTGAATGGTAAGTCTAAAGGAAAAAAGAAAATGCAAAAATTGGAGTATCGATTGAGGTGGGATGATGTGATTTACGAACCTGGAGAACTAAAAGTCATAAGTTATAAAAGGGGGAAAAAATGGGCGGAAGAAACTGTTGCAACAACGGGAAAAGCATCCAAGATTATCTTAACTGTCGATCGTAGTAACATCCAAGCTGATGGCAAGGATTTAGCTTTTGTTACCGCTCAAATAGCGGATGAAAATGGAAAGATTATACCCAATGTCATAGTTCCAATTTCGTTTTCTGCCATGGGAAGTGGAGAAGTTATAGCTACAGACAATGGCGACCCGGCAAGTCTGGTAAGTTTTGCTTCTAAAACAAGGAATACCTATAGTGGAAAGGCATTGGCAATTGTTCAGTCCAAAAATGGTAGCCCTGGTCAAATAAAATTGACAGCAACAAGTCCAGGATTGACTCAGGCGGAAATGATTATCAATAGTTTGAAATAATTTGTCAATTGAAAAAATCAAACATTGCTGAGATACTACTGGAAAAGTGAACTTTATAAATTTCTAAACTCTTGAGGGCAACTTGCAAAACTTTACAGTTTTAAGTGTCATATTAGTTAATCTTTTCACAAAAAAAGAGACTGCATCATACTTCGTTTTTGAAATTTATAACTTGCTTTGTTTTAAATAATTAACCTAATAACTCCATTTTCCACATTAGGCAGCTATTTATATTACAAAAATTTCAAATCACAGGAGTATTCGTATGAAACAATCATTTTTATTGCTTTTTTGCCTTTCGTTATTTTTGATATCATGTTCAAAAAACAAGAAGGCACACCTAGAGTATTGTTGTTCTCAAAAACAGCAGATTTTGTACATGAGTCTATCCCTGAGGGTATAGCCGCTATCCAAAAATTGGGTGCCGAGAATGGGTTTGAAGTGGACACAACCAGTGATGCCTCTGTATTCAATGACGACAGTCTAAAGAAATATGGAGCATTGATCTTCCTTAATACAACCGGAGATATTCTGGATTTCAGACAAGGTCCTGCTTTAGAGCGATATATTCAATCTGGCGGTGGATTTGTAGGTGTACATGCGGCTGCAGATGCTGAGTACGATTGGAAATGGTATGGAGAATTGGTAGGAGCTTATTTTCAAAGCCATCCAGAAATTCAAGAAGCAGATTTCAAAGTATTGGATAAAAAATTCGCTGCTACCTCTTTTTTGACAGAAGATGTTTGGAAAAGAACAGACGAATTATATAACTATAAGAAGATAAATCCAGACCTTAAAGTTGTATTAGCCCTTGATGAAAAAAGTTATGAAGGTGGTGAGAATGGTGAAAATCACCCCATTGCTTGGTATCATGACTATGATGGCGGCAGAGCTTTTTATACTGGACTTGGACACACCAAAGAATCATATGTGGAGGAGAATTTCCTCAAACACCTTCTAGGAGGTATTCAGTATGCCATTGGCGATAATGAAGTTCTAAATTATGGTAAGGCAAAAACTCAATATCCACCAGAACAAGACCGATTTTCAAAGACTATACTCTCATATGGTGGTTTTTACGAACCAACAGAAATGACCATTTTGCCAAATCTGGACATCTTGATCACTCAAAGAAGAGGTGAAATCATGCATTATAGTCAAGAGACCAAAACGCTCAAACAAGTTGGATTCTTAGATGTCTATTTTGAATCTTCTGTACCAGGGGTAAATGCTGAAGATGGTTTATTGGGTATTGCAAAGGATCCCAACTTTGAAAAAAACCATTGGGTATATATGTATTATAGTCCAAAAGATACCACTCTTAATAGGTTATCCAGATTCACATTCGAAAAAGATACCATTGACTTAGCCTCTGAAAAAACAATTTTGGAGTTTTATGTGCAAAGGCAGATTTGCTGTCACACTGGTGGTTCTATCGCATTTGGTCCTGATGGATTACTTTATTTGTCTACGGGTGATAATTCAACACCATTCAATGAAAGAGGAGCTCCATTTGTAAATAGTGGTTTTGCGCCATTGAATGATTTGCCAGGTAAGGATCAATATGATGCTAGAAGATCATCTGCCAATACTAATGACTTGAGGGGTAAAATATTGAGAATTAAGATCAAGGATGATGCTACTTATGACATTCCAGAAGGTAATTTATTTCCTAAAGGAACTGCTAAGACAAGGCCTGAAATTTACACCATGGGACATAGAAATCCATACAGAATTTCGGTTGACCAAAAAAATGGCTACTTATACTGGGGTGATATAGGTCCAGATGCTGCAAAGGACAGTTTGGAAACAAGAGGACCTAAAGGATATGACGAAATCAACCAAGCTAGAAAAGCAGGAAACTACGGCTGGCCATTATTCGCAGGCCCAAATGTTGCTTATAGAAAGTATGATTATGCAACTGGAATTTCGGGTGATATGTTTGATCCAGCAAAACCAATGAACGAATCAAAAAATAATACTGGTTTGGTTGAATTACCAGCTGCTCAGCCAGCATTTATGTGGTATTCTTATGACAAATCTCATGAATTCCCACAATTGGGCACAGGTGGTAAAAATCCGATGGCAGGACCGATTTATTACAAAGATATGTATCCAAAAGAGACCAGGCTTCCTGATTATTATGACAACAAAGTCATTATTTATGAATGGGTAAGAAACTGGATTAAAGCAGTAACACTGGATAAAGATGGCAACTTTGAAAAAATGGAGCCACTATTTGACGGTATAAAACTCAATAACTGTATTGACATGGAAATGGGGCCTGATGGTAAACTTTATTTACTTGAATATGGATCAGGTTGGTTTTTGAAAAATGATAATTCAGGACTTTCAAGAATTGATTTCAATACAGGTAATAGACCTCCTTCTATCAATGAATTGACGACAGATAAAACGAGTGGGGTATTGCCATTTACAGTAACTGCAAAAGTAAAAGCAGAAGATAAAGATGGAGATGAAATCACTTATGTTTGGGATTTTGGTGATGGAAAAGAGATAGAGTCGAAATCAGATTCTATGACCCATACTTATGACAAAATTGGCGATTATAACATCAATGTCACTGTAAAGGATAAGTCTGGTTCAGGAACACTTTCTGAAAATATTGCTGTGTATGCTGGAAATGCCAGCCCAGAATTGAAGATTGCATTGACCGGTGGTAATAGAACATTTTTTGTGCCTGGTCAACCTTTAAGTTATACAGTATCCGTCAATGATACAGAAGGTGCAACACAAATTGATCCAGAAAACTTGAAGGTAACCGTCAACTATATGGAAGGATTTGATCTTGCAGCAGTAGGTCAGGGTCACTTCCAAGGCACAACTGGTGGTAAAGGAAAAAGTCTTACTGAAAGGTTGGATTGCAAAAGTTGCCATAAAGCTGAAGAAAAATCAATAGGACCTAGTTATTTGGATATTTCAAAGAAATATGATGGCCAACCTAAAGCGGATGGATCAATAGCAAAAAGTATCATTAATGGAAGTCAAGGTGCTTGGGGAGAAGCTCAAATGCCTGCCCACCCTTCACTTGATCCTGATGATGCTGCTGCAATTGCTAAGTACATCTTGTCTTTAGCCGCTGATGGAAAAGATCTGACTTTATTACCACAAGCAGGAAAGGTTGTCCCGCCAAAAGAAACGAAGTCTACTGCGACGATGATCATGTCTGCAGTTTATACCGATAGAGGCGGAGAAGGCATAAAACCAATGACTGGAAAGACCACAATGTATTTACCTGGTAATGAATTGAAACTTTCAGGTAAAGAAGACAAAAGTGAGTTTACAATGGCCAATATGAGAGGAACCTCGATGATGGTTTTTCCAATCAAGGAAGGTTATTTTGCTACGGATATGATTGACCTTACTGGTATAAAGAGGATTCATTTATCTACTTTTTACAGAAATGAACCAAAAATTGCGATGGCTGTTGAGGCGAGACTGGATGCAGTTGATGGTCCACTTTTAGGAACGGGTAAAATGGTAAAAGTCAAAAATGAAACGAATAGGGGAGATATCTTTATTTCCTTAAAGTCTACAACTGATGGTAAAGATCACAAAGTTTTCTTTGTTTATAAGCCTATTGAAATTTTGACAGAAGCACCGGGAGTATCTATCCGGTCTATCGTTTTTGAATAAAGAATTAGTTACAAATTAATTACCTAAAAGCCCAGCTTTATTTTTATAGCAAGAAGATGCTTAAAAGATAAAGTTGGGCTTTATTTTTTGGTTGCAATAGAGCATTTTACATAGATTTAATTGCTCACAGATTTCGCTGATTTCCACATAAATTCCTGAGATTTTTTGATCAATTTATGGACTAAGAATTACAAAGATCGAATGTGTTGCATATTCGATCTTTAAAATTGAGCTAGCATTTGCGCCTGTCCGAATATTTCAAAGCCTCAATTAATTGAGCTCACAGATTCCACGGATTTGCACGGAAATTCCAATGATTTTGGATGCAATAATTGGATGGCAAATGCAAAGATCGAATGTGTTAAATGTTCGATCTTTATAACGTACTCGGTACTTTGACTGATTGAATATGTTAAATCATAAATCAATTGGGAGCTCACGGAATCCACTGATTTATACAGATATTAATGGTGGAATGTGAGATGTGAAATGTAAGATGTGAGATGATAAAATGGTAAATTTTGAATTTTTGATAAACCAAATATGGCCGAATAACCTTTTGGTTTATTCCTGTCTCAAGGACCTCATAAGGAGTTGCATTGGTTTCTCAGATTGATTGAATATGTTAAATCATCAATCAATGGATAGCTCACAGATTCCACGGATTTGCACGGAAATTCCACTGATGTTGAAAGTTATTTATGGGTAGGCAATTGCAAAGATCGAATGTGTTGCATATTCGATTTTTAAATCTGAGTTGGTACGTGGGACTGATTGAATATGTTAAATCATCAATCAATTTGGAGCTCACGGAATCCACTGATTTATACAGATATTATTGGTGGAATGTGAGATGTGAAATGTAAGATGTAAAATGGTAAATTGTGAATTTTTGATGAATTAAAAATGTCTGAATAACCTTTTGGTTTATTAATGTCTCAAGGACCTCATAAGGAGTTGCATTGGTTTCTGCGATTGATTGAATATGTTAAATCATAAATCAATTGGGAGCTCACGGATTCCACAGATTTACACAGATATTATTGGTGGAATGTGAGATGAAATGTAAGATGTAAAATGGTAAATTGTGAATTTTTGATGAATTAAAAATGTCTGAATAACCTTTTGGTTTATTAATGTCTCAAGGACCTCATAAGGAGTTGCATCGGTTTCTGCGATTGAATGAATATGTTAAATCATGAATCAATTGGGGGCTCACAGATTCCTCAGATTTGCACGGAAATTCCACTGATGTTGAAAGTTATTTATGGGTAGGTAAATGCAAAGATCGAATGTGTTGAATATTCGATCTCCAAAATTGAGTTGGGTTTTGCTCCTGTTCGAATATGTCAAAGCTTCAATTAATTGAGCTCACAGATTCCACGGATTTGCACGGAAATTCCACTAATGTTGAAAGTTATTTATGGGTAGTAAATACAAAGATCGAATGTGTTGCATATTCGATCGTCAAATTGAGTTGGCGATTGCGCCTGTTTGAAATAAAACAATTATCTGATAGATTTTGAATCAAACTTCCCAAAACTAAACGAGCCAGATAACTACTGTTACCTGGCTCGTTTTCAAAAGAACTTTTTTATATTAAAACACTTAAATCAAAATTAATAACCAGTGTTCTGTGGGAAAGCTGGCCCATCAACAACCCTATCAATTTGTGATTGAGGTATTGGTCTCAAAGCGTGGAAATCTTTGATGAATGTTGTTGCTTCAGGATTCCAAAGTTGAACCCTTCTGACCAATGATTTTGTTCTCACAAGGTCATGCCATCTTTGCCATTCGCCAAAGAATTCTCTTGTTCTTTCATCCAAAATGAAATCTAAGGTAACGTCAGCAGCTGTGATTTCCATTGAAGTTGCAGCGGCAGCATTTTGCTCGGCTGTGTTGGTTTTTCTGAATGCAGATCTTCTTCTGATTACATTGATCAGCTCAGCTGCTTTGGCATTGTCACCAGCTTTGAAATATGCTTCTGCTCCTATCATATAAACATCAGCAAATCTGTAAATTACTGCAGGTCTTCCAGACGGGTCATTGAAGTTTGCACCTCTACTAGTGTCCATGTATTTTTTAAGAGCTGGGAAAATACTGTTTGTCCAAGAACTTGGTGGAACAACAATACCTTTGAAAGGTGTGGTACCAATGAATTGAGGAGCTCCCGGTACTTCAAAATCTGTAATCCATACTGCTGTATCGACGCCTGTTCTTACTGTTAAATCCACACCTCTTTTATTTCCAGCTGCTGATGCTGCATTGGTAGTGTTTTTATTGGCGATATACACATGGTAAAATGAATTATCATATCTTGAATCTACTTCTCTGTTTACGAAAGCTTGGTCAAGGAAATAATCTTTACCTGAATTTGGTCCTGTTGTCCAAACATGGCTATTTGGTCTCATACGAATGTAAGGTCTTCCATAATAAGAATCTCTAATCATGGAATTTGGACCACCATTTACAAACTCACCTTTTGCATTGATACTTGGATTTAGACCTACTGCTGGGTAATTCCAGTTTGTAAACCAAGGAGTCAAGTTCTGTGCAGCACCACCACTCGCACCACCACCTACGTTGTAGTAACCAAATTTTGGATCTTTGGAGTGGTCACTCACAAACATGGTTTCTTTGCCGTAGTCATTAGCTGGTTCAAATACATCATTATAATCTGCCCATAAATCAAGACCGAAATCTGCTTTTTTTGCAATGATGTCTGAACAAATAGCTGCTGCCTGAGCAAAATCAGATTGTGTATTGTTTAACCAACCTCTGGTAAGGTAAGCTTTAGCCAAAAGGTATTGTGCAACAGGTTTTGTAGCTGCTTTACCCAAAAATGGTGCAGTTGGTTGATTTGGCAAGTCGGCAGCTGCCTCAGTCAAATCTTTGATGATCAATTCATAAATTTGAGCAACAGGCTGCCTAGAAGCTGCTTGCGAAGGTACAGTTATGAATTCCGTGTGTAATGGCACATCTCCAAAAGTTTGTACCAAATAAAAATACCAAAATCCTCTCAAAAATTTGGCTTGAGCAAGGTATTGTTTTCTGGTTGCATCTGGTAAGTCTATCGTTTGACCAAATTCTAGTACACCATTGAGTGTATTGATATCCTGAAAAGCAATATTCCAAGCAGAACCAAAGTTGTTGCCATTGAGACCATTATAATCATGAGCCGGACCACTTCCACTTGCGCCCTTGAGAATTTCATCTGTTCCGGCCATCATTTCTATTGTAAATCCTTCTGTTCCCCACTGCGATCTAATGTCATTATATACACCAGAGATTCCTCCAAGTACTCCTGCCGGACTATTGAACAAAGACGGTACAATTTGAGATTGTGGATTTTCTTCCAAAATGTCGCTACATCCTGCTCCCCCTATGACAATTGCAGTACACAGAATGATATTTTTTATGTTTATTATTTTCATTTTTTACAATTTTTAAAACTTAAGATTTAAACCAAATGTAAACTGTCTCACAGGTGGGTTATTCAAATTCACCGCAATCTGACGGTTTGGTGTTCCACCAGCAGAACCTTGTGGTCCTAATGTGCCATCCGCATATCCATTTCCTTCTGGATCTACAGCATATCCATCACTTACTAAAGGAGAATAGATAATAAATGGATTGACTACGTTTAAATAAACTCTCGCTGAACTTCCACCTACTTTCTTAAGTAGTTCGTTTTCGAATGTATAACCTAAATTGATGCTTCTACACTTGATGAAGGAACCATCATAATATCCCAAAGTTGAACCAAAAAATTGAACCGCATTACCTGCATCTGGTGCAGGGAATTCATTGGTTGGGTTTTCTTCTGTCCAGTAATCAACTTTGATTTGATTCACACGACTTTGATTGAAGAATGCAAAACCACCAGAACCGGTTGAGTTACCAGTAAGATAAGGAACAATTACTTTCATTCCCATACGAGCATAAGTTACGATAGATGCATCAAAGTTTTTGAAGCTAAATCTACTGGTCAAACCACCTTCCCATTTAGGTTGGAAGTTGCCCAATATTTGACGGTCAGCACCATCGATCTTATTGTCAGCATTTAAATCTTCAACTCTGATTTGACCTGGGAATTGCACAGGTGATGTTTGTTTTTTGATGATTTCTGCATCAGCTGTTTGCCAGTTACCCAATCTTTTGAAATCATAAATAACAGTCAATGGTTGACCAACAAACCAACCTGCACCAATATTGCTCTGCTCTGCAGGAGTTGTCAATTGGGTAATTTTTTCTCTATTGAAGAAATATGTCAAGTCAACACCCCAATTAAATCCTTTGCTATCTCTGAAAATGTCATAACTCAAAGTAGCTTCTAAACCTCTACCTTCAGTTCTACCAAGGTTCTTTAAAGCTGATCCTGCTCCGTTACTCGCTGGAAGTGGAACAGAAAGTAGGATATCTTTTGTTTTTTGTTGATAAACATCCACAGAACCCGTCAATCTTTGATTGGCAAAACCAAAGTCTATGCCTATATCAGCTTGTGAAGTCGATTGCCAACCCAAATCTGTTGCAGGTAATGAAGTAACAGTATATCCTAATTGTTGACCTGCTACAGCTGTTCCAAAGTTATAAAAACCTGATGAAAGTGCTCCCAAAGTAGCGTAAGCGCCTACGTTTCTGTTTCCTGAGATACCCCATCCACCTCTAAGTTTTAAATTGGTAATGAATTTCACATTTTTCATAAATGGCTCATCAATCAAATGCCAACCCAAACCAATCGCTGGATAGTTAAAATATTGATTTCCTTCTGATAGGGTAGAAGAACCATCTCTTCTCATTGTCAATGTCAATAAATAACGACTATCATAACTATAGTTGATACGACCCATATAAGAAACTAATCCCAATTCAGAGAATGAGTTACCAAAATTTGGGTTAGGTTGCCCTGATGCTAGTGAAAAGTTGGATGTTTTGATGTAATCTGCAGGAACTCCTTTCACATTGAAATTACTACCTAGAGAGTGGTTTTTAGTAATTTCATATAAACCTGTCAAGCCAATTTTATGCTTTTCTGCAATGGTCTTATCGTAGTATAACAAATGTTGTAAGTTAACGTCCCAAAATTCTGTGTTGCGAATATTTGCGTCTGAAGATGCCTGGACAGTCGCTGAGTTTACATAAGTAAGTGGACCTGAATAACCATTGTAATGTGATTGACTAAAGTTCAAACCTGCGTTGAATCTGTATTTTAGCCCTTCCGCAATTTCAACTTCACCATATAAACTGTTGAAAGTTCTGATGGCCCTGTTGTTTGATAATAGCGAACTTTCTTTTGTAGACAATGTGAGTGGGCTTATTTGTGCAGCATCCAAAGATCCATCAGCAGGAAATAAGTTTACCGTTCCGTCAGCATTATAAGGGGATGCAAGTGGTGTAAGTCTTACTAAACCTCCTGGAACTCCGCCACCACCAACATCATTTTGAGTAGTTAAGGTATTAATAGAGTTGAGTCCAATTCTCACCCTACTACCCAATTTTTGATCGATAGTAGCTCTGATGGTATATCTAGAGAAATCTTGATTAGGAATGATCCCTGTTTCTTTAAAGTAACCTGCTCCCAATGAATATTGAGTGTTTTCCACACCACCTTGCAAACCAAGTTGGTGATTGGTTTGAAATCCCTGTTGGAAAATCAAATCTTGCCAATTAGTAGAAACACCAGCTGCTAAAGCTGCTTTTTCTTGTTCAGTAAGCAAATAAGATGAAGTGCCAGGTGATGACCTGTTGTATTTTGCAGCATCTTCTTTAAATTTTGCATACTCTTGTCCGTTCATCACATTGTATTGCCCCATCAAATTGGTAGTACCATGATAGCCATCATAACTCAATACAGGCTTTCCTACTTTACCTCTTTTTGTTGTGATCAAGATGACTCCACCTGCACCTCTAGAACCATAAATTGCTGTAGCAGATGCATCTTTCAAAATTTCCATACTTGCGATGTCGTCAGGGTTGATGTCATTGAGTCCTCCAAAAGGAATACCGTCCACAACTACCAAAGGACCATCTAGTCCATCACTACCACCTGCACTTGTTGTAAGTGTTCTGTTACCTCTGATCCTGATTTGACCCTGAGCACCTGGAGTTGATCCGTTACTCACAATGGTAACACCCGCAGCTCTACCTTTCAATTGATTAAGAATGTTTGTAGAAGGTACTTCCTTGAGGGTTTCTTCAGTCAACGATACTACTGCTCCAGTAACATCTCTTTTTTTCTGCGAGCCATAACCAATAACGACTACTTCAGAAAGACGCTCTACATCTTCTGCTAGAGTAACTGTAACATCTGTTTGTGTTCCTACTAGCACTTCTTGTGTAAGAAATCCTACGTAAGAAAACACCAATGTTGCATCAGTCTGGTTTGCAGGAATTTGTATATCATACTTTCCATCAACATCAGTAATTGTTCCAACATTTGAGTTCTTAAGGAATACGTTTACACCTATAAGTGGTGCATTTTCACTGTCCAAAACAGTTCCTGTAATTTTTTGACCAAAAGCGAAAACTGATATGAGCATCAAGGCTAATAATGCTACAAATTTTCTGCCCGTTCCTGGGTGGCGTGAACTACCCCGGTCTTGGAAAATTTCAATTTTTGATTTTACATTCATGAAAATTTTGATTTGAATTTGTTAATTAATAATATGCTTATTTTTGATGATTTCCTTTTTAAGGTAGATGTGGATGAAATTTTTATGTGGTGCTGTGGTGTTCAAAGTTGTCTATGATTTATTGATCAGTTGTTACATGTCTTGATTTGAATCTTATGCCAATACTAGTGAAGAGTAATTCAAAAATGGTGGTCCAAAAGTTACGCAATCGATTTCGTTAAATGTAAAAGAATTGAGCAAGGGTAGGCTTGTACCTATAAGAAATAAATGCCGAAATAATTGTTTTGCCCGTAATAATGGGGATCCACTATGATCTTTTTGGTGTTCCTGATTGACTGTTGGCTTAAGTAACATGGCTCTTTATTTGCATTAAATCAATGACATCGTCACGAATAGTCTGCTTTGTTTTGTTTTAAAAACGATTTGTTTAGTTAATGTTAATATTTATTTAACGCACAATCGATTGCAAATGTAGTTGTGAAATTAAAAAAAAACTAAATTTTATCAATAAAAAAAAGAAATATTATGAATTAGTGTGAAAAATACACTAAAAAACAGTTTTACATTTTTATCTTTCTTTAACATTTTGGTCAATCGATTTCGAAAAAGGTTCAATAAGCCCAAACTCACTGTATTTAAGTCTTGTTTTGTAAGAGTTTTTATACACATGGTGCTTTATTGATTTCAGTCAATGACTTATCTCCGAATATTGATTTATCATTGTCAAAAATATACAAATGATTATTTCGGTAATACCTAAACTGCCCTTTATCAATAGAGACGAAACTATATTCTTTTATGTAGAGCAACTGGAATTTGAGCTCTTGTCTGATTATGGTGATTACCTCATCATGGAAAAGGATGGGGTAGAGGTTCATTTTTTTTCATTTCCAAGCCTGATACCTTCAAAATCAGATTTTATGGTTTACGTCAGAATTGATGCAAATATTGAATCTTTGGTAGCTTCCTTTAAATCAAAGAATCCGTCTTTAAAGTGGATCCTTGATCTTGAAACCAAACCTTGGGGACAAAAGGAGTTTTCTTTGAGTGACCCAAATGGTACTTGTTTGACTTTTGGCCAGAGCCAATAAATTTGCGGAACAATATCTTCATATTTAAATATGGGTTATTGAACATATAGTTGTGCCTAACCTTTCAATTATAGTAACTATCCAGCCATTCACTTTTTGAATTGAATAGGCTAGACCTTAAAAGTTACCAAAAAGGAACACTTAAATTGATATTTCATTTTTAAAAATTTGATAGCTATGGATCCGAAAAATAAAGATTTCAAAGAAAAAGAAACAAAGCCCAATGCACAAGAATTTCCAGGTTATCCTCAATACCCTGATGATGAAGACATTTATGTAAAATCAAAAGATTTGACATCCATCAATCCCGACGATTTGGATAAAATTGATACTCAAAAGGATATCCTCGATGTCACAAATGAAGATGACTCGGTAGAAATTCATACGGGTAATGATTTGGATGTTCCAGGCTCTGAATTGGACGATCAAATGGAAGATATTGGAAGTGAAGACGAAGAAAACAATTATTACAGTATTGGTGGAGACCTTCACGAAGATCTGGAAGAAAATAAAGATTAAGTAAAAATCAATTTTTGATTTTTATCATTCAAAGTCACCAAACATGGCCCTTGTTTCTTTTGCCCTTTTGTCGATGTCATTTCCTGCATTTTCCAATCTTAAAACACCACGAGGGCAGACTGCTGAGCAAATACCACAACCTACGCAAGAGGATCTGACAATATCTTGTCCGCGCTGTGCATATGATTTTACATCAATACCCATTTCGCAATAGGTAGAACAATTGCCACAACTGATGCATTGACCTCCGTTCGTGGTTATCCTAAATTTAGACTTTGTTTTTTGTAAGAGGCCTAGATATGCTGCCATTGGGCAACCAAACCTACACCAAACCCTGCTACCCATCAAAGGATAAAAACCCACGCCAATCACTCCAGAAAAGGCAGACCCGATCAAAAAGCCATATAAATTACTTACAGCACCGCTATTCAAAAATAAGAAATATTCTTGGCCAGTGAATCTGGTGTACAATACCAAAGCAGTCATTAAAAATACAAATACCAATATACTGTGGATCATCCATCGCTCAATTTTCCAAGCCTTGAGAGATTTATCTGACAGTTGTCTAAAAGGATCTCCCGCAGTTTCTGCCAAGCCGCCACAACCACAAACCCATGAACAATACCACCTCTTTCCATAAAAATAGGTAAGTATGGGAGTCAGCACTAAAAAAGAAAGAATTCCCCAGAACAAAACGAAAATCCCAAAATTACCAGAAGCCAATAATTCATCTATATGCCAATCAAAGAAAAAATAATAATTGAGCGGCCATATATTCTTAAAATCATTGAATGGTAAACTAAAGCTTTCCAAAACTGAAGGAAGCAAAAATGCTATGATGGTTTGGAAAAACATAATGGATATCGTTCTGAAAACTTGATATTTATTGTAGCGGTATTTCCAGATAAATTTCAAACCAAGGAAGAATATAATAAATGTATACAAAGCACCATAGACAAACCATTGTGAAGCATCGTGTCCAGTGATCATTTGACTCAATGGGTCAAATAACCGTATCAAACCAGTGTTTCCTGTTTCTTTGCTTCCCAATCCCAAATATTGTGGAAACCAATATAATATTATATAAAAGGCAGTAAGTATAATGCCCAGCATCCAAGCAACAGAACCTCTTGAAGTGAGGCTTTTAAACCAAACTCCATTGTTTTTTACACCTGGTATTTTATTATTGTATTGGTCATAGCCATACCACGCAGTTCCAACTGCACCTAGTAACAGCGATGGCCATAACCAGAGGCTTGGAGCTTCGGTAAGTCCACCAAACCAATAGATGACTTGCATCAACCCACCTAGACTAAGCATTGCCAGACTTATTTTTTGGACCGTGCTCAAATTTTCTGTTTGGTGGTGAGACGCTACAGAAATTGATTTATAGTTTGTTGACATGGCTTTTATATTTTTGAAAGTAATCTGTTTACTAATGATAATTTTCGCTTTCCTTGGTGTTTTACTTGCTCACCATACTCCTTATTATATGTATTTACAATTTGTTCTTCATATTCTTCATAAAATTCGGGATCGAAGTTTGCCAATGCAAGGTTTTGCATCACCTCATTAATGGTTGTGCCATTTTTAATCCAATGATGGCAGACTTCCTGTCTAAATCTTATACCCATCAAATTAAAACCAATGACTTGTTTGGTATCTTTTTTGAAATCTATTCTGATTGATTTTTCCAATTCAGGGTGTTGCCAATAAAAGGTTTGGGTTTGTTCTGGTCTAGTGGCTAATATTTCTCCATATACTTGATATTCTATGTCAAAAAATTTCGCAGAATTAAACCAAAGACCTGGATCATATGCAGTGGGTTTTCCACAAACTGTATGTGCTACAAATTGTCCCATCGTCCTACCTGTATACCAAACAGCTTCAATAGGTTTTCTACCAACAGCTGGTTTCCTTATTTCGGCACAATCTCCAATGGCAAATACATCAGGAATGTTGGTCCTTAGGAATTCATCCACCAATATACCTCTGTTTATCTCAATGCCAGATTCTTTTAAAAATTGAATATTTGGACTCACCCCAACAGTAAGCCCTACAAAATTACATTTGATATGTTCACCACTTTTAGTAACTACTCCTGAAACTGATCCATTGCCATCATCAAGTATCTCACTTATTTCAGACTCCAACCGAAGGTCAATTCCATGTTTCAAAATATGCTCTGAAACCATTTGGGCTTCCTCTGCCGGCAGCACTACATCCCAAAACTTTTTTCTCTGACCAAAAAAGTCACAGGTATATTTCGGGAGTGAAACATTTCTGCCATTTCAACCCCAATGAGGCCACCACCTACAATGACTGCATGGTTGACACCTGTCTGGCTAGCCTGCTCCATACTTTCTAAATCCTGAAGAGAATACAATCCTTGCACACCCTTTAAATCTTGGCCCGGCCAACCAAATTTATTGGGCTTTGATCCTGTGGCAATTATGAGTTTGTCATAGGGCAAAGTACTTCCATCTTCAAAAACCACAGATTTCTCTGAATAATTAATTTGTGATACCCATTTGTTAACTAAACTGATTCGGTTTTTTTCCCAAAAGAAGTCTTCATACAATTTTGTCCCTGCAAATGGAACATGTCCCATATAGATATACATCAAAGCTGTTCGCGAAAACGGGTATTGACCTTCACCAGAAACCATGAAAATTTCATGATCACCCATCTTTCTGATATACCTTGCAGCATTTGATCCAGCTATGCCGTTGCCTATGATGATGACTTTCATGATATCGCTTTATTGTTGTGAGACTTTTATTGTTTTTACGAATATACGTGATAAAAGAATCCTTGTCTTTTCATTGATTATAATCAGTCCACCTTATATATAATATATACGTTGGTTCTTTATTGAATTAGTTACAAATATCCTTATCATTTACCCTGCACATTGGTGCACTAAATGTAGTAAGATGAGCTCATACATTTTTTAAAAGTGATTTTATATTGGGGATTAAGTCTTCTAATTGACAAATAAGGGCAACATTCACGTTGGCATAAAGCAAAAATTAGAACATACAAGCGTTCGATTGTATTGTTTTACAGGGCTTGTAAAAATATATTTGATATAAATAATTTTAAAATGTCTTGAATTTACGTCCATAAATGGCCTGATTTCTTGAGTATTTTATCAAAAAAACAGATTTATTGTTAAAAAATATGCATTTTCAAAAATTTGTACAATAATTCATGTTAAGATAAAATTAACAAAAAGTCAATTTATTTATAATTCCAATAAGGATTATCTAATTGATTTTGAACTATTTGTAAACACTTCCTGCCTGAAATATAAATGTTTCATAGTTGCAAATTCCAATTTTAATTTTTTTCCTACCAGATTTTTACCACTATTAAAATTGGAAAATCAAAATATTTTCGAATACTTTTGCGGGAACTGCAAGCCGCACAATTAACATTTGAAGCGTTAGCTATTAGATTATGTTAAGGATTTTTTAAGGCTCACAGAGTTTTTTTAGGGGTTGGATAAAGGTAACTTTATATATATTCAAAGAACTTTTTTTTATTAAACAATTTAAATCGTTAAAGTAGCATGAAACAAACGAAACCAATCAGTTTGCTTTTTCTGGCAAAGAGATGGCTATTCTCGGTTGTACTCATCACATTGATGAGTGCTTCTGCAATTGCTCAAGTATCTGTATCGGGTACCATTTTAGATGAAAATGGTGTTGGACTTCCCGGTGTTACGATTCTTGAAGCAGGAACTTCAAATGGAACCATCACAGACATTGATGGATCTTATTCACTCAGCGTGGCGGCAAATTCAACCATTCAAGTATCTTTCACTGGATACAAGACTCAAGAAATTGCAGTTGGACAGGGTGGAACATTCAATCTTAACCTCGAAGTAGATGCTGAGGTTCTAGATGAGGTAGTCGTAACTGGTTACCAAATTCAAAGAAAAAGAGACATTTCTGGATCTGTTGCTGTAATCAAAGCAGAAGATATCCAGACAATTGTGGCTTCTTCTTTTGCGCAAAAATTACAAGGTAGGGCTGCAGGTGTGACTATGTCAACTTCTGGTCAAGCTGGAGATGCGGCAAACATTAGAATCAGGGGTATTTCTTCTTTCGGAAACAATGACCCTCTTTACATCATTGATGGTGTGCAAATTGTAGACAAAGGTAACCTTAACTTGAACCCAAATGACATCGAGTCTATGCAAGTTCTTAAAGATCCTTCTACAGCTTCTATCTATGGTTCTAGAGCTTCTAATGGTGTTATTGTAATCACTACTAAGCAAGGAAAAGCAGGTAAGCCAAAATTGACTTATTCTGGTTCTATTTCTGGTGCTAGAGATACTAAAGGTTGGGGAGATATCTTGATTACTGATGCCAATGAATTTTTGGACATGAGTAAGCAATTTTTCACCAATGGTGGTCAAGCGCTTCCTTCTTATATCCAAAATGATAAATTGACTACATTCATTTTCCCTGCAACCAATGGTGATCCAGGAACTTATGACAGGTTTAATAATCCAATCATGAGAACTTCTTCTGGAACCAACTTCTGGGATGAAATGACAAGAACAGGTTTGGTTAATGACCACACTTTATCTATTTCTGGTGGTACTGACAAATCAACTTATGCTATTAGTGCTGGTTTGTTGAACCAAGAAGGTTACATCAACTATCAAAAATTTGATAGATACACTGTAAGAGCTAACTCAAGCTACAAAATCACTGATTGGTTGAAAGTTGGTGAAAACGTAAACTTTGCTCGTACAAACAGAGTAAACGGTGTACAGCAGTCTGAGCAAGGTGCTGCATCACAGATTTACAAAACAATTCCAATCATCCCAGTTTATGACGAAGGAACTTCTGTAGACGCTGATGGAAACAGAAACTCATTTGGTGGTTCTAAAACTGCAAATACAGGTAACTCTTCTAACCCAGTTGCTATGTTATACAGAGGTAAAGACAATAACAACTTTACAAATAACATCTTGGGTAACGTTTATGCTGAAATCACTCCTATCACAGGTCTTACTTTCAGAACTTCATACAACGTAAACTTGAGTAACTACAATGGAGTTAACTTCTCTTTCAGAACTCCTGAAAACCAAGAAAACCAAGGTGCTCAAAACTTTAGTGAGTATTTCGGAACTTCTTATGGTACTATTTTCTCAAATACAATCAACTATACTAAAACACTTTCTGAAAGACACAACATCGGTGTATTACTTGGTTATGAGTCACAAGATTCTAAAACAAGAAACCTTAACGGTTCATTGAATAATTACTTCTCAATAGATCCAAATATCTGGTACCTAAATGCAGCCTTTGGCCAAGCAGATACTAGACAAGTTGGTTCTAATGGTAACCAAAGCAGATTACTTTCTATGTTTGGTAAAGTGGATTACTCTTTGGATGACAAATACTTCTTGTCAGCTACTGTAAGAAGAGATGGATCTTCAAAATTCTCACCTGCAAACAGATATGCAGTATTCCCTGCGGTTTCTGCTGCTTGGAGAATCAGCGGTGAAGACTTCATGAAAGACGGTATGTTTGATGATTTGAAATTGAGATTGAGCTGGGGTAAAACTGGTAATCAAGCAATTCCAGATTACAACTTCGTTGACAGATGGGGTGGTTCTATCGGTTCTGCATTTTATTCAATTGATGGATCAAACAACTCAGCAACAACTGGTTATCACTTGACAGCGATTGGTACTGACGCACTTAACTCACCTACCAAATGGGAAGAAGGAGAAACTGCAAACATCGGTATTGACGCAACTTTATTAGACAACAAACTTGGTGTTGTATTAGATGTTTATAGAAGAAAAACAAATGACCTTCTTTACAACTCTGCACTTCCTGGTACTGTTGGATTCGTAACTGTTCCATTTAGAAACGTTGCATCTATGCAAAACACAGGTTTTGATTTCCAAATTACTTGGAGAGACAATATCTCTAAAAACTTGTCATACAACATTGACTTGAACTTAGGTAGATACGTAAACGAAATCTTAAAAGTTGATGATGCTGTTGACTTCTTCTATCCAAACGGACAACAAGGTGTTATTGATAACCGTTTGTCAACAAACATCAATATCAACAAAGTTGGATTCCCTATCTCTTCATTCAGAGGTTTCGTAGTAGATGGTACTTTCCAAACTCAAGCAGACTTGGATGCAATTGAGCAAAATCCAGGTGAAGTTATCGGAGGTTTGAGATTCAAAGACTTAAACGGTGATAAAGTGATCAATGACTCTGATTATGACATCATTGGTAATCCTCACCCTGACTTTTTTGGTGGTTTGAACTTAGGCGTATCTTTCAAGAAATTTGATGTGAATGCATTTTTAGTTGGATCATATGGAAATGACATTTTCAACTATACAAGAGTATTTACTCACTTCAGACAATTCTTCGCTAACGTACATAGAGACTATTATTTGGAAAATGGTACCAACGGCACTCCAAAATTGAATGCTGCTGATACTGGATCTAGATTTGCAAGTTCTTATTATGTTGAAGATGGTTCTTATTTAAGATTAGGTCAATTGCAAGTTGGTTACACCATTCCTTTTGCTGCAAGCAAAGTTGGTTTGAGCAAATTGAAAGTTTATGCACAAGGTCAAAACCTTCTTACGATCACTGGCTATAGTGGATTGGATCCAGCATTGTCAAATGCAAACGTTGGACCAGGAAACAACCTTAACGATATTTGGACAGGTTATGACATAGGTCAATTACCTTCTTCAAAAATCTTTACTTTCGGTGTTGTAGCTGATTTTTAATCAAATAAATAAAAAGTAAAATGAAGAATATATTTAAATTTTTATTTGCATTTGGTGTATCTGGTTTGATGTTCTCTTCTTGTGGAGACAGTTACCTAGAAACACCTGTACAAGGTGCAGTATCATCAGACGTTTTGGCTGCTGATGAAAATGGTGTGAATGCATCATTGATTTCAGTTTATAAAATGTTGAATGGTTATAACGGACAAGGTAACCCATGGGGTGCTGCTCCTTCAAATTATACATTCAACTATGCATCTGATGATGCACACAAAGGATCTGAGCTTTCTGATGGAGCTAACTTCCAACAGAACAGTTTGTACAAATGGGATCCAGGTTTATCTCAATATCAGGAAAAATTCAGCGCCATTTATGAAGGTGTAAGGAGATCAAACAATACCATTCAACTAGCAAACAGATACAAAGAAGCTGGTGGATCTGCAACTTTTGTTGACAGAATTACTGGAGAAGCTTTGTTTCTTAGAGCATGGTATCACTTTGATGGTTACAAAATATTTGTAAACATCCCTTACTACAACGAAGAAGATGCTGATTTCAGGAAGAAAAATGATGTTCCTGTATTGCCTTTGATTATTGCAGATTTGGAAAAGGCAGTTACGCTTTTACCTGATGTAAGATCTCAAGTTGGTAGATCTGATAAGGCTGTTGCTAGAGCTTTACTTGGAAAAGCGAAGTTATTTGCAAAAGACTATGCTGGTGCAAAGGCTGCTTTTGATGCAGTGGTTGCTACAAACAGATTTGAGTTGGCTCCTTGTTATCTTGATAACTTCAACATTGCTACTCAAAACAATAAAGAATCATTATTTGCTCACCAAGCTTCTGTAAACGATGGTGATGGTAACGGTTCTAACACAAACTATTTGGAAAGACTTGGAGCTCCTCACAATGATTCACACACTGGATGTTGCGGATTCAACCAACCTACACAGGATTTGGTAAACGCTTTCCAAGTGGATGCAAATGGTTTGCCAGTTGCAAATTGGAATGCTAATAGATTGACTGTGAATGCAACAACTCCAGTTGATCCAAGATTGGACTTTACTGCTGGTCGTACTGGTGTTCCTTATCTTGATTGGGGTCTTCACAAAGATTCTTGGATCAGAGGTAGTGGATGGGCTGGAATGTACAGCACTAGAAAGAATATGAAACTTACTAGTGATGCAGCTGGTCCAGGTTGGACTACTAACCAATTACACGCTAAAAACGTAGAATTCATCAGATACGCTGACGTATTGTTGATGCTTGCGGAGTGTGAAGTTGAAATTGGAAGTCTTGAAAGAGCAAGAGAATTGGTAAACATGATCAGAGATAGAGCAGATAACTGTGCTCAAGGTCCTGTTGGTGGTCCACTTGTTTTGACAGATATCAAAGACGCAAGAATCACTTGGGCTAACTACGAAGTTAAACCTTACACTGCAGCTTGGTCTGATAAAGCTGCTGCAAGAGATGCAGTAAGAAGAGAAAGAAGATTGGAGCTAGCTTTCGAAGGTCACAGATTATTTGACCTAAGAAGATGGGGAACTCTTGAGCCTACTATCAATGCTTACAGAGCTTACGAAACAAAATTGACCAATATGGTAAATGGAGTTGAAGTAAGAATCGCTGAGCTTGATGGTGCAGATGCACCTGCGGCTAAGCACTATGCTTTCCCACTTCCATCAGTACAGATTGATCTTGCTGGAGGAAACTTAACACAGAATACTGGATTCTAATTTTAGAATTCTTGTTTAATATCTAAAAGAGAGGGCTGTATTTATATGGCCCTCTTTTGTTTTTATAAAAAAAGGCATTTGATTTTAGGAATTGGTCCATATTATTCCTAATATAATAAGGAGACAAAGGTTAGCAGTATCAGGAAGTTCGCTAATATCTATGTTGTTGTTAATATTGATGAGGATCAGCAAAATAATCTATTAAAATCACGCCGACTTTGAGCTTTAAAATTTAGTTTAGCAGCCAATAAATACACGCATGTTTCAGAGAAATATCAAATACATTCACCTGGTCTTTATTACTTTAATATTGACCATGAATGCTTGTAAAGAAGGAAATGATGGTCAATCCACAGAAACATCCTTCACAGAAAGAACTGGTAAAGAAACGGGCATCAACTTTGTAAATAACGTAAAGGACAGACCTGATATCAATGTGCTAAATTATCGAAACTTTTATAACGGAGGTGGAGTTGCCATTGGTGACATCAATAATGATGGACTGGACGATGTCTATTTTGCATCCAATCTAGAAGCAAATAAGCTCTATTTGAATAAGGGCCAATTGAAATTTGAGGATATAACCGACAAAGCTGGAATTGCTGGCCAAGGATTTTGGTCCACTGGAGTTTCTATGGTAGATATCAATGCGGATGGTTTTCTAGACATATACGTCTGTTATTCTGGTGAAATAGCCGGAGGTAAAAGAACTAATGAGCTTTACATTAACAATGGTGACCTTACATTTTCAGAAAAAGCATCAGAATATGGACTGGCAGATGACGGTTTTACCACACACGCTTCTTTTTTTGATTATGACCGGGACGGTGACTTGGATTGTTTTATCTTAAACAATAGCTACACAGATCCACAGCGTATCCAGGTGGTTTCCAGAGACAGATTTAATTATGGAGCTCCGGGTGGCGACAGATTATATCGCAATGAGGGTGGTAAATTTGTTGATGTGACAAAGGAGAGTGGTATTTTTTCGGGGGAAATAGACTTTGGACTAGGTGTTTCTACGGGCGATGTCAATAATGATGGATATCTGGATATTTATGTTTCCAATGACTTTTGGGAGCGCGATTACCTCTACATCAATCAAAAAGATGGTACTTTTAAAGAAGAATTGACCGATCGTTTTGGCTATATCTCAGCCAATAGCATGGGCGCTGACATTGCAGACATCAATAATGATGGATTTCTAGACATATTCTCCACGGACATGTTGCCTGCTTCTAATAAACGACTAAAATCAGCCATCAATTTAGAAGAGTATTTCCTGGAAGACATGAAAATGAAAAGCACCTACTTTTTTCAGTTTGTGCAAAATGGTCTGCAGCTCAATAATGGTGATGGAACATTCAAAGAAATTGCAAGATATGCCGGAGTGGATGCTACCGATTGGAGTTGGGGTAGCCTTATTGCAGATTTTAACAACGATGGAAACAAAGACATTTTCGTAAGTAATGGCATTTACCACGACATTACAGACCTGGATTTTATTGACTTTTTAGCGGATGAAAGTTTCGTGAAAAATGTCGTTAAAGAAAGTGGTAAAACTGATTTCACACCATTTGCTGAGAAATTACCCTTGAATAAACAAGTCAATTATTTATTCATCAATGATGGAAATCTCAAATTTAAAAATAAAGCGGTAGAAATGGGGATTAAAACACCTAGCTTCAGCAATGGATCAGCTTACGGAGACTTAGACAACGATGGAGACCTTGACCTTGTCGTCAATAATGTCAACAGTGAAGCCATGATCTACGAAAATAATACAAAGAGTAATTACTTAAAAATAAAATTAAAAGGACAGGGTAACAATACTGGAGCCATTGGAACAAGATTACAGTTATACACCTCAAAGGGCATTCAAATACTGGAGCAATTACCTTTCAGAGGTTTTCAATCCTCATGTAGTTATGATTTAATATTTGGTCTAGAAGCAGGAGTTGAAATAGATTCTATGAAAATAGACTGGTATGACGGGAAATCTACCATGCTCGAAAAAAAGAGCTTAAAAATGAATGAGACGAACTCGATCACCTATAAAGATGTTCCCTTTACCGATTCAAAAGTTACCATAACACCAAATCACATCTTTAAAGAAATAAGCGCTGAAGTTTTTGAAGCACCTTTTATGCACGTGGAAAATCTTTACAATGATTTTGATCACGAAAGGTTGATGCCACATATGCTTTCCAATATGGGCCCCAAAATTTTGAAAGGGGACCTCAATGAAGACCATGAAGATGACATCATACTTTTAGGCGCTAAAGGTCAAAAAACCAGTGTTTACATTCAAAAAAATGGAAAATTTGAATTGAAAGATCAGCCAGCTTTTGAACTGGACAAAATAAGTGATAAAGTCGCCGGCGCTTTGTTTGACATTGATCAAGACAACGACTTAGACCTCATCATTGCGCTTGGTGGTAATGAATATCAAGGAGGCGAAATTTCTTTTACGTCGAGATTTTATCTCAATGATGGCAAAGGCAATTTTGTACCCGACATGCTTGGTCCATACGTAGCTGGTAATATTGGCTGCGTTGTCCCTTGTGATTTTGACAATGACCATGATTACGATTTGTTTATAGGAGCGAAATCCATTCCTGGTGTTTATGGCTCTACCCCAAGAAGTTGGTTAATGCGCAATGATGGCGAAAGTTGGACTGATTTAACAGACGAGACCATTGGTACTTTGGGAATGGTATCAGATGCTACATGGGTAGACCTCAATGGAGATAAATGGAAGGACTTGGTTGTTGTTGGTGAATGGATGCCCATCACTTATTTGCTCAATGAAAATGGCAAAAAACTTGGAACTAAAAAGAGCCTTACTAATTCAGAAGGGTGGTGGAACGTGATCAAACAAGATGATTTAGATGGTGACGGGGATATTGATTTTGTGGTTGGAAACTGGGGCGAAAATTTCAGATTCAAGGCAACTGTAGAGCGTCCATTGAAACTCTACGTCAATGACTTTGATAAGAACGGAAAAATTGAATCTATCCTCGAATGGTACGGCCCGGAAGATACAAAGCCTTATCCATTTGCTTCTAAAAAGGATTTGATGGCCCAATTGCCCTATCTCAAAAAGAAAAACTTGTTGTATAGCGAATATGCTAACAAACAAGTAGCTGACCTCATAGACAAAGATCTGCTTGATAAGTCAGAACAGCACATTTGTAAAACTTTTTCAAGTGGTATCATTTGGAATGATAATAAAGTATTGAATTTTGTGCCACTGCCTGTTGAAGCTCAACTATCTGCTGTATTTGCAATAGACATCAGCGATTATGATGGAGATGGTTTGAAAGATATATTTCTTGGGGGGAATTTTTATCGCCTAAAACCAGAAGTAGGAAGAATTGATGGCTTCAACGGTGGATATTTCAAAGGTGGAAAAGACAAGCAGTTTACTTTTGTCAATGCAGTGGAAAGTGGTTTGAAAATTCAAGGTGAAGTAAGAGACGTTCAATTTTTTGACGGTAAATTGTTTGTTGCTCGAAACAATAATTCGACCCTTGTATTTGAACCTACATCATTCATTAAATAGTTTTTAATAGATTTATAAAATGAAATTTTTTATAAAAACCTTTTGCTTCTTCACGATCATATTTTTGTTTTCCTGCACAAAAAAGGAAAAGACGGATCTAGCTTATTTAGTTTGTTGAATGTAGAACAATCTGGTATTGATTTTAAAAATACGATCACTGAATCAGATTCGATGAACATCATTGACTATGAATACATCTACAACGGCGGTGGTGTTGCTCTAGCAGATTTTGATAATGACGGTTTGGAAGACGTAGTCTTTACAGGAAATATGGTGGAAAGTAAGATTTACAAAAACAAATCAAAACTTCAATTTGAGGATATTACACAAGGCAGTGGTTTTAGTACCAAAGGTAGGTGGTGCACAGGAATAGCTGTTGCCGATGTAAATCAGGACGGTAAGAAGGACATTTATGTGACCGCATCTACTCACAAAAATCCGGAAGATCGCAAAAATATGTTGTTCATCAACCAAACTGAAAATGGCAAAATCAGCTTCAAAGAATCTGCATCTGAATATGGAATTGCCGACACCAGTTATACAACAAATGCCACCTTTTTTGACTACGATAATGATGGTGACTTAGATTTATTCATCATCAATAACAAAATGGATAAAAATGATTTTGCACGATATACCAATAAAGAAGTATTAAATTCACCTAAAGTAGATAAGTTATTTCAAAATAACTGGGATAGCCTCAAGGGACATCCTTATTTTTCAGATGTTTCTCAAGGAGCTGGAATTGTTGAGGCAGGATATAGTTTAGGTTTTAATGTTTTTGACATCAATAAAGATGGGTATAAAGACATTTACGTCACCAATGACTTTTTATCCAATGATGTGCTTTATATCAACAATAAAAATGGCACCTTTTCAAATAAAATCAACGAGTATTTCAATCACACAAGTTTTTCTGCAATGGGAATTGACGTTGCAGATTTCAATAACGACGCACTCCAAGATGTGCTCACGGTAGACATGCTTCCTGAAGATAATTACAGGAAAAAAACTATGATGGGGTCCAATAATTACACCAATTACATCAATAACAATTCTTTCAACTATACTTTTCAATTTGTCCGAAATGTATTGCAATACAACAATGGCGTAAGTCCAGAAAGAGGCCATCCTTTATTTGGAGACATTGCCATGCTTTCTGGTATTGAAGCCACTGACTGGTCATGGGCTCCCTTATTGGCTGACTTTGACGGCGATGGCTTTAGAGACATCATCATCACCAATGGTTTTCCAAAGGATATCACTGACAAAGACTTCATGGACTACCAATCTGAGTACACTGCCTATTATGACAAAAAGGAAATTCTTTCCAAAATTCCCATCGTTAAATTAAAAAACTACGCCTATCGCAATACGGGCGACCTCAAATTTGAAAATGTGACCGAAGATTGGGGAATAGAACTTCCTTCTTTTTCAAATGGTGCAGCATATGGAGACCTGGACAATGATGGTGATCTCGATTACATTGTCAACAACATTGATGATGTAGCCCATGTTTATGAAAATCACCTCTCAGAACAAAGCAAAAACAATTACCTCAAAATAGACCTCAAAGGGGTAAAACCCAATTTGGAGGCAACAGGAACCATCATCAATTATTCGACAGCGAATATTTCCAGTACATATGAACATACCACCTCTCGAGGCTATTTATCCGTGGTTTCTTCCACAGTTTACCTAGGATTGGGCAAGGACTCCTTGGTGAATTTAGAAGTCATCTGGCCTGACCACCAGGTAACAAAACTTCAAAACGTAAAATCAAATCAGACCTTGGTTCTTGACCGCAGTAAGGTAGAAGTGGCACCATATGATTTTGCTAAAAAGGAAATGTCTCCAATATTTACGCAAAACCTTACCATACCTCAAGATACTTTTTCAGAACAGGATTATATAGACTTCAATTCAGACCCATTATTGCTCAAAAAGTTGTCAAATTTAGGTCCTGGTGTTGCGGTCGGTGATGTAAACAAAGATGGAAACGACGATTTCTACATTACCGGATCTAGAGACAGAAAAGGAACATTGTATATAAGTTCTGGTACTGGATTTAAAAAATCAACAGCTATGCCTGTTGATGTTGCAAAAGAAGAGTTAGCGCCACTTTTTGTTGACATAGACGGAGACGCGGACTTGGATTTATACATTGGTTGTGGTTCAAATGAATACAATAACGATGATCCAAAACTCAAAGACGTTTTATTAATCAATAATAACGGTATTTTTCAGGACGCTTCAGATAAATTACCAGTTCCAAATATGCAAACAGCTTGTGTAAAAGCGTGCGATTATGATGGAGATGGGGACATTGATTTATTTATCGGTGGTAAAGCCATCACTTATAAGTTCCCAATGGCCGAAGAGTCTTTCCTTTTGACCAATGAAAGTACACCAGGCAATATCAAATTCACAAAAGACAATAAACCATTTGAAGCCTCTAAAATGATGATTTCTGATGCCTTGTGGTCAGATTATGACAATGATGGATCGGTTGATCTGATTACAGTTGGAGATTTTGGCGGCATTTCATTTTATAAAAACACGAATGGTAAACTGGTCTACACACCCAATAAAGATTTGAATGATTTGAAAGGTTGGTGGAACAGTATCAATGGAGCCGATTTTGACAATGATGGCGACATAGACTATGTGGTTGGAAATTATGGAGAGAATTCAATTTTGAAAGCAAGTAGTGATCGACCCATACGAGTTTACAGCAAAGACTTCGATGAAAATGGATCATACGATTTTATTCCAACCACCTTTTTCAAAGATCAAAAAGGCGTTTATCAAGAAGTTCCATATCATGTAAAAGGAGACCTCGTCAAGGAGCTCAATGGATTGAGGAAAAAGTTTATTTATTACAGCAGTTTGGCTAAAGCTCCAATTGAGAGCATTGTTACCAAGGAATTTAGAAAAGATGCATACGTAGTTGAGGCGAATTATCTACTATCAGTTGTTTTGATCAATATGGGCAATGGTAAATTTGAAATTAAACCATTACCAACAGCAGCACAGTTTTCATCTGTTTTAGGATCTCAAATCCAAGATTTTGACGATGATGGGCAGCTAGATGTATTGTTGGTTGGCAATAACTATGGCACAGAATTGACAATTGGAAAATTGGACGCTTCATTTGGCACTTTATTAAAAGGCGATGGTAAGGGTAATTTTTCTGTAGTACCGATGGACCAGTCAGGATTGGATTTAAAATGTGAACCAAGAAGTTTGGCTGCCATTCAAAAGGGCAATAAACTGTCTTACATCATGACCAACTATGATGGCCCTATCAAAGGCTTTAATGCATTGAGTCAGCATCCTATTGTAAAAGTCAGTGAGAATGATTTAAAAATTCAATTCAAAGACGCAAGCAATAAAATTTTATTAACCTCAGAATTATACAACGGAAATGGTTATTTGAGTCAATCTTCCAAATACATTTCCTATCCAAAACAAGCCACTACGGCGGATATTTGGAATTCGAAAAAAGAAAAGAGAACAATCACACTGGACGTAAAAAATCCATTGTAATCTCTTTCTAGACCGGCTAAAATAAAACAGTCCAACAAGAAAAACAGTATGAGTAAATTTGGAGAAAACTTTATTTGGGGTGTAGCTACGAGTGCTTACCAGATAGAAGGTGCATTTGATGAAGACGGAAAAGGTTTATCTATTTGGGATACTTTTTCAAATAAGCCTGGCAATGTGATGAATGATGAAAATGGTAACGTCGCTTGTGACCATTACCATATGAGCAGTTCAGATGTAAAAATGATTGCTGACTTAGGCGTCAAGGCTTATCGATTTTCCATCGCTTGGACAAGGATTTTGCCTCAAGGTTATGGTGAAGTCAATCAAAAAGGCATCGATTTTTATAATAAACTGATAGATGATTTATTGGCTAATGGCATTACCCCTTGGGTGACACTTTATCACTGGGACTTACCGCAAACACTTCAGGATGAGCACGATGGCTGGTTGGGTAGAGAGATCGTTGATCATTTTAAAAACTTTGCGGACATTTGTTTTGCAGCCTTTGGTGACCGAGTCAAACATTGGATTACGCTCAATGAGCCATGGGTTGTTGCAATTTTAGGCTACGGCCAAGCAGTATTTCCACCTGCCATAACATCCAACAGTGCTCCTTACCTCGCAGGGCATCATCTCCTTTTGGCCCACGCAGAAGCTGTGCAAATATATCGTCAAAAATATCAGCAAACACAAAGTGGTGTGATTGGTATTACCAACAATTGCGATTGGCGAGAGCCCATTGATGATCATCCAGATAACATAGCAGCGGCCGAGCGAGCTTTGGAGTTTTTTCTCGGGTGGTTTGCGGACCCGGTGTACAAAGGGAATTACCCTCAAAGCATGATCGATAGAGTGGGAGATAGACTTCCCATTTTCACCGTTGAAGAACAGGAAATGCTCAAAGGCTCCTCCGATTTCTTTGGACTCAATCACTACACAACCATGATGGTCAAAAACGATGACCACAGCGCAGATGTCGAACAATCAGTTTATGGCAATGGCGGTATTTCAGAAGATCAAGACGTGATTTTATCTGTTGATCCAGCATGGGGACAGACTTCAATGGGCTGGAGCATCGTTCCATGGGGATGCAGAAAGTTATTGGTTTGGATTGCCAATCGCTACGGGAATCCAGATATTTACATTACAGAAAATGGTTGCAGTTTTGACGCAGAAGTGGTCAATGGCGAATCAGCTGATCCAGGTCGAGTAGAATTTTTGCACGGGTATTTGGAAGAATGCGCCAATGCCATCGCTCGAGGGGCCAAACTCAAAGGATACTTTGCATGGTCATTCATGGATAATTTTGAATGGGCTTTGGGTTATTCCAAAAGATTTGGCTTAGTCCACGTGGATTTTGAAACATTGGTACGCACGCCCAAAACTTCCTACCATTGGTACAGGGATTACATCAAGGAGAATCACTAGAAGGTTATACTTTGTCGACATTTAAAGGTTGGTCGTCTATAAAACTTAGCTAGAGACCATTTTTTCTTTTGGAGTTTAAACCAGTAATACAAAATATTCGTATTATTGATTTTTGATTCGAAAAGTTAAAATAAAAAGATAATGAAAAAATTATTATTCGCTGCCGCGCTACTATTTGCATTTACCATCACAGGCTTCTCTCAAGACATTTCAGGAAAATGGAAGGGAACCGCAGAAAGTCCACAAGGTACATTTGAACTAGAATTTATGTTTAAGAAGGATGGCACCGCATTGACAGGAACCGTTACTTCTTCTTTTGGTGAGATTGAATTGACAAACGGTAAAATTGACGATAAAGAAATCTCTTTCGATGTAGCAATTCAAGATTTTGTTATTCACAATGTTTGTGAATTCATCTCTGAAGATTTGTTAAAAGTAAAGTCTGACATGTCTGAGTTGACGGTTGGACGTGTGAAAGAATAGATACATGCTTTTGAGAATGCCATAAGGGTGTTTTCTGATAAATTTTAAGCATCATAAGTAGATCCTGTGCGGTTTTACTTATGATGTTTTTTATTTTATACACTTAGATAAATCATTTAAACAATAAATTTTTGTTGCAGGATCGTGTAAAAACAAAATTTTGTTCAAATATTACTTGATTAAAATTAATATTTACATACATCTAAATATTAATTTTATATCTTTACCTTGAAATTTTAAATTTAACCTTATTAAAAATGACTAATTAATTAACTTCGAATTTTTCCAAGGTAATTAATCCAATCCTTTTTAATGTCAATCCAATTACAATGAAAAACTACTTACCACTTTTTGCCTATTATTAATGGTGCAATTTTCATTTGCTCAATCAGATTTTCTAGAAGAAGCAACTCGATTTACTGACAACAAAGACGCCTTTGTCACTCTCACAGATGGAACTGAATTAGTTGGTCGTATCGAAGACGTAGATCGTAAAAAAGGAATGATCAACTTTGTAGAAATCAAAGCAAATGGTAAAAAAGTGAAATTAAAGCCAGAGGAAATTAAATCTGCATTTTTGCCACCCACAGGATTGAGTAAATTTACAAATGCTTATGGTGTAGTTGGTGATGTCAATAAAATGTCCAAAGACGCATCAGCCAATAAGTCTCTGGTAAAGGACGGATACTTTTACTTTGAAACTACCGATGTAGTTGTTAAGAAAAAGAAATATACGGTCCTCCTTCAATTGTTAAACCCTGCATCTGCCTCCAAAATCAAAGTTTTCAATGACCCTCTTGCAAAAGAATCAATGTCTTTTGGCATTGGCCCTGTCACCCTTGCTGGTGGCGATGCTAAATCTTATTTAGTAAAGGTTGGAGAGGAAGTAGCCTTCAAATTAGAAAAGAAAAATTACGAAGAAGAAATGACTCATCTTTTCAAAGACTGTGATAAGATCAAAGAAATGTATCCCGAAATGAAGTGGACAGAATTAAACAAACACGTTTTTACATATGACAAACTTTGTCCGTAATTAAAGATTTGGTTGGATTGGTGCTTGGGAACTAGTAGTACTTCTGAGTTAATCTACCCTTCAAAATTAAACGATATAGTCACTATAGACGAATTGATCTTATCCAAAATAATGCTTTCTGGTAGATTTCTATTGTAAATCAAGGAGTTACCTAGCCCGCGTGAGATTTTGATTTCTGGACTGAAAATAAAGAATGGATAATACAGTTGTACTCCAATGCCTGCTTCCCATTGGAAATCATGTGGTGACAACTTGATGAGATTTTCACTTCTACGAGATTTACTATTGCTCGCTACATCATAACCGTATTTTACACCTGCCATGACAAATGCGCGTTTGTCTTTATAAGGAGCTGATTTAAACCGAATGTTAAAAGGAGTTTCAAAATAAACAGATTCTATCTCCTTTTTGGCACTATTGTTATAGATCAATGAGCGATACATAAAGGCAAATCCCGGATTAAATCTAAAGTCAAAATATTCACCCATCTTGAGATTGCTGATCAAATGAATGTTGAATCCACCCTGAGGCGCGCTTTCCACGATTTGTAATTGTTCATCGGTAATCAAGGCATTGGACTGTATGACGAGAAATTTGGAAAAATTTGCCCCAAAAGACATTCCAAAATAGTACCGTTTACTCTGAAAATCCAGATAATTGACATTGTCCCGTGCACTGAACTGGCCCTGCATCGTCATGGTAAAACAAAACAAGGAAACTACGGTAAAAACTATTTTGTAGCCAAATAAACGGTGCATATGCCGAAAGTCAAAGGTTTGTATGATGAATGTTTAAAGCCAACTTCTTCCAAAATTTTGGTAAAATTTTCAAAATCAGGAAATTGTTGAACTGATTCGTAGAGGTACTTGTATGCTCTTGGATCTTTTGATGTAAGTTTCCCTATAACGGGAAGAACATATTTAAAGTATATATTAAACATGTTTTTTATGGGAAACACCCTCGGCCTGGAAAATTCCAAAACCATAATCCTGCCTCCTGGCCTCAACACCCTATGCATTTCTGATAAACCTTTCTTCAGATTTCCAAAATTACGGACCCCAAACGAAGACATGGCCAAGTCAAACCGTCCCTCTTCGTATCGCATGGCCTCACTATCACCAGCTTCCAAAGTCACCCGATCAGTCAAAGCCAATTTTTCCAACTTCTGATCACCAATGGCCAACATCTTCACAGCAA
>JADKBO010000011.1 GCA_016715105.1 Saprospiraceae bacterium | reverse complement strand
AGGACTAATGCGAAGGCTTTATTAGATATTGGCTTTTTAATAGCCGCCCCTGTAGGTTTAATTTTGGATTGAAAAACAAAGCGATCCGGCAACGGCAAGAGCAGGAAACTTACTTTCGGCTTCTATGCCACGCCAGGTATCATTTTGCATTGATTTATCCGATTGATGTAGAAGGCAGTACCGATCCAATCGGATATGCATGGACTATTGGCTCCTCATTATTGGTACACTATAGGTTACCGCAGTGCTGTAAAAGCAGAAATGACAGGAATGCCTCAGATGGTTTTGCAAAGGCTCTTCACTGGTCTTGTGGTGGTCTTTCTGCCGTTTTAGTAGGATATGCTGAATTGCTCAACCTCAACGCTGACGTACTAAATTTCATAATCTCTGCATCAGCTTCTTTATTTGCGCTGGTGGTAGGAGCGATTGCATTTTTCAGGTAGTATTTTAGCTACCTCCCTGTACCGATGGAAAACTCAAGGATAGTCAGGTGGCTGTAAAAGGGCATCAATACATCAATTATGCGCTATTGGCCATTACCATTGCCACGTTGGTAGTGGTGATCATGTCTGGTGCGAATAATAACATCATGGTCAGTATTTTGCTGGTTATTTCTTTGATTTATGGCTGGTCATTTGTCGCGCCCATTGGTGGTGCTGATATGCCCGTAGTAATCTCTTTACTCAATCTGCTCATTTCATTCACAGGATTGACAGCAGCAGCAGCTGGTTTTGATCGTGAGGCAACCAATTCATGATTTTAGGCATTTTGGTGGGAGCTTCTGGGACAATTTAAACTGTACTCATGTGTAACGCCATGAATAGGTCTTTATGGAACGTCATTGCGGGCAATTTTGCAGGCAGTGGCCTAAGTGCCGCAACTGGCCCACAAAGGAACTGTCAAAGAAGTTACACCTTCTGATACTGGAGATGATGTATTACCCACAAAAGTGGTCATTATTCCAGGTTATGGTTTCGGCTGTCGCTCAAGGGGAACAATACGTCAAAATGTATCTACAATATTTGACTGATACCCATGTAAAAGTAGTTTTTGGTGCATCCAATTAAAGCCAGCCGTAGAATCTGCCAGACACATGAACGTATTATTGGCTGAAGTAGATATTCCATATGAGGCACTTCTACCTAAAGAGGCAAAATGAAGAATTAGTCAATGCAGATATTGCTTTGACTGGCTGGTGCCAATGACGTGGTGAATCCTTCCAGCTGTAGACGATCCTCTGAAGCAGCATTTATGGGATGCCTGTGCTCGAAGTCTGGAAAGCCAAAAATGTAGTGGTAATGAAAAGATCACCTATCAATAGCGGATACGCTGGTATCGAAAATCCACTTTTCTTCAAACCAAATACCAGTATGTTGTTTGGTGACGCTAAAAGACTTTTGGCCGACTTGGTCAACGAGCTGAAGAGTATGTAGGTAAGACGGAGGACGGAAGACGGAAATCGGAAGTCGAGGATTTGAAATGGAAATGGAAAAATTATGGTGGCGAGATTCTCCAGTCTCTGCCTGCTCACATTTTTGATTGAAAACGGCAGATGTAAGATGAAACCGCTCTCCCTAAAAAAGGCTCACAATTATCTCTATTCAACAAGTTCAGCACAAATCACGTTTATTTTTGAAAATATTTGAAGATGTTTTATGAAACCAATAGTTGCGCGTATATTTGCAATCAAATCGGTTTCTTGAAAATCTTTTATCATCATAAAATATAAAAATGAATGCAAATTTGTTGTTTGATTTTAATGTTAAACCGAAGATAAGACAATTGAAGTACGAAGAGTTTTTGCAGGTGGATTGGACCTGGTTTGGAAGGCATGATCAAGTGCTGAATTATTGGATCAGTGGTGGGCACCAAGGCCATACTGCACTGAAACGAAAAAGCTGAATCTTCAGGAAAATGGGACGGCATTATTCAATGTTGAGCCTTGAAGGTGAAAGGCATTGGTAAGTTTGGCTGGAATACAAAGCAATTGAGCCATTGAAAAGTATGTTGCTTTGGATGCTTTTTACAACGAACAATGCGAAATCAATACAGATTTTCCAAGGTCTCGCTGGACAAATATATTCACAGCTGATGGTGACCAAACCATTGTAAACATTTCCATTCTTTACGAAAAGGCAGAAGACGTTCAAAAAATCATTGAACTAGGTTTTAGAGAAGGTTTTACCATGGCGATGGGCAATCTGGATGAATTGCTTTCAGATTTGACAAAATAGGCCGGGAGACACGAGCTGTCAGTTTTCAGCTGTCAGCAGTCAGCTTTTTGCGGAAATGAGGTTTTGTTCTGCGTAAATCTTAATTATTTTTAAACGCATAAACGCATAAACGCATAAACGCATAAACAAATAAACCTATAACCTCACACCTTCAACGCATCCGGCAACACCTTGATAAAGCGCTCAATATCCGAAATCTTGCCAGTACTTACCTACATTTGAGAAAGTTCGAGATACAATAATGTTGTAATTCTTTTTTACCAAATCAATCATCGAAGCATAAGATGGATCGTCAACATAATCATAATAAGCTTCATCTACAAAAACAGGTACCTTGACGGATACTTCGTCTAGAAAAGAAATAAGCCTTTTGGCACCTATGAAAGTCCCTAGGATTGTTAAAGGCACACAAAACCAGATTGGTGAGTTCAGTCCACTGCAGCTGCCATTTGCTCCTAAATCATGACTCAAATCTGTCTTAGCAGGAACATTGACCACCTTTGTTCCCATTTTAGAGACATATTGCATCATAGAAAGGTAAGGAGTGCATCAGGACTGATGAGTTTACCTCCAGGTTTGCAAAGCAAGGCCAGCTGCCCTAAGCCCTTCCACAGAACCACTCACAAAATGACAATGTGTTCAGGACTCACATTGTGTTTGAGAGCCATGTTTTTGAAATTCTTGATATAAGCGAAAGGATATTGGTGTTAAATTTTCATGGACTCCATGTGATGGCAGCACGAGCCGATTCGCAGAAGGCCTCCATACGGATTCTCGTTAACACAATCTAATAAATCTTCATTTGCATCATCTAATGGATGCCTGAAATAAGATCCATTTGCCAGTGAGGGCACTGTATTGAGTGCCATTGCACCTCCATCGCTGATAGTTTAAAACCAGTCTCGCCTTTTTCATTTCTCTTTTGATTTTGTAAATGGCAATAGAAAATTTTTCTTGGAGTAATACGCATTTTTTGAAATCAATTTGGCAAGTTTAAATATCATTGAAAATGTATTAATTATACATATTTGTATTATTTAATACGTATGATTTTGAATAAGACCAAATAATTTTTCTAAGCTATTATAATTGGGATGAGTAAATAATGCTTATAAAATTAAAAGTGAATTTATTATTATTTATTCATCATTTATGTAACAACAGTTGTCACTTTTGAAATACCCGTTTGAAAAAAATTTCATCATTGTTTTAATCTGATTTTTTCTTTCTCTACGGCATTAGTCAAAACTCAAAAATATGAAACTTGTAAAGAAGCCGGGAACTATGTGAGCAAAGATTATCCAAAATCTGCCGCAACTTATAAAAACGCCTTTGACCAGATTGAAGGTAGTCTACCCGGGAGACAGATATAATGCTGCCTGTTCTTACGCACTTTCAAATGATACAGAACCAGCTTTTACCACCTGATGAGACTTGGTTGAGAGCACAGTTATATATAACTACGGACATATAACAACAGATCCTGATTTGAACTCACTACATGCAGACCCTAGATGGGAAAAATTATTGATGATTGTAAAGGCAATAAAGACGAGGCAGAAAAGGATTTGGACAAAAGTTTAGTTGCAATTTTGACACCATCTATCGAACAGATCAACTATATCGCAGGCAAATGGATAGTGTTGAGACTAAGTTTGGACGAGAGTCGAGGAAATGAAAAATCATTGAAATTGATTAACGAAACTGATCTCTGTCAATCTTTGAAAGTGAAAAATCTTGGATGGAAAAGGTTGGTTGGGAGCAAATGTAATTGGAGGACAAGGAAGCAGTGCATTGTTTTTGGTGATCCAACATTCAGATTTAGAAACTCAGGTCAAATATTTACCCATGATGCAAGAGGCAGTTAAAAAGGGCAATGCCAGTCCTTCAAGTATGGCACTTTTGGAAGATCGCATTGCATTGAGACAAGGCAAACGCCAAATTTATGGAAGTCAAATAGGAAGGAATAATGAAACAGGGGAATATTATGTTTCACCTTTGATAGAACCAGAAAAAGTGAATGAACGTAGATCTACAGTAGGACTGGGAACCATTGAAGAATACATAAGTAGATGGAAAATTGTCTGGGATGTAGAAAACACAAAGCCAATACTGAAAAATTGGAAGCTGAGAAAAAGGAATAAGGGTACTTCTTTTAATATGGAAATCTACTATTGGGTTAAACGATTTATTTATTAATACAATTAATTTCTTAACTATGTTAGATGAATTACCCTGGTTGGGGAAAAAAGGAAGAATTAGAATTTAGAGAAAAAGTTTTCTGGGAAATCAGCAGGTAAAGCATGGAAATATACCCAAGCCTTGGATGTGATCATTCGCACAAGAGCCATCATATTTTTATTACCATTGGTTTTATTTTACCCCGTGATAATCAGTTTATTTTTTCTCGATATTTTTAGTTTCGAGCTATTTATTGAAAGACTCGTTTTGAGTTTATTCTTTATTGTTGCTGGATTTTTATTCAATAAGTACAGAATCGTTTCAATAATAATCGCCAGTTTTCCATTAGTATTACTCATTTTAAGCTACCTGTTTATGTCTCAAAGGTTACCTTTTTATAAACTTACTTTTACAGTTGCCATCCTTTTCCTTCTATTACAAGGAGCTTTAAAACACCAGGAATCTCTTAAAATAAAAAAGGAACTGGATGAATATTTAGATGATGATTTGTTTTTGGGAAATTAAGGATCAAAAAGAGTGAAGATATTTAAGTACGAAATATAATAAATTAAGGAAATTACGTTTGGATATTACAGCTTGTTATTTTCTTAGAAAATAATATCACTAATGCTATGTTTGATTACCTCCATATTGAACTATGTCTTAATGAAATACACTTGTCTTATATTGCTTCTATCGGTGTTTAGCCCTTTATTTTCCCAGAGTTTCACTGGTATGATAGATGGTATAAAATATTATGAAAATCTTGACTTTGCCAACCTTCCTATTAATATTAAGAATTTGGAATTGCAACGGGCATACCTGTGGAGCATTTAGATACAACATACAGTGTACCCATCCGAGCAACCCCATATTGTCCAATAATTATTGACCTGTTAATTTTGGTCAAAAATAAATATGCAGGGAAGATACAAAAAAGAGCAGATTGCTGCATGGCTTGAAGAATGGAAGTTGTCAGGTAAATCCGCCACTGAATTCAGTATAGATAAACCATTTCATTCTAGTTCTTTGGATTATTGGCGACGTAAAAGTTCGAAAAAAGAATTACCAAAATCGTTTATCACTATTTCAAATCCTGTTGAGATTCATCAGAAAGTGTCTTTTATAACATTGACAAATGGTATTGTCATTAACCTGGGGTACCAAACTAAATATTACTCAGATAAAGGAGCTCGTGGGCATCATCAAAGGTTTTTCATATATACTCTAAGTGCCGATATGCGTAAGGGGTATAATGGCTTGGCTGGCATTGTGCGCAATGAATTAAACAATGATCCATTGAGTGGTGATGTTTATGTCTTCTTTGGAAAAAATAGACAGATTGTAAAAATGTTGTGCTGGGATAAGGATGGATTTGCATTGTATAGTAAAAGATTGGAGCGTGGAGTTTTTGAGAATTTGCAAGGAGTGATACAATCCCCAAGTCAGGAAATAGCCTACCAACATTTGGTCATGTTGATGAGTGGAATAAGCTTGGTTGGTTTACGACAAAAAACACGTTACTTGCTAACAAAAAAAGCGCAAGCTTATATTTGGTGCTAAAAGAGCGTTTTGTAACAGAAAATGTTACACCTGGTCAATTGAGCTTATTTGAAGATTTGTCTGGGCCAAGGGCCGGTTGAAGAGCAGACAAAAGAGATCATCAGTTACGAAAGGAAAACCTAGTAAGAAACACGAAGGACGCAACGAGATTCCTGATCATCTACCGGTCATAGAAGTTATAATTGAACCAGATCAAGATGGACTGGATGAAAAAAATCGGAGAAGAAATCACCTGAAACATTAGAATACACTGCGGCCAGTCTTGTAAAGAAAAGAATTATTCGTCCAAAATACGCTTTACCCCAAAATGAAGGAATTATCATAGGTAAACTACCTTCAAGACCTATAGAAAAGGGATAGCAGAGGCCAGTTTGTTAAGTCATCTAATTGTAAGCAAGTTTATAGATCACTTGCCGTTTTACAGGCAGATTCAAATATTCAAAAGGGAATTTGACTGGAATGTAAGCGCAAGCACAATCAATGACTGGTTTGTGGCCTGTTGCACTCTAATAGAGCCCTTGTACGAAGAATTAAAAAGACAAGTATTATCAAGTGGATATTTACAAGTTGATGAATCTCCAATTAAAGTATTAGATAGCGACAAACCAGGAAGTACGCATCAAGGATATCAGTGGGTTTATCACAGTCCTGAAAGAAGACTTGTTTTATTTGATTACAGAAAGGGCCGAGGTATGCACGGTCCCAAAGAAGTATTGGAAAACTATAATGGGTGGCTTCAATGCGATGGCTATGGCGTATATGATAAAATTGCAACACTGGAAGGAATCCAAATTGCAGGGTGTTTGGCACATGCCCGAAGGTATTATCATGAGAGGCATTAAGCAATGATAAAAAACGCGCAGAATATGCCTTAGTAATCTTTCAAAAATATCTATGAAATAGAAAGGGCCAATAAATCAATGAATCCCCTAGATAGAAAATTAGACAGGTTAGCCAAAGTCAAGCCACATCTGGATAATTTAAAATCTTGGGTCGAGGAAGAATGTGTAAAAGTGTTGCCAAAAAGTGCAATTGGTAAGGCGATGTCTTACACCCAATCACAGTGGCATAAATTATACAATCTTCTTGAGGATGGCAGACTAGAAATAGATAATAACCTGATAGAAAATAAAATCAGGCCACTAGCCTTAGGGAGAAAAAATTACTTATTTGCCGGGTCTCATGATGGTGCAAAAAGAATTGCAATGATTTATTCCTTTATGGGTACTTGCAAAGCTAATGATGTAAATCCAAATGAATGGTTGAAAAATGTATTAGAGAAAATCCCAGATACCAAAATGTCGGAATTATCTAATTTATTACCAATAGGTAAGGTGCAGCAGGTGTAGTTGCTCGGATGGATACCATACAGTAACATTTTAGTATGTGGAGATACTTTGATTAATTACAGCTTTTCAAAGAGAAATGAATTAATTACCCATTCGGTACAAATTGAAACCAATTTTTACATCTATAATAATAAGGAGGATTATTATTTTCGCACTAAATTGTTAGAATACCCTTTAGATCTTGTCAATAAGAAAGACTTCAAAATAATTAGGAAAGATAATGAATATAATTATAGATATACCTCTAATTTAAACATCGAATATAAGTTACTCATAGATCAGACAGCTATAAATGAACAACATCTAAATATAGGTAATTTCTCGAGTCTGTTTACTCCAATTGGAAATATAAAAAGCCTACACCAATCATTGTTTAATAGTACTTCTAAGTATACCTATACTATAGATACAACTTTAGTTTGCATAGATTATATTCCTGAGTTCAAAAGTAATGTAAACGAAGAAATGGTCGAATTAGAAATGAATCCTTACACTAAAGACACATCAAGGTTAAATAATACCCAAATCCCTGACCTTCAATTTTATAAAGCAGATAGTACTTTATTATCCTTAAAATCACTTTTTAGTAAAGTTAATTTAATTGACTTTACGGCATCTTGGTGTAAACCATGTTTGCGGGAAAATGAATATATCTACAAATTATTGGATGAGTTCAAAAACGATAGTCTTAAGGTTATTTCTATTTCTTTGGATAAAAAGTATTATGAATACCTAAAGTCGATTTCAAAAGAAATGCAAAAAGAAGAAAATTGGATTCAACTTTGGGATCAGGGTGGGTTTGAGTCTGAATTTAGTACATTTTTTAATCTAAGCGCAATTCCAAAATTTGTCATAGTTAATAAAGAGGGAATTATTTTAGAATCAGATAGCATACGTCCATCCAATACAAAAATAAATGCTCTTTTGGAAAATTATCTTATCAAATAAAATTTGTTATATAACTGATTAAGATTTAAAAAATGGAACTAATTAAAATTTTTAGAAATTTAATCTGAATTTTGTAATACTTTTGTTTTGAAAAAAAACAATGCTATGAAAAAAAATTTATTTATTGCTCGCTTTTTTATCGGTGGCAACCCTCTCCTTTTCTCAAGATATTATAACTCGCACAAATGATGAAATCATCGAATGTAGTATTTTGAAAGTCGATAGTCTGAAAGTTTTTTTTATGATTGATCGAAATGGAAAAGAAATTTTTACAAGTTTGGAAATGAGCAAAGTCAAAAGCATAAGTTATGAAAATGGTTCTTTGATCAGAAGTGAAAAATTATTAACTATGGAAAAGGGCCCAAATAGGTCTTATTTATTTCATCAAGGAGATAAGAATCTTTCCTATAAACAGATGGTTGATGTTGTAAAGTCAAATGACGAAGCATACAAGGAAATCCGAAAGGCAAATTCAAATACAACGCTGGCAAATGTCCTAGGATTTGCAGGTGGCTTTATGATTGGGTATCCGTTGGGCGCATTGATAAGAGGTGGAGAGCCAAATTGGGCCTTGGCAGGTGTTGGCGCAGGTTTAGTTGTCGTTTCTATTCCCATTGCAAGTTCTGTAAAAAAACACATACAAACTGCGGTGGATATTTATAATAGTGATATCAAGGCTACCTCCCACCTTGGGCACAATGAATTGAATTTAGGATTGACCCAAAATGGTGTGGGTTTGAACCTAAGATTTTAGTGGTTTGGTTTAATTGTTTACCGTTTATGTTTTACCAGAATCTTAAAGAGCTTCGATCTCAGAAAGAGTTAGTCCCGTTGCATCTGCAATTTGTTGGTTTGTGAGCAAACCCAATTTTTTAAGATTAATGGCTGTCTGTCTTTTACCCCTTGTCTCACCTCTTGCCTCACCTTTAACTTCAGCTTCAGCGATCAAAGTTTTTTCAGTGCGAATGGCATCGATGTATTTGTCATAGGCAGCCAATTGCTCAGGAGTATAGTTGCTTTCGTGAGTCAGCTCCATTGCTTGGAGTATTTCTTCAGGAAGTGAAATATTTGCTTTTTGCATGTCCATCAATTTGTCCATTTCAGTTAAGTAACGCAACCACAAGATATTAAGTTTCTTGTCATTTAGGTTTTTCCATTTGTATTTTGGCAATTCTACAAAGATCAGTTGCAGGCCATCAATGGTTTTTGTTAAATCAGTTTGATTGGTCAATTTATAATGATGGTAGGACTCCTCACTTTCTTTTTCGAATATATCATCAATTAAGGAGAGGGCGAAAACAGTTTTGAGTTTTATGTAATCTTCTGTTTTTTGTAGTTGTCGTACAAATGTTTTAGAAGCATTGAATAAAACTCGGTCTTTAAATGCATCGGTCCATATCATTTGCATCTCTACGATAAACTGCCTACCAACCAAATCTTTGCACCTTACATCCACAATCGAATTTTTAGTTAGATGCGGTTTTTCAGGCACCAATTCAGTTTGCATGTATTCAATGGAAATAATTTCATTTCCAACTTCAAGTGGCAGCAAGGCATTGAGAAAAGAAATGGTGATGTTGGGATGCTCTCCAAATACGCGTTTGAAGATTAGGTCATTCTTAGGATCTAGGTATCTCATTTTTTACTTTTCAATAGGTTTTCAAAATCCAAAAATAAGTCAAAAAATTATTACTTGTTTCAAATTATCCGTAATTAAACGTTTATAAACGTTTGATAGTAAGTTTACGGTCTATTCTAAAGATTCAAAACAAGCAGGAAATTAATTAGATTAAATGACAAAACTAGCAACATAGGTTTTTAGACCATCTTAGGAAAAGGTATCCCGCATATTACGCAAATGATCGCAAAATAAATCTCAGCAGGAAAATAGTTTCCCGCAGATTGCGCAGATGAACGCAGAAAAAGAACTCAGCGAAAATCCGCGAGATCAGCGGGAAACAACCTCACCCAGATTGGGCAGATGAATGAAGAAAAAGAATTCAGCGAAAATCCGCGAGATCAGCGGGAAACAAACTCCTTTCAAAAAAAATAATTACTTTAGCCATCATTTTAGAAAATATGAATAAGCCACATTTTATACTCCTCTTCTTCGCTTATCTATTTGTAAGCGTTTCTTTACATGGTCAAACGACTCCAGCGTCAATTACCATTACCAAGGCGGATCTTGAAAAGATCGGAACTGAAATTCCTGCTTCAGCCATTGGCGAACCTGTAGGATCGGTAGTTTTATACACCCCACGTTGGGTAGATGCAGCAGGTGCAAATCCCGCATACGGGGTGGTTGAAGGTTCCATTATGCCGGTTGATCCAAAGGGATGGCCCATCAACTTTCGAGTCATCATGCCAGCCAATTGGTCACTTCGAGGCATGCAGGAAGGTGGTGGTGGAATGAATGGCATGATTACCTCCAAGGAGGAAGGGAAGCCCTCACGGTTGCACAACGTTATCCAACTGATTATGATGGCATCATTTCCAGCGTGCCTATTGTGAACTTTTCAACCCTGATGTTAGCTCCTGAATTGATTCGGATACAGGAAAAGCCATTAAGCAATTGGGTGACTCCAGCAAAAGTAAAAACCATAGCCACAGAATTTCTACGTCAAAGTGACACACTTGATGGCTTAGCGGATGGAATCATCAATAATTACATGGCGGCCAGAGCGGTATTTAATATTAAAGATAAATATGGTCCTAAAGACCCGTGGGCAAGATTGAGGGCAGGAAATACTGATCCTGCACCAGATGATGCCTCAGCCGATGCCAAGCTTACCGATGGACAAATAAAAACATTAGAATTAGTTTACAGTCCATATAAATTTAAAACACCACTTGCCAATGGTGTGAAGTCCTTTGGTATGTGGCTACCCAGTACAGGTCCCAATGAAATGGGTTTGATCGAGGGCAGCCGATTTAAAGGACAAGAAGGAGCAGCTGAAAATGCTCCAATGCACCGTCATTTGGGCGTTGCTGGTGTTACGGGCTTCCTCATGCAGGATCTTAAGGCCAATCCGTTGGACTATGTGGAAGGGGGTGCTCTCAAAAAACGACGACAAGAAATTTCAAAATGGATGGATGCCACAAACCCTGATTTATCAGCTTTCTATAAAAGAGGTGGCAAAATTATCATGACAATTGGAACCATGGACAATCTCGCATCCGATGGCGCCCAACTCGATTATTACCAATCTCTCATTGATAAAATGGGCAAGAAAAAAATTGATGATTTTGCAAGACTGTTTGTCGTACCCCAAGGTGGACACGGATTAGCTGGAAAAAGTTATGCAGTGAATGGTTTGAGAGAAACAGTTGAAGTAAGAAATCATTCCCGACCAAGCCAGGATCATAATATTGATCTGCTTGTTTCGTGGGTTGAACAAAAGCAAGCGCCGGCCAAAACTTTGGTAGTTGATGAAAGTGGAAAAATTGGAACGGATAAAAACGTGAAAGGATACCTTTTGTGTTCTTACCCCAATTATCCTCGGTATACAAATGGCCCTATACAAATGGCTTCTTCTTATATCAGTGCTGCTCCAAATTTGAAGGCTTTGAAAAAGTAGTTATAAGATTATTTTATTAATTTTTATAGGGTTTTCTAATTTCGTTTCATCATTAAGCCATAAATAACATTGAAGAAATAGATAAGCTGGCTTGCTAAAAGTAAAATTGCAACTAAAGTAATTGTTACATTAAGATAGTAAAATTGTCTGTAAGAATCAAAACTATAGTAGCGTCTTGGGGATATTGACATTTTCTCTGATTGCATTGAAATTGCAAGAATTAAAAAACCGATAATTGTAGACCAAAAATGGATTTTACTCCATGTTTTGTTCAGATTAATCTTTAAAAATTTAGGTGTAATGTAGTAGGTTAGCGCCCATATTCCAAAAAATACTGATATTAAAATTAAGATATGATAATGCGCAATTACAAAATAGGTGTCATGTATTGTTATGTCTATTGCAGCATTTTTTAAGAATACAGCAGTTATTCCACTTAAAATTAGAAGTGCTAAGGCACTTAAACTAAAATAAATTGATACTTGATTTGAGCCCATTTTTAATTATTTAGCATCCATTTTCTTCTAAAAATATAATGTGACTACTATAAATAATAACACTAAGACTGTGAAATATGCATTTGATAGAAATGAATTTACAATTAGGAGAAATGAAAGTGGTCCCTGAGTATAATATAACGTTACTTTTCACTTTCCTTTTTTATATGTTTTAGCCCTCTATAATGTATTTGATGTAAGATATATTTTGACCAAAAATCCCAATATTGGACTGGATGAATATGTATGTTGTACCACGTTGTTCCCTCCACTCTCGTTTTGCCCTTACCTAGTTCTGTCAATTTAAACTGTCCTTTTTTCGATTGAAAATATCCGTCAAGATGCGGAGGATGCACATCCCAAAATGGATTAAGTTCTCTCATCGCAGTTGGCTGTTCTAAAACGTCAAATTGCAGTAAAGTCGGTTCATCCCAATTAGTTATTGGTTCAACAAAACTTCCGGTTGTAAAATTACAGTATCTAACGGCTCCAATCCCTGACCCCTTTATTTCAGCATGTGTAGGGTAGGCAATACCAGTTTTAAAAAGGAATTCTTTTGGTTCATCAATTTTTCCAAAACTGATGATATTACACCACACGGTTTCAATAGGCGCATTAATATAAATTTCAGTTTTGACTTCTAAAAACTCCGTAGTTTTTAAAGCAATGTCAATTGTTAAGAATATTATAGGCAAAAGAATGAAAGAATAAAGTTGCTTAGAAACTGTTTCTTTCTTCTTTACAAAATAAAATCCCAAGAGGCTGCCCAACCAAGTGCAAAGAGCAATAAGTGGCGAAGCCATGATGATACAAATAATTCCTTCAATTGCAAATAATAGTGTAGATAAGCAAAAAAGACCTAATGTCGCAAAGCCAATTTTAATCGCCTCTCTTCTTGTAATTTCTATTCTTGAGCCATAAATTAGTGGTGGAATCATTCCAAGAAAGAACGGAACAACCGTAAATACAGTCCATCCATATTCTTTGAAAATGAATACTGAAGGATAGCCAATTCCATAGCCTGTCAGAATTCCTATCAAAATGGAAATTTGCCAAATGTACTTTAAAAATATTTCTTTCATTAATTATGATATTAAAATCCAACCAGCAGCTTTAAGGTATGACATTTTTATTTGAATTAAATTCATGTTTTTAATCATTTGTAATATCTGAATCGCATCCCATTACAGCCAATTTATATCTTGATCCTCTTTTAAGATAGAGCATTGCACTTGTAGTATCTTTCTTAATCCCATTAATTTCATATGTAAGTGTATAGCTAACATCAGTCATTCCATCTAAGCCGATATCTACAATTTTACCGACCTTAATATTTGAAATTATTGTACCTTTTGGATAATTATCACATGTTCCACTTGGAAGTTTTGTTGTTAGGTCATTGATAATCTGTTCTTCAAATGTCATTCCTGAAGAACACCCATAGAGATTCAGTACAAAAATAAGTGTAATAATTAATAGATTTTTCATTTTAATAATTTCGTTTAGAAAAATTTGGTTGTTAAATTTTCAGAATACTTGAAAGTTGAAACTTGTTTTTAAGCTCAAATCTATAAAGATTGTAAAGGTACTTTTATTCGTTGTTTCTTCATTTTTCAAGATAACAAAACCCCACAAAAGCCTACACCAACTAATATCATAATACCAGATATTATGAAAAGCTTTTTTGCATTTTCAGGCCTTGACTTTAATCTGGTTAAACCTAATATTATCAAAATCAATGGTGTCAACCAAAAACCGATAACCAATATTATTAATAAGACTATGAATATTACTTCCATTTGTCAAAAGTTTAAATTGCTTGTGCTTTGAGTATTTCTAAATATTCCTTTTTGTCATCTCTATAAAACAGGTTCATGGTCTCGAATGGTATTATTTTATTGTCCTTGTTTACAATATGAACACATGATTTTTTGATAGCTCTTACGTCAAAATTATACGCATCTATGAATTGCATGATGATTATTCTAAACGCGTTGAGCCATTAAGCAGCCAAAGCATGTTTGGTTTGATTAATTGGTTTGCCATTGATAAAGTTTATAAATTGCTTAAAAGTCTGCCTCCCTTGTTACAATCTGTGTAAAGTCCTTCAAATCCTTTGCATAATTCTTTTTAATGTTGAATTCATCACAGTATTGTGAAAAATAACTTCTATCGTTTTACGAATTATTTTCTTTTCAGGTTCGTATTTTGAAGTCCTTTTGATTGCTTCGAAATGGAACATTTAATTTTATTTCAAGATCTTCAAATAAACTCAGTGAATTGCCTTGCCAATATAAGCTCTATCACCAACTAGTTCGTGTTTTAGGAGTTGATTATCATCCAATAATTTTAAAAGTAATTATCGTGGACTTGCTCATCTTTAAATTCCTGTTTCTGTGGTTATTAAATGGAATTTATAACCTAAACCAACCTCCCATTTGCACTCCCCCCCCCTCATCAATTTTGACTGCCTAAGCCTTTGAATTATACTCTTAACAAGCCTGCTGTTGGGCATTGAATCAATTATCAATATTTTTGAATTAGTTCCAGCACACAATATCTCAGATAAATTTCTACGCCCCCCAAGGATATCAACCGCTTGCGCCTTTTTAATTTTGTTCTTGAGGCAATTGGAAATAGCTCTGAATAATCTGTTTGTAATTTGACCACAATAGATTTTCAGAATCAATCTGTAAACATTCAGCGTAATACTTAAAAAATTACCTCTAGATCTGTCATTTTAGGCGATCTTGGGATTTCTGGATATTTTCTTCAAAAACAAAAATTCTTTGCAATGCTCTTTATAGTTCCTTGACTTTCGTATATGCCTTCCAGATCGCATAATGGTATATTTTAGATTAGTCGTATAATCCTTTAATATACTGGTTTTCAACCATATGTACGATCTTTTTCTCATCTATTTTAATGGCTCAACGCGTTATTCTAAATAAATTGTCATAACCGAGGTTTGGTGCCTCTCTACGAATGGAAGGCAGCAAAGTAAACTATGCAATTTAGATGAGGCTACATCTGTGGATGTTCCAGTACTAAATATTTCAAACATTTTGCGTTGTAGTGCTTCATCTTGCTCGTAAACAATGGTATTTTTACTATTATCGAGTAAATCAGTTGGATTGATATATCTGGTGAGTGGAATATTATTTCCTGCCACCTTTAGCACATATCCCATGACCAGCGCATCAGGATTGCATGGCACCGGTATTAAATCATCAGGAGTGAAGATCTCTGTTTGTTCTAATATTTTTCTTCTGACTTCTGTGAGGGTAATTCTGTCGGTTTCATGATTAAAATTTTCAAGCCTGCCTGCAATTTGTGTCGGTTGAAAAGTCACTCCTCTGATACATTCCTGTTTAAGCGCAAATTCTATTATTTTACCTATTTCATCTTCATTAAGTCCTTTTTGTAAGGTAACTACTAACGTGGTTGAGAGATTTAATTTGTTGAGATTTTCCAGAGCTTTCTGTCTGATTTTTCCAAATTGGCTCCTCGCAATGAAACCAATGCTTCTTCTTTAAAGGAATCAAATTGCAGATAAATTTCAAAATCCGGCGAATAGGTTTTCAAACGTTTGGCAAATTCAAAATCCCTGGCAATTTCAATTCCATTTGTATTCACCATGATGTGTTTTATAGGAAGTGTTTTTGCATAGTCAAGAATTTCAAAAAATTGTGGATGAAGTGTCGGTTCACCGCCGCTGATTTGCACTACATCAGGTTCCTTTTCATTTTCAACAATGGTATCCAACATTTTTTTCACTTCGGTAAATGTCCTATGTCGTCCATGTGTTGGCGAAGACCCGGCATAACAGGTTGGACAGCTTAGATTGCATCGGTCTGTAATTTCAATGATCGTAAGGCAGGAATGTTGTTCATGATCCGGACAAAGTCCACAGTCATATGGACATCCAAAATGAGTCTTTGTATTGAACTTATATGGAGTTTCAGACGGCTTGTTGTAGTTCCGGATGTTTTTGTAATAGGCAATATCGTCTGCTATTATTACTTTAGAATTTCCATGTTCAGGACATCTTTTCATCATATACACGTTGCCATCTTCAAACACAATTTTAGCATCAATCCGCTTTAAGCACGTAGGGCATAAACTTATGGTGTAATCGTAATAAGTATAATTTCTAGTAGGCATGCGATACAATTTTTTAATTGTTGTCATATAATACATCCAGCAAATAATACAAAGCCATTGAATACTGCTTAAGCCAAAAACATAAAACACATTTGGCTTTATAATCTCTATAAAGAAACGAAATCCAAAGTAGGTAATCATGAAAATTTTAAATAATAATCCACTTTCTTTCTTGGTATAGAGTGAAATACTTTTCAAGAAAATGAAAAGTAAGGCCATAAAAAGAATTTCATATAATGCAGTTGGATGTCTCATAAGTCCATCTCCCAGATCCATCCCCGTTATAAAGTTTGTTTCCTTTCCATAGGTAAATTCTTTGGTTCCAGTTAAAAAACATCCAATGCGACCAATGAATATCCCAACTATGATTGGAAAGGTAAACAGATCACCTGAAGAATGTTTTTCATTAATAATTTTTTTTGAAATTTCAACTCCTATTAATCCTCCAAAAAGCCCACCCATAATGGATTTAGTATTAATCAATTGAACTATGTGATCAGCGCTCAATGATATAGATGGGTTTTCTAAATAACCAATAAGCCTCGAACCTACAAATGCTCCTACAATTGCGCCTAGTATAATTGAAAGCCGATTAGTATTTGATATCTGGTCATTTGTCAATCTGCGTAACCTAAAATAATACCTGAATGCAATAAAGAAGGCCAGATATTCTAATATTAGATGGATGTTTAATTTAATTCCAAATATGTTCGGCTCAAATGGTATATTCATTGTTATGTGGATTTAGTAAGTAAAGGTTGTGCGAAGCAATATTTGATTTCCATTGTATAGAATTAGTTTTAAAAAATATACTTGGTAGAAATAAAAAAGGCCTGCCGATTTAACGGCAGGCCCAATGTAAAGCGTTTCTAAATGGAAAATCGTTATTCTTGTTTTAAAAATTTCTTTGTTAATTCTTCTCCATCGACAGAGATTTTAATTAAATAAGTTCCTATTTGCAAATCAGCGACATTGAAAGAATTATGTCCAGCATCAATGCAAAAGGATTTTACCATACTGCCTTTGATATCAAAAACCAAAGCCTTGCCATTTCCTTTAGAGGTGGGCGAAACATCTACAAATAGCATATCTGTTGTTGGATTGGGATATATGTTTACATCTTCCAATGCTGTGTGGCCTTTTGATTCGATAACGGTTTTGATTTCACGATTGGAATTGCCAAAGCCGATATATCCATTGCAATGCATCCATTCACTGTAGGAGCCTCCGCAGGAATTGTTTTGCCAAACTCCTGTATTTGCCGATTGGTTTTCTGCTTGCCTAGTGCTGCCATTCACAGTAATGTAATCTACCTGCACGTCCCTTCCAGACGCATCGTTGTTGTAATTGATGGTGATACCACCAGTTACAGAGCTTGATACACTATAATTGGCCATAGAGGTAGTCAAGGTCCAAGTGCGAACATTGGTATTCCCAATTCTAAGGGTGATTTGCTCAGCTCCTGAGGTACCTCTTGCCCTCACAGTATAATTGATAGATCCGGTACCGCCGCCAGTACCACCACCGCCGCCTGAACTTGATCCTCCATCCCAAACAGTTACATTCGAACCTCCACTGCTTTGATAACCTTCTGTTCCCATGACTTGATAAGAATGGGCTCCTAGATTCCAACCTCTATTGGCCCATGCATTGACATGGTTGGCGAAAGTAATGGTTGCATTGCTTCCAGTAGCTCTTTTGGATGTTCTAACACTCCAATATTGATAGAAGGTAGCAGTGCCCTGAATGGAAGGCTGATTCACTCTCTGAGTCCTATATAAGTCATAAGTACCTCCATCTGTGGTAACGGTTCCAACTGATGAGGCTCCCGGAGGTCTCCAAGTACCCCAGTTTTCCACAACGTAATATTCAACCAGTGGATTAGTGGTCCAGCCATACAATGCCAAATAGGTATTTCCACTTTGGTTGAAGTATCCAGCATTGTAACCAACAATCCTTGTATTGGTACCGGTTTGCCAACCTTTACCACCTACGCAATTTCCAACATTGGTCCAGGATGTGCTATAGGCTCCCCCAGAGCCCAGGTTTATGCACGCACTACCCTGGCCGTCACTCCACCAAGTATAATAAAAGCCATTGTTGGTTCCTGTAGAATTACTGCAGATTTGTTGTGCTTGTATTTGATTGACGATCATGATCGCCAAGCATCCGGCCAGAAAGTTTCTTCCTTTGGCCAAAAACTGTGTTGTTTTCATTTTCATGTAGCTTAATTTTTAAAAAATGTGATTTGAATTTTAATCAACCATCTCATATGATTAGGTGGTAGACAAAACGAAAGAGGCCTGATTCATTTTTCGAAGTTAAAACTACATGATGTGTCTACTTCTGGACTAGTAATTTTGTCTAAATAAATGGCTAATTTGTCCAAACATTATAAGGGTATTGATAATCAGCTTGATATAATATTGGGGAAAGTCCAAATATTGCACTAAAAAATTAAGACCTTTTCTGGGTGTACATTTGAAGCTGATAATCTTTTGGTGTGATGTGATAATGTTCTTTGAAAACTTTGGTAAAATAAGAAGGATCTGCAAATCCACATTCATAACAAATCTCACTGATGTTCATATAGCTCTCATTGAGTAGAGTTGCAGCTTTGTTTAGCCGTTTTACTTTGATAAGATCGTTGATAGAGTGTTTTGAAAGCGATTTAAATTTTTTATAAAAAGCACTTCTGCTCATATTGACTGCCTCGATAATGTGATTAACATTGAAATCTGCATCATTGAAATTTTGCTCTATTTGATCCAGAATCAGTTCCATAAATGCTATGTCCATTTTGTTGGAAAGTGCTGGATTTTGGATAGATCCTTCTTCATTGACAAGCTCATTTCTTACTTTTTCCTTTTTGCGAATGAGGTTATTAATTCTAGCCATGAGCACTTGCGCATTAAATGGCTTCCCTATGTAATCATCTGCGTCCGTATCAAAACCCAGCACCATATCATCCACCCCAGATTTTGCTGTGAGGAGAATGATAGGTATATGAGAATATTTGATGTCTGACTTCAACAAGTTGCAAAGTGTGATGCCATCTATTCCAGGCATCATTACATCACAAATAATGAGATCTGGCAAATATTCATTCAAGTAACTTTTATATTCCAAAGAGTTTGTTGTGGTGATCACATCATACCTTTCTTTGAGAACGGAGTGAATGTAAAAGACGATTTCCTGATTATCATCTATGACAAGTATTGTTTTAAGTGTTTTGTCAGACTCAATAATTTCTTTCTCGTTGATGGTAGGTGTAGGCTGTATTATTTCACGTTTATTTTCAAGCAATTGTATGGGAATGTCCACGGTAAAAACACTGCCCTCTCCATAAACACTTTCAACGTCAATGCTTCCCTCCATCAATTCTACCAATTTTTTGGTGAGGTTGAGCCCAATGCCGTTTCCTTTTTTACTTTCAAAAGAAGAATTGGAAGTGTAAAACCTTTCAAAAATCTTTTCAATGTCGTCTTTATGAATTCCTGATCCTGTATCTGCAACACTCAAAGTCATAGATGAAGCATTCCGGTGGATGACCAAATTGACATTGATTATGCCACCTTCTTGAGTATGTCTTACGGCATTTGAAAATAGGTTATTGAGTATTTTTTGAAGTTTATCTTCATCTATTTTGGCCATACAAGTATCTACCGAAGTATAAATGTTCATGGCAATACCTTTGAGGTCAGCTAAGATTCTGAAGCTGTTGACGGTTTCTTTGACAGTCTGGACAACATCAATATCTGAATGCTGAATCTTCATCATTTGGTTCTCCAGCTTGTTGAAATCCATGATTTGATCGACCAGGACTTTGAGTCTTTCAGCATTGCTGTAAATAATGTCAATGTTTTCTATAGGACCGTGATTTTTTCTCAACTGATCCAAAGGCCCAAGTATAAGTGTTAAAGGCGTCCTCAGCTCATGTGAAATGTCGGCATAGAACTGACTTTTCAATTGATTGAGTTCTTCAATTTTCTCTTTTTCAAGATGCTCCTTCCACAACGTGTTCTTTAAGTTTATGGAAATCAGCGTATGTTTTCTAAAATAGTAAATGAGGAAAATGGCCACACCAAGGTAAATGAGTTTTGCAAGCCATGAAGCCCACCAGGCAGGAAGCACAACGATCTTCAAACTTATACCTTCTTCATTCCATAAGCCATCATTGTTTGATGCTTTTACGCGAAAGGTATATGTCCCTGCATCTAGGTTGGTGTATGTTACACTGCGTTGACTGCCCACGAAGTTCCAATCATCTTCAAAACCCTCCAGATAATAAGCATATTGGTTTTTTGCAGGTGCAAGAAAGTTGAGCGCAGCAAACTCAATAGTAAAAATGGAATGCTCGTGCTTCAACGTTAATGTTTTGATGCTATTTAACTCTTCTTTCAGAATACCTGTATCGTCCCCTGGTATGACCGGTTTGTTCATTACGCTTAAATTAGAAAAAACCACATCTGGTTTGATGGTATTTTGGCTGATGACCTTTGGATCAAAAACATTAAAACCATTATTTCCTCCAAAAAAGAGGAGTCCATCTTTATTTTTGAAAGAAGATCTGCTCAGAAATTCCTTTCCTTGCAAGCCGTCCTCCTCGTTGTAGTTGATAATTTGAGGTTTATCACCCGGTGTAAATCTTGAAAGCCCTCCGTTTGTACTCAACCACAAATTACCGTAATCATCCTCTTCAATAGATTTTATTGAATTGTTGGCCAACCCATCTTCGATTGTAAATTTGATAAAACTACTGTCCTTCTTATTAAATAGATTCAAACCATTGCTTGTGCCTATCCATATGTTTTGCTTACTATCTTCAAAGAGCACATTAGCACTGTTGTAGCTAATACTTTTAGGATTCTTTGGGTCGTTTCTATAGGTCACGAAAGAGTTGTTCTTACGATTGAAAAAATCGACTGCTTCTGATGTAGATATCCAGATATTGCCATCACTATCTTCCAATAATTCTTTTACCCAATCGCTCGAAATACTTTTTGTCGCGCCAGAATAATCGGTAATTATTTTTTTGAAAGTTTCATGCTCACGATCCATAAAATTTAGCCCTCCTCGCATAGAAGCTATTGCAAGTTCACCTTTGGATGTCTCAATCAAATCAAACATACTGTTACTGCCTATAGACGTTGAGTCGGTTTCGGAATAATGGTATCTTTTAAATTTTCCAGTCTGCTCATTCATCAAATTCAATCCACCTTCCCATAATCCTATCCACACTTTATTGTCTTTGGTTCTCAAAATGGACCATACAGCATTCGAACCCAATGAAGTAGGATCAAATTCATTGTGTTTGTATTCTTTGTAGAGTTTTGTCTTTTTATCATAGACATTGAGGCCATTTTCCGTGCCAATCCAAAGTTTATCCTCTTCATCCAGAAATGTATTGATTCTATTGTCAAATGGGGTTTTGCCATCACTTGATTTGCGGTAAATGTGCTGAAATTTGGTTAGAGCAGGATTTATATAATTTATACCTTGTCCGTATGTGCCTATCCAAATAGTCTTTTGATTATCCTCATAAAGACAATGGATAGAATTATCTGAAAGGCCTTTGGGTCGTTGGGATCAAAGTATATTTTTGAAAATTTGCGTTTGTTGAGGCTTGTTTGGAAATATCGAGCAAGTTTATTCCTCCATTCTCAAGCCCAATCCATAACCTTTTATGATCATCTTCTATAAATGAAAATATAGCTCCTTTGGATATAGCGCCACTGTTGTTAGGACTAGAATGATATGTGCCAATTTTGAATTTATCAGTGTTTGCTTCTCCAAAACTTAAGTATTTAAGGCCATCGGAGTTGGTGCCTATCCAAATCGTGCTATTAGAATCTTCGTATAATGAAAAAATGATGTCAACACCAGAAATATTCCCGTCAGTATTGGTATCAATCATCCTGAAATTAAAATCACTGATATTCATAAGAGCAAGGCCCTGAAAAGTCGCTAACCATAATCGTCCTTTAGAATCCCAAAGCATATCCAAAATGGCAAGCGTTTGATTGACTTGTTTTGATATACTTTTTGTGGGGTTGTATATAAACAAACCTTCAGGCGATGCTATCAGAAGCTGGCCGTCTTTGAGCTCGTATATTTTTTTGATATAATACCTTGCATGGTCCATTGGTAGAAATCGGTCCATCTTACGATCATAAAGGCTTAACCCCTTATTGGTCCCTATCCATAATTGCTTCTTAGAATCCTCAAAAAGACAGGTGATATTGTTGTTGAGGAGCCCGGGTTTTCCTCCCGCCAGTGTGTTTATAATTTTGGATGGTCACCCCATCGTACTTATTGAGACCATCTTCTGTCCCAAACCACATGTAACCTTTGTGGTCTTGTAAAATTTGTTTTACCCAACTGCACGACAAGCCATCCTGAACAGTCAAACGCCGAAAGTAAAGGTCATTCTGTTGACCAAAAATTAAAGTTAATGCTCCAATTTGAATCCACAATATCAAAACTGTCTTCATTCCCGATAAGTTATTCCAAAAGACTATTAATCCAATATTGAACAATGTGAGGTCGGTGCTTTAAAGATTTAAAAGGCATCAGACATGCCCAAGGCAATCTACACGTGTTCTACCATTGCCCTACTAATTGTAAAACTGACAATATTAATAAATATTTTAATAATCATTTGGCGCGAAATCAAATAATAATTTGGGTAAAACCCTTCGCAAGAAATTGAAGTTTGCTTAAAGTAAATTAATTTTTAACTTAAAATTTTATAGTTATGCACAGATATTAGAAAGGGTTTGAAATGGAGAATTTTTATAATTTCCCATTTCAGCCTAGTTTTTAGACTTACTTTCGGAATGAATTAAGGTTATCCTTGCTGTTGAATATTTCTTGATTGGTCTGCAATCAATCTTTAATCAATGGCTTCCCAAAGCTGAACTTTGTTGCCTTCGCCGTCCAAAATGTGTACAAACTTACCATAGTCGTAAGTTTCAATACTGTCAACAATGGTTACCCCTTCCTTTTTCAATTCTTCAACAAGAGATTGCAAATCTTCAACCCGATAATTAATCATAAAATCTTGTTGAGAAGGTTCAAAATATTTGGTTGTTTCTGGAAATGGAGTCCATTGTGTCTGTGCTTTTTTTGTACTGTCTGAACCTTCGTACCATTCAAAAGTTGCACCATATGGATTCGCATCTAAGCCCAGATGTTTTTGATACCATTCCGTAATTCCTTTTGGATCTTTACTTTTAAAGAAAACACCACCAATTCCTGTTACTCTTTTCATTTTATTATGATTGTAAATTGTTTCTGTGGAGATTGTTTTAAATGCGAAACCCAGAAAAAAAGATATCGCAATGATCAAAGTTACAAAAATTTGTTTTTTCATGATTGGAATTTATACGTATGGTTCATTTGTGTAACTATCTGGTCTTTACTATTTTAATAAACGCTTTCTTTCTAAAAAAGTATAAGAATCTAAGCAAAAAACTTAATCTGCTGATGAATTACTTTCTTTTTCAATCTTTCTTCGGATGATAATACAAAATAATAGCCCCACCGTTAAAGATTTTGGTCTTATGGAGTTTGAAAATTATTCTTCCCTTGATGTCCTTAAAGAAAGTTAATCCACTGCCTTCCACCATTGGGTATATGCACAGTTGTAATTCATCAATCAAGTTAAGATTTAATAATTGTATAATTAAACTCCGACTACCGACAAAAATATCTTTACCTTCTTGTTGTTTGAGCGTTAAAACTTCCTCTTTTAAATCTTGTTTTGCAAGAGTTGCACTTTGCCAATCTATAGTTTTAAGTGTGCGAGAAAAAACTATTTTTGGAATACTATCTATGGCCAGTGCAAAATCGTTCATAGTTTTTTCATCTGAAGGATTTTCTAAAATTGTGCGCCAAAATTCCATCAGTTGATAGGTAATTCTACCGTATAAAATGACATCTCCCTGCCCTAATAATTCTGTATAATGTTGATGTATTTCTTCATTTGGAATTCCTGCGGTATGGTCGCAAATTCCATCAAGTGTCATGTTGAGTGCGGCAATTATTTTTCTCATGCTGTTTTATTTATTAAAGGTGATCATAAATCATTTTCAAGTCATCCTAGAAATGACGGTATAGATAATTTATAAGTATTTCAATTATACGCAAAAATAAATATACGCATTTCTACATAATCGATTTAATTCATTTATATTACTGATTTACAGTTGATTAAAACACTATAAATTATGCTGATGTACTATAAAAACTGACCTGATCAAGCAATTTAATTGTACAATTCAACATTCATCCAAACCAAATCAGCTTTAACAATTACTTTCATTCCCTTTTAACAGGAGTAGAATGAAGCATCTCCAGCTTCCATCCCTGCTCTGTCAATATTGCTGTAGCGCTTTCTAGCCAATGAGCTTTACCTAGGATTTCATTTTCATTGGAGAAGGTCGCATAGTTTTGGTACGCGACCCATGCCGTCTTGTTTGCGATTTTAATTTCAATAATTTCAATGGTATTTATCCTTTTTGGAATCGGTACATCGAGTATGGCTTTATTCAAATAATTTGCAATAGAATCGTTATTCCAAACCTCTCCATTTTCCAAAAGCAAGAAGTCCTTGGTGTAGTATTTATCAATGTTTTTAGCATCCAATTTAGACCATATTTCGTCAAAGGATTCAAGAACTAAATTTTTAATAAGTGTTTTGTTGGCTTCTTTTGAAACTTGGCCAAATGATGTAGTTGTAAAAAATAGTATTAAAATTAAGAAATAATGTCTCTTCATTTTTGTTGTTTGTAAAAGCACAATAATTTTTTTTGTTTTAATATTAATCAATTTCGAAACTGAAATACTCCTTATTCAAGTCAAATTTAACAATTTGGTTTTTAACTCTTACTAGAAGATTTTGATTAATTTCATTTCAGGGCTTTTGGGATAAAATGATTTTTATAGTAGATAAAGTACCTAAATGAATGATTTGCACTTAAAGGTGTATTAACAAATTGTGATTGTGTATTTTACTTTGAGTATTCAGGAATTTTAATTTATTTATATAGAAGGATCCATAATATTTTGACCAATATTCTAGGGTAACTCAAAAAAAAAGATATATTTAAAGCAACTAATATTCATTTGTCATGATACGCCAGTGGTTAGTTTTACTTTTTTGGTTCGGTCAGATTATAGCAATTGGGCAATCACAAATGGTGGATTCACTTATGGCTGTAGTTTCCAGGAATGTTAGAGATACAAACACAGTCAATGCATATCGTATGCTTTCAGGTATTTTATCTAGTGTTGACCCAGTCAAAGGTATCAGGTATGGAATAGCGGGGGTTTCTTTATCTAAAAGCATCGAATGGGACAAGGGAACAGCAGGTTGTTTACTCAACCTATCAGTAAATTATGTAATGAAAGAGCAATTAGACACTGCTTTGATCTACGTCAATCAGGCGATCGAATATGCTCACAAAGTTGGCGACCCCAACAGGCTTGGTCTGGTATACCTCAACAGAGGCGATCTGTATATGAAAAAGCAGGATTTCAAACATGCACTTGAGGACTGCGAAGTTGCATTGGAGTATGCTGAAGCATCCAACAATGATGACCGGAGGGCTAGAATACTGCAAACCATTGGATCTGTCAACTTTTATCAGCAACAATATCCCAAAGCACTTGACTACTACACCAAAGCTTTGGTGCTTTATGAGCAATTGGGCAATGATCGTATGGCTGCTATTGTGTACAATAACAATGGCAATATTTATAAGCGTCTGAAGGATTTTCAAAAAGCAGAACAAAGTTTTCTTAAAGCCATTCTATTAGGCCAAGAGCTCGATGACAAGGTGAACCTGTCCATGTATCATGGCAACATTGCTGACGTATATTTGGAGGAGAACCAGATTTCGAAAGCTGAAAAGGCAGCCAATCAAGCCCTGCAATATGCCCGGGATATAGACATCATCACCCAGGAAGGCATTAGCCTTGAAATCATTGCCAGAGTTATGCTCAAAAAAGGTGAATGGAGCAATGCCATCGAAAAAGCAGAACAGGCTAAGGCAATAGCGGTGGAAAATGAGGACATCAACACCGTCATCAATGCCACAAACTTATTGGCAGAGGCATATATACAAACAGGCCAAGCAACCGAAGCATACGAGAACCTAAAACTAGCTAAAAGACTAAACGACAGCATCATACACTTGCAATTTAATGAAGATATATCTGCTATGCAAGCCAAATTTGATGTAGATTCCAAAGACAAAGAAATCAAAATTCTTGCCCAGGAAGCAACCATAAATGATGAAAAACTGGGAAGACAGAGGCTTTGGTTGGCCTTGCTTTCGCTGCTGGTTCTGACTGTCGGTGTAGCTGCTTTTAATTACATCAATCGGGTAAAACTCAATAAAAAATTGCAGGAAATGGAGCTGCGGAGTAAAATTGCCGCCGACCTTCATGATGAAGTTGGGAGTTCATTGAGCAGTATTCATTTATTGAGCGCAATGGCTCATAATAAGGAAAAAGAGGCGGGACAAAAGAAGTTGATGGAATCGGTAAGCACCAATGCAAAAGAAACCATAGAGAAAATGAGCGATATTGTCTGGTTGATCAAGCCAGTGGAAAATGACGGCGAAAGCTTAAAAACAAGGATGGAGAAATATGCTTTCGACATGAGAGATGGAGGTACTTTCCAACTTAAAACTGATTTGGAAGTGCTCAGAAGGATAGAATTATCTATGGATCAAAGATCAAACCTATACCTCATTTTTAAAGAAGCACTCAACAATGCAGCGAAATACAGCAATGCAAAATTGATAGAAGTAAAAGCATTTTCAGAAAATAAAAAATTGAACTTGTCCATAAAAGATGACGGTGATGGATTTGAATATCATTCCAGCAATGAGGGCAATGGCCTTAACAATATGCGCAAACGCGCGGAGGACATCAACGCTTATTTTGATATCCAATCGGTTGTGGGTCAAGGGACAAGCATAAACTTGGGGGTGACATTGAAAAATCACCCATCTTCGCTATGAAAATATATTAGAAACTTACTCAATTTTGCAAACATGATCAGAGTAGTAGTTTTTGAAGACAATGTTCACCTCATGGAAACGTATAGGTTATTGCTCAACGGGGAGGAAGACATGGTGTGTGTGGCTGCATACGCAAATGGCAGGGATCCTATATCCAAACTGAACAGGCAACCCTTTGATGTAGCCTTGATGGATATTGAAATGCCTGGCATGAATGGTATAGAAATCACTAAGCTTGTCAAAACCAATTTTCCAAATGCACTTGTGTTGATCCAGACGGTATTTTTTGACGACGATCACATTTTTAAGGCCATTTGTGCTGGTGCAGCTGGTTATCTGCTTAAATCATCCAATCCTGAAGAATACCTCAATGCCATAAGATCAATTGTAGCCGGAGGCGCTCCGATGACACCCGAAATAGCAAGAAAAGTATTGCAATTATTCAAATCAAATGTGTCTGCCCCTCCATCACCTACGCAATACGGTCTTACCCCACAAGAAGTCAAAGTCTTACAACTGTTGGTCGATGGGAAGTCCTACAAAATGATTGCTACTGAGCTTTTTGTGTCTTTTGACACAATTAAATCCCACATCAGGAACATCTACAACAAACTCCAGGTGCATTCCGGTACCGAGGCTGTCGCTCTGGCCATCAATCAAAAATTGGTTTAGGAATCCGACAGTCCTTCCATCTGCCATTTCTATAGCATGAAATAAAGGTGTCATCACCTTAATCTCACCCTTTTTCGCTATATGAGCGCAATTGCTTTTTGCCCAGCTTTGTCATAAAATAATTAACAATGTTAAAACTTATCTGTACTACCATACTCATTGGGTTGAATTCTATTACCTCATGTAGTCAATCAAAGGAAAAATCCATGTTGGCAGGCGTTTGGCTGACTCAAAGTCTTGAAGGAAAACACCGCTTCAATATGGAAACCCATAAAAAATTATTATAAATCACGCCCAAAACAATCAGAAAAATGAAAAAAACAGCTACTTTAATAATGGCAATGTTTACTCTGACGCTCATGAAAATTGAAGCTCAGTCCGTAGGCATCGGAACAAGCAATCCTGACACCTCAGCCATTCTCCACCTCGAATCAGGAAGCAAAGGATTTCTTCTTCCTCGCATGAAGGGATCTTCAAGATTGGGAATCAATAACCCTGCTTCAGGCCTGATTTTGTATCAAAGCAACAGCGAAGTCACCCCTCCATCGAGCCCAGGTATTTATTATTATGAAAAAATCGGTTCCCTCGGGAGTTGGCAAAGATTGGCCAAAGCCAGTGAATTAAATCCAGGCGGTACTTCCTCCTGGACAGTCATTGGCAATGACCAATACAGCAATGTATCAGGAAATGTAGGTATAGGTACAAGCAACCCCAACGCTCCGCTCCATGTAATAGGGAGTGGCATATTCAAGGATGGCAATATCACCATAGATGATGAATTTGGCGCTTTGTATTTCAAAACAGACAATATCAACAAAGCTTACATGCAGATGCGCAGCAGTAATTATGATCTGAAACTTGGAACAATTGCACTAAATACTACTGGTAAAATCATTTTTGAAACCCAAAGTGTGCCCAGAATGACGATGGATCCAAACGGTAACCTTGGCATTGGCTCATCTGTTCCAACAGAGAAACTGCATGTTGCAGGCAATATATTTACTACAGGCCGTATCGATGCCGATGGGGTTTTGGAAGCTCACGGTGTAAGTGCTTTGGGATCCTTTTATGTGTTGGGCACTTCTTTAATGCAAGGTGCAGTGACAGGTACAAGCTCAGCGAGCTTCAGTGGCAATCTCAATTCCAACTCTTCGATGACCATCAACAATACTTCTGCCGAATTGGCTTTGAGAAGTGGTGGTGACGATAAAGGGTTTCTACAACTGTCGGGAGATAATTTAAGACTGGGGACATTTTCATCCAATGCCGGCGGCAAAGTAGTAATCCGCACCGGTGGTGCCGATCACATCAGCATCGACGGCGGGGGCAATTTGGTAACAGACGCTCATTTCAGAAGCAACAGAGGTGGCGAAGCCATAAGGCTGGATGGCACCAATCCGAATATTGGTTTTTACCAAAATGGCACCTATCATGGATACATATCTCAAAGCGGCAGCACCTTATCTCTGGGAGTAAACAATGGAAAGTTACATCTCGACGGTACGCAAGTGGCTATTGGCGGTTTGGTAACGACAGCCACTGACTACAAATTGGCCGTCACCGGAAAAATCATTTGTGAGGAATTAAGAGTGGAGCTGCAAGATGATTGGCCAGATTATGTATTCGCCCCTGATTATAAACTCAAACCATTGTCGGAAGTCAAAAAACAAATTGAGGAGCACCATCACCTGTCCAATATTCCAAGTGCAGATCAAGTGGCAAAAGAAGGCATCCAGGTTGGCGAAATGCAACGCAAATTGTTGGAAAAAATAGAAGAATTGACCCTGTACCTCATAGCGCAACAAGAACAAATCGACGAACTAAAAAAGCAGGTTTACGAAGTTGAAAACCAAAAAAGCAAGCCATGAACAAACTAAACTTTATCCTTTTGGTCTCATTGCTACTTCTTTTTCATGCACGTTTGAGTGCACAACTTTTGTTAGATTGTGGAACAAAAAGTCCCCTCAGGTTGCTGAGAACACCAACCCTATCGGAAAAAAGGGCAAATGAGAGCATCCAAATCAAGCTTTTTGTCCATGTGCTCGCTGACAACAGTGGAGCCAATCGCGCAGCTACAGATGCCGATGTGATTCGTCAGCTTGAGAACACGCAATTGATGTACGGATTTATGGACATTTGTTTCAAATTGATAGACATTCAACAAATCAATAATACTGACCTTAATGATCATAATGTCGATCATGAAAGTGGTGAATTACTTCCCTATTTAAGATTGGGCTGTCTAAATATATTTGTTCACCAATCCTTATATTTCGACGATGGCACCTTAAACGGAAGCGCATATGCCATTCCAAATACATTTCTCTCTATGTCGGCAGAAGCCATTGCGGATGTCGACAACATCTCCACGATGGCTCATGAAATGGGTCATTGCTTTGGGCTGTATCATACATTTGAGACGGCGGAGGGCGCAGAAAATGTTGCTAGATCGGGAAGTTGTAAAAATTGCGATGATTCAGGTGATTTGTTATGTGATACACCTGCTGATCCGCACAGCGAAGATTATGATACTGAGGAAGAAATTAATGCATCTTGCATTTATTCAGGAACTATCCAAGATGATTGCGGATCAACATATCAAATGAATCCGCACAATGTCATGGCTTATGGAAGAAGGGCTTGCCGCAATGATTTCACAACATCTCAAGGCCAAAGAATGCGGGCATTTATTCAGAACACCCCCGGATTGGCTGATTGTGTTTCAGCAGAAAACTTTACATTCAGTCCTGTTACCAACCAAATTTGGGTTTCGGGATATCGATTTCATACGGCGCGAAATTCTATTCTTGTCCAAGGAATTAATTATGAAATCTCTGGTACTTCAAGCGGCTACTTCAGTGCACCTTCAATCACCATATTACCTAAAGTCCACCTTAGACCAGGTACAGGTCAGGTTGTGATCACTCCTGCTGATGACTTATGCGATTGAGGGATTCAAACTTGAAAAGTAAATGTTACTGCAACTTTTGATATTTTAGGCTTGCACCACTTCCTCTAACCGTTCTGCCTTTACCAGCGTAAGCCGCTCAATACTTCTTTCAATGGCCAGAAGACTGCGTGGAATTCCCCAAATTAAATACCTTCATTAGAAGATCCGCTTTTATCCAGCCAATATTTATTGAATTTAACTTCAATTCCTTTTATTTGCTAAGCAGCTTCACATTACTTGTCATATGTTCATTAAATCAGCGTGAATGAATTCATAATTCAATAAGTCTTTTAATTTTTGACTATCAATAATTTTATACTTACTTTCTGAATCTTCATTAAAGGTGACTTTATTCGCTCCTATTTTTTGAGCTTCCTTCAGATAAAAATCTCGTCTTCTGGGGTGACTGTCTGCACAGGCATTTAGCACTTCATTCCACACTTTTTTTACAATGATTTGTTCTATTATCGCAATACAATCATCTCTGTGAATTAAGTTGACAAATCCATCCGGATCCTCAACTGGTTTATCCTTTCTGACGAAATTTCCTGGTTTTCTATCATATCCAAATAAACCACCAAATCTGATAATTGTAGATTCAAAAGTTTTGTTTGTGATGAATAATTGTTCTATTTCTGCTAGCGGTGTGTTGGCTGTATTTGTTTCTTCGGTGACAATTCCATTCGTAAATGGATAAACGGAGGTAGAACTGATGAACAATACTTTTTGGATTTTTGACTCTTCAATATTATTTACCAACCGTTTTATATCTGGAATGCTCTTCGATGTTATAGCAATAATTAAAACGTCAGTATTCAAAAAATCGCCTAAATCCCCGTCCGGATTTTCAATGTCAATAAGAAACGGTTTAATACCATTTTCTTCCAGACTTTTTAATTTTTCAAAAGTGGTAGTAGATCCTAAGATTTCATATCCTTTCTTTAACAGATCAGTAGCCAGGGGCATACCCAACCAACCACATCCCAATATGCTGATGCTCTTACTCAATAAATTTGCTTTTTAATTAATTATTCAACTAAATGTATTTGAAATTCCGCGGCATTCAACCGTGTTCCGTAAAGGAGTTCAACAAAAGTAAAGGTATGGATAAAATTTAATGCAAAAGCATACACATCAGTTTTCCTAAACGCTATTTAAAAATTAAACCCAAAATGAAATCCTGGTTCTCCAAAGATAAATTTAGACCATTTATCATCCAACTGTTTAAATCCATCTGGGAGTGTTGTGTGGTAAGCCCGATGGGTAATTGCAATGGATGGTTGTATGAAAAATCTGTCTTTAAAAAGTTTGATGTGATAACCCACGCGGTAGGTATTGAAAACCTGAAAACCTTTGTTTATTTTTTTGCCTTCCTCATTCACAAAGTCTTGTAAAGAAGGCATTACATTGAGTTCGACATATAAACCTTTTGACAAAAATCGTTGGTAAGAAAGTGATAAGCCATACTCACGAACATAGCCCGGAAATTTTTCCTCAGGCTTTCCGTAGGCCTTGTTAAAAAATGGATGAATACCATTCGGCCAAGCATATTTCCAGGTTTTTGGTTCTAAGGTAATTACATCTCTTCCTGTAATACGATAGCCTACATTTAGTTGAGCAAAATTTGGTGGATTTGTAGTAGACAAATTGCCTAATACAAACACAGTGCTACCAACGAACCATCTTTTGTAAGTGCTATCTGTTTGATCATATTGTGCTTGGAGTTGGAAGGTATTTATCAACATTAAGACTAAACCTATGAATAAAATTTTCTTTTGCATTTCTTCAATTTTTAAACTAAACAATACTGCAAAAGTAGATTGGCGAGATGCCATAAATCGTTCACTTAAGTTAACAAATGCACTTCGGATTTGGAATTTTTATTCTACTCTCTTTTTCGAAAGGCATCCTAAAAATTAAACCCAAAATGAAGCCCAGGTTGAATAAAGTAGTTAGGCCATTTTTTTTCTACTAATTTAAAAGATTCAGGAACATTAGTTCTTACAGGCCAATAACTACATCCAATAGCTGGTTCAAAAAAGAACCGATTTTTAAAGAATTTAAATTGGTAACCCAAATGGAAGTTCAGATATAAAGTGTACCCATTGCCAATCTTTTTATCATCCTGATCCAAGTATTTTTCGAAAGCATTCAATGCATAAACGGAGGTGTAGACTCCCTTCCACCAAAAGCGTTGGTATCCTATTGTTGGTGCAAGTATGCGAGCATGGCCAGGATAGTTTAGCCCCGGTGCATCAAAGGATGGTCCAAAAGGGATGCCTAATGGCCAAGCATAAATGGACCTTTTAAATTCAAGGGAAATGACATCTTTAGGAGTAATTCTATAACCAATATTTAGTTGTACATACTCAGGTGGATTTTGGTCATTAGGTATAAAATTTCCTAACATAAAAAGTGAACTCCCGATATAAAACCTTTTTGTAGGTGCTGTCTTGTACAGTATCCTGTGCTTTCACTTGGAGTGTGCTTGTCATCATTAAGACAAAACCAATGAATAAAATTTTCTTTTGCATTTCTTTGTTTTATTAAAAGATGCTGCAAATGTAGACTGGCGAAATGCTGTAAATCGTTCACTTAAGTGAAGAAATACCTATTAACTCTTTTTCTCAAGAATTCTAGCTCTTAGTCTACTCAAAGATTGTGGTTTAATACCTAAGTAGCTCGCTAATTGGTGTTGAGGTACACGCTGAATGAGTTCCGGTCTTTTTTGTAATAAATTCAGGTATCGTTGTTCTGGGGAAGAAGTTTTAAACTCGTCAAAGTCTAGTTGTTTTTTAGCCAACAATTCTTCAGACAATATTCTGCACATGATTTCAAACTTTGGAAACTTACTGTTTATTTCAACTCCCATATCTGAGGTTGAAATCAGAAGAATACTATCTTCAACACAAGCAATGTAGTATTCAGAAGGAGCATTATTTATCACACAATGTGGAGTTAAGGCATCTAATTCTGTATAGAAAGCTGTTGTTTTTTCTTCTCCATCTATGATATAATATGTGCGAATACAGCCTTTTAAAACAAAGAAACTATTATTCGATTTTTGACCTTCTTTTAGTAAAATCGTTCCTTTTTTTACAGAGCGAAAGATGTCCAAAGAAACGATGGCATTTTGCTCTTCTTCTGTAAGAGTAATGTATTTGGATATAAAGTTAAAAAGTATGTCTTGCATTTTTTTAATTGCTGTTGCTTTCTGATACACTTAACGTCAAAAGAAGCATGTATGTAACGTTTGAGCTACGTAGAAATCCAATTTTGTGCACACAACACCGAAAATTGCTTTTTGGTTACATGATGGACACTTTTATGTAAATTTTCCAATCCTACAGTTTGTTTGCTTTTAAATTTTCCCATTTGATTGGCCTAGCTAAAAGAGGAAAAACAAGAGGACCTTATCTTTTTTGTTTGAATACAGCTAAACGATATAAACTTTGCTCCCAAAATTTCGTTATGAAAAAGCAAATGTAGTGATGAAGGATCTAAGGAACTCATTTTCAATGACTTTGGGCCATCAGCTTGCTCTTTTGAAGAAAAGTAATAGCTATTATAATGAAAAAAGATGGTTATTCAGAAAATTTATAATACCAAACAAAGTAAAAAGTACATGATTTCCAATTATAATTTGCCCAAAAGGTGGGTATTACTCAATCGATATTATAAAATCACGAAGGTTTTATTCCTTTCTAAAAGATACCGCAGTAAGAGGAAGTATTGTAATCATTATTTTTGTTTTGTTACTGGTTGGCTTAGAACTCTTTGTGCTCGATTTTAATGACATCCTCAATGATCTGGTAGCAAAGTATCCACCATCTGTAGTATTTTCTTTCTTTTTGGGTTCTGAAACCATTATGGGCATTGTCCCTCCAGAAATTTTTATTGCATGGGCATCAAAATCTCCTAGTCCGTGGTTGTTTTTGTTTATATTGGCAACATTATCCTACCTCGGAGGCATACTTGCTTATTTTATTGGCAACCGGCTATTTTTAATTGCTTCTGTCAAAAACTATCTTGAGCATAAAGTAGCCACACACATCACAAACTTGAGAAAGTGGGGTGGGTTATTTGTAGTTTTAGGGGCTATTACACCACTCCCGCATTCATTGGTCAGTCTGGCCTCTGGTTTGATAAAATATAATTTCAAACAATATATGTTGTGGGCACTTTTCCGATACTTACGATTTGCTATTTATGGAATCATAGTTTTTCAAGCTTTGGCGGCTTCCTAAATTTGCTTTGAAATCTGTAATATTTCAATTGCTTTTAAAAGGATTTTGTGGGTCAGTATAAAGTGATCAACCTTAAAAATCTGTTTAATGAGTGAGTTAGGTATGAATAGCAATCGCCAAGTACAACCGAATGGGAGAATTTTTCCAAAATAAAATTAATGCCAGAACAGCCAAGAGCATATTTATAAGGTCTATCATCTGAAAGAATGTCTTAGGATTGGCAATTACAAAAAAGTCTATCAATGGAAAATGATTTTAAATTAGTTTTGGTCAGCTAGTTTTTCAGCAGTAAATCAATAGCCATCTTTTTCATTTACTGATGGGTGAATTTTCCATTGATGTAATGATTAGACCACCTGCAGCTGGTATTTTTATTAAAAAACCATCGTTTAAAGATTTGATATTAATATTTTCCTTAGGTAAGCTCAAAGAAATTCCGTCTCCAGATGATGATTCTGTCAATTGGAATTTTGCAAAATCTCCACCTTTGAAATTTGGTATTGAAAAGTTAGTTTCGATCTCAGTATCTCCCCAATTTATAAAAGCAAAAGTCCAATTTGATTTATCCAAAACTTTTTGTTCGAGTGCAACACCACGTAAAGTTGGTGAATTAAAATTAACAGGATAAATAGTTCCCGAAGCAGGAAAATATCGGCAAAGTAATGACCAAGCATAATACCAAGGTCTTAATTTTATACCACCGTTATTGCCAGCTATATTCCACATGCCTGGGTCCTTTCCATAATCATAGCCATCAAGCGACCAAGCCAACGCTCCTGATTGTCCGGAACGCGCTACTTGAATGCCATAATCAAATGCGAGTAGTCCATATTTCGTGGTAGTTGGGTTTAATGTTGGAATAGGATTTAGTACAAACCAATAATCTATGTCGGAAGCAGAAGTAAAACCCACTTCACTCAAAAAAACTGGTTTATTTGAAAGATCAATATTTGTTAGTGAAGTCACTTCATTTTTAAACATTTGTTCTAACCCTCCATTAATTACTTGATTAATACCTGAATTAAGGTAATAATGATGGTTGTATCCACTCAGTTCATTTTTATTAAAACTGGCAGCTAATGATGTCCATTCATCCCAGGAATCTGCGCCGCAGAAAATATTTAAGGGTAAATCGGCAACCGAAAAGCCGTTGTATGTATTTTTCATCATTAAAGACCATTTTTGAAAGTCCATACCCATTCCTTTAGGTTCATTAGTAGGCGTATACCATTTAATATTATGGTAACCTTTTATAGAGAATAACTGACGGAACATATCGACCTGTAGTTTTTGAAAACTATTGTCTCCCACAGTAATGTAAAAAGGAACATTATCATTGCGGTCTAAAGTGGACTGCCAAAGTCCAGTCATTATAGGGATGTTTTTTTCTTTATAATAATCAAGAACCTTATAAAGTGAAAGCATGTATGGCGAGTTCCAATCATAGTTCCCTACAATTCCCGATGGATTAAACCAATGACGGTATAAAACTATTCTCACAAAGGATGGTTTTATGTAGTTAATCCGCTCCATCGTCAAATTCCATCTAGCATTATCCCACTCGCCAATATCATGACCATCTTTGTCGCGATCAAGTGGGTCTTGATTATAACCAAAACCTAACCAAGATGAATTATTGGGATTAGAAACAGTTGAATCTAGAGGCTGGTCTATACCTTCATCAGCCTTATTACATGAAACTATTAGTAGTAACAGTCCTATGATAATGTGAAATTTAAAAAGCTTGAGTGGCATAGAAAATGACTGAATTATAATTTGGAATTAAAACAAGTACAAAACATATATCGTTAACGGTTTCATTTATAAAAAGTTGGGGATGAGAGCTCCGTCACTGTCTGCATTTACAAAGCCCTGAGCGGAGCGTAGCAGTTCAAATTACCACTTTATCCCCAATGTTTATGAATGATGATTATAGCTGTTTACAACTTTATAATCCGCATGCACCTGTGCATAAAGCATTCTTTGCTTTTTTAGAGTAGTCCCTGACAAAGCCTATTCTTTTGGTTTTGTCGATATTCAGCATATCGGTGCTAAAACTCCCGCCAAATCCATCGTTGCTATTGACATCACAATAGATCTTTGCCAACTTATCTTGCGTATCAAATTCTAGTATTTTGTAACTGACAGTGATTCCATAAGTCAATAACTCATTTTTGACTCTAACTAAACTATCTAGAGTCAGGTTATTTGTAAATACAGCCTCAATCCTATTAACTGAGTTATCTGCATTAAATTTAACAAAAAGGCAGTTGTTACTTTTTTTGTTGATCGATTGAGCCTTGGTTTCAATAATTTGAACAAAAAGGAGCCCAATCAGTAAAAATGAAACTGATAAAATCGAAATTTTTTTCATCGAATTAGTTTTTAAATTAAACAAATCTTTCAAGTACCATAAAACGTTATGGTTTTTCAAATTTGAATTTTGATCCTCTGTGCAATCTTCATAACCGGTATTAGAAGTGTAAAAGAAATCAAATCCCAAAGTTTCAGAAATAATTTTAATCGTGGAAGCCCTAGGCATTACAACACCAGATTCTATCCGCTGAATTGTACGAACCGTAATTTTACAGTCTTCAGCCACTTCTTCTTGTGTTAATCCTCTAGCTTTTCTTACTTCAATTAATTTTTTTCCGAAACCTAGTTTTTCCATTCAAATTGAAATTTCATGTAAGATTAGATTCAACTTATAAACTATCCAAAAATCACCTTGGTTTTATACCCGACATTTACCCGACAATCTAGGTAAAGACTTGAAAGTACCATGGTTCATTCTTTTTGTGCTCATCTCCACTTGTTTATGTGTTCAGCTTTATCACCAAATTGTGATGCTAATGATTTAACTCTTGACCTCAAAAGTAATTTTCTTCCATAAAGTGTCCTAGTAAAAATTAAATCGCAAGAGCCAACAAGCCTTTCCCACTGATTTTTGAAATATTCAGCCAAGTATTTATTTCGGCCGAGTATTTCAGGAACAGAATGAAAGTCTTTTTGCTTTATAAATACCATAAACATGTTCTTTCTGATGATCACATATCTTGGATTGTCAATTGGTATAATTACTTCCTTAAGTGCATTTATAAATGTTGATTTGTCAAAAGTCGTTCCACCTTCTAAATGACAAAAAACTGAGCCCCAGTTGTTGATCGAAGTTTCAACTTTTAGTTTTGAATAATCTGTTTTGATTGCACCAGCCTTAATCAGCGAGATCAAAAGAGCGTCTCCAATTTGTTGAATGTCTTTTGAAATATCACGGTATTTTAAATACAGATTTAGAGATTTAATGGTTAGTCTTCCAAAAACGGCTATTCCAATAAATCCGCAAATTGCAAGGAAAACATAGAAGTCTTGAATGGTTTTAATATCTTTTGATGCATTTACAAATTCTCGTAAACTATCTAAACCAAAACCAGCTAAACCTGAACCTAAAGTCGCTAAAAGATTTAGGATCGTGTTATTCAAATACATTGACTTGACAGCTTTGTATTCTTTTTCTATTGGAAATGGTATTTTAATTTCCTCAACAAGTGTGACACCTGTTGCAAGTGCCATTTCCCATCTTTTTCTTAAGCTTTCCCTATCGCCTGCATAAGAAAACATTTCTGCATTTTTTTGTTCTACAGCATTTTTATGATGGATATTTATGGGCAAGTCTAAACGTTCAATTCCATTTTCTATACTGGGGTCTTTTTTAAATGAAATACCAACAAAGCTTCTAAAACGTCTTTTGAGTAATTCGAAATCATCTCCACCGGATGGAATGGTGGGGTCAATACAGACTAAATGCCAAATATTTCCTGTTTTGTTACCATTTCCGCTTTGTGTTCTAATGGCTCTACCACGCATTTGATTTGAAAGTACAAATGAACCAACAAAACTTGCCAAGATTAAAGAGTTGATTGCTGGAGCGTCCCAACCTTCACCAAGTAAAGATTTAGTCCCTATTAAAACTTCAATTTCTCCACTTTGAAATATTTGAGTTACTATGTGAACTATGTCATGTTTTAGTTGCTCGGTTTGGCTGATTAAATAGTAGTTATTGTCAAATGGAACCGTGGTTGAATTGATTTGAGTTATTCCGTTTTTTGCTGCTTTAGCTTCAAATGCGGCATATGCACTAACAGGTATAATAATCATAGAACCTGTCAAAACCGCAATTTTCTTTTTATCCTTGTTTTCTCGTCTTAATTTTTCAAAGATTGGAATGACCCCGATTTTATTTAGTTCTAAATTGTTTTCAGGTAGGTCGATGTAAAACTCTTTTCGTATAAAGTCTGAAAGAATGACTAACCGTAGGTCATTGCCTAATTTATTGAATTCAAAATCAACAATTTTTTTGATGCCGTTTAATTTACTAATACTCGAAGTCAAAAATCCTGTCACACGTTTGTTGTGGCCAAAGTTAATTTGTCGCCTTTCAATTGCTCCATATCTCCTTAATCGATTTTCAAGTGTTTTCTTATGCTCTTCAAAGGCTTTAAAATGTTCCTTTTCCTTGTAGAGATAGAAATCTAATAGGATTTCAATCCATTCGTGATTGAGTTTTGGGATTTCAAATTTTTGATCTCCAATAACTTCAAGATGAGTTTCGGGAATTTCTTTTTCGTTCGATTTGAGAAATATCAAGAATGCCGAGTAATAAGAGAGGTTGTTGTAGATCCAATCTAATTGTTCAATGGGATTTTGCCAAATTGGGTGTTTTTCAATTGCTTGAACGATGATTGCATCACTTTTAATTTCTTGAAAAAGTTTATCAATGTTCTGCCTGAATTCAACAATGTTTTGGTTTTCTTTCTCAGTTGGTAGAGTGAAAAAAACATAGTCTTGGTGTGGGCATAAATCGCCTTCAATTACCAATTCAGGAACTGAAATTTCTGTGTCAACGGAGCCGTTTAGGTCAATATACCGTTGCCATTCTGTGGCGGTAACGTCGTAGGGTGGGGTAGCAGTCAGGCCAACAATTATTGGGTCCAATCTTTCTTTAACTTTAGTCAAAGTTTCCCACCAGTCACTTTTTAAATGGTGTGCCTCGTCAACAACTATGCTTTTTATTTTTTGTGCTTTTAGTCCGCTTACAATATTGTCTAGGTTCGGGTTTGTTGCTTTGGCATTTCCATTTGTTTCCTCTATTTCTTCTTCTTCGATTTCATTTTCTTCTTCCTCAATTTTCCAATTATTACACGCTGCGTGAAGACCTTGATAAGTTACCACAGTCATAAATTTTGGATTTCTAATGTCTCTAGAAATCCAATCAGGTGTTAAGTTGGTTTGAAGAAAAGTTCGCAAAAGCGTTGTATCCATTGGTTGCGAATTGCAATTGTTGGCGTCAGAATCAATGTCGGTTTGTTGAGTCGAATAGCTACTTCAAGTCCTAATACGGTTTTGCCTGAACCTGGTGGAGCAATTACGTGTAAATGACCGTCAGATATATGGTCTTGCAAATCGTCAAGGACGCGTTGTTGGTATTTTCTCCAACCGTATTTAAATTTTATATCTGTAGGATATTCTGTCAAAGTTTAATGTGTTTTTAGATTTTTATTCCAAATCTTGACCAGTTTTTTTTAATCAGATATTTTTTATATTCAGAGTCATAGGCTTCAATTCGGTAAATAGGGTTTATTTCTAAAGCATTGCTCTATTTAAGACACCTCTTGTCTCATGAACTAAAAAATTAAACGAAGATAAAATTTAAATACAACAACCTGTAGACGTCATTCCAAAATCATGATTTTGTCACATGTTTAGCTTAGGTCCAAATCAATAATTTTCAACTTTCCTAAAATGACTTGCTCTTCAGTTCTAGTTTCTTTTTCAGTCAGTCCAAAAGCTTGTATGATTTTCTCAACTAAGTTGTAATCTTTGTCAAGCGTAACTATAACTTGAAAATTTGGTCGGCCATTGTGTTGACCTTCTTGATAGTATGATTTCTGTATGTAATCTCTAATGATTTCCACTTTCCAAGCAGCCTCCATTTCACCAAACTCTTCAATTATTATCAGTATGCTGTGGGTGTATTCTGTCCAGTCTAAATGAAAATCCCATACCTGATCCTTGGTCCATTTTTTCGGGTTCTGCTTCTTCCAATTTGCAGGAACAAAAGGAAATAATTTTTTTACTTCTTCAATGTATTCGTCAAAAGTCCTGAGGTAAGGTGGGAATCTGTAAAGCAGTTTATTGGTCCCTGTAATTAATCTATTTAAAAATTCACTCCTGTCTACTTGCGTTTTTCCGACAATTAAGATATGTTTCTTGTCTACGTCTTTGATCATTTCTTGGGACAAATCTTCGGTTTAAATGCGATATAATGAAGCTAATTTATAATTGCAAAATCAGTTTTTCACCCTTTTCTTTTTTTGAAACGTAAGGCCTACACATCAACGAAACTAGACCAAAGGAATCCATGGCATATCTGCCCATAGCCAACGAACGTTTTCATTTCCTCTGAATGGTAAAGAGATAATCATTAATAACATCGCGATATACAATAAATTGTTTTTCATTTCATTTGTAATTTTAAGTGAAAATTTACGCAAACAAAGTTATTGACAGCAAATTGGACAAATAATTTGGGGTTGAAAAAGGGTTGATGTTGTTATTAAACATTGATTATCAATTTTTTAACTTAGACTTCAATGCTTTTCTGTTACTGATATTGAGCTTTTTATAAATCTGATTGATATGGGATTTGAGCGTGCTTTGTTCGATAAAAAGCTCAGTCATAATTTCTTTATTTGTTTTTCCCGAGATAATCAAGTCATACACTTCCCTTTGTCTTTCCGACAATTCATCAAGTAGTGAATGAATTTCTTGAGGTTTAATTTTAGATTGCTCCCCAAATTTGGTTTGAAAGGCTTGAAATTGCCCTACTATTCATTTGAAAATAGATTGCAACTAAGACGAAGCTAACTACCACAAATAGAAAAATAAGGACTGGGTAATTTTGTAGTACCAAACGAATTTCACCATCACTTCCTCTTATTGAAATCGCAAGAGATGATAACACAATAGCGATTCCCAGCAGATACTTTTGATATTTGGATGGCATATTTTGATTTCATTTAAATGTTAACAAACACTTGGTCTCTACAATTGGATACTCGAAAGTAGCCTGTTAAAAATGTATTTTTCTATGCTGTATTACCATTCAAATTCAAATATAAAAAATGAAGTTTAGTAAAGTGGAAAATATTTCTTATTTCAAATTAGGCGTAAAATCAACAAAGTTACAAGCTTTTGGATTATAGTAAGAAATGGTGTTAGAGTTTTCAAATACTTGCTTTATTTCAGTTTAAATATCACCTTTCCTTCTTGGGCTAAATACTTTGTCCAGTCTCATAGGATATTTAGCTAACTGTTTGTGCGGCCGTGTTGGTCTCTTTTCAAAGCCTCCACCACAATTTGGACAAACATTTTCTAAAATATTCCCCACACATTGAATACAAAATGTACATTCATAAGTGCAAATCATTGCTTCATCAGATTCATTTGGCAAACTTTTACCACAGTGCTCGCAGCATTGTCTAATTTCTAACATTTATGCTTGATTCATTATTACCTTAAATATTACCATTTAATGGTTCTGTCCGTGCAAAGCAAATTTTCATTTAATTTTCTACTTTACAAATTGGATTACACTTCACTTCAAAATTCACAGAATTGGCTATGTAACATATTTCGTGAGCTTTGTGGTGGAGATCAATGGCTTTTTCTACCATACTTTTGTCTGCAACATAGAAGACTGGATTGAGGGTTACTTCTTTAAAACTTCCACTTCCATTTGCGTTTTCAATCATAATGCCTGTTGCATTATCGGTATAAGCCGTTATGATAATTCCTTCCATTGCGCAAACATACAAGTAAGACAACATGTGACATGATGAGATGGCTGTCACCAATAAGTCCTCAGGATTCAATTTTGATTTATCTCCTACAACTGGATTATCCGTTGTTAGGAATAATTCAGGTTTCCCTTGAATGGTAACTGTGTGGCTACGGTCATACGATCGTACATTTTTGGTTCCTTCACCTTTGTTTCCCGACCATACTGTGGTTAATTTGTAGTTGTGTTCGTGCGCCATTGTATGTATGTTTATTGTTCTTCTATGATTGATGTGCCTTTTGATTTATCTCCAGATGTCCATTCCCAAGTTTCGTGAAGGCGAATTTTTCCATTTTCAAGTATTTGTGGTTTTGAAATGCAAATGCCGGTCATCAACTCATCTTTATCATTTACTTGGTGATAACGCATTTCAATATTTCCCGCATCATCAACCAAACCTATCAAATGGCCATATTTAATCTTTCCACCTGCATATTCGGAAGTAAGAATCTTTCCGACCTGTTTATAATGAAATAGTGTTTCATTTGAAGTCTCACCGTTTTCAGTATTGCTAATTGGTCTAAATGTCTTTCCGTTGTAATTCATGGTGTCAGTTTTGTAAATTAATAGTAATCCAAGATCATTTCAACGATTTATGAAACGTCATTTCTTGTCAGTTTTCTTAATTGTTGATTTAAATTGATGTTGGTCCTTCAAATCTTTATTAGGACAAAAGTCTCAAAAGTAACAAACAAAAAATTGTAAAAAAATGCGCTTTTTTAAAATACTTAGGAGTTATGGCCCACATTTTTTTAAAATATTTGATGAAATGACTTTGGTCAAAAAAACCTACTTCATATGCTACATCAGTTGACAACTTACCATTTTCCAGGAGCGTTTTTGCAAGAAGAGTTTTTTCTTGTTGCTTTAACTGTCCAATTGTTAAGCCAAATCGATTTTTAAATATTCTTTGAAAATGAAATTTACTTAAATGAGCTTTTTCTGCCAGTTCTGTTATGGTTAAATTATAACGCGTTGAGCCATTAAAATAGATGAGAAAAAGATCGTATCGAAGAAACCTTGTATATTGTAAGGATTATACGGACTAATCTAAAATATAACATTATGCAAGATCTTGAAGGCAATATACGTAAAAGCCGATGGAACTATAAAAGAGCATTGCAAAGAATATTTTGTTTTTGAAGAAAATATCCAGAAATACCTAAGATCGCCTAAAATGATAGATCTATAGGTAATTTCTTTTACTATTACTGCTGAACGTTTACAGATTGATTCTGAAAATCTATTGTGGTCATAATTACAAACAGATTATTCAGAGCTATTTCCACAATTGCCTCATAGAACAAAACTCAATAAAAGGCGCAAGCGGTTAGAAGCGATATCCTTGGGGGCTGTACGAAATTTATCTGAGATATTGTGTGCTGGAAACTAATTCAAAATATTGATAATTGATTCAATGCCCATACCAACATGCAGGCAAGTTAGAGAGTATAATTCAAAGGCTTGTAGGCAGTCAAAATTTGATGAAGTGGTCATGATAAAGGTATAAATGCACAATGGGAGGTTATTTATAGGTTATAAATTCCATTTAATA
>JADKBO010000010.1 GCA_016715105.1 Saprospiraceae bacterium | reverse complement strand
CCGCTGGTTCCTTTTATTTTCAATAGAGGCCGTTGCGAAATGAATTTCGTCCGTAGCTTGTGGAAAGCCAAAATTGATTTGGCTGAGAGAGTTTGCTTGCGAACCGAAGTTCGCATTCCACAAGACTTAACCGTTGGGAAGAGTTTTCTTAAGAGTTTCGCGGAGAGTCAAATTGATTTTTACAGAGCTTTGTGGACTGCCAAATTGATTTGGCAGAATGTATTTTGCTGCGAACTGAAGTTCGCATTCCGCTGGGAGTTGTTTATTGATTTTGGTATTAAAAGGCGGTGGCGTTTATATGGGTCGTTCCTATGGAACTCTAATTGTCTTTTTATTTGTGGCAATGGATTGAAATCCATGGTTACTATAATGGTCGAACCGCTGGTTCTTTTATTTCTTTTGGAGGTAGGGAGGCAGAACAATTCAAAAAAAGAGGCATAGCTCGAACCATTTAGGTGTGCTAGGCATACATCTCTACTCTAAAAGGAGATCTTCAAAGGAAGATCAAAGTCCCTAAGGAGCCGCTCAACCGGAATCTGAAAGTCAAGAGCAAGGGTGTCCTATCGTGAGGTAGAATCTGAAGGAAGCTGGAGGCAATAGTTGGTTGTGACGAAAAGAAACTAAATAGGTTGAAACAGAGGGAAAGTGAGCCTTAGGTCACGAGAGCCCAATAGTTGATCGTATCTGTTTCAATAAATTTAGCGCAACCAAACTATAAGGAGAAGAAGTTTACCCTAGGAGATCTCATCACCTACCATAAAAGGGGATAAGATGCAAAGAGATTTGTATTGAATGGTGGTGAGAAGTCAGCAGAGGCCATAGTATGACAGAAACGAGCGGACTAATAGAAGAAACGGTCTGAGGACTCACAAAATCAGAAGGGCTGAATTTATGAAAGAATGCGAAACTTAAAGTAAGCGTAAAAAGTAGAATGAAACAGAAAAGGAAAGACAAAAGTTATCAGACATCAATGTTTGATAAAGATGGCAGACCACTATTAGATGGTCAAAACAGCGAGACTGGGAAGGCGACTAATAGAGTAGACTACATTTCGGCACTAGAAGAACAACGACATTCTACAGGAGATTTGTTAACCAAAATTTTAGACTATGACAATGTAAACAAAGGATCAAACAAGTAAAATCCAACAAAGGATCGTGGAGTTGACGGGAAAAGATAGAAGAGAGCATAAGCTGGTTCGGAGAGCACTATACAAAACTAAAAGAGCAAATACTGGAAAGCAAATACCAAGTGAGCGAAGTTAGGAAGGTAGAGATCGAGAAGGAAGGAGGAGGAAAGCGGATCTTAGGCATACCGACGATACAGGACCGAATAATACAACAGGCAATCCACCAAGAACTAAGTAAACTATATGATAAGCACTTTAGTGAGCATAGTTATGGATTTAGGAAAGGGAAGAGTGCTCACATGGCAATAGAACAAGCATCAGAATATGTGAGGGAAGGTTATGAATGGGTAGTAGATATAGACCTTGAGAAATACTTTGATAGCATACCGCACGATAGACTGATGCAAAGGCTATCCAAAGGAATAGGAGACAAGGTGTTATTGAAACTAATCAGAAAATATCTGGAAGCAGGTCTGATGGATATAGAAGGGATAACGGAGCAGCGCATAAGTGGGTCACCTCAAGGAGGTCCCTATCACCACTATTATCGAATATAGTATTAGATGAACTGGATAAGGAGTTAGAACAAAGAGGTCACCGATTCTGTCGATATGCAGATGACTGTAACATATATGTGAAAAGTGAGAAAGCAGGAGAGAGAGTAATGTCCTCAGTAGTAGACTACATAGAAAGGAAATTAAAACTAAAAGTAAATAGACAGAAGAGTGGAGTAAGAAGATGTAGGAAGTGAAATTCTTAGGATACACAATACTAGAGGGCGGAGGAATAAAAGTATCAAACAAATCAATAGAAAGGCTAAAGAAGAAGGTGATAAAAATTACAAAACGAAACCGTGGAGTAAAATTTGAGGCAATAATCAAAGAGCTAAACAAACTGATAGTAGGATACGGAAATTACTACAGCTTGGCAAATCGTTGGCTAGCAGGAATTAGGGATATAGATGGATGGATAAGAAGGAGGTTGAGGAGCTATAGACTTAAACAATGCAAACGCACGATAGGACTAGTGAGGTTCTTGCACATTGGGGAGTAAAAGAGAACTACTGTTGGAACGCAGCCTATTGGCGATCAGAAGGATGGTGGAGGAAAACAATTTACCTGCCTATATCGCAAGCAATGGGAAAAAGTTACTTTGAAGAAAATGGTCTAAGATCGCTATTAACAACTATGACTGGTAAAACTTCATAGAAACCGCCTTGGTACGTAAGACGTATCTTAAAGTGGTGGTGTGGGAGGACTGGGGCGAGAGCCCCATCCTACCCGATTAACCCAGGATTTAAATCCTGGGCAGATAAACCCGTATAGTTTTAGAGTTCCATAGGAACGGCCCATTTTTTACACGAAGAGCTGACCACAAACAACATGTGTCGTTCCTGTGGAACTCTTCTACAGGTTTTGTTTTTAGCCCATGGATTGAAATCCATGGTTATTATATTGGTCGAACCGTTGGTTCTTTTTTAAAATTTACAGAAAAATAAAAACATAAACTTGTTGCGAACTGAAGTTCGCATTCCACTGGACTTAGTCGTTGCTAAATGAATTTTGTATATGTTTTTTTGAGAGCCAAATTATTTCTAAGGAGCTTTGTTGACTGCCAAATTAATTTGGCAGAAAGTATCTTGCTGCGAACTGAAGTTCGAATTCACTTTGGGAGTTGTATAGCTTTTACCTGACCAATTTCATAAACGAATTCATCAACCAGGAAGATTCCGACGAGGTGATGTTTTGCAAAACTTGATCGGCACGGTGAGAAAACATAGAAATTTCGGACATCATGGAGGCAAATTCTTTTGCTTCTAGACCATCGTTTTCCAAATTTTTAAATCGGTCTGCAAGTTCAATCAAAGGCGTCAACTCCCTTTCTTTTCGTTGTTGGATGATGCGGACCAAAACCTTCCAAATATCTTTTTCAGCAATAAAATAGTCTTTACGACAAGTATCTAGATCTACTTTATAGACCAGATTCCAATCTTGCAAAGCACGGATATTGATGTGTATTTCCCTCGAAATATCTAATTCTCTCATGATGTCATCTGTACACTTGGGTGTCGACGATATCAACAAAAGCCCATGGATTTGGCCCATCGTTTTGCAAACACCCCAATTGGTTGACAATTCACCCTAGAAGTCAAAAACTCCTTTTGGCAATTGCCAAGGTTTCATGATCGGAAACAACTGTTTGTACATTATCCATATCCTCATTTAAACTAAATGCCTAAAACTAAATTCAATTATTTGTTCAAAATTTCAATCTGATTTACGCTAAGAAACTGCGTTAATCTATTTTCATATGGTATTTAAATACAATAATACTCTTTTTGTTCACAAATAAAATCTCAAGCCATATTTTATGACAAATATCATCACGCTAATTATGTTGTTGCATTCTGCTCTAGCTCAAATGTACCAAACAAAAAAGGAGCCCAGATTTAACTGAGACTCCTCTTTATTTGTTTCCTAAAACAATAAATCATGCTTTAAAAATTTAGAACGGGGGAATATTAATCTTGCTTAATCAGTTTTCCACTTTGTATCTGATCGTCAACGTTTATCTGATAAATGTAAACACCTGAGTGAAGGTCAGAAAAGTCCATAGAGACAGTTTGTTCTCCTTGGTTGAGATTGATCGGCATCGTTCTGGCCAATTTACCCAACTGATCAAATAAACGCAGTGTTGTATTTTGATTGTTTGCAACCCTTACCTGAAGGAAAAGTTGGCCTGCAAATGGGTTGGGATACATGCTCAATTGTTGTATGCCAATATTTGCTTTTTGAGCGCCAAAATTTGGTTGATTGATGTTGAATCCTGGGATGTCGCCTGCAGTATTACTCACATCTCCCAAGTTTATCAAAACAAGTTCTACATTTGAAATACTTTTGTTATCGTTTCAAAATGAAAGACTCACCTATGGCAGAGCGCCTTCCGCATTCAAAACAAAACGTGCGCTACCAATGCCTCTGGATTTTTACCAGCAAAATAATCCAACATTAATTGTAAATCTTGTGCATCAATGACTCCACTTCCATCAATGTCCGCAGCAAGTTTTACCAATTCATTTTTGGGCAAAACATTACCAAAAGCAAAATCTGCAATAAGCTTTAAGTCATACGTATTGATGGTGCCATTTTTCTCAGGAGTTTTGACCTCTAAGACATAATCTTGACCGCCCAATAGACACTTGTCAAAACTAAATTTACCATTGGACAAGGATTTCTTTTTGAGAATAGAAGCAGTATTAACTGTTGTATCAGTCACCGTTTCATAGGTTGTATCAGGCTCAAAGAAGTAAACCATCGCACCAGAAGCATTCACAAAACTATCCTTTACCATAGTGATAACAGGAATAGTTTTTGTCGATTCCACATAAAGGGAATCCTTATTGTATAAGCTCAGTTCAATATTTTCCAAGGAGTTACCATTTACATCTTTTGCCTTACCAAAGAAAGAATACTTAGTGGTACTATTAACTTCACCTGCACCTTATTTCGGTTGTTTTTCTGACGCAATTTTCAATTTTTGCCCCATTATTTTGAACATCCACCCTCACTTGGCAATAAGATTGATTTCCACCTTGGTCTTTGACATACATTTTAACTTGGTTTATTCCTAAGTCATCACAAGTAAAAGTCTTGCTCATCACTAAACTATCTGGAGAAAAAGAAAAAGTCAATTGACCGTATCCACAATTTGGTTCACTCTTGAGATTGAGATCTTTGGCCCAAATACTTACCATACCCAGGTCATTGATTCCATCTTTATTGCTATCCATACCCATCAAACCAATGGCCAATTCGCTGATACAAATGGGAGTTGGTGCTTTTCCGCCTCTGACCGTAATGTAAAACTCACAGTATTTTTTACTGCCGCAACCATATTGGATGATATACGAAACTTTGGTTACACCCACAGGATATCTACCAGACGCATTAGCACCTTTACTAGTTGAGTAAGGAGAATTATTGGTGATGGTGTATTTACCTCCACAAGAACTGGAATCAACTTTTAAATCTGGAAGCACAACATCTGCATAATGGCAGTCCATGGTCATTACCAAAGTATCTTTCGGACAAACTACCGCTGGTATATCATTATTGAGAATGATGATGGTCTGAATGTATTCCCATATGCCATCTTTTGCCCATGCTCCGCCAACATTTGCTTGACACCAATCCATGACCTTCCAGGTGCGCATGAGTTTTTTGCAACTTTCATTGACGGTATAAATTTATCTGTGTGACCCACTGCAATCATGCTGCAGCCCACAATGTCATAAAGTAGGCTCGCCTGTTACAGAAGGATCTGTATTTGGGTCACAGCCCACAAGTGTAATTTCTTTTTTGGGCCAGTGGATGTTTGACTCTTTAAAGACACCACCTGGCGAACCAATATAAATAGTTTGTGTACATTTTTGAATATTCCAATATGGATCTTCTATTGTCCATGTTCTTCTAATATAGCCACCACCCGCAGCCATTCATATGTTTTGAAACGGTAGGAGTACCAGCACTGTGGTATCCATAGGCGTCATGATAATAGGCATTGCCAAAAGTTGACAAATCCCATAATTCTGCATCACAAGATACAGTTGTGTCGTTTGGACAATACAGCGACCACAGGTCATTTGCCTGCAATTCATTGAATCCAACCAACATAAAAAGCCATACTAGGGGGGTAAAAAGTGTCTTCATGTCTCGATTTTTAGGACAGTAATAAAAAACATATTAAAACAAAATTACATATGTTTTTGATTATATTACAATGGAATGCGAAGTTTTTTAGAAAATTCAGGGTTACTACTGATAAAAAGTGCTGGTGATTTATTTTAATTTAATGGTAGAATGAATCCTGAAGCCTTTGATTTATTGAGACGAGGACTGTAATCTGGCTGATTGAAAATTTCAATGATTTTTATATTCCTAAAGTATGAGATACATCACTCACAAAATATGCCTATTTTCTAAAAAAATCGGAATTTGCACCTACAAACAAAGCAAAATATGGTTTGCCGATTAAAGTTAATATGTGACAATATGGGAGATACTTTCACTTCAGTTTGGTATATTCATGAGATAAATATTTTTGAAACAAAAATTAAAGCACATGAGACTACTATTTCCAACTGATTTTCTGAAACCGCTAATAAGGATGTCACTTGATTACGCGATACATCTTGCCAATTCTGAAAGCTGAGTTGCACATCATCCACGTTTATCAAGACATCAGACCATCCAGAAGTCTTACTTCACTAAAGGATATCCTGGAGAGGACGCAAAAAGGGATATGCAAACTTTATTGAAATCACTAGCAGGTGATACTGTAACCAGTTTATTTATAAAGACAATGGTAACAATGGGCGATGTTGTGGATACGGTCAATGCTTATGCTCGAAAATTTGATATTTCATTGATCAGGTGGGTAAAAAAAGTACGAAGCAATGCAAACGCTGTGCTTTTGGTTCGGTGACCTCCAAATTGATTTCAATACCACATTTCCAGTTTTGGCAATTCCTTTGAATGCAAGCACAACTTTGGGAAGCTGGTCAGTTATTGTTGTGAAGATGATAACAAAGTTTTCATGAAAATATGGGCATCAAATTCATCAAAGAGCTGAGCGATTCAGTAGGTAAAAAAATCAATTTATTGCATGTAAAATCAAAAGCGGATGACCAACAAGAGGATGAAGATATGGACATGATCAAGTTGCTGGATCAGAATTTTGGAGAGCTGATTGTGATAGACGGAGGGGATGAAAGCTGGAAATAAGGAAATATGTTCAGAATCACGATGTGGCCCTGCTCATCATGATCAAAAGACAACATGCCCTATTTGAAAGATTATTTTTCAAGAGTCATGTCAAAGAGGAGTTAGGTCAAAACCAATACGCCCTATGTTGATTATTTCGGAATAAACTTATAAAATGAATAAAATTCAGTGATCATGTTACCCAATCAAAAACTTATATCGTTGATTCTTAAGTCTTTGAGAAAGTGTAGAGTATAGGTTATAGAAAAATTATCTATTAATAACCTTTATTCTAACAGATCGCTGAGTTAGGTGTTCTCAAAATTTATATTATTTTTTAAAGCACAATAAGCGCTTATATTATATTACATAAATACATTTAAAACTTATAAACATGTACAATACGGAAAATATCCGGAATATCATATTTATGGGTCATTCGGGGAGTGGTAAGACAAGTCTGGCAGAAACAATGTTGTTTGAGCTGGCGCCATCAGTAGAAAAGGATCTGTAGAAGAAGGCAATACTGTTTCTGATTATTCTTCGATAGAAAAGAAAGAAGAAATTTATATTTTCTACATTGATGCATGTTTTATGGAGGGTAATAAAATCAATATGATAGATACTCCGGGTTATGATGATTTTATAGGATGTGATTTGCTCCATGAAAGTTGCTGATACTGGGCTTTTGGTTGTCAACAGCGCACATGGTGTGGGAGGTTGGAACAGAAATTTTTGGGAATATACGCGCACATTTGCTACCCCAACCATGGTTATCAATCAATGTGACCACGAGCAATCAAATTTCAACAAAACGCTGACCAAGCCACGAAAGATTTGGACCAACGTTAATGCCTTTTCAATACCCACTGAAGAAGGGTTGGCTTTTAATGCCATCATAGATGCCTTACGTCTGGTCATGTATAAGTTTCCGGAGGATGGTGGAAAGTCAGAAAACTACCAATTCCGTAAAGTGAACATGCCAAAGCCATGGAAATGCATAATTTGATAGTAGGAAGCTGCAGCGAAAAACGATGAAGGTTTGATGGAAAATTCTTTGAGAACGGCACACTTACAGAAGAAGAACTGACCAAAGGATTGAGAATAGCATTGGCTAACCAGCAAAATTACTCCAGTTTTTTGTTGTAGTGCACTTAGAACAGGCAGGTAGATTGATGAGTTTCATCAATGATGTTGCACCTTCTCCAGCTGATTGTGCTCCTCAAAACTCAGGATGGCGGCTTGCTCGTTTGTAATGCCGCCGACCCTCCAACTTACCGCTATTTATTTATAAGACCGTGACAGAACCTCGAAAGTGGTTGGTGAGTGGTTTCAAAGTTTGTAGCGGTACGGTGAGTGCAGGGGACCATTTTATCAACACGATCATGACCACCATGAGCGCGAATGAGTCAAATTTTATTGCGGAAGGAAAAAATAGAACTGCTGCAAATCAATTGAAAGCTGGTGACTTGGGTGTTACTGTAAACTCAAAGATTCTCACACCAATGATACACCTATGTAAAGGAAGTAAAATGTCATTTGAAAATTAAATTTCCAGAGTCCAAAAATTCGCACGGCGGTAGCACCTCCGAGTAAAAATGCATGGAAAAACTCATGAAGGCCCTCCACCAAATACAAGAAGAAGACCCTACTTGCTTTGATCATTGATAATCAGCTTCTCTGCCCTTAAAACAAGTATTATTATATGGTCAAGGGTCAATTGCATGGACATTTACCAAATATCGCATTGAAAAGGTCAACGGTCGTATCTGGAATTTGACAAACCCCGCATCATGACACAGGAAACCATCCTAAAGTCAGCCGATGAGCTTCTATCGTCATAAAAACAGTCGGAGGTGCAGGTCAATTTGGCAGAAGTGCACATGCGCATAGATCCTTATTTTGAAGGTATACCAGCTTCTCCACGCTTGACCGTCAAAATAGAGAAGTTGAGGCCTTGGATTGGGGAGGTCATTTCGCAGTCCTATTGGTGTGTTGTTGGTGGAGCGATAGATTCCAAATACGCAAATGCCATTAAGAAGGGGATTTTACAAAAAATGGAAGAAGGACCTCGACCGGTTCTTTATTGCCAGAACATCAGAGTTTGTATTTATGATGGTAAAATGTCAGTGTTGATTCCAATGATATATTTTTATGTTGGCGTCTTCTCAATGCCTTAAAAACAGCATTCAAAAAATGCAATCCTCAACTATTGGACCGGTTTTGAGTTAGAAGTGCTTTTGTAGTGATCACGTGATGGGCGAAGTGATGAATGATTTACAAACGCGCAGAGCGATAATCGCAGGCAAGGGTGCAGAAGCCACTATCAAAAATAACTCAAAGTTCCTCAAGCCGAGATGTATCAATATGCCCCTCACATTGAGATCATTGACTCAGGAATTGAAAGCAGAAGTTTACAAGGAAAATTGTAGGGAGTTGCCCCAGTACCACCAGAAGTTCAACATAAACTTATTCAAGAACATGTAGAAGAATTGGCTGGAAATTACAATTAGGTTGCTGCCAAGCCCTTCTTTTCTTTAAAAGTTTATGTTTCAATAGTTCGGAAGTAGAAGAAAATGCTGTAATCCTCAGAGTTGAGGATTTTCTATTCTGCATCGGAACTTTTGGACTCTACATTAATCTGCAATCCTGATTGTGTGGAACAGCTTGCCGTTTTGTAGAAATTGATCACTTGTGTATTTATTATTCTTCCAAGACAGAATGAAATTGTTTTTAAAATATTAGTTTGCTTACCTTTTCACAGATTCAAATAGTTTTTGCCGGCAGCCATGGTGAATTTTATAACAGAAAAAAATCAATCAACACCAATGGTGCATTGCACCGTGGAGTAAAATCCATGGGAAATAAAAGAAGTCAAAATGAAGTTTTGGCTCATTGTTAGCATCATTAGTTTATTGCTTTATGCATTTTATTATTTTTCCATTATATTCAATCCCTAGGAAGGCGTCACCAAGGATGATTATATTTTGGATGCTCTGCCTGCTTGATTGCAGTGTGCCCATATTTTCATGATGTATTTCAATCAGTTTATACGGTATTTATAAGTTGGCACAAAGATTAATGGATTTTCTTTAGATATGGAACAGCTTATTGCATTCATTGCCGTTGATAAGAGCTTATACTTTGTTATTGTTTCCGATGGAGACCTCCAACCCATCTTGTCAGTTTGACTGACCCTTTTGTGGAAATTTTTTATGTAGCGGAGCAAGAAATCACAAAAGATTTGGTATTTTCAGGACACACTTCTTCTATGTTTTGATTTTTGGTAATGGATTGTGGAAAAAGGAAGAATGATGGGAGTTTATGCAATGAGTGTTTATGATATTATGACAACATCAATTACTAAGCTTTTGCCACCCTGGAAGTGCCAATTGCCACGTAATTCTTTACAAGCCAGCCACACTGTCCTTTTTACTGGAGAACATGGGTTGCTGAAAGCCACGTCTTCTGCTCTGAATCATCGTCCACTATAAGTCAGTTACCCCGGACCAAAATCGACGAGTGTTTCTCCCCAATTGGCGGTCTCATTTTCAAAATTTCATTTTTGACTTTATGCGTTTTAAGCCACTGCTCTGCACGATCAATGCGTCAAAAATAGGAGCATTCCTTTTTATTTTCTCAGTTTGTATTTGCCTTACCTTTCACTGAACCCATTGCCATAACAGAATCAGTATAAATAACCAAATCAAACCGTTCTTTCTTTTCGAGCAGGCGCTGGAAGCATACTAATGTAAAAGCTCACCTATGTTAATGAGCACCATCTGGGGAAAGGACCTTGGTGGAATATTTCTTTTTGGAAATGGTTTCGACACAACGGTATTTACCATATCCATAAGGATTACCACTGCACGCAGCATCAACTGGCAATGGGGAGGCAATAATTTTAGCTTTTTCAAATAAAGAGGGACGAAGTTGACCTTTTTGATTTTGTGCAGTTTTGGGAGAAAGTGCTGGAGGGCCACTTTTATAGGCCAGATTAGGCCAAGCCCATCGTTTCAAAAGATTTGCTTGTCATTACTTATAAGGATGGCTATCAATCTGAACTTTTACTTCAACTTCGTTTTAGTAATCTTACTTAATGACGGCCTTTAAACGACATCAAATTCACTACACACACTTTCTTTATCGCTTTAAAAATTTATGATGGCGGCACAACCGGTACAGATTAAATACCCATGCCGCCTTATTTACGAAGATAGAATAATGGCTGAGGTGGGACATATATTTCACGAGCCAGCGAGTGAAAACAAGGTGGAGTATGATCATGATGTGAGCCGCAGACTTATCAAAGCATAGATAAAGTTGCTTTTTATAGAAGATCAATACCCACGACAACTAAGTCGTTGATGGGCTTACATCAGCACTGCCATGTTTTCGATGACTTTAAAACTGTT
>JADKBO010000009.1 GCA_016715105.1 Saprospiraceae bacterium | reverse complement strand
TCCTTCATAACCTAAATCGTCAACAGCAGATGACCATGGTAAGAAGCGTAATTCTCATCAGCCGTTATAAAATGAGTTTCAATTGTGGTTTTCAGCAATTTTCCATTTTTATAAATGCGAAACTCTTTGCATCTTTAATGTGGCTTGCCAGTTTAAAATGACACCTCTTTTTAGCTAAAACGTTGGTGGTGTGAAAGGTGATTATCCATCATATTCAAACCAGCATCTGGAACTCATTATTTGCCAATCTGATGATGATTTCTTGGTTTCACAGCGTCTTTTGGAATAAAAGCAGCTTTTACTCTTTGCTATTGATGGTTACCTTTTGATTTCGTTCCATGACCTCCGACCGTAATGTTTAAAATGGCATTTCGATATTTGTAATTGACAAATTTTGTACTTCCATAAACTTTTGGACATACAGGATTAAAATACAAACCATCATTCTCTTGAAATTCCAAACCCATAAAAATCCGATAAACCATAGCCATATTGCCAGCCATGCTCCACAACATTCTGTGTGAATTAATTTGTCCCTAAAATCGCCAGTTTGAGCAACTATGTTTTCATTTTGTCAAAAACAAGGCAGATGCACGTAAACGCTCGCAAACCATGATTTAAAACTTCCTCGTTGCCCGTTTTTGCTGCAGCCTAACTCCAATAAGATTGCACGGAATGGCCAAATACCGTTGTTGTGATAGGGCGGAATTCCTGGAATTTGGGGATAAATACAAGTAACTCCAAACGCCGACAAGGGAGATTTAGAAACAATAGTAGCCGCATTTTTTCATCGTCAGCAACATCGAACAAATTGCCAGCGCCCGCCCAACGCCTCATATCGTGGCGACAAAATCAAATCTTTGAGCGGCCGTATAAATATTGCCCATAATAACCCTTTTGTTTTTCATCCAGAAATATTCGTTGATGCCCCCTTTATAAAGCGTCAGCCTATCGTTGTAAATCTTTCCATCTTCGCCTTGAGTTTCGCCATTTCAGCCAAAATCCGGGTGTGCCTGATAATGTAAGACATTTGTTCCCAAATTGTGAGATCCATAAATATCTGTGATTGATCCATCCATTTGGGATAGTTTGTTCTTCGCCAATCCAAAAACGAAGATTCCTGTAAATACAGGTCTTTCAAATTTAGCATCATAAATAGTTTTGTAATCGTCTCCAAACTATTCTTAATGATTGGATAAACTTCGTCTAACCAAGCCTTATCGCCTGTAGCTTTGTAGATTTCCATGCCGCCAAACACCAAGTTGTCCTATCCGAAGATATCTGGCCATGCACCACCAGAACCTGTGTCTTGAATGACTCTTCCACGCTTCACTTTTTTGCGTAAGCTAATTTTTGCGACCTCGGGTTCGTGGTGGGCAAAGGTCAATAAAATAGAATAATCACATCCGCGTCCAAACTCCACCCCATTTTGCCCTTGTTCTCAAAGTACTGTCAGCTTCAATATTCTGGATCGCTTCTTCCAATGATAAATTAATAAGGCATCAACGATGGGTTGATCAGAGTGTATATTTTGGCCGGCTAGAACTATTCTTCAGACAATTGCCATTCTTTAGCTTGCTAGTCTGCATCATTGTGGTGATTGAAAGTAACTGCCAAGCTGTAAATATTCGCATCTTTAGTTGGTTCTAATCAATCCTTTATTTCCCAAATTCACAAAATCCCAGGACAATGGGTCAGAACCTCCTTAGACATAAAAAGCCTTTTAAAATCTGCCTTAGCCACTTTAGAGCCTCATTACGGGCTTGGTAAATCCTTTGCTTTTCAAACTGTTCTAAAACGGAAGACATGTCCACTTTGAAGGTATATTTATGATTAGTTACAAATAAGTCCCGGGATTCTCAGGAGTCTGTTGTGGTGTTTCACAAACTTGACCAACCACTTGACCCTTGATCTCTTGTCAATAATCACCAATGATCCACCCAGGTGCGAGTTCATTATCCTTTCTTTTGATGGAAAACTTGAATTTTACCAAGTTTGAAAAAGTTGTACTTGCAGTGGACTTCATAATTTGATTTGAGGTGTGTAGGTGATACAACTCCTAGCAATTGTCGCCTTGTACTCACTTTGTTTTTAAATAATGTAAGGCATCAGATTTAGTAAAGTACATCACTTTCTTGGTTGTTTTTGACAAGAGAGAGCAAGATCAATGCAGCGATCATTAAGCTAAATTTTTTAATCATGATGTGAATTTATGTGGGTACTTTGTCCTTGTCAGTGAGCTTTGTTGTTACGAGCAAAAAATTCCAAAATAAATGTACAAAGATAAAAGATTGTAATCGGTTTCAGTGGTCAGTTTTCAGGTGACTCAGTCAGTGACTAGTTTTCAGAGGTCGTTTTCAGCTTGATGAGATAGGTGTTCTTGCTTGAGCTTGAGCCACGTGTGCTAATGTCAACCGTTATTGTTTGTTGTAACTCCTTTCATCATTTACCACTGGCTTTAGCCTGTGGTATTGAGGAGCTCCCCACCTCGGGCTTTGTGCCCAAAAATATTGCACTTACTTTGTCAATTAGGATCTGGTACTTTCAAAGTTATTCTGATTTTTAAAAGTCCAGAATGTACTATGTCTCTCCAGTATTCCTTTTATGATTAACCAGTGCGCTTTATTGCTTATCCTAAAAGTCAACTTCAATTTTGAGAATGGCTCCATGATTGCAGACCTTCTTGTACCTGCATTCTCCAAAAGCCGAAGGGTCTACTTCTAATTTTCAATAGCTAAACTGAAATGGTCAAAATCGAGGCCTGGTCTCCCAATGAATCTGCGTGATCAACTCCATGAATGTAGCTGTACGACCATCGGCTTGTTTTTTTGGCTGTGGATTTATAATAGTATAATGGTTGTACAACTCCGTCCATTGTAGATTGGATACTTACTTTGACAGATTGATAGATGGATCGCCGGTAACGGCCTGTCCAGAATCAGACAGCATCACTGCTCCTTTTGCTGAAAGCCATGTCCCAGTATATGCTGCTCCTGGTGTCTGACCAGTCTAGATTGATAAGGGGAGATGTGGTAAGCTTTATTATTGGCTAAGGAACAAAGGGGAAAGGCACTGCCTGACTAAAAATTCGTGCTACTTTGCCACTCAGGGCGCCCTTCTTACCAAACAATAAGTTCATCATCAATGGCCTTGACAGTGTTTTACTGATATCGGTAGGTCTTTGATTTCAGAAACATTGAAGATTTGGGAAGTTTAAAGTGCCCAGTCTCAGGAACATCATGCTCACTGAATCTTATATGCACGAGGGACGATCTAAACCATAGATGAGGTCATTGACCATTATCGGTTTGGGATCAGGCTATCTCCAAGTCTGACACCAGGCTTATGGTGAATGGGTCACGAAAATACAACTTGAAGACGCAGACGTGGATGACCCCATGACTTAACACAGCTTACGGACCGGAAGTTTATATCCAAATCCGATTTTTTAGATTGTCATCTGTTTTATTCAATTTGAAAAGGAAGATGATCTTTTGTATCAGTTATCATTCTCAGCAGGTTTGTTTTAAAGATAATGTCAGCAAAACCCAGGCAAATGATAAAATTACCAGTGAGCCAATAAAAGCAATGGTGGCAATCTGTGCATTATCTTCAAGTGCGTAATTAAGCGCATAAAGAAGCTATATCTAAAGACTCAAATTCAGTAGGAAAACCAATTACAGTAGAAAGTCCAAAGGCATTCAGCTTCAGTGAATATTGGTATTGTTTTGATTGGGTTCTGAATGTTCCCATAATTATGTCGGTAAAAATTAAATTATTGACTTTTCTTCTCCGCTGCTATATAAATAGAGCCATCCCTTTCTATGACTCTCAATCTTGGGAGCGTGGGGTGGCATCAGCCATACAGTACCACAGTCAAACTCCCTATGACATGGACGATGATGTGGCCTGTACCCGGCCTATGGGCCATAGAACATGAAAGATGAGTACATTTTTGTCCATATGCACGGAAAAGCTCCATTTTCCAGGTGCACGAGGATATAAGGGACACCGCTAATTTCAAGGTAAAGACCGTAACTCCAATAGGAACTTCACTTTTTTGCACAAACCAAACGCTCCCCCCTCAACTTTCTTTTTGAAATCCAAATTGCGCTTTGCGGCTACTAAACCAGTCTGAAAGTCAAGCCACCGGAAACAAATGTGACATTTTGCAAACCCTCCGATTGTCCAAATCAGAATTTTGTTTGGTGATAAGGAAAGCCTTGTTTCCACTTTTTATTATTTCCTCTTGGCTTGCCATGGTATAATATTCAAAATATTTTTAATTCTGTGCCCCCTTGGCATCATCAGGTTTCACTTTGTATTGACAATTTCTTCTCCAAATACAAATCTTAACTGTGGTACTGTTGGGCGCATCTCGCTATTTCTTCGCGCGTAACAAACTACAGGGCTCATTGGGGTACACGGTTTTCGCACACATTGGCTTCTTTCCCAATGCTGGTCTGGTACAAAACACATGCTGCATTTCATCATCAGGTCATAGATTCTTGCTTTTGGGAACTCCGCGATGAAAGTTTGAAGACAATTTGAGCATCCAAGTACCTTTCTTCAGAATTGGCGGTATGTACGCCAAATCTATCTTTGTGAAATGGCGTCTGCCGGACAAACGTTTGCGGATAATGTGTCCTCACAATGCATACAGACTGTACTGTTGTTTGGATGGTGAGCCCGATCCATATGTAATTGACATGAACCCTGCCCATGCCCGTTTGTTTCACACTCCGCGCACGCCATCTCGCAGGCCTTGCAACCGATGCATCGTTGCATGTCTTCCGCAAAACTCCATATTCTACATCTCGAAACATTTTCTCGGTGACTAACTACTTTAGAAAGCGGACGATTTTTCGGCAGGCGGAGCAATATCCCTGGGGCTCTAATTTACACGCACAAACTTTGAATTCGGTATTTTAGAAACCGGATCCAATGTCCCTGGTGTTGGTAGATTTGCCGATAGTTTACCTGGCCAATGATAAGGAATAAAAACGGTATCTTTTCTAATGGTATCTACGATGTTTGCTGGAAATAATCCTTCTCCCCGTCTGGTGCTCACCTTCACAACCTCTCGTTGTTCAATGCCAAATTTCATGGCCAATTCGGTGGATTTCAATTGTGGTTCTGGATATTGTCCAACAAGTTTTCCTATTCGTCTTGTTTGAGTGCCACTCAAATATTGAGACACAACTCGCCCAGTTGTTAAAAACAACAGGATATTCATTATCTGTGACTTCTCCCGGAGGTCTGTATGGTGCTGGGTTAAAGTGAGCTTTCCCATCCGGCGTCTTGAATTTTCGATCCTCCCATAATCTTGGAGTTCTGGGTGATCCAGACTTGGACAGGGCCAAAACCATACCATATTATCGACAATGCGCTGGTAGGTAATTCCACAGTAATCAGCCGTGCCGCCTTTGGACGCGACTCTCAGCTCATTGAAGATAGCCTCACTGTTTTCATAAGTGAACTTGTCTTTGCACCAAGTCGTGAAGCAAGTTCCAGAATGATGGATGTATCTGTTTTTTGCGTCTCCAGGTGGGTCAACGCCTTGTTGATTTTGATCACGCGTCCTTCCAGCTGAGGTTGTTGTTCCTTCCTCCTCTTCTTGCAGAGTCCTGCCAGGACAAGGTCAGCATGCCAGGGCAGTTTCATTCAAAAAGAAGTCTGTATGTCACATAATACTCCAGTTTTTCCAAAGCCTCCCTAACATAATTACTATTTGGCAGAGAAACCAATGGGTTGAAACAAATGGTCAACAAACCTTTAATTTCGCCCCTGTGTATCGCCTCAATGATTTCATAGGCAGATAAGCCTTTGCCTGGTAAATCTTTTTCTTCAATTCCCCAAACATCAGCAATGTATTTGCGATGTTCCGGGTTGGTAATGTCCCGATTTCTGGCAGTGATCACGCATTTATGACCATGCTCGTCTCACCTTGTCCATTTCCCCTGACCAGTAATGGTGGCATAGCCGCAATATGGTTTGCCAATGCGACCCGTTGCAAGCACCAGATTGATACAGCCAACAACATTGTCTACTCCTTTTGAATGATGCTCTATACCCCGGGCATGTAGTAAAAACTTGTCTTCGCCTTTCCCCACCATTCCGCAGCTTGTTGTATTTTTCTTTTTGTATTCCAGTGACTTGTTCTGCCCAACTGAGGGTATGAGTTTTTACAGCAGCCAATGTTTCCTCAAAACCTGAAGTGATTGTTGATAAAATCATGATCAAGCAAATCTTTTCATGCAAATAATTCAACATTGCACCATACAAAGCAGAATCAGTTCCGGGTTTCAGTCAAGGTGTAAATCTGCGGTACGGGCAAGCGGGATGACGCGCGGATCTATTACTATAAGTTTCGCTCCTCTGTCACGCGCTTTCCAGATCCAGTGTAAGCGTTGGAAATGTTTCGCTTACATTTGCGCTGGCTACGATAATTACTTCTGCATATTCAAGGTCTGAATAATTGTTGGAACCTCTGTCCAATCCGAAAGCTTTTTGTTTCCAGCGCCGGCACTTACCATACAAAGCCTGCCATTATAGTCTAGATTGGCTGTTTTGAGGGCAACTCTTGCAAATTTCCCTATAAGATAACTTTTTTCATTGGTTAATGATACGCCTGATAACATTGAAAAAGCATCATTGCCATATGCAGATTGAATTCTTTGAATCTCGGAGACGGTATGGCTTAAGGCATGGTCCCATGATATGGGAGAGAATCCTTTACCTTCAATGCGCTGTATTGGCGTCAGTAGTCTGTCTGGATGATTGTTTTGAAGATATCGCTGCACTCCTTTTGGACAAAGCCGTCCTTCATTAAAAGGAAATTCCATCCAGGGATCAAAGCCAACCACTTTGTTCTCTTTCACAAGCAGTTTGATGCCACATTGCATGCCACAAAAAACAACAATGCGTATTTATTACCTTGTCTGGTTCGTCTTGACCTGGTATCCATCCTTTGGAGGAAAGTTTAAAGATGGGCCATATTGCTCAATGATTTTTTCTGTTTCTATCGGTAGTTTTGCCATATTAATTTATTGCTATCCAAACATTTTACCACTATCCAGTCTGGCTTGAAGATGAGCTTTAGCCAGCAGCGATCGTTTACCCTCAGGGCTCAGGTCCAAATGTGAAGTCCCGTCTGGTTTATCAAAATTAAAGCCCAACTCTTTGGTGACGATCTTGAGATCATTCACATGCAGCTGAGTGTCAAATTCATTACCTGTGTGGGGGCATATTGCCATTCCAAGCCTTTCACCTTCTTCACGATAGATGTGCGCACCAATCTGCGCAGGTCGCTGAATGATGTGGAAAAATTTCCCAAAGGGAATCCAAATGAGGAATATGATTACTGAAATAGCATGTGTCACTGCAAGAAAATCAAAAGCCAATCCTTCCATAAATTGATAGGAATAGGTCAGCCCTAAGCCTGTAACAGAAATGATGATGAGCAGAATAAGGGGTAACAGATCACGCTCAAAAGTCTGAGTAGCAATAAGCCCGGGATGTGTCAGTCTTCGTCTTAGAAAATAGAGGCTGCCAAAGATTACAAGATATGAGGACCAGTTGAGTGCATGAAAAGTAAGAAGCGCAACCATGCCTCCTAAAGGAAACTCAAATACTTTGAAACCAAAAAAATGAGCCTCATAAATTTCAATGGTATCAGGTGCAAGAGTGAAGTGAATCCATCCAAAGGTAAGTGGTATGGTGATTGCAAAGGCCATTGTGCAGCCAAATGCAATAAAAAAATGAGCCAACCAACGATATTTGCTTCTCGGATATATAAACTTTTGTAATCCTATATTGACCACAGACTTTTTGATCACCTGAAAAAAATAGTACAAAACTCTTCCTTTAAAAAACAGCTGGAAGCCTCTTTTAAAGTACATCCAGGTAGGTGGGCGTTGCAACCAGACTGCATATCGGTAGGTGATGCCAAATACAGCGAATATTGTTCCAAAAAAGTATGTAATCAAAGCAGCATCAAAATTTTGTAAATCACGTGATCCCAAAAAAATGAAAAACAGAAGTATCAGGGTAACACCTGTTGAAACAATGACGGCCTTACCATTTAAATCTTTAAAGAATCTTATCATGGTCCTATTTACTAAGGTTAATTATCAACAGATGCTTTAATGCCATAGTTACGTAAGCTTCTGACTATGGAATATATCATGCCACCAAAAACAACCAGCCAAACAAATATTGATATAAATATAAAATTGATGGGATAATTTTTAAAAATTCAGATCCAAAGCCTTGCCAATTGTAAGGTGCAAGTGGTATACATGCCGAGGGGAAACACCATGCCCCAATATTGCGGATGATATTTAAGTGGCAAAAGTCTAACCAAATGCCTCCAGGCTCCCAATAAAAGGATCAATGGAATCCACCAGGTGCCTATGGACCAATAAAATAAAGTGAATCCTTTTAAGAAGGGTAAAATTGAACCAAGAAAGGCCCATTTTTCAGCAGATAGAATGAGCGTAGAGCCAGCTAAAGTTGAAATGGCTACAGCTCCCATATTTATCCAGTAGGGAGGAGCAAATTGCTCTGCTTCAACATTGAAAAATGACAAACGATGCACAATGAGCGTAATCAATATGATGTACAGCATGCAACCGCATAAGAAAAGAAAAAGGGAGGTAAACAAACTTATTTCCGGAGGTATAGGTAAGTCTTTGGCTAAATTGGCAATGAGAATGCTTACAGATTGAGTAGAAACTACAAAAAGCAGCCAGATTCCACTAATGGCTTTTTCAATCGGCAGCTTATGGCTCTTTATCGTAATGATAAGGAATGCTGCATATATCAGGAATACCCAAAAAGCAAACCTGTAATTAACAATATTGAGGACAGAACATGATAGCCTTTCAGCAAATAAAATTGATTCCCAAGCACGCAAGTACCCGCAACAAATGTCAGGAACCCAGGATTGGTTGCCGTATTCTTAAAGTCATTTATAAACCAAGTCCTAAACCTGACAAATCTAATAAAGTATAAAACGCATAAAATGATGTATTGGATAGCATTGAGATAGAGCAAGACCATGGCTGTGCCCTTGTAGCCCAAAAGAAATGCTGCAATGGAGATGATTCCTGTAGCCATTACCAAAGCGAAATATGCAGGCGATAAAGTCTTTAAATCATTCATGAATGCTATTTAATACGATTGTGATCAAAGCCTGCTTAATTTATAATGTAATAATTGTCTAATAAACATTCATAATGATTTTTTTATGCCAACCATTATGATGTTTATGGTGTGGTAAATCTAAGAAGATGTTTCATATAATCAAAGATGATTTTTGTAAGTAATATAGATGATCCAGATCATGGTTTTCAAGCATTCAAGTTTTATAAATGAATCTATTAAATCCAAGGCGTTACTAATAAATGGTGATTTATTAATAATAAAACCAATAAAAAATAGTGTCTTCAAAATACTTTAGAGTTAAGTTATGCCAGATAATTTTTTGACAAATTATCAAAGGCGATAATTAATTTATAATCAATAATATTGAAGGCCTAATTTATTTATTATTTCTATTGTTTTTAAAAGGAAATTTTTTATTATCATAAAATAGTGGATATATTTGTCCGATATTATTAACCATTAAATTTACTTATGATGATAAAAAAATATTTTAAGCTCCATTTATGGATGGTGCTTATTGTACCTGTTCTCTTTATCACTTCTTGTCAGAAAGATTTAGAAGAATCAGAGGTGGATTCTATATCCGCCACAGAATATGATTCGGAGGTCCCTTTTAAGTGGAATGAATTATTGATTGAAATAGATAGATATTCCCCCAATTATCGACCACCTGCTGCTGCTAGAATGATGGGCTATATTGGTTTGGCGGTCTATGAAGGAGTAGTTCCTGGAATGGCCGATTACAAGTCACTGAAATCAGAATTCGTGGGCTTAAGTTTACCAAGCATCGAAAAAGGAAAGGAGTATCATTGGCCAACCGTCGCAAATGCCATATATGCTGAAATGTTTAGAGCTTTTTATCCACATATTGATCCCAAAGAAATATTAAAAATTGACTTATTGGAAAAGAAATTTTATGATCAATTTGGTTCGGAAGTAAGTGATGAGGTAAAGAATCGTTCCAAATTCTTTGGCATAGATGTAGCGAAGGCAGTATTTGCCTACAGTGCTACGGATCAATATGGTCATGAGGCATTTAAGAATCCTCGCCCTAGTTCTTACGTTCCACCTAAATTCGGATCTAAAGGCGAACCGCTATGGCAACCTACTTGGCCAGATTACACTCCTGCTTTATTTCCATTCTGGGGACAGGTAAGAACATTTGCAATGAAAGAATCTGATTTAAGAGCAAAGCCACCATTGGAGTATAGTGAGAACAAAAATTCTAAATTTTACCAACAAGCATTGGAGATAAAGATTTGGGTTGACAATTTAAACCATGAAGACAAATGGATTGGCCAGTTTTGGAGTGACGATTTTTTTGGAGTAACTTTTGAGCCAGCTGCGAGACAACTTGCTATTGCAAATCAAATTCTAAAACAAGATGAAATTTCTTTGGCGAAGTCTGTTGAGTTGTACGCAAAAATGGGTATGGCAATGTCTGACGCAGCAGTTTCTATCTGGAATTCCAAATTCATTTATAATGTGAGAAGACCGATTGAATACATTAGAGATGTTATTGATCAGGATTGGAAAACAGCATTGAATCATCCTCAAACAAATGTAGAGGGTCTTACACCTGAGTTTCCTGCTTATCCCTCCGGGCATTCAGGATTTGGAGGATCTGCTTCGCTGATACTTACCGATATATTTGGAAACAACAGAGCCTTTACAGACAATTGTCATGTCAATCGTTTTGAGTTTTTAGGAACGCCGCGGACTTACACATCATTTATCGAGGCAGGGATAGAAAACGCCTACAGTAGGTTGCCTCTTGGCGTCCACTATCGTATGGATTGCGAAGAAGGTTTAAGACTAGGCTATCTTGCTGCAAATCGTGTCTTGAACCTGCCATGGAAAAAATAGAACGGTATTGGTCGATATTTTATGTTATTGTGGATTGATTTGATGGGCTTCTGGAATTCAGTCCGGGACAAAACTATCTGGTAAAAAAACTCCGGAATTCACACCTAAGTTGCAGTAAAATTAATGCACTGATTGGATTTTTAAGGATTGACCATTTTTGGTAAATGCATGTGGACAATTCTATTTCCTCCCAGTAAACCTATGAAATATTTACCGGTTCTGAATTCGACGTAGCTCAATCTGACGTTTGCAAATACGCGCTGGAGGTCATCTCCAGCTGCGTATTGCAAAAATATCACTTGTCGCAATGATATTCTTATTGGAAATAGATTTGACCTCAAAATCATTGCTAAAACTGCAAATATATGTGTTGGAAAGCCTCGCCATGTGGAGCAATAAAAATCCATCGCAAATGAATTTTGCTCCGAACTGGTACCTCTGTATCACAACAAAGACATAAGTTTTAATGTATACTCACCCTATAGATCTTTAGCTTTTTTGTCCGCTTGATTATAATGGACAATACATTTTCCGACGAGTATAAGAAGTAAATCGCTGAGTTTGTTTATTGATTTAATATATAATTTATGAAAAATAAAGAATCCAAAAATAGCAGCATTAGCTATTTTATGAATACCAAAAACTGGTGGCAACCTTTGACCTTCATACTCATCATAAGTTTACTGGGTGTTGGAATGATAGGTTATCAAACATATGTTGATGCACCACCGATGTCCGGATTTTCTGATGAAAATGGTGAAATCATTATTGGACAAAAGGATATCGTTCAGGGACAGGAGGTGTTTCATAAATACGCTTTGATGGAATTTGGCAGTTTTTTTGGTGACGGTGCTCAGAGGGGCCCGGATTATACTGCTGAGGCGCTGCATCAAATCACGCTTGAAATGAATGCTTATTATATTAAGGAATTCAATTCAGTAAATGGTAAGCAGCCGGATAAGTATGAAATTCAACAAATTGAGGCAAGGGTAAAAGACGAACTTAAAGTAAATAGATTCGATAATAATTCAACACTCGTAGAGCTGACCCCTGCGCAAATATATGCTTTTGACAAATTGAAGACCTATTATGAGGATGTGTTCCTGCATTCAGAAGGCAAGAAGGGGTATTTGCCCCGAAATTATATCAGCAATCAGCAAGAAATAGATGGGTTAAGTGCATTTTTTTTCTGGGGCGCCTGGGTTTGTGTTGCGAATAGACCTGGGTCAGATTACAGCTACACACACAACTGGCCCTACGATCCACAGGCTGGAAACTCGCCGACATCCCCGGTGATATTGTGGAGTGTACTTGGCCTTCTGGCTTTTGTGCTCATGTGTGGAATTGTCTTATATTATATTGGTCAATACAATCAATTGCCCAATAAGTTTTTCAAGCCGGCTACAAAGGATCTTTTCTCCTCAGAACGTGTTGCGGCATTCAAACCCACAGCCACACAGAAAGCAACCTATAAATTCTTTTTTGTAGCCATTTTGTTGTTCTTCGTACAAGTATCTTCAGGGCTTATCACCATCAACGATTTTGTAAATTGGCTTGGGTTTCTGGGGATAGAGATTACAGACAGTTTCCCGGTAACAATTTCCCGCAGTTGGCATTTGATGTTGTCTTTGTATTGGATATCTACTTGTTGGATAGCATCTTCCATATTTATTTTACCAATTCTGTCCAAAAAGGAAATAGCCGGCCAATTGGTTTTGGTCAACACCATCTTTGTTTTACTTTTCTTCCTTGTGGCAGGGTCGCTTGTGGGAATGGTCTTGGGGCCATTGGGATTAATGGGAAAATGGTGGTATTGGTTGGGGCATCAGGGTTGGGAATTTGTTGATTTTGGAAAAGGGTTTCAGGTCTTGTTGATGATCATTTTTGGTTTATGGATGGTTGTAGTATACAGAGGCCTCAAACCTGCATTGATTAAAACCGAAAGGTGGGCACTTCCAAACTGGATTTTGTATTCTGTCATTGGCATTCCCATTTTATTTCTGTCGGGATTTGTTGCTAAACCTGAGACCAATTTTGTTATTGCTGATTTTTGGCGGTGGATGGTCATCCATATGTGGGTGGAGGCATTTTTTGAAGTGTTTATAACAGTAATTGTCAGTTATCTTATGGTTTTGATGGGCCTGGTGAGCAGACAGGCAGCCATAAGAGTGGTTTATTTTGCAACTATATTATTCTTGGGAACTGGTTTGCTGGGTATTTCACACAATTTTTATTGGAACGCTAAACCAGTAGCAACAATGGCATTGGGAAGTGTCTTTTCCACATTGCAATTTGTGCCTTTAATCTTGCTTACAGTCGAAGCCTGGAGGTTTAAAAACATGCCAAAACTTGCAGTAGGGGACGTGGAACATAAAAATTTAGGCAATTTTGGATTTCCGGAAGTATTTTTATTCTTAATAGCTGTCAATTTTTGGAATTTTTTTGGTGCGGGGGTTTTGGGCATCATCATAAATCTACCCATTATGAATTATTTTGAACATGGCACCTACCTGACAGTCAACCATGCTCATGCTGCACTCATGGGTGTCTATGGCAATATTTCGCTGGCGGCACTTTTATTTGCTTCGCGTTTGCTGATTAAATCAGCTTATTGGAATAAAAAATTGATCCATTTTTCATTTTGGGGCATTAATGTAGGATTAATGTTGATGGTGATTTTGGATTTATTCCCTGCCGGGTCCATTCAGTTCAAGGCAGTGGTGGAACAAGGATTATGGTTTGGCAGATCCACTGAGTTTATTGACTATGGCATTTTTAATCAATTGACGTGGTTGAGAGGTATCGGAGCTACGGTATTTTTTGTAGGTGGCGTGTTGCCATTGACTTGGTTTGTTGTGAGTAGAATAAGGTCCATTAAGCAAAGTGTTAAAGATATTGGACAAATGGATATCCACATTCGCCATACCGAAGAAACAGTTGCCATTGAGCCTGAAGATCTTGAACTGGCAAATGAAACAAAATAATTTAACGGATTTGACACATGGCCTCCAGTTTTTTGGAGGCCTCTTTAAATTTTAAGAAAAGTTGTTCCTTCTTCATAATCCTGGAGGAGCTCTCCGAGAGTCGTTGTGGTGAAAATCTTCAACAAATTGATTTTGACACTTTTATATTTATGATGAAAAGGACAAGGAAATTCGTCAGAACAATTTGGCAAACCCAGACTGCATTGATGGAGTACATTCCCATCAAATGTTTCAATAATCGTATTGATTTTAATGTTTGATAGTTGGTCTTTATCAATCAGAAAGCCTCCGCCGGGGCCTTTGATTGACCGTATGATGTTTGCCTTCACCATCTTTTGTAAAATTTTTGAAGTAAAGGCTTCCGGAGATTCGATCTTTTGAGACACATCAATTAAGCTGACTCTTTTGTCATTCAAACTTTGAGAAGCTATATAAATACAAGATCTAATAGCATATTCACAGGTTTTGGAAAACATTTGATTTCGATTTATAGCTGATTATAATGTTTATGGTCGATCAAAGTACTAAATTATGCCAATCGGGGGACTATTGGACCGCTTATTTGATATAAATTTATTTACGGAACTTACAACGTCTCAGGTTTTTTTGTGCAACAAGTTGTCTTAATTTCTAATTTCAATATTCTCATTCTTCAAATCAGATTTGGTAAGTCTATTGTGAGGTGACTTGATGTCTCCAACAGTGGCATGTTTATCCACAAAATTTTGAATATAATAGGTTCCCTGGTAACCTTCACCTATTGCAAAAGTTACCATTTCCTGCAAATCTTCCATATCCAGCAATTCAGAATGATAGGTTGTCCTTATTTCATAAGGTACTGAACTGGCATTCAGCAATTGCAATGATTCCTTGAATCTTTCAAAATAATTTGACCCTGTGATGGATTGAAATTTATCGTGTGTAGCCTTAAAGTCCAGGGAAATAAAATCAATAAGCCCAAGGTCCAGCATTTTTTTGATATGCAGTGGATGCGAGCCATTGGTGTCTATTTTGATGGCCATTCCTTTTTCTTTCAGAGCTATGGCAAGAGGTATGGTTTCCTGATGAAGGGTACACTCACCACCGCTCATTACCGCACCTTCAATGAGGCCCATTCTGGTCTGCACAAATTCTAATGCTTCCGATAGAGAAATACTTCCTTTGCCAAAAACAATTTCGGGATTATAGCAATAACTGCAACGCATATTGCAACCGACAAACCATAAAATGCAAGAGATTTTATTTGGAAAGTCTAATAAGGAAAATGGAGTAATATCATAAATGATTTTTTTTGACCACATATTCATTGAAATGCTTTCGTTGTTTGTGTTCACCTTTTTTGCCAATATTAAAACTTTCTACTGGGCGATGATACCCCATTACACGGGTATATACCAGGCACTTTGTTCTTAATTCCATATGTTGTTCTAAAATACTGACAGTTTTAATTGTTGTATTCATTTATTGATATTTTATTATTTAATTCATTCAATAATATTTCATCGCATTTTGGGCAGAATTCCTGTTCCCCATTGATGTAGCCATGAATAGGACATACACTAAATACTGGAGTGACTGTAACATAGGGAAGCTTGAAATTGGTAAGTACTTTCTGAAGAAACATTCTGCAGGAATGAGGAGAGCTTATTTTTTCATTCATGTAGAGGTGCAAGACAGTTCCACCAGTGTACATACATTGCAATTCATCTTGCTTCAGTAAGGAGTCAAAGGGGTCATCGGTGTAGTCAACGGGTAGTTGTGAACTATTGGTATAATAAATATTCTCCCCACTTCCTGCCTGAATGATGTCAGGAAATCTCTTCTTGTCCTCTTTTGCAAAGCGATATGTTGTACCCTCGGCCGGTGTAGCTTCCAGATTATAAAGGTTACCGGTTTCTTCTTGAAATTTTTGTATTTTTAAACGAATAAAATTCAAGATTTCGATACTGAATGAAATGCCTTTTTCAGAGGCCATATCAAATGCTGAATCAGAATAGTTGAGCAACATCTCATTCATGCCATTTACACCAATGGTAGAAAAGTGATTTCTGAGGCCTGGCAAATATCTCTTTGTATATGGGTACAAACCTCGGTCAAACAACTCTTGAATCACCTTTCTCTTTTTTTCAAGACTTGATTTTGCGATTGAAAGCAATCGGTCAAGGTTTTCCAGAAGTAATGCTTTATTGCCCTTGAAGAGATGGCCAAGTCTTGCCATATTGATGGTTACAACGCCAATGCTGCCTGTCATTTCAGCACTTCCAAAAAGGCCGTTTCCTCTTTTTAGTAGTTCCCGCAGATCGAGTTGTAACCGGCAGCACATACTTCTCACAGCATTTGGTTTGTACGCATTGGGTTTTCAACCTTTGCCCAAAGTCATTCTTAATGTATTGACTGCCAATAAAATTCTGAAAATATGAAGAACCGATTTTGGCCGTGTTTTCAAAAAGCAGATCAGTGTTTTCGCCGTACCAATCAAAATCCTCTGTTATATTTACAGTAGGGATTGGAAAAGTGAAGGGCTGCTGATTTGCGTCCCCTTCAGTCATGACGGTATAGTATGCTTTGTTGAGCATATTCATTTCTTTTTGGAAATGAGCGTAGATCATTTCTTCAGGCTTGTTTGCTCCGCGTTCCCGCGCTCTTCTTTTCAAAGATTCGTCTTCGATGCCCGTAAATAGATGGAAATTGTTCTTTGAAGGAAATTGTATTTTCAAATCCTCGGGAACCACCCAGTCTAATGTAATATTTGTGAATGGCGACTGCCCCCACCTCGCCGGTACATTCAGGTTATATACAAAACTCCTGATGCTTTTTAAAACATCATTGTAGGAGAGATTGTCCTTAAATACATATGGAGCTAAATAGGTGTCAAAAGAACTAAAAGCCTGCGCGCCTGCCCATTCGCTTTGGAGAATTCCAAGAAAATTGACCATTTGGCCGAGAGCCTCCCTCAGATGTGAAGGAGGCCTGCTCTCCACCCTTCCACGGACACCATTAAATCCTTCGTTGAGCAAAACCCTCAACGACCATCCGGCACAGTAGCCCGTAAGGCAATCCAAATCATGTATGTGGATATCTCCATTGCGGTGTGCGTAGCCTTCTTCAGGACCATATACCTTATCTAACCAATAATTGGCTATTATTTTGCCGGCTGTATTGTTAATAAGACCTGCACTGGAATATGAAGTGTTTGCATTGGCCTTTATTCTCCAGTCTTTATTTTCAATATATTCCTCAATCGTTTGTGTTGAATTTACGTAGGTTGTATCCTCGGCAATTCCCTCATTCCGGCTTCTTTGTAGCTTTTCTGGTGTGACGAACAACATGAATGACCGCAACACCTCAAAATATCCATGGGTAAAGAGTGATTTTTCTATTAAATCCTGAATTTCTTCAACGTACCAGGTAGTTTTTAGACTAAGCGCCTGGATGACGTCAAGATTTATTTTTTCATCATATTTTACATGGACACTTTCAAAACCTTTATTGCATCGTCGATTTTGTAAGCCATAAAGGGAACGTATTTGCCGCTCCTCTTTATTATATAGATTTCCATCTGCTAATTTGCAAGAATAATGTTGTTAAAACATTCTCTTTCTTCGATGATAGCTTTTGGAAATAGAATGTTATTTTCTAAATGTATGTGCTTATGCAGGTCTTCCTCAAATTCCTGCAACATTTTGAAAGCTACTCTATAAGTTGTGCACCCATCATCAGGTGCAGTATACTTATTCGTCAATTGTTCAATAATTAGAAAGCGATCCCCTTCGATATTGTGTTCATACATCATCATATTGATTGGATTTTCAATGGTTCCGAATACAGGCTTACTCACTTGTTCCCCTTTTGAAATCGCATTTTCCATATTTATTATATATGGAAAAACGACCAACTCTTCCTTTTTTAGATGGTGCTGTAGTTCCTGCGACATTGCGTTGAATTCATTATAGATTTCAAACAATTCAGGATGCCGTTGTCCATGTACCTTACACAATTTTTCTAAAAATTGCAATATAATGGGCATTTTTTCTACCACATAAGCGTGATGGGTGTCAATGATGTAATCGATCAATTTTCCCATCGGCCATTTGTTGAATTCATCGGATTGTAAATCCTCCACAGTTAAAAGTTGATTGAGCTCCGTCAGTATTGCCACTTTATCTAATTTGAGCTTTCAGGCAAGCGTCATCGATGGTTTGGCCACCTTTGCAGCAAAAGTCGATGCCGTGTTTTTGAAAGACAGATGCTGTTCTGTAATCAACTGCTACTGTCGAGCCTACTGTATGAGATTCACTTATGTACATTTTTTATATTATTTAGATGTTTGATTGTCTTAGGAATGTTCTCGATAGTGCAAAAGTAAGAACTTTTCATAATAATGGACAAAAATATCCGATATTATTTTTTCTTTTATTCCGATAGAGATAGGAATAAGGAACGGCCAGTAACTAAAACCTAAATATTTCCGGAGTCAATAAAAAAGTTTTCTTTTTTATGTGTGGCTAGGCAAATAATAGGGCCTTCAAGTGTATTTCTTGCATTTCAACACCTTAAAATAAAATGGAAAAGCCATTTTCCGAAGGATATTTCCGGTCAGAATTTTTTGATTTCCAAACCTGTTTAGCCATGGGAAAGTCAATACCTTATATCATCCAATTTTTTTCTGATACCCACAAAGAACTGATACCTGAGTTTTTCAGAAACTTCTGAAAGTAGTACAGACTTCGACCGCAACTGCTCCACCCAAAGGCGGCATTCATCAGAAAATTCAGGCTGATAGGTCATCAGGTGGTTGAAAGTATTGAAGGTGATATATGTAAAAACCTCCTCACCGATGAAGGCTTGGATGCTGTTGTTGGATAAGAAGATATCGAATTCTGAATCATTCTTTAAAACTATTAAAATTGAGTCCATTAATAAATTTGTTTTCTCCAGTCAATCAATGCTTTATACCATTGTTTTCAGGTATATCGAAGGCTGGTATAACACCACTAGGATTCACTCCGCTGTGGGCTGTGCTCCAGTTGAGGCTTTTATTTCTAAATCATTAACTGCGGTTGCTTAACTTTATCTGTTCTCTGACTCCGCTATGGAGAGGAAGTCCATCACATTTTTTCTTTATACATACCCCTGGTCCCAATTCACAAAATACAGCCTTTACAATTGTACCAAAATCTCTCGAAGTGAATGTTCAGAAGCAGCATAAATTGCCAGAGATTCATGGAATAATGCTTCATAAACATCCAAATTATTCATTTTCACAGCTTCTTCTATTTCTATGAGTTTTTCTTTCAAAACATTCATTCCCATGAAATCCGCTTGGGGTTTTAAGGAATGCGCATTGATGCGAAGTTGCTCCCAATCTTTATTTTGGAGGTTGCGCTGCATTTCCTCAAAAGTCTTTGGCGCAACATCGAGGTACAACGAAATGTAGCGTTTCATTTTTTGAGGATCCTCCTTTGTGAACTTTCTTAAAAACGTTAAATCGACCATTTATATATTGGCTTTAATCAGTTGGTAAATTTCTTCGAAAGCATCTTGACCTTTGATTACGTAATGCACAGCTCCGTACATAATGGTTTTTGTGGCTGTTGCATAACTTTTCTGACTCGAAAGCATGATGACCGGTAGCGTTTTGTTGCGTTTCTTTATTTCCTTCAGGATATCAATGCCATTTGCAGCATCTTTTTCCTTTGAATTAAGATAGTAATCCAAAATTACAATATTGGGTAACAAATGTAAACTTTGTAAACAAGCTTCTCCCGTAGGAAAAGATTGTATGTTAAAACCATTATCCTGTTCTTTTAAATAATCGGCCAGCATTTCTGACAATAATGGTTCATCGTCTACTATGAAAACGGTAGGATTGTTATGAGTCATGAGTTTTTCTTTTTAAGTTGTATATTTTTTGTATTAATTCATTTGTATCAAATGGTTTTCCAATAAAATCATTCATTCCAGCCTGATAGCATAAATCCACTTCTTCTTTGAGTACATTAGCCGTCATTGCTATTATTGGGGTTTCTGATTTTTCTCCTTCTAATTTTCTTATGGCTAAAGTGGACTCAAATCCATTCATTACTGGCATTTGTACGTCCATGAGAATAACATCAAACGCAGAGGATTTCATTTTCTCAACCGCAATAAGGCCATTTTCGGCAACTTCTACATATACACTTTCAATTGCATCTTCCAGTTCTTCCTGAGCTACCACTACATTGAAAGCATTGTCTTCTACCAGTAATATCCTAATGCCTCTGATGGCATCGGCCGTATTCATTCGCACTTCATGTGTAGCAATTACCTCAGCTTTATGCTTAGCTATCATATAAGGAATCATAAAATGAAACTGACTACCTTTGCCTTTTTCACTTTCGACCCAGATTTTGCCTCCATGCAATTCCACCAATTTCTTTGAAATGCTCAATCCTAATCCCGTCCCGCCAAACTTTCTAGTCGTATCGCTATAAGCTTGCTCAAAGGATTGAAATATTTTATCTAGATTGCTATGTTCAATGCCAATACCGGTATCCGAAATGGTGAAATGCACATTCAATTTTTCCCCATCTTGATCTGCTTTTATGGTAGTAGTTACTTTTCCTTTTTCTGTAAACTTAATGGCATTTCCGATCAAATTGAGGAAAATCTGGCGCAATCTATTGGCATCACCCTGAACAAACAGATTTTCTACTGGAATATCTTTTAGCAGCTCCAAGCCCTTTTCTTCTGCTTTAAATTGCATGATGGTGTGCACGTTGTTGTATAATTCATTGACAGAAAAAGGTTCCTGTTCCAGCTCAACTTTACCTGCTTCAATTTTTGAAATATCAAGGATATCATTGATGATGAAAAGCAAAGAATCAGATGACTGTTTGATTCCATCCAAGTATTCTTTCTGGTCTTCTTTTGGCTCCCGCCGAATCAAAATATCGGTCATACCCTTGATGGCATTCATGGGAGTACGGATCTCATGACTCATATTGGCCAGGAACTGATGTTTGGCTTTTTCACTAGCTTCAGCTTTTTCTTTTTCGGCTTCAATAATTTCGTTTTTGTGTTGCAATAATTTTTGAGTTTTTCGGGTATATCGAAGTCTGGCATACAAACCCAGAGCAAGCAGAAAGGCTGAAATGCCCAAAAACAAAATCCAGTTTCTGGTGGACTTTTGTTTGTTGAGTTGACTTTGGAAATTGAGTTCAGATTTGAGTTGTTGTTGAGTAAATTGGTTCTCCAATTCCAGCCTGGTTACTTCACTACTATTACGCCATACTGCTAAGGTATCTTCTGCCTGCACATGTAATTTATAATTTTTCAGTGCATTATTGTAATCGCTTATACCTTCATAAGCTTTGGAAAGTATGTCGTAATTTGCTGAAACATCTTTATTATATGTTTGCTCACCTATTTTTTTAGCGTTAATGGTTTGTATGGCATCGTTATATTTTTTTAAACCTAAATAAGCTCTTGCTTTTTCAGTATAAAATCTGGGTTCAGGCATTTGTCCTTTATCTTTATTAAAAAATGCTTCTACCTCTTGCAGTTCGGTCAATGCTCCAGCATAGTTGTTGGCTAAATTCTTAATTCCTGCGTTTAATATTTTTGCGATATTATAACAAGGCTCACAGTGCTTCACATTTTTCATCACATACATAGCAGAATCTATATAGCGTTGAGCTTTTTCTTCATCCTTTAATTTCAGCATTAAATGTGATTTGCCCAAGTATGAGCTACCCATCTGGAAAGTGTCTTTTCGTGAATGAGCAAGCTGTAGGCTTTTATCTATGTACTTTTCTGCTTCTTTATAATTTCCTATCTGGGTATGGATAGCAGCAAGCATTTCGTTGGTTTGTGAATAAAAATTATCATATAATTTCGATTCTTCAGATAATCTTAGGGACTCCTGAAAATAGACCAATGCTTGTGGGTACTTTTCATTATAAAAATACCAAAATCCCAACGCTTTGGTTGCCTCTTTAAGTGTTTTAAGGTCTGAAGGTTTATCCGAAAGTACTGCTTTCATTTTCTGAAATTCATTGATAATCAACTCGTCTTTCACAACTTCATTGCATTCAAATTTCAATGTAGTATATGCACTAATAATAATATGTAATCTTATTTTGGAAGCATTGGCAACCTTTGCACTTTCTATTGCTTTGTGGGAAGCAGTACACATACATTCTGTGTTGCCAGCACAAGATTCAATGGACATCATATAAAATAGTGGCAAGTACCCCTTTTTATTATTTTTTATAGCCAATTCAATGGCTTCCTTAGATTCATTTTTCCATTTCTTCCACCAGTCTGGTTCTTGATTGGGCATAGAATCTACATCAAATCTCTCCCATATTGCTTCTAATCTTACCATTTCAGTTTTCGATGTATCTTTCCAGACGGCAAGAAGCTCGGCATCACTTCTGGTTTGCCCAAAAAGAATGGAGGAAACTAACATTCCGAAAACAATTAGGAAATAATTTAGCCTTGTGGTTCTTTGTTTCGCCATCTTATGTTTATTAAGGTAATTATTTTAATGAAATTCATGCTAAAAATTAGTGATGGCCGAAACTACTATATACCCTTCATTTTTCTTGCATTTAACTTATCACAAGGTATTTTAAATGATCAAACGGTTTTAAATGATGAGGTATTTATATCTTTACTTCAAGATTTATGAAACCGATAAAAGCCTTACTCGTCGAAGACAATGCCTTCATGGCCACCGTTTTGCATGATTTGCTAAAGCACCATGCAGCGGACGTTTCTGTTTTAGGAATTGCGAAAACGGGTAAAGAAGCTTTAGCACTCATTACCTCCCTAAAACCCAACATTGTTTTCCTGGATATTGAATTACCCGACATGACCGGTTTTGAACTTCTTCAGCAATTAGATGATATCCATTTCCAAACCATTTTCACCACTGCTCACAGTGATTATGCAATCAAGGCATTTCGATTCAACGCCTTAGATTATTTGGTTAAGCCCATCCAAGAAAGTGAATTGGATGAAGCAATCAAACGAATTAGAAAGACGGCAAATAATGTAATGGAAGTGAAACACGCCTTGTCTAATCTGGAATCCCAATCTGTCGAAAATCAAAAACTGGTTTTGCCCACACATGGAACATTGAGATTGCCATTGAAACAAATTACCCACATTGAAGGTGAGCGCAATTACAGTTACATTTATTTATCAAACGGCTCTCGTGAATTATCTTCAAAAATCTGGCCTATTTTGAAGACATCCTCGCTGATAAAGGGGTTTTTAGGAGCCATCGATCGTACCTGGTCAATAGGTATCACTTGATGCCCTAAAGGAGGATTTTTTCATTTTGAAAAATGGGTTGGAGATTCCTATTGCTAGGCGGAAGAAGGGGGATGCAAGGGGGTTTTATGGGGAATAAAGGCTTCGTTGGCATACACTAATAATATCCAGCCTAGTTTTTTATTAAGGCAAATTCGCCATAATTAAAATTAGTTTTTTAAACGACAACTAAATATGTTTAGCGTTGGTCTCCGTTTCAATCCATTTTTTTAATGTTAATAAGATACTCTTTAAACCTGCTTGTTTTTAAACCCCTCGAATTCGAGGTGTTTAAAATCAGGATTATATATTGCTCCCGAAACCCCAACAACTCTATAGTATTTCTATTTCTAATCCAATTTTGGATAATGGTTTCGGTTCTTTGCACTATCCTTAAATTTAGCAATATCAGTAAGTGAAATATATTCAGCTTTCATTTTGAAAAATTGTTATATCAGTTCCTTTTACATTAATGATTTTATTTTTGCCATATTTTGCCGCTAGTTTTGAATGAATGCGATAATGTTTCTATTTCTATCTTATAAAAACGCATCAAGCTGGTATTTACTCACTAACCTCAAACAAACCTCACCCTCATCTCCAGGCTCTCCATGATAATTGATTGTAATTTCTTCGCCTTCATCGATGTCTCAGATCGCAACAATGTCTATCGTTTCATTCTCAAGATCGAGGAAGAAGTTGGCGTTTGGGAATAACTGGTGGTTGTACCAGGAACCAAAACCAAGTGCAAGGGCTGCTTCCTCCAAGTCTTCACCCCATAAAAATAATCATGGAGTCTTGTTTTGCTGGATGATCGGAATTTCTGCTTTTGCCATCTTGACGATGTGGCATACTTCGATGCTGTCACCTTCTGAAATGGGCAGGCCGGCAAATACCCCTTTCCGCGATTGGGTGTTTCCATGATAAAGAGGCCAGAGTTTGTAAAATGTGTTTATAAAATTGTTTTTATCTTTGGATAATGGGGTAAATATACGGGCTTTGTTGTTTTTGATAAGTTTGTGTTCAAACATAAAAGCCTGTTTATAAAAAATTTTGTACAATAGTCTTTTTGCTTGATTCTTACATCAGATCATCCACTTTTCACCCTTAATTAAAGTTTGTAACTTCATTATTTTGATTCCTTAACTGTTTAGACAAAATCTTAATGGAATTTCTCTCATGCAAATGACCAGATGGGCAAGATTCAATCTATATTTGCCTTTGTCTGGACATTAAATTATGCAACTACGACTTTGATTTACCCTGTCTTTTTATTGGTTTGTTTTTGACATTCCAAAGCACAAAAGATTATGGTTACGTCACTGATTATCTGGGTTGGCTCAATCGTTATCGCGATAGCGACTTTCAGCGATGTCTGGAATTGTTTGGATATCCGGGCATGCACCAGTTTTTCACCTGATCAACTTTTATATTATTCAAACTGATCGGCAAAAATGTCGCGGTGATGGGCAACGGTTTTATTTTGACCCCATGCTTCTGTTTGTTATTTGGTGTACCACGTTCAGGTTGATTTTGGAGGCAGTTAATCTCGAACATGCGGGTTTGATCGCCTTATTTACGGGTATCTTTACCGCGCTATCACCTATGCTATTGAACCCATTACCTGGGATGCCTGCTTTCACTATTTGTTATGTACAGGTTTGGTTTTCTTTGCCATCAACTTCCTCACTGATATCACCTGACAAAGAAAAATCCATTTATATCTGCACTTCTTGTTTTTTATCCTTGCTCTTTTTACGATAGAGCTGGCTTTGGTTGCTCCAGCAATCTTTTTAATATATCTGTCACTCGTAGTTTGGGCAAGCGGTGATGTGAAACAACTTGCAGGATATTGGTACCGCTTGGTTCCTATTTATGTGGTGCTCTTGGTCGCTTATTTTATCCTTACAAAGTTGTCCATCGGTACGTGGATTGGTCATTATGGAGCAGAGCAACATCTCAAGTTATCGCCCACGCTTTTGATAACAACCTTCGCCAAATACGTTTCCAAAGTCTTGTTATTAAGCCATTTTTGGAAGTTTACTGACAAAGGTTGGTACCACTGCCTTGTCTGAATTATGGAAAAGTTTGGCTTTTCTATTTGCAATTGGTCTCTTGTTTGCAATGTTATACCGAACTACAAAATACAAAAAGTTAAAATAGGTTTTAATTGCATCAATTGTCATTTTTGTTTTGGACTTTTACCTATTTTAAACTTGTTTTTTGTTTGGATTGGCTGGTATGAAAATGATCGATATTCTTACTTTGCAGCGCCGCATATTTACTTATTTATTACAACCTTTCTCTTCCTTGCATTCAAAAAATCCTACGCCTATGTGTGGATTTTCTTTTTGGTTTTGAATGCTTTTTTCTTGAGTAAGATGATCCGCACTACCCGCGATGCGGGTACTATTGTCGAGCGTTTGTGCCAAGACTTTGATTATTATGACTATAAAGAAGTAGTACTTTTGTGTGTCCCAGAAAATTTGAATACGCTATTTATTTCGCGATTATGGAAATGACGGCGTCACATTCAATAAGTTTGGACTGCCTCTGGCAAAAGAAGTTATACTGGAAGATGACCAATATATCAGAAATCAATCTCACTTCAACAATCGACAGCGTCGGTGTACCAAAATCACTTCACCCAAGACTATCAAGGTAAATATTGCTAGTTGGGGCTCTTGGTTCCTGGCGAAAAGGTGCTGGATTGAGTGGAAGTGAATCGGACAGGTATAAGGTTGTTCCCAGTGGATTTATCTTTTAAGTGACCGTCAAGGATAGTGTTCCTGGCCGAATTTTTATCTTTAATAAAGGTGAAAAGTGGCAATCGGTGCAGTTGCCTGGGGAGCAATGGGCAATGGGCAATTGGCTGCGCCAGCAATGGGCAATTGGCTACGCCAGCAATGGGCAATGGGCAATTGGCTGCGCCAGCAATGGGCAAAACTACTTCCACGTCCACCGCTAGGCGAAGTCTTTGCACTTTCGAGCAGTAATTCAAAACTTACTCGCTGAACTGGCAGTCATCATTCCAAAACAAATACACCGGGTGCTAAAGCAGCAGGTGTTGGACCTTTCGTCGAACTGATGCTCAAAGATTGTTATTCGCCGATCCAGCAAGCTCATTTCAGCAGGGATTAAAAACTGCAAGTGAGAAGCCAAAAATTGGGTGGTGAATTTGTAAGCGCCACTGCTGACCAGAAAAATCAGGTCATGAAATTATTGAGTACCATGGCAAAGGACGAAGCAAAAGCAAATGCAGCAAAGCAGGAAGCAAGGTAGTGGACTCAGAAACCGGTACAGTAAGGGAAAACCAAAGTGCAAAAGATGTGGCTGAGGTACCTACACCTTTCTTCAACTTACTCAAGGAACTTACCTTTTTGGATATTTCACCTCTGAAGCAGGTTCTACTAAAGCATTGGATTATGTTCCAATTCCAGGTGGATATGATGCTTGTATCGATTTGAAACCAGACCAAAAGCATACGCCATTTAACCAATCCTCTTCACAAAATATAAATTAACAAGCGATGTATTTTCAAAGTAAGGAAAGATGAGGTAACTTATGATGCCATTGAGTTGGTTCAGGGTTATCTGGAGTTGGGCAACAAAAGAATTAACAGAAAAAGGGCTCAAGTAGCAATGATAGAACGTGGTAGAGAGATCAAACACGTCTCAGGATATACAACCGCTTCCATCGTTCATGGGAGTTTGAACACAGAAGTAGGCCTACAGCTGCAGTGAAAGAAGAATACTAGGCTGGAAAAGAAAAGTTATATACCGCCAATGAGGAAATCAGACATTTATTTGAAAAGATGTGGATCACCCCTGTGAGGAAACTCGTAGATTTGACTGGATCTGAGGTTATCACACGGGTGGTAGGTCTTTGATGTGGACCAATCCTATCGATGGAATGAAAGGATTTCACAGCAAACTTGGAGGAAGGCGTAGGTATTGACTGGCCTTGAGGGGTATAAAGACCTTGAACCTTGGTATGCTTATGGAAAATTTTTGAGAATCCAGTGGTCTTACGAAACTAGACGTGCATTCCTGACAGTATTCCAACCAGCAATGACCTCAATGTGCAGAGAAATTTGTAAAAGAAGGGATTAGAGGAAAAACTTCCGGGTAAGGAAATTGATTATTGGTAGGGCAGCGCGACTGCTCCAACAGAAGAGCACTTGGCATTGGGTAGAGGGAACTTGCCAATACAGAAACAGGTGTGGTAGAGTTGTCCTTACGGTGCTTATTTCAGTACGCAAGCAGCAACCTTGCCTGCAACAGTAAAAACAGCAATCTCACCTGATTCATGACCAAATCGTTTATCAAGTCATTTTTGATGATGAGTCTGGCAAAGCTACCGGAGTAAGGACCATCGATCAGAATACCAAAGAACAAAAAGAATATTTTGCAAAGGTTATTTTCTTGAATGCTAGCTCGATCAATTCGGCTTGGATCATGATGCAATCTACTTCAAAAACGCATCCGAATGGTTTGGGTAATGAAAGCGATCAATTGGGTAGAAACTTGATGGATCACCACTTGGAAGCGGAGCTGGCGGTGTTGTGGAAGGCTTTGATGACAAATATTATTTTGGCGAAGGCCGAATAGTATCTATATTCCAAGATTTACGAATGGGGCAACGATAAAGAGACTTTTTGCGTGGATTTGGATATCAGGGTGGTGCTGCGTGGAAGAGGAGAGCAAAGTGAAGAAGAATTTGGAGCAGCATTCAAGAATCGCAAACAGCACTAGGGCCATGGACCATCAATTTTGGAGGCTTTGGTGAAACACTTCCGGATCCAAACAACAGATTCACCTTGACTGACAAAAAGATCAATGGGGATTACCGATCATCAACTTTGATGCAGGCTGGGGAGACAATGAATGGAAAATGAGAAAGCCATGGTGGACGAGGCTGCTGAAATGTTGGAAAAAGCGGTGT
>JADKBO010000008.1 GCA_016715105.1 Saprospiraceae bacterium | reverse complement strand
AGTTTTGGAGTGATTTGCGTTTCCAATATAGCTGGAACGTATACTTCAACCACAACAGGAACTTCTACAGATGATTGTTGTCCAACGGAATCTACTGTGACCAGTGAAGTAACCATTACATCTTTAGGGTCAGGTAAATACGTAATCTCAGATTTTTCAGCAGGATTATATCAATACTGGTATGAAGTTTACGGCATTGACAGTGCTTACACATCAAGTACGGATAAAACCAAAAATAAACTTATAGGTGATATTTTGGATGCCTGTGATAAAATCAGCGGTGCTTGGGTAGAACCTTTTGCAGAACCAATGAAAATTTCAGGTTTCTCAAGTCCTGATCTTGGAGTAATTACCTATTCATGGGAAAATGGTTATGGTGATAAGGCTACCGTAACTCTTACAAAGAAATAATAGTACACATATTTTGGAGGCTCAGTTTTGAAAGTAAAATTGGGCCTCTTTTTTATATTTTTTTTCTCGAACATTTGTTAGTGTAAATCAATGACTTTAATAGAAATCCCACTTGAGTCTGTCCTTCGGCAAGGGATTGCCTTGATATAAATTGATTGAACCAAAATTTAGGAAGATGAAAAATCTTGCGCCTCTAGTGTTTGTTTATTGAAACCACATTTGTGAAGACGCAAAATCTTGCGTCTCTACTGTTGGTTTATTGAAATTCCATTACCTACTCACGTAACTTAGGATCAAGACAGCCTCTTTTTCTGTGATTCTCCCCTTTAAATTTTGCTGTTTAAGGAATTCTGAAAATGATTTTTTAGAAGATTTTTCCACAAATTTTTCCAAATCTTTGGTGTTAAGTTTTACCTCAGTAAATTCACCATTTTTATTCTTCCAGAGGTATTCTATCTTTTCTTCAAATCGATCGTAAGGCTGACCAATTGTATACATGCCTTTGTCAACAAAATCCGCTTTGATCAACTTTTTACTGATTTGTTTGATCAATATCACACCTTTATCATTGAAAATTTCCTCATAAAAAAGATTGGGTTTTCCTGAATTTACCGTAGGGAATTTTTTGTATTTTCTGTGCTCAGTTTCTCTTACCTCAAACCAGTGAATGTCATTGGAATTAATGATAGATGAATCTCTTTTGTGCATGATCCAGAGTTCATTGGAATAAACATCAAACTTAATTTTGACATCTGTTCTGTCGATGATAATAGAATCTCTTTTCAGGCAAATGATTGCTTTTTGCCATTCATTGCTTAAAAATGGGCTACCAAGAATTCCCTTGTATTTGCTACCAAATGTATAAGCATTTTTCATTTCTCCAGAAATAGCAATGGAAAGCTCATCCCTGGCTGATTGAGCATTTGCAAGCGAACCAAATGGAGCGTCTTGTGCCTTTATGCATATTATATTTGAAAAAATGAGCACGATAATAGTAGAAAACTTCAACAACATTTTGGGCTAAATTAATTGATGAATGAAATTGCAAACACTTTTCTTAATCCAGAGTTTCAGCTGTAAGGAAAATCATAAATCAGTTTAGTGATGCTTTCAAAGTTATCATTTAATTGTCAATTTAGAAATTTTTCATGCGGATTATAAAAGGCTAAAATCATTTTTTTAACGTAACTATTTAGGTGGGTGCTTTCTTTTCAAAAAATCAGGAAATTTTTCGTCAATCGAGGCTCGTTTGAGAAGTAATAGCAGCGCTATTGCGACAAAAACAGCCGAAGAGTCACGGAAAATTGACATTTTTTGAATGAAATTGACTCCACCTAAATAGTTACTTTTTAACAACATTAAGTAAATCAGTTTTGATTATTATCATGTGATAGTTTTTGGCCATATTTGCATTTTGGGTTTATTTCAAAACAATCTAAATTATAAGTTGTGATATACGTTCTAATGTTGTTTGGTTTTGTGGCATTGATCAAAGGTGCAGATATGCTGGTTGAAGGTGCATCAAGTTTAGCCAAAGGATTTGGTATATCAGATTTAGTGGTAGGCTTGACAATTGTTTCCCTAGGAACCTCCATGCCTGAGCTCATTGTTACAATGATGGCTACTGTCCAAGGTAATGCAGAAGTGGGTGTTGGCAATATTCTAGGAAGTAATATTGCTAACATTTTGTTGATTTTGGGTGTAACTGTTTTATTTGTACCTATAAATGTTCAAAAAACGACTGTTTTTTCTGAAATTCCTTTTTCTATTATTGCTGCCTTATTGGTTGGTTTCATTGCCAACACTCATATTTTTTCGCCAAATAATCCCGCTTTGCAAATTGATAGGTTTGAAGGAAGCCTCATTATTTTATTTTTTGTTATATTTTCAATTTACATTGTGTCCTTGATGATTGAAGATAAAGTGAAAGTTGACACTGAATCAAGTGGCATTGAGATCGGCCATCTTCCTGTCTGGAAGTCAATTATTTTTATAATTGCCGGATGCGTTTTACTTTTCCTTGGTGGTAAATTTGTGGTTGATGGAGCGGTTGGATTAGCCCAATTTTTCAAAATGTCGGAATCGTTTATTTCGTTGACCATCATTGCAGTTGGAACCTCACTACCGGAGTTTATCACATCCGTAGTTGCAGCAAAAAAAGGCAATGCTGATGTTGCTATTGGAAATGTAATAGGTTCCAATATTCTAAATATTCTGTTTATTCTAGGTCTTAGTTCAGTAATTTTACCTATTCCTATTCAAAATGCATCAAACCAAGACATATTAGTAGTAGTACTTTCGTCAGTATTATTACTGATTTTAATGGCGATCAGTCGGAAAAGTATGTTAAAAAGATGGCATGGGGTAGTCCTTGTTTCTTGTTACATACTTTACACTGGATTTTTAATATGGAGAGGTTGATGATCCCAAAATTTTAGCACTCCTAACTTCCAAGATATCTCTAATATCCTTGCCACAACCATAATTTTCACAATATTCTGGAACACCGCCTAGATCATTTTAAAGTAAACTCACATCCAAAGTGATATACTGGTTCATATCTCACTATTCGCCGGAAATCTACTTCTAAGCAGTAATGGAAACTCCTTAATGGTTATCCATGCTAAATTCTGCTTGATGTAATGATTTTCTGCCCATAAAATATAATTTGCAAATATCACGCTATTGAAGTATGTTGTATGTTTCATATCGAAATGTTAAAATTTATATTGTTTAAAAATAATTTTATACATTTATAACTTACAATCGCATGATAATCAGTCTAGTAGTTTTTTGAATAAAGACAAATTAAAATTTTTAACATTTGTTTTGCAATATAGGGTAAACATTACAGTTCTATAATTGTAATTAACCATAGTAAAAGTACTTTCAAATCTTTTTAAAAACAGGAAAAATGATCGCTAATAGCCAATTGAACGGGACAGTTATTCTCAATGAAAAGGTAAGGGACGTATTGCTGATTAAATTGCCAAATCTATTTTTTTCTGAATTAGAATTTACCATTTCAAGCCTTGAAGGCAAGGTTTTGAAATTGGAGTACATGAAAGATGTTTATGAATCTTTAGTGAAAATCAAAACGGGCTCTCTGGAGAAGGGTGTCTATGTCATGCAAATGGCCTATCAAGGTATGTTTGTTGCTAAAACTTTTGAAAAAGAATAGCTTAAGATTGGGTATACATTTTATTTTTCTTTAATTTGTATTACAATCAAGCTAAATATTTTGGATACCCAACTTATTATTGAACTTAAGGACGTTACCATCGAGCAATCCAAAATTTCTGTTTTGAGAAATTTGGATTTCAACCTTGCGGAAGCAGAGTCTGTTTACCTCATAGGCAAATCGGGTAGTGGTAAATCTAGTCTATTAAAAGCAATTTATGGTGAAGCCCAAATAACTTCGGGCAGCGCTAGATTTTTGGAATATGATCTGAGAAATATGAAAAGGTCAAAAATTCCTGATCTTCGCAGACGAATGGGCATGGTTTTTCAAGACTTTCAACTTTTCAAACATTGGACAGTTGCCAACAATCTTTCATTTGTCCTTACTGCTACAGATTGGAGAGATAAAACTTTGATCAAACAGCGGGTCGAAGAAGTTTTAAATGAGGTTGGATTAATCAAATACTTCAATCAAAAAGTGTTTCAGTTGTCAGGAGGGGAGCAACAAAGATTGGCCATTGCCAGATCAATATTGAACAAACCTTCTTTGATCATCGCAGACGAACCTACAGGAAATCTCGATCCCGACACGAGTGATGAAATTTTGTACTTGCTCAATAAAGTGTCCAGAGATCACAAAACAGCTGTCATTTTTGCAACCCACGACTATAGAATCATTGATAAATTCCCTGCTAGGGTCTTCAAATGTGACAATCACACCGTAGCAGAAGTTGATTAGTTAACTCATTCATTTATTGAAATTTCATAATACATTACTCAACAAGCTTTGGCACAAGGATTTATGTGTTTGTGGTAATGACTAAATTATCTTGTAGAAATCGGCTTTTTTCCCAATTATTTGTAATTTTATTTTAGTAGTTGATTCTTAGAGTCAATTTTCAGTATTACATAAATTATAATTAAAGAATAAAACCGCTCACATGAAACCATACCATTACTTTTTGGCCATACTTGCTGTCATCATATTCACGAGTTGCTCAGGACTGAAGACCGATATTTTTGTCAATGAAGATGGTTCAGGGGCTTACCACCTCAAGTTGGACATGAGTGAAATGATGTCACAATTCAAAACGACTTTTGATAATTTTGAGCAAGACTCCGCCAATGCTGCAATGGTAGAAGCTGAAATGGATGAGTATGATGGGGTGGTTGATTCCAGTTTCACATATGAAAGTGATGCTGAATTAGATTCTTTATACGGGGTTGATAGTTTGAGCGAAGAAAGTGACATTTTCACTGCTGGCGGTGATTATTCTTTTAGTTCAGATAGTCAAACACAGGAGCAATTTGTAGAACCGCCAAAAACTGCAATGCAAGTCAAAATGATGGCATTAATGGAATCTGAAAACATTGACACAGTCATTACGGCATATGAAATGGTGCCCGATACCGTACTTGCTCAATTGAAACGTCCCGATTTATTGAAAAATATACGATTGGGTGTATTGGCCAATAAAGTAGAAGAAAAAGCTGCCATAGATTTTGGCTTTACTTTCAAAAAAATATCGGAGCTAAAGGAAACTGTGTCTGAATTGTCACTTGCCCAGTATTTGGAAACAAAGGACACGGCCGATATGGCTTCACTTGGGAGCACATTGGAAACCATGGACCACCTCAAAATAGATCCTAAAGCTAGACTCATTACGGTCGAAACCTACTCAATGGAGGGAGATCCTGCTTTTGCAGGTGATATGTCTGCTTTTTCTGACATGCCTGAAGAGGAATTATCACAAACCCTTGCAATGTTTGGTTTACAAGACTTGCGCATAAAATATCACCTACCGTCTAAAGTGAAAAGCGTAAAAGGAGAAGTAGAATACCAAATGATTGATGATAAAACAGTAGAAATCATCATGCCCATGATCAAGATCTTCAAGAGCAAAATGTCACCTGGGTATACCATTCAGTATTAAATCCAATGTTTTGGGAGTTTTGAAAATATTCTCTAGACAAGAGACGAAGGATGAAAGACAAAAGTTTAATAAAAGATGCCAAACCATATCGGCTTGAAATTTTTTCTAAACTAAGCGTCACTCCCAAACTTTTCTGATATCTATGGAGGACTTCAAAAGCCACTTTCTTTCGCACTTATGGTTATAAGTAAATGCCTTTTTTTTCCTAACTATTGAAAGATATAACTAAACTTTATAGGATGTTAAAGATGACTCACCTAAAGTAGGTACAGTTCACTTTAACACAGTGAAAGTTTAAATTTGCTAACAAGATTGATTGCTTTTTTTAAGCAGTGACTTCCATTTGCTCATACAAAGGAAAATCTTGCATGAATTTGTTTACTTCAGACCTGATACCTGAAAGTTTATGATCATTGTCAAAGTTATTCAAGATTTCGTCCATCCATTCTACAACTTGTACACAATCATTTTCTACAAATCCTCTGGTGGTGATGGCCGCAGCTCCTACTCTGATACCTGAAGTAACGAATGCACTTCTATTATCAAAAGGAACCATGTTTTTGTTGATGGTAATATCAGCTTTAATCAAAGCATCTTCTGCTTGTCTACCATTGAGGTCAGGAAACTTAGTACGTAAGTCAATCAACATGAGGTGATTATCTGTACCTCCAGAAATGATACCATAACCTTTGTTTACAAAAGCATTGGCCATTGCTTGCGCATTTTTCTTAACTTGGATGGCATATGTTTTGAATGAAGGATCCAATATTTCACCAAAAGCTACTGCCTTTGCAGCGATCACGTGTTCAAGTGGTCCACCCTGCATACCAGGAAAAACACCAGAATTCAAAATAGTAGACATCATGATGGCATCTCCTTTTTTGGTTTTGCGTCCCCAAGGGTTTTCAAAATCTTTACCTAACATGATGATTCCACCTCTTGGTCCTCTCAAAGTTTTGTGAGTAGTAGAAGAAACAATGTGACAATGTGGCATTGGATCATTAAGTTCTTTTGCCGCTATCAACCCTGCTGGGTGTGCAATATCTGCTAACAATAAGGCCCCTACTTTATCTGCAATGGCTCTAAATCTTGCGTAATCCCAATCTCTACTATATGCAGATGCACCACAAATGATCAACTTTGGCTTCACAGCCAATGCTTTTTCCTCAACTTTGTCCATGTCAATGGTGCCAGTTTCTTGCTCAACTCCATAAAAATGAGCATTGTAAACCAGACCAGAATAATTTACGGCGCTTCCATGAGACAAGTGGCCACCATGTGATAAGTCAAAACCCAAAATGTCATCTCCCGGTTGCAAACAAGCTAGAAAAACTGCTGCATTTGCTTGAGCGCCACTGTGAGGTTGCACATTAGCATACTCAGCACCAAATATTTTACACAAACGCTCGATGGCTAATTCTTCTATTTGGTCAACCACTTCGCAGCCACCATAATACCTTTTACCAGGATAACCTTCAGCATATTTATTGGTCAAACAACTACCCATTGCTTTGATGACTGCCTCACTGGTGAAGTTTTCGGAAGCGATTAATTCTATACCGTGGCGTTGTCTATCAAGTTCTTTTTGGATGAGGTCAAATACAATATTATCCATGCTCAGTTTGTATTATGGTGTTTTATGAAACTGCAAAATTAGCTATAATTGAATTAATAATTAAGGCATTCTTGATTAAATATGAATTTTTCTAATGGATTGCCCTTTTAATCACTTTTTTTAACTTCAATGTTTAAAAAAGTGAGACAGCTCTTCCAGGGACTATAATTCCAGATATTTTTGATATGGTATAAATCTGCACTATTTTTCATTTTTTCGATTGATAGAATGGGCGCTTTAGCTATAGGAAAGATGATTAAGATAACAATATAACTTGGTAGTGTGCTGCCTTGACCTATCTTTGTCTGGATAAAAAAATCCTTAGATTGAGTATTAAGATGTTGATTGATTACGCTAAATAGCGGTCAAGTAGAATTTCCATTTACTAAGTGTGAAATAATAGATTCTTCCAACTCGTTAAGGCAGCGTAGTTATAATTCAAATTAGCAAAAAGGTATATGGCTGATAAAATAAGAATACTTTGGGCGGATGATGAAATCGATATGTTAAAGCCCCAGTTGTTTTTTCTCGAAAAAAAAGGATATGAAGTAATCACGGTGACCAATGGCCACGACGCTTTGGACATATTGCAAGAGGATAAAGACATCGACGTCATTTTTTTGGATGAATCTATGCCGGGTCTCTCTGGTTTAGACACATTAGCCAGGATAAAAAATGACAATAACAACATTCCAGTTGTCATGATTACCAAAAATGAAGCAGAAAATTTAATGGAGCAAGCCATCGGTTCCAAAATTGATGATTATCTCATCAAACCTGTAAATCCCAATCAAATCTTACTGACTTTAAAAAAATTAATCGACAACAAAAGATTGGTTTCTGAGCGTACTGCTATTGATTATCAGCAAGAATTCAGAACAATTGCCATGGATATCAATTCTAGCCCCGATTATGAAGCTTGGGTGGGTATCTACAAAAAGTTGATGAACTGGGAAATAAAGTTGGATGATTCCAACAATGCTCAGATGACTGAAATATTGGACATGCAGAAAAAAGAGGCCAATAAGGAGTTTTCAAAATACGTCATCAATAATTACCAAAATTGGGTCAAGAATGATAAAGGGCCAGTAAGGAGTAATGATTTATTGCGACAATTTGTGATAGGTTCAATTTCAGAAACGCAACCCACGGTATTCTTTCTATTAGACAATTTGAGATATGATCAGTGGAAAGTTTTGGAACCTATTATTTCTGAATTGTATAAAATAGAAAGTGAAGATTATTTCTATTCTATTTTACCAACCGCTACTCAGTATTCTCGTAATGCCATATTTTCTGGACTCATGCCAAGAGAGATCGAAAAGGCTTATCCCGATTGGTGGTTGAATGATAACGAAGAAGGTGGTAAAAATATGAAAGAAGGTGAACTGCTCAATTTGTTTTTGAAAAGAAGCGTAAAAAGAGAGTTAAAAACCGACTATATCAAAATCACGAATTTAAATGCCGCAAAAAATCTTCAAGAGAACATCTTGAATGTGATGAATAATAATTTTACGGCAATTGTGTATAATTTCATCGACATGTTGTCGCATTCCAGGACAGAATTGGACATCATCAAACAACTAGCTCCTGATGAAAAAGCTTATAGATCCGTCACCAAATCATGGTTTCTAAATTCTCCTCTTTGGGGGGCAATGCAGAAGCTCGCAGAAAAAGACGTTAATATTGTCATCACTACTGATCATGGAACAATCAGAGTGAAACAACCGTCGAAAGTTTTGGGTGATAGAGAAACCACAGCGAATTTGAGGTATAAAGTAGGTAAAAATTTGCAATACGACAGAAAGGATGTCCTTGAAATCAGGGACCCTTTTGAAGTTGGTCTGCCCAAACCAAATGTAAGTTCTTCATTCATTTTTGCAAAAGAGGATTTATATTTCTTGTATCCTAATAATTACAATCATTTCAATAATTATTACTACGATACTTTTCAACATGGGGGTATTTCTTTGGAAGAAATGATTTGTCCTGTCATAAGAATGAAACCTAGAACATAGGTAATTTTCTTTAATATGTTGGATTGATTTATGATATAATCTGTGTCATTCTCTTGTTGGAATGAGACAGATTATGATATTTTGTCATTTGTAAAGAGATTATTTACAATATTTTATAATAATTTCACCATTTATTATAAAATTTAATCATAGGTTACTATTTTTGCGATCAAACGAAAGATCTCATGCATTGGTGTAAACTAATCCTCCTATTAATTCTGTGTCCGCTTTTTTCCACATTACAAAGTCAATCAACTTATAAGAAGGTTAGGGTAGATCTTAGTCAAAACAGCTTTAGCAAGTTGATGCAATTGGGCATCGATTACGATCACGCCCACCCTTATGAAGGAAGATATGTTGATCTGGAGCTCGATCAAAGTAGCCTCCAATTACTCACAGATACAACTTGGAAGTTTAAGGTTTTAGTGGATGATTTAGAGTCTTATTACCAATCTGAAAATCGCCCAAGTGAAATTAATGACATTTATAGTAGATCTTTTTCTTGTAAGGATTTTGAATGTGACGCTTTCATAAAATACGAAACACCTCAAAATTACAAATTGGGATCAATGGGTGGATTTTACACCTATGACGAAATGCTCAATATCCTCGATGAGATGCAAGCAAAGTATCCGCATCTGATCAGCATCAAAAAGCCAATTTCTAATATTAGATCGCATGAGGGAAATGAAATTTTATATGTAAGAATCAGCAATAATCCAGATTCCAAACAAAATAAGCCTGAAGTTTTGTACAGTGCTCTTCATCATGCGCGTGAGCCAAATAGTTTGTCCCAAATGGTGTTTTTTATGTGGCACTTATTGGAAAATTACGACCGCAACAGTGAAGTAACGGCCATCATCAATAATACGGAACTTTACTTTATACCTTGTGTAAATCCTGACGGTTATATCCATAATAATACCAATAGCCCGAAAGGGGGTGGTATGTGGAGAAAAAATAAAAGAAAAAATAGCGAGGGTAATTTAGTTGGGGTAGATCTAAACCGCAACTATGGCTTCAATTGGGGAAATGATGATGAAGGATCTTCTCCCAATCCTGCTTCAGAAGTTTATAGAGGCCCGGAAGCTTTCTCAGAGCCAGAGACGCGTGCTATGAGTGAGTTTATTTCTGCACACAATTTTACGGTTAATTTAAACTATCACACACACGGTAATTATCTGGTGCACCCTTGGGGATATACATCAGACCCAAATCCAGATGCAAACAAGTTTATGGCTTTTGGCAAATTATTGACAAGGGAAAATTGTTTTTTGAGCGGCACTGGTGAAGAAACTGTAGGTTATCGCACCAATGGTGATAGTGATGACTGGATGTATGGAGAAACAACCACAAAAAATAGGGTGTTTAGTTTCACACCAGAAGTAGGCAGATCTTTTTATCCAGTTAAAGAAGACATTATTTACCTCAATAAGTCTGTCATGGATATGAATCTGAAGATGCCTAAGGTTGCCAGAAATTATAGCGAAGCTAACCCCATTGCTCTACCAATTGGCCTCAATAAAGATACACGAAGACTAGCTTTTGAAGTTACAAAATTGGGTTTCAGAAATGATCCGGTAAGAGTAGTTTTACAACTAGATAAAGGAGTGGCACTAAATTCAGGAAACAGACAAGTGGAGTTAAGTGTAAATTTAGCTACAGGTCAAAAAGACACCGTTTATTTCAATTTTGAATTGAATAACGATCTGTTGGACGGTGAAAACGTAACATTCAAATACACGGTTTATTACGATGAGTTTGGAGAAACCAATGATCTGGTTTTAAAATATTTCCGATCAGCAACAAGTGCTGCTTTTGATGATAATTTTGAAAACGATTGGTTGTGGAATGTTACGGGTAATTGGGGCCGTACCAATATTTTGAAATATGATGGTACTTATTCTTTGACGGATTCTCCAAGTGCGCTATATAAATCTGGATCTAAGCAATACGCAACATTGGCTCAAGCATTGGATTTAAGCAATGTCCATAAAGCAAAAATTAAGTTTAATGCCAGATGGGCGATTGAAAAGGATTTTGATTATGCGCAGATCCAAATATCAACAGATGGCGTAAATTATTTACCGCTTTGTGGCAAATTTACGAGGACAAACAATATCGATGAGGTGGTTTATGATGGCTTTCAGACTGAATGGATCCAGGAAGATATCGACATTTCAGATTATGTTGGTTTTAAAAACGTGTCGTTGAGATTTGCTTTAGTGGCTGATGATCTCAATAACTTCGATGGTATGTACATCGACAATTTTAAAATTGAAGTTGTTCAGAAATTTTCTACAGCTAGTCAAAATATTGGGCTTCAGGACGTAACTATTTCACCTAACCCTGTCACAGATTTCATGAAGATAGAAAGTGCTAAAGGCAATTACCAAATCTATAATAATATCGGACAGGTGGTAAAAAAGGGTGTGATGAATGCTGAGTTCATAGATGTAAGGTCATTGCTTGAAGGAGCTTATTTCATCACATTGATAGATGAACATACCCAACCTATTTCCTTGAAATTTATCAAACAGTAGATAGCACAATTTGTAAAAGCCAAACCTCAAGGAAATTTGATGTTGACTTCAGTCTAAGGCTAACCTCAAATCAATTAGGGAGCAATTATTTTGCCAAGCTAACAGTTATCAACTATTTACTGTTGACAATGATTTATCGAAAATAGAAAAATTACATATCGTTAGAAGGAGCCAGAACCCGTTTAACAGGAGCTTCCGTCACATAATGATTTAAAATTCCTTCCTTGCCCCGATTATTGTATCTGTCTAATGCAATTTTAAGACATTCTACTGATTCACGTAAATCATGCTCATTGAGAATATAAGCAATTCTCACTTGATTGAGTCCATAAGCTTTGTGAAGGTAAAAGCCTGAACCAGGAGCAAGCATTACTGTACTACCATGATGTGTGAAATCCGTCAATAACCATTTACAGAAATCATTAGCATCGGTGACTGGCAGTTGAGTCATATTGTAAAAGGCAGCCTTAGGTAAGTAACATTTTACTCCCTCAATTTGCTTCAAACTTTCGTATAAAATGGTTCTCCTTTTCGTGTATTCTGCCTTGGCGTCTCTGATGTAATCTTCCGCATAATCATAACAAACCTCCGCTAATTTCTGACCGTAATATGGAGGGCACAATCTCAACTGAGCGTATTTTTCTACGACCTTTTGAATGGCCTTATTTCTAGTTACTAAGAAGCCAACACGGGCACCGCATGAACTAAATACTTTAGAAATAGAATCGATTACAATTACATGTTCGTGCGTATCTGGAAAAGATAAAACTGAAGTGAACTTTTCGTCATAACAAAATTCTCGGTATACCTCATCCACAATTAGAAAAAGGTCATATTTGATCACCAACTTCATCAATTGAGCAAGTTCTTCTTTGCTGTAAAGACAACCAGTAGGATTACCAGGATTGCAAAGGAAAATAGCCTTTGTTGTAGGGGTGATCAGTTCTTCAAATTTCTCAACCCCAGGTAATTGAAATTCTGTTTCAATAGAACTAGGAATAGGGACAATTCTGATTGAACTGGTATGACCAAAACCCAGATAGTTTGCATAAAACGGCTCTGGAATAATCACTTCATCAAATTCATCACAACAAGAGAATAATGCAAACAAAATCGCTTCTGAAGCACCAGTTGTAACAAATACATCATTTGGTGAGATAGACCCAGCAAATTTCTCATAGTATTGTGCAACCTTTTCCCTTAAAGTAGGCAAACCTTCAGATGGCCCATAAGGAATGATGGTTTCAGCATTTTTTCTGATTGCATCCAATGCCTCGGGTGGGGTAGGAATGTCTGGTTGACCAATATTGAGATGATATACATGAGTGCCTGCCGCTTTCGCCGCTCGTGCATAAGGCATCAAAACTCTTATGGGTGAGTGGCTTAGGGTTTCTCCTCTTCTAGAATGTACAGGCATCTCTTTTGCTATTTTACAGATAATTAATTTTGCAAATATGGTGTTTTTTATGAATACATTTTCTATTTATTCTGCAAGATGTGTACTATTCTAACATTCTTGCAGAATAAATCACAGAATTTAACACCACATTAAAAGCGTTTTTAGAACCGGGAAAGCAATTTTTATTTCTTTGCAACTACTCTTTTAACCAATTCTGACCGAGGGATAATCAAAGATCTTCCAATGGCTTTTCCATTTAAAAAAGTTTGGGTTCTTAAACTCAATAAACCTTCTGGTACTTTAAAAGGAGCAGAATAAGTATTCCCAAAGTAGACTGGATAAGTGTTATCTATGGTGTACCTGATTTCAGAATCTGGAATATTGTTTTCTAGTTTGACCATCAAATTTAAATCCTCTTTATAAACGGTAATTATTGGTTCATATACAGCTTTGGAAATGGCTATGTTATCTTCGTCAAACTCATCAAAATGAAACATTACTCTGCGTACAAAAGAATTCCAATCCCTGTCTTTCTTTTGACTCCATACAGCTTCTGAAATTGCCATTGCTCTGGGATAAGTCATGTAAAAGGCAAATGGCAAACTTGGAACCATTTCCGACCATAAATTTGCTTGTCCGCCAAGAATGTATTTGGCATCTATGCCGTCTGGGACAGGTTCAAATTCATAAGTTTTTTCAAGGCTAAGGCTAGCGTAGATTGGATTTTCTACACTTGGGTCACCTTGGGTATAATCAATATAAGCATAGGTTGTTGGAGACATAACGACGTCATGCCCCATTTTAGCAGCTTCAATACCACCTTTGAGTCCGCGCCAGCTCATGACGGCAGCTCCGTCAGCAAGCCCACCTTCTAGGATTTCATCCCAGCCTATCAAAGTTTTACCTTTGCTACTGACTATTTTTTCAACTCGTTTCACAAAATATGACTGTAGTTCGTGAGCATCCTTGATGTTGTTTTTCTTCATGAATGCTTGCACATCTTTACTCTTTTCCCAAAAACCTTTGTAGCTTTCATCTCCTCCCATGTGAATGTATTTACCAGGGAAAAGCATGGCCAGTTCACCCATGACTTTATCCATAAATTCATATACTTTCTCATCTGCAGGATTTAATGTGTTTTCAATCAACATTTCGAACTTGCCATTTCCATACCATTCAGCAAATTTTGAACCTGGGTTGACAAATTTTGGCTCTTTTTTTGTCGAAAGTTCGGGATAAGCCGCCAAAGCCGCCATGCTATGGCCAGGTACGTCAACTTCAGGGACAATGGTAATATTTCTAGCAGCCGCGTAAGCAACCACATCTTTGATTTGTTCTTGAGTATAAAAGCCACCGTAGGTTGGTTTTTCCCCAGGCAATGGAAAAGCTCTGTCTTCACCAAATTTTCCAGCTCTTTCTACTCGCCATGCACCAACTTCCGTCAACTTTGGCAAGGATTTGATTTCAACTCTCCATCCTTCATCATCTGTAAGGTGCCAGTGAAAGGTATTGAATTTATATTCAGACATTTTGTCAATGTACTGTTTCACTTCATCCACTGTAAAGAAATGCCTGCTTACATCCAACATCAGACCTCTCCATTTAAATCTAGGATAATCTGTTATTTCACAACCTTGGATATTACCACCCACAGTAGATCCTGAAGTGATTTGTAGCAATGTTTGTAAACCATTGAAAACACCACCAGATTCACTTGCGATGATGGTAATGCTTTTATTGTCAACTTTGAGTTGATAGCCTTCACTACCCAAAGCCTCTTTTTTTACCATCTCTATATTAAGTGATTTTTTTGCCTTTTGATCATCTGAAATGTAAAGACCATTGGCTGCCAATTTTTGACGCATCAGTCCGACTGTCTCTTTGATTTCTGGAGAAGCATTGAGCATTAGCGGGCCATCCAGTAAAAACACCGCATCAGTTTGAACAAAACTAACAGGGGCTGGAATGATGTTATGCCTTTGTGCATTTAAGGTAAAAAATAAAAAAAGGACTAGATTTAATGTGATAATGTGGCCTTTCATACAATATTTTTAGAATAATAAATCAGATGATTAACAATTTGAATTTCAATAAATTAGCTTCGCATTTCTGCATAATATTTCATAAAATAAGGAATGGTTTCTATTCCTTTATAATAATTAAACAAGCCATAATGCTCATTTGGTGAATGAATGTCATCGGAGTCGAGACCAAAGCCCATCAATACAGATTTTACTTCCAATACTTCCTCAAATAAGGCTACAATTGGAATACTACCTCCTCCTCTGACTGGGATGGGTTCTTTACCGAATGTTTTTAACATTGCAGCAGCTGCAGCTTTATATTCTGGGGTATCCGAAGGTGTCACTGCTGGTTCTCCACCATGGTGTGGCCTTACAGATACTTTTACAGAAGCAGGTGCAATTTTCTCAAAATGATTTTTAAAAATTTCAGTGATCTTATCACTGTTTTGATTGGGTACCAATCTCATGGATATTTTAGCGAATGCTTTTGAAGGAAGCACTGTTTTTGCTCCTTCACCAATGTATCCGCCCCATATACCATTGACATCCAAAGTTGGTCTGATCGACGTTTGTTCAATCACAGTGTATCCCTCTTCGCCTTGGACATCCCCAATTTTTAAATCCTTTTTATAAGCATTGAGGTCAAATGGGGCCTCATTCATCGCTTTTCTTTCTTTAGCTGATAACTTTGCCACATCGTCATAAAAGCCGGGAATGGTAATTTTTCCCTTTTTATCTTTCATAGAAGCAATCATGTCACATAATATATTGATCGGATTGGGCACGGCACCCCCATAAACACCAGAGTGAAGGTCTCTATTTGCGCCAACTACTTCAACTTCAATATAACTCAGACCTCTTAATCCGACAGTGACTGAGGGAACATCATTGGCAATGATTGCGGTGTCAGAAATTACGATCACATCGCAAGAGAGTAATTTTTTATTCTTTTTACAAAAGATACCCAAATTAGGAGAACCTACTTCTTCTTCTCCTTCGATCATAAATTTCACATTACAAGGTAATTCATTTGCAGAGACCATTGCTTCAAATGCTTTGATGTGCATGAACATCTGGCCTTTATCGTCGCAAGAACCTCGCGCAAAAATAGCACCCTTTGCATGGTTTTTGGTCTTTTTAATAACAGGTTCAAACGGTGGACTTTCCCAAAGTTCCAATGGATCAGCTGGTTGGACATCGTAGTGTCCATAAACTAAAACTGTCGGCAATTTTTTATCTTTCAAGTACTCTCCATATACAATTGGATGGCCCTTTGTTTCATAAACCGTTGATTTTGGCATCCCGCTTTGTCCAAATGAATTTTTATGGCTTCAGCAGTTTTCCTTACATCATCTTTGTATTTAGCATCTGCGCTGACTGATGGGATTTTCAATAGATCAAATGAGTTCATTGAGAAATTGATCTTTATTTTCTTTTATATATTTTTGAGTTCCTTCCATCATATGTATTAGCTTTTGATTTTTAATATTTCATGAAATATTTGAGCCCTTCTCCTTCAAGCTCAATGACGTTGTTGTCTGGTGTTTTGAGGCGCACATTGCTGATTGCTATTTGACTATCATCAGGTAGTGCCAATAGTTTTTTAATTGCTTGGTCTGTCAGATTGTTGTTAAAACAAGAGATGACTTCAATGGCTCCATTCTTCCTTATGATATTGATATTGTATGAATAGATTGCCAGATTCAGGTCGTTTTTATAGTTATTGGGAATTTCTGCGAGCAATTTTTTGACCTCAGCTAGTTTTCTTTTTGAAATCTCTCCATTTTGGGCTATTTCCAATTTCAAATCACTTGCTGGTAATCTTTCGATTTTTGCATTGACAATATCTACGGGTAAATTTTTGTAGTAAAGCTTCAGTTTTATTTCTGCAACCGGATTATTGATGAAAATGTAAAAATTGGTATCGGCTTGAGAAATGCTGACACCGCGGGATTCCGAACATCTTATTTTAATAAGGGTAGGATCTGCGTCATTTACCTTTACTTTCAGATTTTGATTGAGATTATAGTAAATTTTTAAAGTATCTTCTTTGGAAATACCAAAACTTGGAATTTTTTGAGCGCTACCTACAGTAAATAAGCAGGAAACAAAAACCAAAAAAAGAATAGTTGTTTTTTTAATCATTCGAAATTGACTTTATCCATACCATCATACATTTCAACAAATACTGAATCTATTGGTTCCCATAATTCAATTGCATTGCCATCCACATCGCGAATATGGATAAATTTACCGTATTCAAACGATTGCATTTCATCCAATATTTCACAACCAGCATCCTTTAGCTTGTTTACCAGCTCTTCTATGTTTATTACACGATAATTGATCATAAATTGTTGATCATCGCCAAAAAAGTAATTTGTATTGGAGGGCATAGGTGACCATTGCAAAAAGCTAAAATCTGAAGGTGAACTTACTTTTTTCTGCACAAAAGGAGCTCCCCAATCATCTATGGAAATGCCCATATTTTTGTTGTACCAATTTTTGGTTGTGGTAGGATCCTGCGTTTTGAAAAAAATACCTCCAATTCCAATTATCTTACCAGTAGCACTATCCATTTGTAATCTTGTGATTTTTGATGTCTATTTCGATTTGCAAGTTCTCCATTTTTTTGAAAAAATCAATCACTTTTTGTGGCCTTAATGCACTTATTTCTAAACATAAATTTTCAGTAAAGTGGCACTCAAACTCACACAAAATAGGATGAAAATCCAATTTTTCAGTTTCTAAGAGAAAATTTCTAGCAACCAGATAATCAGATGTAAACTTTTGGGCTGTTTTGTAAAAAATACTTTCCCCTTTCAATATGGTATCTTCTTTTTTGCTGATACTTATTTTACTTATTTCTTTGAATGGTAAAACTGTAGCAAAGTTAATCTCATGATTCCTAAGATAAAACCCAATTCCTTGCCGATACAATTCCAAAGTGACTTGCAATTTTTGCTTTTGATAATTTTCTTTTTCCAAATTGGGTAGACCAGAAAAGTATTGTAAGCCTGAAATGCCAACGCCTTTTAATTTTATTTTTTCAGTCAATGTAAACCTACCTCCTACTTTATTGATTGCAGGCTTTAGTTTATGTATTTGAGAACCGTTGAGGTTGATTAATTCCATTATTTAGCGCTTTATTCGGTTGTTTTTAGGAATAAATCTTCTTTTTTATCTGGCGGTCAATGAATCTATCCGGTAGTAAATGACGGAAAAAGTTGTAAAAAAGTTTATTTGCGGCTATGACATATCTTGGTTTATTGGCTTTTTGTTGGATTATTTGGTCTATAACGGCAATCACTTCACTTACAGGCTTTGCTTTTTTGACGGATTTCTTGCTTAAATCGGCAATTTTTGGAAGAAATGGGGCATACCTGGAATGAGCAAATTTGTCAAATGCGTTTGCTGTCTTTTTCCAAATAGGCGTAATGATGGGGCCTGGCTCCAAACAAAAAACATCTACACCAAACGGTAGCAACTCCCGTCTGTATGTGTCGCTCATTGATTCCACAGCAAATTTGGAAATAGAATATGCACCAAGAAAGGGAGAAGTGAAAAGTCCAGATATCGACCCAATGTTTATGATATTGGAGTGGCCGTTTTTGATCAAAGCGGGTATAAAAGCATTCGTTATTCTGAATACTGCTTTGACATTGACATCTAGCTGCATTTCAAAATCATCATTCGATATTTCTTCTAGCGGTCCAGCCACTGCAATTCCGGCATTATTGACCAAAAGGTCCAATCCTTTATCGCCGAGATCTAACATAATTTTCTCTGTAAGTGCAGGTAAAGATTCAACGTCTCTCACGTCATAAACAACTGCTTCAAAGCGATCATTGTATTTGGAAGTTAAGTCTTTGGCGTCTGAAATTTTTCTGACGGTGCCATATACTTTCCAACCTTTACTGCAGAGCAATTCAGCAGTCGCTGCACCTATTCCTGTGGAGGTCCCAGTTATAAAAGCTGTTTTTTCATTCATTAAAACATGATGAATTTTGACCTTGCTCCACACTTGGCACGAGCAAAATATCCTATGCCCCAATTGAGTTCAGCCACTATACCAGCAAAAACAGGATGAGTAGTTTTATAACCCTCGTCATAAATATTCCCCAAATTTGTAGGTGCAAAATTGGTTTTTCCAGCAGAACTAACCATATCATTTATCCCATATTCCAATCTCAGACCTAAAATACCACTGAAAGCTCCATCGCTGCCAATGAGGTTAACCCCAAATCCAAGGACTGCGCCATAGTTGATTTTATTAAATTCTGAAGTGACGTCGACGGTACCTTGTGCATCAGTTCTGTCCATATTTCCAAGAAATGAAATTTTAGGGCCAATTTCAAAGTAGCCTAAATTTCTAGCATTTCTAAATAACGGATAAACATCTATGGCTGACCAATTGTGATCAATGTTATTATTTGGTTGTCCAGATTCTGTGAATGTATTTTTTCCTTTGGCATACATGACATCAATGGCTAGACCAGAATAGCTGAAATTCATACTTAATTTACCTCCAATACTGTATCCAGAGGACAAACCAAGTTCATAATTTACAGACTTCGCGTCAAATACAGCTTGGTTGAAAAGAGAAGAATTACCTACCTGTCCTTTGAGACCAGCATCAAACCAGACAATTTTTTTTTGTCCAAAAACAGTTGTAAAAATAGATAGTAAAGCAAAAACTAGAAGTGATTTTTTTCGCATTATTGATTATTGTAATACAAATATACTACTCAATCATATATATACCAATCTCCAAGAAATTATATCGACGTAGAATTTTTGGGATAGGTCGAATTTTATGACTGTGAAGAGTTTTCCATTATTGAAATTTTAAAAAGCAGCTATTTTAATTTGACTAAAAGCTCTTTGAATCAATGGTTTTGATTGCTTTCTAGTTGAGTTTGAATGATTCTAGTAAAAAGCTGGAGTTCATTCCTAAGTCTGGTAAAAAATTTCAGGCGCTCACTTTGAGCATGAGGACTGCTGAGTAATGAACTGAACTTTTTTTGTCGATCGATGATCAATTCAGTATGATTGCAAACTCGGTCATCAAAAGATCTGACGAAATTTGGCGCATCAAAGTGCGAATAGTGAATTCTGAAAGTACTTGAACTTGCATAAATAATTTCATGTGTGTTCATGATTTCATTTAGATATATTGTGGACCCAGACTCTTTGCTTTCTTTTTTAAAGGTGAACTTATTTAAACCAGAAGTAGCAATTTGTTCAAGGGTGTCTATCAATTCTTTGATTTCTTCTAAAATTTTTGTTGGAATTACATGCCCAGTAATTTTACCAATTTGGATAAAATAAATCAATTGCCTGTATGTTTGGTTAAACATGTTGTAATTCCAAATTTCTGTAGTTTCATATTGACAATAAGTGAGTGCAAATTTGTTTCTGAGTTTGAAGATATCTTTGCTATTTGTCAAAAGTTCAATAACACCTTCATCACTTTTTTGAGGAATCATCCAATTGGTAGCATTCCAAACATACATTTTGAATGCAGCCAAATAATTGTGTTGCATGATATAAGGTAAAGGAATTTCTGAAGTTAAATAAGTCAAATGAACACCGGGTATTTGACCAATTTTTATCAAGTGATTTAGTGAATTTTCCAGGTAATTGGAAAAGGAAGAATGCGGAAATTTTAATGAGTCAGAATAAAAGGCATATGGAGTTTTGTCTTCAATTTGATCAAATACAAAATAATCTACCGAGACATTAAAATGTTTTGCTATGAGAATGAGCTCATTGTAAGAAAGTCCGTTTGTGCCATTCATCTTACTATAGGCTCCACTCGGCGATATTTCCAGAATTTTCGCTATTGTATCGACCAACCTGCCTTCCGTATTTTCCTTCAGGTGTTTAAAAAATGCTACTTGTGGTGATTCTTTTACTGACAAAATAATTGATAGTATATTATTTATGTAAAAGTAGCAGAAAGTTTCAATTTAAATAAGTTATTGCCTAGAAATTATTTTTTGTATTCTTAAGTCAAGGACTAAAGTAAGTTTTCCACATTCTATGCAAGGTGAAATTTCAGACTTCTCAAGCCCCCGCGCTCATATGGGGGCCACAAACCTTCCTTTATTTCAATTGTTCCCTGCTTCCATTTTTAAATATTTCCTAAAATTTCATAATTTTTTAATCAAAGGGTACCAAATTGTTATATATGAAATGCCATACAATCAAAGCATCTTGATAGTAGGTTAATATTAAAACCATTGTTAATCTAGCAGGCTTATTTGCTCTCGGTTTAGTTTTGGCAACCGTTTTGACTCAGACAGGCAGATAAAGTAGAAATGCAACAGAAGTAAAAGTGTTTTTCTTTTTTAAATAGTGACACCAGCTAAGCACAAAATACTTTTTAAATAACTTCCAGCTGCCGGTCCACAACAAAATAGCAAATCCAAAACCGAAGCATTGGGGATGAATTCAAGTCGATCTTCGAATACTTGAGCATAGTAGGGTAGGGAGTTGATGTTTGGAATATTCGACCTTAAATCAAGGGCATTTTCATAGTTCTTGAAGTAGTCTGATGTGAATGATAAAGTTACCTTCAATTGGGCATGTTTGATGAAAAACTGCAAACACTCGAGGTTGAATTCTAATAATGACTGATGATTTTTATGAAATACACTACTTAGCGGTTCAAAGTAATATTCAAAATAAGGTGATTTCCCATAGGCAGTTTTTATTGTCCGTAATTGTTGGACTTGCCAATTTTCATCTTGAGCAATGAGCACATTTGAAATTGGTAACTGCTCGTTTTTGCCTTTTTGTAGTTGTATAGAGAGCGTTTTTATTCCATAATGGTCAATAATTGTATATCTATTCCGGCTCGATCTTTTTTGGTAATTTTCATTGGTCTCCATCAATATTTTTTCAGCACCGACCAAATAAGCCATATGGGTGATGCTCGGGAAATTACAACTTGGTGATATCACAACCTTGTTCATGACTTCATTTAGTTGGTATGGTCATCCTTTTGGTGATCATCTTTCCTTATAATGAATGGTGGATTCCCTTTGGATATTTCATAAATCCTCCAAATATATTCAGCAACTATTCCCAAAGAGAATAATATCAATCCATTGAATAGGCATAACAAGATCACAAGTGTAGTCCAACCTTGAATAGGTAAACCAAACAATTGATTATCGCTAAATAGCTTGAGGCATACAATCAAAATGATCAAACACAAGGACAAGAAAAATATTGAGAAGCCAAGCACTGTGATGAATCTGATAGGCACCGAGGAGGAAGAAAAAAAGGTGTCTGCTGCTAGTTTTATTTTTTTTCTAAATGTCCATCTTGATTTTGTTTTTGAAGCTGGCCTTTCAAATGGCACTAGAACAGGGTCAAAGCCAAGTTTGAGCACTTCCATGATGGGCGACGAAGAATTTTGTTTGATTTGATGTATCAAAATATCTGCAACCTCTCTATCTACCAACATGCCATCAGACCCTCCTATTGGGAAATTGACGGAAGAAAAATGATTCATCATCCAATAATAACTGTTGGCAAAAAAATTGGTCATGATGCCATCATTGCGTTTGGTGCGGTGGCAAATCACAATTTTCGCTCCTGCTTCCCATTTCCTATACATTTGTACAATGACTTCAATGGGTTTTTGAAAATCATCGGCCATCGGAGAAATGCAATCGCCTTTGGCAACGCTCATCCCTGCAAACTGACTGTATGGGCTGGTAAAATTTTTGCTCAATCTATAGGCTCTTACTTCTCGAAAGTCGTTTTCAAGATTTTTGGCTATTGCAAATGACTGATCCGTAGAACCATCATCCATAATGATGAGCTCATATGGAATGGACTCAGCTTCAAGATGCGATTTCACCAGCTGATGAACCGCATTGAGACGTTCCCCACTGTTGTAAGATAAGAGGATAATACTTAGCAATAGAAAGTAATTACATGATTCATATGATTACTTTTCAATATTTGTGCCAGAATTTTTTAGTGCATGGCATTCTTTCCAAGCTTGTCCTAAATAATTTATAATATCCATTGAAGTCATTGCTTCTTGGGATAGGCTCGCAGCAGCTAAATCCCCTGCATATCCATGAAGATAAAGTGCTAATATTACAGCTTCATCAATGGTGAAATCTTGTGCCAGGATACCAGTGATGAGCCCTGTCAGGACATCTCCACTGCCGCCACATGCCATTCCAGGATTTCCAGTGCTGTTAAACCAGCTTTCACCTTCGTCATTGACAAAGCAAGTGAAATGACCTTTAAGCACAATATTGATCTTATGTAGCTTAGCCATTTTTACTTGCAGCAAATATCTTTCGTATCCAGTTTTGCTAGGACCAAAAAGCCTATCGAATTCTTTTGGGTGTGGTGTTATAATGGCTCCCTCGGGTATTTTAATATTGTATTGCGATATAATGTTAAGTGCATCCGCATCCAACACCAATCCTGGGCCTTTCAATTTTTTGAATACATCAATCAGCCAATCCCTAATTGCTGGATTGTTGCCGATTCCGCAACCGATGCCAACTGCATCAAAAGTATCTTTGATTTCCACACTTTTAAGATGTCGATCATTGATATCTGCAACACACATGCTTTCAGGGCAAGACATTTGCATAATTTCATATCCACATTCAGGAACATAACAAGTAACCAGGCCAACTCCAGACTTCAAACATGCTTTGACACTTAAGATCGCAGCTCCAATCATGCTTTCACTTCCGCAAGCCAAAGCAGCATGGCCAAATTCACCTTTATGGCTAAACACGGTTCTGGTTTTTAGAAATGGATTGATGGTTGTCTGAGTGATGTAAACCTTATCAGAAGGATGAGTTTTTAAAAAAGATTGTGAGAGGCCAATATCTACCATATGACAATTTCCATAATACTGACCGCCTTCTTCAAATAGTGAAGAAAGTTTTACATTTTGAATCATTATGGTGTGGGTAGCTTTGACAATTTCCCAATCAGGCAAATGGTCGGGTATCATACCACTGGGTAGATCAATAGAAATAACCGGATAATTGGATGAATTGATGAATGAGATGGCTTTTTCATTTTTTCCATCCGGCTTACGATTTAAGCCATTCCCAAATATGGCGTCAATAAAAACACCTTTTTTAAGACTTGCATTTTCAAATTCTTTAAGGCTGCAAATTTTAATTCCACTTTTTGACTTGATGAGTGCATAATTCTGTTCATACTCGGGGCTTCCTTTAGTTTGAAGTAATACAACACATACATCTCTAAACTGCTCATTGAGCATTCTGGCAATGGCAAGTCCATCTCCTCCATTATTTCCAGGACCAACTACTACATAAAAATGTAAGTCCATGTCAGAATAAATATCAAGAATTTTTTCAGTCAGTTTTTTGGATGCTCTTTCCATCAAATCCCAGCTAAAAAGGGCTTGATCTTCTAGTGAATACTCATCCCAGAGTTTTGATTCTTTACCGTTGTAAATATGCATTGGGGGTGGTTTTGATTAAAAATAAAGTTGACCAATTTACGACTTCCATTCGTTTTTCAAACAGTTTGAACTATTCATTAACTTTTTTAACAATTTGAACCTTCATTTCTGCCCTGATAAACCAAGATATAATCCTTTGAAACATAATTATCTAATTTTAGCTATTAAGCAATTAGATACTGCAAATTGTTTGTTTTGGAATATAAAAAGGCGACAGCATGTTGCCACGCTGTCGCCTTTTTTTAAAATTATTATTTAAAACGAAGCTTAAATAGTCTTATCTTCTACTTCTTCGAATTCTACGTCAGTTACGTCACCAGCATTGTCTTTCGCACCTCCTGAAGCTGAAGCACCAGCATCACTGTTACCTCCTGCTGCTTGTTGAGCTGCATAAATGTCTTGGCTTGCTGCAGACCAAGCTTGTGTCAACTTTTCAGTAGCTGAATCAATTGTTTCTACATGTTGAGCTTTATGAGCTTCTTTGAGTTCATTCAATGCTGAGTCAATGGCACCGCGTTTGTCCGTTGGGATTTTATCACCAAATTCGCTCAATTGCTTTTCTGTTTGGAAAATTAAGCTATCTGCACCGTTGATTTTTTCTGCATTTTCTCTAGCTTTTTTATCAGTTTCAGCATTAGCAGCTGCTTCAGCCTTCATTTTTGCAATCTCATCTTTTGATAAACCAGTAGATGCTTCAATCCTGATGTTTTGCTCCTTACCAGTTCCTTTGTCCTTGGCAGAAACGCTCAAAATACCGTTTGCGTCCATGTCAAAAGTTACTTCAATTTGAGGAACTCCTCTTGGTGAAGGTGGAATTCCGTCTAAGATAAACCTACCAATTGGTCTATTGTCTCTAGCCATTGGCCTTTCACCTTGAAGAATATGGATTTCTACACTTGGCTGATTATCGGCTGCCGTACTATAAACTTTAGATTTTTTTGTTGGGATGGTAGCATTTGCTTCAATGACTACATCATACATTCCTCCCATGACTTCAATACCCATAGATAATGGAGTCACATCAAGTAATAATACATCTTTCACATCACCACTCAATACACCACCTTGGATTGCTGCACCTACAGCTACAACCTCATCAGGATTTACTCCTTTGTTTGGTTTTTTGCCAAAGAAATCTTCTACGGCTTGTTGAATTCGTGGAATTCTAGTAGAACCACCAACCAAAATGATTTCATCTATGTCTGATTTACTTAAACCTGCGTCTCTCAATGCATCTTCACAAGGCTTTAAAGTACGTTTTACCAAATCATCAGAAAGTTGCTCAAACTTTGATCTTGAAAGTTTCAAAACTAAGTGTTTAGGCACACCATCTACTGCAGTGATATAAGGTAAGTTAATTTCTGTTTCAGCAGATGCAGATAATTCGATTTTTGCTTTTTCTGCTGCTTCCTTCAACCTTTGAAGAGCCATTGGGTCTTTTCTAAGGTCTATATTTTCCTGTGATTTAAAGCTATCAGCCAAAAAGTCAATGATTACTTGGTCAAAATCATCTCCGCCCAAGTGAGTATCACCGTTGGTTGACTTTACTTCAAATACACCATCTCCCAATTCCAGGATAGAAATATCAAAAGTACCACCGCCTAAGTCATAAACAGCAACTGTGATGTCTTTATCTTTTTTATCCATACCGTAAGCAAGTGCAGCTGCAGTTGGTTCGTTGATGATTCTCAAAACCTTTAAACCAGCAATTTCACCAGCTTCTTTTGTAGATTGTCTTTGTGAGTCATTGAAATAAGCAGGGACAGTGATGACTGCCTCAGTTACTTCATGTCCAAGATAATCTTCAGCAGTTTTCTTCATTTTTTGAAGAGTCATAGCTGAGATTTCTTGTGGTGTATAAAATCTTCCATCAATGTCAACTTTGATGGTATCATTATCTCCTTTTGCTGTTTTGTAAGCAACCCTTGATGCTTCTTTGGTTAATTCGCTAAAACGTGAACCCATAAAACGTTTGATCGACGCGATGGTACGAGTTGGGTTAGTGATAGCTTGTCTTTTTGCAGGGTCACCAATTTTTCTTTCACCGTTGTCAAGAAATGCAACAACAGAAGGTGTAGTTCTTCTTCCTTCCTCATTTGGAATAACGACAGGATCATTTCCTTCCATTACTGCAACGCAAGAGTTGGTTGTCCCTAAATCTATACCTATTATTTTTCCCATTATGTTAATATTTGTTTTTTGTAATACTCTTTTCCTTGAGCAATGAATATGCCAAGGCTTAGTTTTGACTTTTTAACATGTTTTTACTGCCATATTTTGACATGTTTGACAGAATGGCCTCGTAGATGTATGACAATTTTTCAGATAATTGAATATGTCTAGTAATTTGAAATATGCCAAAAACACTTAAATCCTAAGTTGCCAGAACTTAAGAAGAAATTGTTCCAATGAAAGAGAAATGCTTTTACTCCACAGTTAGCACTGCACCAGTCATAATTTTTAGTTCCACTCCAGAGTGCAGTTGGGTCATTGAACCAGCTGGCACCGTGCAATTTGCATCAATCATAATGGTTCCTGAAAAGTTGGTTGGTGGACAAAAGCCCATATTCCAATTGCTGTGAGTAGACCAAAGTTGACCTGGCCCTTCAAAGACAAGCATACTGGGAAGTATAAATTCATGAGCACCCATATCAATTCCAGCGCCTTGTGGTCTTGTATTGCCATCAATATCATCTGCTGGCGCTCCAGTACTTATTCCAGCATCAATTGCGGGTGAGGTGGGCATTAAATGAAGATTTGAGGGAGCAGCAACAAATTGGGGATCTGCATTGCTGTTTCCAGTGCCTGGATAAATGGAGGGGCCTTGTACGATGGAGTAAGTGACGCTTAAATTATTCCCATTGGATTTTATGATTGAAAAAGGATCACTGCTCACATTTCCCCAAATGATACAATTTCTAAAAATGGCAGTTGAGGTACCGCCATTTGAATACAAAGTACCTCCGCTACCGCTTGAGGTATTTCCAGAAAAACTACAATTGACAAAAGTTGGATTACCAAAATCGCTGTATATGGCACCACCATCGCCATAACCACTATTGGAATAAATATCGCAATTTGTAAAAACAGGGTTTGAATTTGCAGCAATACACATGGCACCACCATCGCCACCTGAATTGTTATTTATCGTAGAATTTCTAATAGTTCCGCCAGAGTTTACATAAGTGATCCCCCCGCCATCAATTCCGGAATTATTGCTGATTTGACTGTTTAAAATGGTGGTGTTTGAATTTTCAGTAAATATTCCGCCGCCTATACTCGCCTCATTATTTCTCACTATCGTATTTCTGATGATCATAGAAGAATTATACGCTGCAATTCCAGCTCCCATTGTTGCATTGATTGCTACACCTTCAACAGTGATTCCAAAAAGACCATTACAATAACCGTTTTCTACAATAAATCCATCCAATATGGTGTTGGCATTGTCATTAACGGAAAGTACAACATGGTTAACTTTACTGGCATTATTGGCGCCTAGTTGACCACTTAAAATGGTAGGATTATCCAATGTTCTTTCTGCAAGCGTCATTTCTGTGCCATCAAAACCACCGTACAAAGCCACGCCATTTTTGAGATAAAAAGTCAAGGTTTTTACATTTGAACTTGCCCCAAATGGATCCTTTGTTGGTTTATAAGTGCCTTGAGATACCCAAATTTGTGTTCCTGATGTAGCTGTATTTATGGCATCTTGGATATTGACGAAAGCATTTGTCCAAGAGGAGCCATTTCCAGAACCAATTGCATCAAATTTAACATAAAGAATTTGAGCAAAAGCAAAATTGCCAAATAGCAAAAATGCCAAAATGAGTTTGATTGACTTTTTCATTGAAATGTTGGTTATTGCAAAGGAATGCAAACTATTAAAATATTTAAATAAAGTCATAAATTAGGTAAAAGAATTTTCTTTATTTTTTCCAGCCACACCCTTAAAATGAAGTTTTATACGCTCCATATCTTGCTCCATATTTTCCGTAAATTCAAACGGCGGTGCAAAATCAACTACCTTGTTTCCATAGTCAAACCTGACCAAAATGAGTGGTATGTTTGCTTTTTTTGCAAGCCAATAGAAACCAGATTTGAGTTTGGTGACTTTTTTTCTGGTCCCTTCAGGTGCAATCGCCAATGCAATTTGATCTCTACTTTCTATGATTTCCAGGGTAGCTTCTACAAAATTGTGGCTTTTGCTACGATCAACTGGTATGCCTCCAAGTCCACGGAAAACCCATCCATAAAGCGGCTTGAATAAACTGTCTTTGGCCAAAAATTGTAATTTTAACTGCATGGAACTCCTTACCAAAATGCCTAAGATGAAATCCCAATTGGAGGTGTGTGGAATGATTGCATATATCTTCTTGGGGTAAATCTCAGGATTAATTCCGGTAATTTTAAAACCCCAAATTTTCAATAATAATTTGCTGATGTGACTGGTGATTGACATTACTCAATCATTTTGTATACCACACCTTCTTTCATAACAAACTTTACATTTTGTAAGGTTGCAATGTTTTCCAAAGGGTTGTCATCGACAGCCACAATATCTGCAATTTTGCCCATTTTGATGCTTCCAAGTTTTTCTGAAATGCGCAACAAATCAGCAGTATTGACGGTTGCACATAGGATGGCGTCCCAAGGAGTCATACCAGCCTCACACATATAAACAAATTCATCTGCATTCTTACCATGATAACTCACGCCAGAATCAGTGCCAAAAGCAATTTTTACACCAGCTTTATAAGCTTTTGCAAAAGTTTCTTGAATTTGTGGGCCAACTTTTAAAGCTTTAGGGACGATGATGGCGGGGTAGAAACCTGGAATTTTTGCTTTTTCTACAACAAATTTGCCTGCCGTGATTGTGGGTACATAATAAGTGCCTTTTTCCTTCATCATATCCATGACTTCTTGTGTCATGAAAGTACCATGCTCTATACTATGAATGCCACCAATTACAGCTCTGCGCATTCCTTCAGCGCCGTGAGCATGAGCTGCAGTCACCATATTGTAATCATTAGCCGTTTTTACAACCGCTTCAATTTCTTCGATCGTAAACTGAGGTCCAGATCCATCTGCTGCAACACTCAATACGCCGCCAGTGGATGTGATTTTTATGACATCCGCACCATTTTTATACCGTTGTCTTACAGCTTTAGCTGCTTCTTCAGGCCCATTTATGACACCTTCCTTTGGCCCAGGATCACCCTTATAATCGTCTTTCACACCATTGGTTGGATCAGCGTGCCCCCCTGTTGTAGCAATTGATTTCTCTGATGTGTAAATTCTTGGTCCCTTTTATAAAACCAGCGTTTATAGCATTTCTCAAACTCACATTGATGCCTGACCCCCCCAAATCTCTTACGGTAGTAAATCCAGCCATCAAGGTTTTTTCACAATAAGTTGTAGCTTTTAAGGCAACATCAGCTTCATTGTTTCTGAATCTGTCTTCATAGGCTTTTGGACTACTTTCGCTTTCTATGTGAACATGCATGTCCATCAAACCAGGCAACACTGTTTTGTTTTTCAAATCAATAACGGTTGCTTCTTTGGGTGCACTGGCATAACCAGAAAGTACAGATTTGATCAGATTATCCTCAATGACGATGGTCATTTTTTCGAGTACTTTTTGGTTTTCTACATCGATTAGCTTTCCACAATGGATAAACTTTTGATTTTGGCAGAAGCATGAAATAGAAATTAAGGAAAGAGTCAATGAGAGTATGGTCTTGCGCATGTTGGTCGATTTGCATGCAAGATATATTTTTATCGATTTTATTCCAAAAAATAGTTTGAATCATAAATTCAAAGTTAAGCAACCAAAAGTTTCCTAATTATCTTTTTATCTGACTAGAATAACTGATCCTCATTGGCTCATATTTTTTAAGAATAAAAGACCACCAGAATGATGAATCTGTATCTTAGCTTTTTATAAAATTTAGTTATTACAATGTTTGATAAAGTACTGTGGCGTATCATCTTGATTTATGGTTTTGCACAGCTTTGTTTACCGGTATCCGCCCAATATAAATATAGAAGATTTACAACTTCAGAGGGCTTGTCGCATGACATAACCTATCAAATGCTGCAAGATAGTTTGGGGAGATTGTGGATAGGAACGGATGATGGTCTGGATTGTTTTGATGGGAATAAATTTCTTCAAATTACTTCTTATGATGGACTGTACTCAAACTATGTAATAGGCTTATGTACGTTACCTGGCTTTAAAATGGGGATTGCTACTTGGGGAGGAGGATCGCAAATATTAGATCTTGATCAATTAAAAGTAGAGAGATGTGATGATCAGTATCGGGTAAAGTTGAAGAACATATTTTATCATAATGATTGGTTATTGAGTGCCCCGGATTATGTCTTACACACAACCAACCTTATGAAGTCTAAATGTGATTCAGAACACCATACCATCATTGATGGTTCAGGAGGAGTTCTGAAACTGAATAAATTTGATCCAACAGGTCTATCCGCACGAATTGAAGATTATTATAAGTTTTCTGGTGCAGTGATGGACGATGACTTTTACATTTTTAATGATCCTAAAAAAACCGTATTAAAAACCAAACCTCTGCCTGGAATATTCAAGTTGAGCGTGGGTAATGATTCCCATTCAAATTTGATACCTCAGTTTGACTTTGCCAAAAACAAGTATGTTTCTTTAGTAACTTCCTACAAAAACAAAATTTATATTGCAGTAAGTGATACCTTGTATTTATTGAAAAATGGGCAAATCCTTGAACAAAGAAAACTAGCTCTCAATGGAAATTCCATTACTAAACTATCATTTCTGTCGGAGAATAGATATGTAATCATCACGATGGATGCCAATGGTAATAAATATGGGTATTTTTATGATGAAGGAAAATTAATTGACCTCAAACAGTATTGTAATATTCGCAATTCTTTGTCAGATATATTGATTGACAATGATCAAAATATTTGGATATCTAGTTATGGTGATGGAGTGTTTCAGTTGATGCTCAAAAAAGAATTGATCAGTTACATGGGATCAGAGAAATTTCTTGATCCAAATATTTTTGGGATGGCAAAAAGTGCCTCAGGTTCTATGATCCTCCTATCGCGAGATTATGTTTATGAATACCGAGATGGTAAGGTTTTCCACAAGCAATAGATAATACATGCCGGGAACTCAAATCGGATAGAAGTGGGAATTATTTATTTTGTTTTGATGCTCCTCAAAAAAGAAATGAAAACAAATATCTGTTTAAGTTATATGAAAATAGCCTTCTGGAAAATATCGGAGAGGTGAATAATTTTCATCAATACATTACATTAAACAAAGATACTGTCAAGATAAATTTGGGAAATGGCATCCAAATAAAATCATTAGCCAAAATAAATGACGATCTCTTTTGGCTGGCAGATCTACAAGCTTTATACAAAATATCTGTCAGCAAAAAGGCCATTTTAGAAACTGTTCCCTTTGATATTTCTATGTGTAGCAATAAGATCACCAAATTATTACACCATAACAATAAGCTTTTCATTGCCACAGATCGATGTTTGATGCAATATGCAAATGGAGTTTGGAAAAGATTAGCTTTGGAAAGATCGGATGAAATTATTGCTGTGAATGACATGGTGATACCAGACAATGGAGATCTTTGGGTAGCTAGCCAGCAAGGACTATATCGGTTGAATGATACAGGTGTTTTCAAACTTGATAAATCTTCTGGTTTGCTCAATGACTATGTAAAATCTGTGTGTTTAGATGATTCTGGGAAATTATGGGCTGCTACCAACAATGGTGTAAATATTGTTGATATTCAAAATCTTGCAACGAATAAATATCCACACTTTAATATAAAGCAGGATGTCTGCAGTTTTAATATTTATGCTATTTCTTTAGAAAAACCTACTTCTGTCATCACCCAATATCAGCTCGATAATGACTCCAAATGGGAAAATGTCATCAATGGGAAAATAGAATTTTGTAATTTGAAATATGGAAAACACTCTGTGAAATTTCAAACTAGGTTGACAGATAATAACTGGTTGAGTTCGAAATCATATGATTTTGAAATAAAAGCCCCTTGGCATCAAACCGTCGCCGGTTTTGGTGTAATTCTTTTATTATCTGTAGCTTTCATTGGGTTTTTGTCTTTGTATGTAGTGAAAAGGCTAAAACAAAGAAATAAGTATTTGGGTAATCTGATAGTCGAAAAAGAGCGGTTGCAGAACGAACTCAATAATTCAAGAAATACGATAGCCAAAGATTTTCATGATGACCTTGGGAATAAAATGGCTAGAATTTCAATCATGAGTGAACTTTTGATAAATGAAAATAATGTTTTAGATTCCAAAATAAAGCGCAATTTGGAGCAAATAAAAATGGATGCCGATGTGCTTTATAAAAACACCAGAGATTTTATCTGGTCCTTGAGTACGGAGAGCAATGAGTTGTACGAAATTGACCTTTATCTATGTGATTTTGCCGAGGGATTTTTTGAAAATTTGGAAATCAGATTTGATGTTAAAAGGAATTATGATCAACAAATCAAAATACCCTATCATTGGAGCAGGCATATCATATTGATTTTCAAAGAAATAATGACCAATGCTGCTAAACATGCTCAGTGTTCTGATGTTGTTTTTGAAATCAAAGAAAGTAAAGGAGCATTGACTCTATCCTTCAAAGACAATGGAATAGGGTTACCAGCCGACGCAATGAAAAGTAACAATGGTATTAAAAATGTCATAAGTAGAACAGTAAAAATTAATGGAAAATCGACATTTACAAATCTTGAGGGAGGTGGTTGTGAGTTTGCGCTCACCCTCCTCATACCAAATGTTACTATACCTTTGGTGTAGGGTAGGTAAACCTCAATTTATTTAACTTTACCAATTAAAGGTTAAGAATTTGCATAGAATTGTAATCATAGAAGATAACTTACAGCTCAATGAGGCTTTTGCTACCATCGTCAACTTTTCTGAAAATTTCAGAGTGGCAGGAAAGTATCTCAATTGTGAAGACGCCATCAAGAATATTTTTAAGGATAAGCCCGATGTAGTTTTGATGGATTTGGAGCTTCCAGGCATGAATGGGGTAGAAGGGACCAAACAAATCAGGAAGTTGATGCCCAAATCTTTAATTTTGATTGTTTCAGTTTACGAAAATTCTGAAATGGTTTTTAATGCTTTATGTGCAGGAGCAAGTGGCTATATTACCAAAAATACCACTTCAAAAATATTGATAGAAAGTATACAAGAACTTTTGGACGGTGGTGCTCCCATGAGTATCAGCATAGCCAGAATGGTGGTTTCTTCCTTTCAGAAAGCAGCCAACTCTATTCTATCTGATCGAGAGACAGAAGTAATCACTTTATTAGCGCAAGGTAAGAGTTATAAAAGTATAGGAGAAACCTTAAATATCAGTCGCAATACCATCAAGTTTCACATCAAAAACATTTACGAAAAACTGGAGGTCAACAATAGAGAGGATGCCATTTCTTTAGCCTCCGAGAAAAAATACATTTAGGATAGTCAATTGGCTTGATTTAGAAAAAATCAAAAGCCCATCCATTGCCAAATCCTACAAAAGTATTTGTAAGATAAAAATAACAAAGCCCGAATAGAAGTTATCCTATCGGGCTTTGTTGTAGTATGAAAAACGATATAATGGTTTTCTGGAGTGGAGCAACCGGGGGATTTATTTTTTTAATGAAACAAAAAACATCTTTTTACCTTGTTCTATGAAGGTAGTAGGTTCATTTTGTAAACTTCTATCTGCCTTTGGGTCTGGTTTTATTTTACCTCCAGCTATGGTAAAACCAAATGATTTTGTTTCTACTTTTTTATTTTCTAAGAAAAATTCCATGTCTGCAGTATAATTGCCATCTGCCAAATCAGACAAATAAAGATTTACTTTATCCTTGCCTTTTGGATGTTTGAATATGACATTGCTAAAGGTTTTCCACCGGCCATTATCAGGTCTTAAATCAGTCAGTTCATTTTCGCCGTTTCCAATAGCTTGGTTGTAGACACCAACAATCGTAGCACCTTTTCTGATTTGCATTTTGTACTGATATAATTTTACAATATCCCAGCGAGAGGTATTAGGGATTTCAGTGGTTTGGTAACTGTAGAAGAAATTCCAAATAAGGGCATCTTTATCACCTAATTCAAAATAACCCCATGATGGCCATTCTCCCTCCATAAACAACATCTTTGGTACAGGACTGTAAGGATCAGCATTTGCTTTTTCAATGATATTAAAAGGAAAAGTATAAAAATGTTGTCCACCAACGAAAAACTTAGACTCATAAGACCCACTCTTAGTGATAGTAATAGACCGATGACCTGGTATGGTTACAATTAATTCGACATTTGCGAATGGGGGACTTTGCAAATCGGCTTCATAAAATAAAGTACCAACCACTTCTCCTGTATTTTTTGCTATTAAATCCATCCATAAGGGTGGATTTGGGTTTTCATACGTTCGGTATTTAAAGTCTGACCCATCTTTTTTCTTTAGTGGTAAAAAGGTAGCTTCCAAACTAGTAAATTTGAATTCACCATTAACGGGATTATAATAGGGTCCAGCCAATAAGGACTGCCAAACGATCGATGGTTTATAAGGAAGTGCTTCCATGTCCAGATCGACATTGACCTTTTTACCTTTTTCACCAGAACGAGATTGACTTTCAGCAGCATTGGAATTTTTTACTCTACTAGGGGAGGAGTTTTTTTCCTCAGGTGTATTGCTGTTTTGTTTATTAGTGGTAGGGGAGTTTGCAGGGTTGGTTGAAGCGGGAGCGTTGGACTCAGCCTTATTTTTGGTGTCTTCAATGACTTCTTCCTTTTTGTCGTCTGCTTTCTTTTTCATTTTGTCTTTCAACCCTCCCAATTGGGCAGAGGCAAACTGACTCAGGCAAAGCAAAGTCAGGATTAATAATAAATTCTTGTACATGATGATTTTTGATTTTGAATGAAAAACTAAAGCCCAAAAGTAAGAGGAGATGATAATGTGCTTGCCACACCAATAGGGTGGTTACCAATATTTTTAAATCATTGATAAACAGACTTATATATAAAACAAATTTTTATCTTAATTTTTGGAATGCTTGCAACTACCTCAGTGGAATAGTATGAATATTTAGGGTGTTAAAATGAATTGTTTATTAGACAAGGTTTTAAGTATATATTGCAAAGTGTTGAGAAAATTTGTTGTTTTATAATATGAAGAGCTAAAATAAATGACACAATAATCCTCCTTTGATTTGCTTAAATATTTCAGATTTTACTCCTTAAATAGATAGAGATATTTTTATGGTTGCTAAATTACTTCATAACCATTGTTAACTTTGCACCCAATATTAAAAAATTGTACAAGTTATAGGGATATGAATGTAAAAACAGGAACATATTTTCTACTATTTATTTTGGCATTAGTTGCCTGTAAAGAGACAGAAAAACCACAGATATCAACAGCCCCTTTTGTTGATAAATATGTGCAAAAGATAGAAAAGAATACCATATTATTCGAAGATGGAACAACGTTTCCCATTGATGAGAAAAAATATAATAAGACATTTGTGTTGATCAGGCATGCAGAAAGAGATACTTCTGTGGTTTCTGCCGATCCGGGCTTATCAGAAGAGGGCTTGGCTAGAAGTGTCCGCCTTGCAGATATTTTTAGAGGATATAGACTAGATGCAGTTTATAGCACATTTACCACCAGAACGCTGTATACAGTTGATAGTTTGTGCGACATCAAAGGTTTACCTACTTTTCCATATGACAACAAAACGCTCAAAGAAACTATTGGGAATGTGAGAAGTTCGCTAGATCAACACAATGTATTGATGGTAGGGCACAACAACATCATGCCAGTACTTGCCAATTACATTTTGGGAGAAGATTATTATAAACAAATTTGGGAAGAAAATGATTATGACAATATGTTGGTCATTTTCGAAAATATTGATAGTACCAAAACCTTTCTACCGCTAAAATACAAATAATGAGTGAGTTATCATCAAGATTTGACCCCAGTGAAATAGAATCAAAATGGTACCAACATTGGTTGGATAAAAAATATTTTGAATCTACACCAGACGAAAGAAAAGCATATAGCATTGTTATCCCTCCTCCGAATGTGACAGGTGTGCTACACATGGGCCATATGTTGAATAATACCATTCAGGACATCCTCATCAGGAGAGCAAGACAACAAGGTTTTAATGCTTGTTGGGTTCCTGGTACAGACCACGCATCCATTGCTACCGAAGCAAAAGTTGTGAAGATGCTGCGTGAAAAAGGCATTAAAAAGTCTGATCTTAGCAGAGAGGCTTTTTTGGACTACGCTTGGCAATGGAAAGAAGAATATGGTGGCATCATTTTGAAACAATTGCAAAAATTGGGAGCCTCTTGTGATTGGTCAAAGACTTCTTTTACGATGGATGCCGTGAGAAGTAAAGGGGTCTTGGAGGTTTTTGTCGATTTATACAACAAAGGCAAATTGTATCGCAAGGAGCGAATGGTCAATTGGGACCCTGAAGCCAAAACTGTTTTATCCAATGAAGAGGTTATTTATGGTCTGGAGCAATCCAAATTGTATAAAGTAAAGTATCAAATAGAAGGCACATCAGATTTTATTACTGTTGCTACAACCAGACCAGAAACCATTCCGGGTGATACAGCACTTGCAGTACATCCCGAGGATGAGCGATATGCACATCTCAAAGGTAAACGGGTTATTGTGCCATTAATTAATCGTTCTGTACCCATCATTTTTGACGAATATGTTGATCGAGAATTTGGTACTGGCGCTTTAAAAGTAACTCCTGCTCATGATGTGAATGACTTTGACCTTGGTGAAAAACACAACTTGGAAGTCATCAATGTATTCAATCCGGATGGAACGATGAGTGATGCCGCCAAAATATACGTTGGTGAGGATCGATTCAAAGTAAGAAAAGCATTTTCCAAAGATCTTGAAGAAGCTGGACTTTTGGCTGAGGTTCAAGATTATCAAAATAATGTTGGTCGATCAGAAAGAACCAACGCCATCATTGAGCCAAGATTGTCACTACAATGGTATGTAGACATGAAAGCTATTTGTGCACCAGCTTTGCAAGCAGTGATGGAAGATGACGTAGAATTCTTCCCTAAAAATCAGAAGAATATCTACAAACACTGGATGGAAAACATCAAAGATTGGTGTATATCCAGACAGTTGTGGTGGGGGCACAGAATCCCAGCTTGGTTTTATGGAGAAGAAATTTTTGTTGCTACAAGTGCAGAGGAAGCTCTTGCTAAAGCCAAGACAAAATATCCCGATATAAGTTTGGATGATCTGAAACAAGATGAAGATGTGCTTGACACTTGGTTTTCTTCATGGCTTTGGCCAATTACAGTATTCAATGGTTTCGATGATCCAAAGGCATTGGCATACTATTATCCTACCTCTGTTTTAGTCACAGGTTGGGACATCATATTTCTTTGGGTCGCCAGAATGATCATGGCGGGTTTTGAGTGGACGGGTCAGAAACCATTTGACCATGTATATTTTACTGGAATGGTGCGAGATAAGCAAAGAAGGAAGATGTCCAAATCTTTGGGCAATTCTCCAGATGCACTCAAATTAATCTCAGACTTTGGTGCCGATGGTGTGCGTTTTGGTATGTTGTCTTGTTCTCCAGCAGGAGGTGATTTCCTTTTTGACGAAAAATTGTGTGAGCAAGGTCGTAATTTCAACAACAAGTTATGGAATGCCCTCAGGTTGATCAAAGGATGGGAGATCAATGACCAAAAACAAGCAAGCCAGTCCGATCTTTTAGCCATAGCCTGGATAGAAAATAAATTCGCAAAACTGACGGGAGAGATAGACGGTCACTTTAAAGACTATCGGCTTTCAGAAGCATTGATGACCACTTACAGTTTTGTCTGGGATGATTTTTGTTCTTGGTACTTAGAAATGGTAAAACCTGAATTTGGCCAAGCAATTTCCAAAGAAACGTGTGATGCAACTATTGCCATGTTTACCAAAATTTGCTCTACACTCCATCCCTTCATGCCATTTATCACGGAAGAATTGTGGCATCAATTGGGTGCTGAGGGTGATTGTATCTTATCTTCTTATCCACTCGCCCAAGTTGAGGACCCTCAAATTATTGATAATGTAGAAACGCTCAAAAACATCATATCAAATGTTCGTGATGTGAGGAACAAAAATGGTTTGAAACAGCGTGAACTTTTGCCATTGAAAGCCATAAAAAGTACAAATGTAGAGGCTATTTTGTCTGTGAAAGGAGCAGCAACGCTATTGGAACAATTGGCTTTTGTTGCTGAGGTGGAGGCTGTGAGCGAAGATTTAGCTAATGCAGTTGGCTTTGTAATTGGAACTGATAAGTATTTTGTGGTACTTTCTAAAGAAATCGATGTAGAATCTGACCTTTCTGAAAAGAAGAAAGAATTGGATTATCAAATTGGATTTGTAAATAGTGTTGCAAAAAAACTAGATAATGCAAACTTTGTCGCAGGAGCTCCTGTTTCAGTAGTGGAGAAGGAAAGGCAGAAGTTGAGTGACGGCAATGAAAGAATTAAAATTTTGACAGAGGAAATATCGAAATTGGAATCTTTGCTTGCTAATTGATACATCAGATAATTGAAAGGCAAAAAAGGTTTTTAATAAAATCTCCTATTGTTTTTGTAAATTTTAAGTAACTTGCACAAGCTGTTGATCCATTCTTGCGTTGATGAATTTTAAAATTAAAAATCGGAACTGATGAACAATGTCTTTAGATCAATAATTACTGGTTTTGTTTTGTTTTTGAGTGTCTTGAATGTTAGTGGTCAAGAGTTGATCAAAAACAGATTAATAGTCAAAACCAACGATATAGCAAAACTTAGGCAAGAATTAGGTTCAAATGCAAGAGCTGCCATTTCCAATTTTGATGTTTTAAGTAGTGATTTAGGTTACATTTTACTAGAAAGTAGCACAGATTTTGATCTTGAAGAATTGAAAAGCATTCAAGCCCTGAAGTATGCTTCTTTTGTTTATTACGATCGTAAAGTTCAAACCAGAAGAAACCCAAATGATCCTTCATTTGGCATGCAATCTTACCTCAATCTCATCAATGTTCCTCAAGTATGGGAACTTACGACAGGAGGTAAAACCAACGATGGCGCAGATATAGTGATTGCCATTTTGGACTCAGGGATGGAAATAGCACATCCAGATTTAAAGGAAAATGTTTTTGTCAATTCTATTGAAGTACCAGGAGATTTCATCGACAATGACGCTAATGGTTATATTGATGATATCTCTGGATGGAATGCTTCAAAAAATAACGGAACCCACGAAATAGAGAATCATGGTACCTGGGTTTGTGGAATAGCAGGAGCGGTTGGTAATAATGATACAGGTGTATCTGGTGTAAACTGGAAAGTTAAAATATTACCCATCAGTGGAGTTCGCAATGTAGCATCTGTCATCAAAGGATATGATTATATTCTCAAAATGAAAAGATTGTACATTCAGACAGACGGCAAAAGAGGTGCCAACATATTAGTTTCAAATTATAGTGGCGGACTAGATAGCGTATTTGGCGACTCACCAGAATACAAACCTTGGTGTGATATGTACAATTTGCTTGGTGCTCAAGGTGTTTTATCCTTTGGATCAACGACCAATACTGAGACCAATATAGACGTAGATGGAGATATGCCTTCTACTTGTAGTTCTGAATTCTTTATTGCAGTGACAAGTATTGATAGTGTGGGTGTGTTTTCTAGAGGATCTGGTTTTGGTACGACAAATATTGATTTTGCAGCACCTGGGAAAACATTTTCAACTTGAGAACAGATGCCAAATATTACAAAACATCAGGAACTTCAGCATCATCACCATTGGCTGCTGGAGTAGCTGCCCTCTTGTTCTCTACTCCATGTCCATCATTTGCAGCTTTGATAAAATCGGATAGAATAGCAGCAGCTAGAGCGGTTCGTGATGCATTATTTAATGGAGTACAAAAAACCAATAACCTTAAAACCTATGTAAAATATGGGGGATATTTGGATGCTTATGGGGCACTCGTAAATATGCAAGGTGTTTGTGGCGGGCAACTTGATATTCCTACTCAAACAGGAAGTCTAGCCATTGAGAAAATAACACTTTCACCCGGAAATATTGAAGTAAAATACATAACACCCAAGCCAGGTTCATACACAATGGCAATATATGATGCTTCAGGCAAACTAGTGCGTTCAGATAAATTTGAAGTGGCAGAATTTGGAAATAATACTTTGAATTATGCCAACGATAACTTTGTGCAAGGCGTTTATTATTTTAATTTAATATCTGATACGGCAAATGCTGCCAAAGCGTCTTTTATTTGGTAATCATGCCAAATAAAGCGTGCTCAAATATTTCCAGAATAAAAAACACTGTAATATCTGATAGGAAGTCAGCAGAATTCCTATTTTTGCCACGCTTCTTAAAAAGGGGGATTAGCTCAGTTGGCTAGAGCGCTACGCTGGCAGCGTAGAGGCCACCGGTTCGAATCCGGTATTCTCCACAAAATCTGCAAAGCCTTGCCTCTGGTTCAGAAGTGAGGCTTTTTTATACATTTCACAGGCTATTAATATACATCAAGTTTTGAGCGCCAAAGACATCATCAACGATCTAAAAAAGGGGAAAATAGCTCCAGTTTATATTCTTCATGGCGAAGAACCATTTTATATAGACCAAGTTTCTGATTGGATTGAAGATCATTTATTGGATGAAGGCTCCAGAGCATTCAACCAAATTGTGCTTTATGGCAAGGAAGCAGATGCTAGATTGGTCATTGATGAAGCCAGGCAATACCCCATGATGTCTCAACGCAGGCTCATCATCATCAAGGAAGCTGCCGACATGAAAACCATCAATGATCTCACAGATTATATCAAAAAACCAGTACCACATTCAACAGTCGTGTTGTGTCATAAATATAAGAAAATTGACAAACGCACCAGCTTTGGAAAGGCTGCAGATGGTGCAGGTATTGTGGTTTTGGAATCTAAAAAGATGTACGACAACCAATTGCCAAATTGGGTCATGGAAAGGTCGAGAGAGTTGAATTTACAAGTTGATGATAAAATTGCAAATTTATTGGCGGAATACTTGGGCAATGATCTCAATAAGATAGACAATGAATTGTCAAAGATCAAACTCAATGTTGGTGAAAATAAAAAAGTGACTGTAGAGGAAGTGCAGGAACTTGTGGGGATGAGCAAAGAATACAATGTATTTGAACTTCAATCAGCATTGGCTCAAAAAGACATTTATAAAAGTTGGATGATGGCCAATTATTTTGCAGAAAATCCCAAAGCCATTCCTATCCAAATGGCAGTTTCCAGTCTGTATGGCTATTTTTTAAAGGTCTTGATTGCCGTTCAATCAAAAGGTGGTTCGGATATGGAAATGCAAAAGGCGCTAGGTCTTTCGAGCCCGTTTTTTGTGAAAGAGTACAGAATGGCTGCGGGCAATTTCAGTGAAGATCATGTGCGAGCTATTTTGATTAAACTCAAAGAGATAGACCTCAAATCAAAAGGTGTCATGAATCGTCACTCTGAGGATGGGCCTCTTTACAAGGATTTGGTACGATTTGTACTCAAAAAATAAAACAGTACTGACCTAATTGATTGGTTTACCTGCCTCTAATAGATTGACACAAGAAACAAGATAATTTTTGTTTACCTCATCTGGCGCTAACTCAAGAGATTTTTTGGCATAAATAAGTGCGTTTTTATAATCAGCCAATGCATTATATCCACGCATTAAACCTACGGGTGTGGGCCATGCGCCTTTATTTTTATTAAAATTCATCTGGAAAACTTCCATTGCCTCTTTCGTCTTTTTCTGGGCAAGCATTCTTCTACCATACTGGTGTAGATCCAAAGCAGTTGCTTCAAGCAGTGCAGCGTCCATGGTTTCTTTTGCTTCTTTTGTTTTTCCAAGTTTTTGTAATAAATCTGCCATTATAGATGCTGCACCAAAGGTTTTGATGCCACCTAGGGTTGGGTCAGTGGCCATGGTTATCCAACCAAATGCTTGCTCAAAATTTACATCATTAGTCAAACACCAATTGGCTGCAGCTTGAAGGCTTGGAGGGTCAAAGGCCAAAACTCCAGACATTTGATTTTTAATATGGCTAAGTATATTTTTTTTATTTTCAGCAGATATGGTAAATGGAATTTTCCAATATTCCCATTCCAAAACACAATCAACACTTTCCTCAAGTTGGTTTTCAAAAACATATTGCAATCGTTCTACACTATTGGAATTATTTTTTATTTGTTTCGTAGTGACTCTCAAAACATCCAAACTTTCGTCATAAAAATAAGCGCCCCATTCATGAATGTTTTTGTTAAATATCAAGACAGTGGAGTCGGGTTGAAGATCCATAAACAGAGCATATTTGCCTGCTTCTAATAATTTTCCATTGATAAAAACATCAGTAGAAAATGATATTGTGGTGCATTCATCCGCTCCAGCTCGCCAAGGAGAAGGGACATTTGAACCAAATCCCAAAACTGTAAAACCAAACGGAGCAACTCCTGTTCCCCATATTTTACCTTCTCTTCCCTTTACACCTGGTGCACTCCATGTGACTTCAATGTCCGTTGCTCCAAAAGTTCTACCAATTTTACTTTTCCAATTGGTGTTTTGTGGAATCCTCAATCCTTGAGAAAACATTGAAGAAGCGCAAAATAAAAAAATCATGAAAAATGAATACTTGACTTGCATGGCTAACACTATTTAATATGGGATACGTTTGTACCAGCCCATTTGTGATTGATTGGAGATGTATTTAGACGAAAACAAAAATTTTGAACTTAACAAACCTTTTGCATACCAAATCCGTCTATTTCAATATCAACAATAAATTGATTTTTTATTACAATCTTAAATTTTATAATTGATGTTTAAGCATATATTCATTGGTTGCCTTTTTGTTTTTGGCATGGTCGCATGTGATCGAGATGATAACAAGGATTTGAAAGGACCAGAAGAAATCATTTTTGGTGTTTATGGTCCGTTTTGTGCAAGCAACTGTACAAAATTGTATAAATATAAAGATGGTCAATTATTCGAACAGAAGAACTCGGAAAGATTTATTGAAGATGTCGTTTTCAATCAAAATAATATGACAGGAACTCAAGTGGATAATATCATCAATTTGTTGGAATCACTGCCTAATGCGATTGCAGAAAGCGAAGGCATGATAGGTTGTGCCGGCTGTGCAGATGAGCCCATTTTATATTTCAAAATTATCGACAACGATAAAAGCAATGAAGTAAGAGTAGATACAGACATCAATGAATTACCTACTGGATTGCAATCATATGTCAGTCAATTGCTAGAGGCTATCAATTAATTTTTGCAGCAAAACGCTAAATTGTTTTAGAAACTATATCTATTTTAAATTCGTTTTCGTTTACATTTACATGAATGATTTGTAGAATATATATTTACAAATCCTATAATTGTATTATAACTGTAGATGGAAAAGTACTGTAACATGTTGAAAAAATCATTTTTAGTTTCGGTGATTGTGTTCTTTGCACTTGCTGCCAAGGCTTCAATGATCTTTATACCGATGGATTATGATGGTCAAAAAAACCACCTAAAAGCCTATGGTGTTACATATTGGGTTTTGAATCAAGGCGTCGAGGCATATTGGTTGCTCAATTACAAAGGAGGAAGTTTTGCTTTTCCTTATAGTAAATACTTTGAAGATGAATGCAAAGTGAGGGGCATAAGTTATAAAGTCATTCCAGATGGTGAGTTTGCAAGAATCAGAGAGGAGATTGCCAATCCAGAGGCCAATATGGAGACCATCAAACTAGAAAAAGCACCTAAAATTGCCGTTTATACTCCAGATGTAGACACCAAAGGTGAGAGGATACAACCTTGGGACGACGCTGTGACCATGGTTTTGACATATGCTGAAATTCCTTACGAAACGGTTTATGATAGAGAAGTATTAGAAAACAAACTGGCTGAGTATGATTGGCTTCATTTACATCACGAAGATTTTACAGGCCAATATGGGAAATTTTATGCTTCTCAAGGAGGAACACCCTGGTATAAAATCAATCAAAAAAAGAGTGAAGATTTAGCAAACTCATTGGGATTTGATAAAGTATCGGAATTAAAGTTGGCAGTTGCAAGAAGAATCAGAGAATTTGTAGAAGGCGGAGGATTTATGTTCGCAATGTGTTCTGCAACAGATACTTATGACATAGCTTTGGCGGCCCAAGGATTGGATATTTGTGATAAAGTATACGATGGAGATGGTTTTGACCATCAAGCGCAAAGTAAACTAGATTACTCACAAACCTTTGCTTTTCGGGATTTTGATCTTATACTCAACCCCATGCAATACGAACATTCAAGCATTGATAACAAAGATAGAACTGTAGAGCCAGAAAGCGACTACTTCAATCTTTTTGATTTTTCAGCTAAGTGGGATCCCATTCCATCTATGTTGTGTCAAAATCATACAAAAATTGTAAAAGGCTTTATGGGGCAAACAACAGCATTTGTGCGCAGCACCATAAAACCCGAAGTATTGATTTTGGGTGAGAATAAAGCTGAAGGTGAAACAAGATACCTTCATGGAACCTACGGTTATGGCACATGGACATTTTTTGGAGGACATGACCCAGAAGATTACAGGCATTATGTCGGAGATCCAGAAACTGATTTGAGTTTACACCCAACAAGCCCTGGATATAGGCTCATACTCAATAATATTCTATTTCCTGCGGCTGAGAAGAAAAAAAGGAAGACCTAAAAATTATGCCATTGGCACCAGATAAGAGTCTACTATTTATTTCAATACAAAAGTCACACATCAATTTTTTCTAAAAGCTTTGATACATTAATATTTATTTTAATATCTTAGCCTTTGAAAAGAAAATTTTTATAGATGGCTAGGATTTTAGTAGTAGACGATGAACATGCAATTCGCAAAACGCTGAGAGAGATTTTAGAGTTTGAAAGTTACATAGTTGATGATGCAGGTGATGGTGTCGAATGTCTAGCTAAGGTAAAACAGAATAGTTATGATGTCATCATCATTGACGTAAAAATGCCCAAATTAGATGGGATGGAAGCCATTGAAAAAATTCAAACCATCAATCCAGACATTCCTATTGTGGTCATTTCTGGCCATGGCAATATCGATACAGCGGTCGAAGCTGTAAAAAAAGGCGCTTTTGATTTTTTACAAAAACCAATGGATCTCAACAGATTGTTGATCACCATCAGGAATGCAATGGACAAATCAAGTCTGATTGTTGAGAAAAAAGTCCTGCAAAGAAAAGTAGCCAAATCAAATGTTCAAAATATCATTGGTAATTCAGCATCCATTTTGCAAATATTGCATACTGTAGAAACAGTTGCACCAACAGATGCCAGAGTACTCATTAATGGACAAAATGGAACAGGTAAGGAATTGGTAGCCAGATGGTTACATGATAAAAGTAATCGAAGTGAAAATGCAATTGTAGAAGTGAATTGTGCTGCTATTCCGTCAGAATTGATCGAAAGTGAATTGTTTGGGCATGAAAAAGGCTCATTTACATCGGCCTTTAAGCAACGTCTTGGAAAATTTGAACTTGCACATGGTGGAACATTATTTCTTGATGAAATAGGAGATATGTCCTTGAGCGCACAAGCAAAAGTTTTAAGAGCCTTGCAAGAGAATAGGATTACCAGAGTTGGGGGAGAAAAAGAAATTGCAGTGGATGTCCGTATTGTGGCAGCAACTAATAAAGATTTAAGAAGTGAAATAAAAAAAGGTAATTTCAGAGAAGACCTTTATCACCGATTGGCAGTGATCGTCATAGAAGTACCATCACTTGATAATCGTAAAGAAGATATTCCAGAATTGATAGAACATTTTACCTCGATTATTTGTGAAGAATATAATATGCCGAAAAAAGAATGTGAGCCTGAAGCTGTCAAAGCATTGCAAGCCCAATCTTGGACAGGTAATATTAGGGAATTGAGAAACGTCGTTGAGCGATTGATCATTTTGAGCAAAGAAAAAATCACCAAAGCAGACGTAGATGCTTACGTAAAACCAATTGATAGCACAAAATCTCTCATTCACGATTTGATCCAAAAATTTGATAATCTCGAAGATTTAAAGAATTTTGTCGAAGAGGAATACAAAGCCTTGAAAAGAGGAGCATTGGTGTAATAACAATCCGAGAAAAGTATGTCAGAAAGAAAATTGAAGGTCGAAAAGACCAATGGTCGTGCAATGAAGCAGTGGACCACACTCAAAGGTGAGAATTCCTGGACCATGTTTAAGGTCATTGCAGAACTCGTCGACGGTTTTGAAAAATTAAACAAACTGGGACCTTGCATCTCTATTTTTGGTTCTGCAAGGACCAAACCAGACAATAAGTACTATAAACTTGCAACAGAAATTGCAGAAGTATTAACCAAAGAAGGATATGGTATCATCACTGGAGGTGGCCCTGGAATTATGGAAGCTGCCAACAAAGGTGCTTATTTACAAGGAGGTCTTTCTGTAGGCTTAAATATAGACCTTCCATTTGAGCAATCACATAATCCTTATATTGATCCAGATAAAAACTTAGATCATCGTTATTTCTTCATTAGAAAAGTGATGTTTGTCAAATACGCACAAGCATTTGTTGTAATGCCTGGTGGTTTTGGTACATTGGATGAATTGTTTGAAGTGCTGACTTTAATCCAAACAAAAAAAGTAGCAAAATTACCTGTCATTCTGGTTGGTACAGAATTCTGGTCGGGTTTGAGAGAATGGATCACTACTGTAATGCTCGAAAAATTTGGCAATGTAAGTCAAAAGGACATTGACCTCATTCCATTAACTGATGATCCTCAAGAAATTCTCAGAATGATTACTGAGTTTTACAATCTTGAAAAAGGAAATGAACTCAGTCCGAATTTGGAATTATAAATTTTTCCATATTTCGTTCTTGAATCCATAAGGAAAACTTAATTTTCTTTATTTGAATTTTAAAATTGAGTAATTGAACCAATTATTCTACTTATTGCGCACAAATAATGTAGCATAATTATTTTTGCCTTATGTCAAGAATCGTTGAATTTTCAAAGTACCAAGGAACCGGTAATGATTTTGTGCTTATCAATCAAATGGAAGCACAATATGACCTGTCAACAGAACAAATAGCCTTTCTCTGTCACAGAAGATTTGGGATTGGAGCTGATGGATTGATGTTCCTGAGACCTATTGAGGGATATGACTTTGAAATGGTTTATTACAACAGCGATGGTCATCCAAGTAGCATGTGTGGCAACGGCGGCAGATGTATCGTGAAATTTGCTCATGATTTGGGCTACATCCAATCAGAAACCAGCTTTCTGGCCATTGACGGACCACATTTTGCAAAAGTAGATGCAGAGACAGTGGCCTTACAAATGATCGATGTTGAAGAAATAATTGCCATTGATGATGAAAACACCTTTGAGTTGAATACTGGTTCTCCTCACTATATTCACTTTACAGAAGAAATAGAAGACCTCGAAAAGATTATTACCTACGGTAAAATTGTACGTTATTCTGATAAGTATGCCCAAAACGGGATCAATGTAAATTTGGTATGCGATCTAGGGAAAAATGAGCTTTTTATGGCAACATACGAACGAGGGGTAGAAGATGAAACATATTCTTGCGGTACGGGCGTGACAGCTGCTGCTTTGGCATATGGTTACAAGCATCAATTGGAAGGACAGGTAAAGGTAAAAACCAAAGGAGGTACCTTGTGGGTTAATTTTATCAATAATGGCCAACAGTTTTATAAAGTTGTTTTGATTGGAGCTGCAACTTTTATTTTCAAAGGCTCTGTAGAATTATAAAATCAAAGGCAGTGGGAAACTATTTTAGTAAAATTAAAGAAGGAGAAAACAAAGTTCAATGGTATCTCATTGGCATATTTTTGACATTTGCTGGGTATTTTTTAGGACAACTACCTTTGACAGCAGTGGCTTATTTTTCTATTAAAAATAATAATATAGGTACAAAACAGTTTGAGGAATTTAGTAGAACCACTGACTTTAAACTGATCGGCATTGGAAGTAATTTGGGATTGGTTTTACTCATTACCATGTTTATTTTTGCCATTGTCGGGTTATTTTATGCAGTAAAAATTCAGAAGAAGAAATTCAAAGATTTGATCTTTCCCAATGATAGTAAGGTGGACGTGGGGAGATTAGTATTTGGCTTTGGCTTATGGTTTGGCTTAGGATTGGCTGGAGAGATAGTTTCATATTTTGTCGCACCAATCAATTATGTTTTTCACTTTGATGCCTTGTCATTTTTTACTTTATTGATTATTTGTATTTTTTTACTACCGATACAAACCAGTTTTGAGGAACTATTTTTCAGAGGTTATTTAATGCAGGGTTTAGCATTGGTTACAAAAAATAAGATAGCATTGATGCTGATCACTTCAGTATTATTTGCAGCAGTTCATGGTGCCAATCCAGAAATAAAGGAGTATGGGATTGCCATCATGTTGACCTATTACATAACAGCTGGGCTATTCCTAGCCCTGATCACTATCATGGATGGAAGGCTGGAATTGGCATTAGGAGTGCATGCAGCGACAAACTTTTATGGCGCAGTCATTTCATCATATGGTGGGGGAGTGCTACAAACTGATTCCCTCCTCAAAAGCGAAACCATCAATCCAGCGGTCATGACACTTGCGTTCATTGTTACCGCCATCATCTTTGTATACATATGTTATAAAAAATATAATTGGCCTTCGCTAAATTATTTACTAGAACCCGTATCAGACCAACCAAATGATTTGTAAAAAATGAAACAAAATTTAAATGTTGAGAAGCGCACTATTTTTCACAATCCTTCTATTAGTCAATAATCTTTTCGGACAACAAAATGCATATTGGCAACAGAAAGCTGATTACAAAATAAAAGTTGATTTTGATGATAAAAAACATCAGTACGAGGGAGAAGAATGGATAACCTATACCAATCTTTCACCAGATACCCTCAATAGGTTGTTTTTTCATTTGTATTATAATGCTTTCCAGCCCAATAGTATGATGGATGTACGCTCTAGAAGTATTGTAGATCCAGATAGACGGGTAGGGGATCGTATTTCTAAACTAGATAAGGATCAGATTGGTTACATGCAGATCACAGAAATAGAAATGGATGGCAAAAAGCTCAAGAATACCCATGAGGAAGGTACCATTTTTGAAATCGTACTGGATGATTTTATCGCTCCCGGGCAAGAGGTGAAATTAAAATTGAAATTTGAAGCTCAAGTTCCCGTGCAAATCAGAAGATCTGGACGTAATAATGCAGAAGGTATAGATTATAGCATGGCTCAATGGTATCCAAAATTATCAGAGTACGATGTGCAAGGATGGCATGCAAACCCATATGTTGCAAGAGAATTTTATGGAGTTTGGGGAAATTTTGACGTGGAAATTAAAATCAATTCAAAGTTTGTGATTGGAGCCACAGGAGTATTACAAAACCCTGAAGAGATCGGCCATGGATATGCTGCTGATGAGCCTAAAAATAAACCTAAGAAATTGGAATGGAAGTTCAAAGCTGAAAATGTCCATGACTTTGTTTGGGCGGCTGATCCAGATTACAAACATTTGAAACAAGTAGCTCCAGATGGAACAGAATTGCATTTTTTCTATCAACCAGGGGAAAAAACATCTTCCAGTTGGGAAGCATTGCCTGCGATCATGTCCCAAGCACTGCCATTTATGAATGCGAGGTATGGTAAATACCCATATCCAGTATATTCCTTTATACAAGCAGGTGACGGCGGCATGGAATACCCAATGGCAACACTCATCACTGGAAATCGTCCGATCAATAGTTTGGTTGGGGTAGCTGTACATGAATGGATGCATTCCTGGTACCAGATGATTTTGGGCACAAATGAATCTTTATATCCTTGGATGGACGAAGGTTTTACTTCTTTTGCATCTACAGAAACAATGGATTTTTTGGTAAGAAAGGGATTGATTTCTGGAAAGGCGAGCGACTTTATATTTAAGCCAACCATGGATGGATTTGGAAAGTTTACAGAATCAGGAATGGAAGAGGCAATTTCAACACATTCAGATCATTATACCACCAATACGGCTTATAGTGTTGGATCTTATACAAAAGGTGAATTGGCATTGGTACAACTCAATTATATAGTTGGTAAGGAAGTATTTGACAGAGCGCTTCTGAGGTATTTTAATGATTGGAAATTCAAACACCCAACACCCAATGATTTTATCAGAGTGTTTGAAAAGGAAAGTAATCTTGAATTAGATTGGTTTAAAGAATACTGGGTATACACTACTAAAACCATTGATTACGCGGTGGACACATTGATGGATAAAAATTTAATGTTATCAAATAGAAGTTTGCTACCGATGCCTCTGGATGTTTTGGTCACTTTGAAAAATGGAAAGAAACACCTTTATTACATACCACAGAGCATTATGAGGGGAGAAAAAAAACCAGATGTTGATCATGATTCATACACCATCTGCAAAGATTGGGACTGGACTCACCCTACTTACATGTTGCAAATAGAGGAAAAAAATAGTGAAATTTCATCTATTGAGATTGATCCATCTTATAGAATGATGGATGTAAATAGGGAGAATAATTTTTGGAAAGCGCCGTTAATTGAATAATCTTTTTTACATTAGTGCCACAAACAAGTATGTTGTTTTACCTCTAAGGGGAAACCATTAGGTAATAAGTATTGCCGTTTTACTCAGTTTTAGTAACCACTATAGTATTTGATGCATGCGTGCTAGGAAAATTGTTTTAACGTTTATGTTTTTGTTTGTCGCCATGGTTTGCGGTAAAAATTTGATGAGTAAGTCTGCAACTTTCGCTCCATCGATCAGTTGTAAAGACGATAATTTTGGTCATTATTTGTTCCTGAAACCCATTGATTTATCTTATATTGAGTTTACACCTAAACCAACTTTTGAAAACTTGTCTTTCTTAGGTGATGAAGGAAAGTATGGTTTAGAAAATTGCGATGCTAGGACCCGGACAATTGGAATTTTTATGCGTGCATTGCGATTTGAGAATATTACATCTGCTGTTGAAGAAAAATATGGTCTTCCAAAATACACTTTACTCACTATGCTCATGCAAGAGTGTAATGGTATCAATTATTTACCCAATGGAAGGAATGATGGTGGAATAGGATTGATCCACATGCAACCTGCTTTAGCTACTCAATTTGGATTGAAAACGTTTAATGGGTGTACTGATCTTGTGTGCTTTAATCATGGAAAAGATTTACGCTTTTTAATTACTTCCAATACTTCCAGCCCTGAAAAATTGATCGAATATGATGATCGTTTCCATCCCATCATAAACATTGATGCTGCTGGTAGAATGATGAAATATTATAGTGAATTAAAATGTATTGGTAAAGATGCCTGGGATTCTGCACATAAACGATATGCCGGCAAATACAATTACAAACAATACACCATCAACTTGAGGTATTATTTAAAGTTTTTGACCGATGAAGCGTTTTTGGCTGAGGTTGAAAATGAGTTTAATGCCTTAAATCCTAATCTTTTAGTAGACGGACAGCCAGCTGATTTCAAAAAATTTATTGATGTAAACCATAGCTATAATAGAAATTTTGAATTAGATAAATACCAGATTTTCGAGCCTGGCAATAGACCATAAAGTCGCCTTTTTTCCTATCTTACACTTTTAATAGGTCTTCTTGAGTAATTCTTTTGAGAATTGCGATATTTTGATTTTTTTTGAAAGGAATTCACCATCTTTATTGACCCATCAATTTTCAATCATCTCAATGCTATCCAAGCCTTGGTAAAAACTCAAATTATGGCAAATAAATTAGATTTCAGTTTATACGTTGTTACAGATTCACGGCTTGTAGGTGAGAAAAGTTTGGAGTCTGTCATCCAACTTGCGCTAAAAGGAGGAGCAACTATGATCCAATACAGAGAAAAAAATAAAGAGGCAAATGAAATTTATGCCAAAGCTCTAGTGCTCAAAAATATGTGTAATAAATTTGGAGTCCCTTTGATCATCAATGATCGTTTGGATATTGCCATGGCCATCGATGCAGACGGCATACATATTGGGCAAAAGGATCTACCAATTGCTGAAGTAAGAAAACTTTTTGGTCCACATAAAATTATAGGGTTTACCGTAGAAAATGAAGCACAAGTTGTTTTGTCAAATGGGCAAGAAGTTGACTACTACATCGCAGCTCCCGTATTTAGGACCAATACCAAATTGGATGATAGAGGTTTGTTAGGAATTGAAGGATTGAAATCAATGATAAAAGTATCCAAAAAGCCGGTTATAGCAGCAGGCGGAATCAGTTTGAAAAACGCTGCGGATGTTATGGATCTTGGTTCTGCAGGTATTGTCGTTGTAAATCAAATTATGTCTGGCGAAGACCCTAAATTGATCTCTGAAAAGTTCATAAAAATACTCAAACCCAAAGGAATTTAGACAAGGGGCTTATAAGGGGATTTGTTATTTTGGATACGCTATATAATAGTAATCCTTTCTTTGATAGAAGTGATCTGAAAATTCTGTTTGAGTAAGCGCGGGGCTACTTTTTAAGTACTTGCTCATGGTAGAAACATTCATATTTAAACCATCAAAAAAACTATAAACATCGATTGGATTGAAACCATAAACATCAGCTCCGCCCAAACCATGCTCAAAAATGACAACGGGATGAAAAGTGTCAATTGTTTTACGAGCACCCCTTAAAACCAACATTTCAGCGCCTTCTACGTCTATTTTTATTAAATTTATTGGTAGGTTTTTTGGTAAAATATCATCTAAACGAGCAAGATCTACCTCAATTACCTCCACTTTTTCTGATGCTCTGTCAAACTTTCTAGCTTTTATGCCGCTATATGCAGGGTTACTTTTTACGTAGTTGAATGTGGTTTTACCTTCCTTTTCACTCAGTGCAAGATGGTATATGTGAACATTATTTTTGGTCGCATACTTTTCCTTCAAAAATGATGCATATGAAGGAATGGGCTCAAAACCAAAATGATTACCTTGTGGTGCAGCGTTGTACATTAAGTCCATGATTTCACCTACATGGCAACCAACATCCACGGCATTTCCATTTTCTTTTAAAACTCTTTTGATAATCTTTTGGGTTTGTATATCATACATGTGATTTTTGGAAAGTGGTATTGGAAGTTTTTTGAGCAGGATCTTAAGGTATTCCTTTAAATTTCCGAGCATGTATTTTTCTGATTTTAAGGCAAAATGGAGGTGAATAAATCAAATTAATGTTTGCAAACATACTGGAAATTCAACAATTCAGAAGTAAGAACGAATTTCCAGATTAAACTTATTTGATTTGAATTAACTTTTAAGCTATCCAAAGCTTTTGGTCTCGAATTTTTGCTTTTGTAAATTCATAACAAAATCGTTAATTTTAAGCTAAGATTCTTTCAAAATAACATTGGCAAATGACAATGGATTATATTTGATTGTAAGTGTAGAGTAATGATTTACTTATTTTAAGTTATTTAATACACTCATTTATTATTATTCAAATAATGTTAAAAAATGAAAAAATTAGGTCTATTTGTATTGTTTATTTGTTTTGGGCTTTCCCTTTCTGCACAGAAGTTTGCAGCAATTGATAAAAGTCCTTTAGACGTAGCAATTTTGAGAGCGGACAGAAATTCAAAGCCAATCCTCAAAATTTTTTATTCAAGACCACAACTCAACGGAAGAGAGTTGTCAACTTTGGTTCCAACAGGACAAGTATGGAGACTTGGAGCAAATGAAGCTACTGAACTCGTTTTGAATCAACCAATTACCATTGGTGGGTCAAAATTGGCTGCTGGTAATTATACTATGTATGCAGTTCCTGCGGCTGATGCTTGGACAATTGTCATAAGCAAAGACACTGACGTATGGGGTGCTTATTCTTACAAAGAAGCTAATGATGTTGTGAGAGTGAAAGCATCTACAATGGCTGCTAATGAAAGCATCGAAGCATTCTCTATAGATTGCAACTATGCTGATAAAGCTATTTACATGGGATGGGGTAAAACCATTGCCAAGTTGCCTATTTCGCTTTAGTTTTTTATCGATATATTGTTTTGAGGTTGGCTTTTCATGAATTTGGGAAGCCAACTTTTTTTGTTTTATGGAGGATTACATAAAATATTAAACCCTATTATTTAATTTTAGAATATTTTGAATTTCAGATGTAGAGAGCTCAGTAATTTTAGAAATAAGCTCAATTTGAAAACCGCATTCAAAACTTTTTAAGACCACATCCCTTTTTACCTCCATTTTGCCTTCAATTTTGCCTTCAATTCTGCCTTCAATTCTACCTTCAATTTTGCCCTCCATTTTGATTTGATCATAAATGCTCAGTGTTGTTGATGTGGTAGACATAAATTTTAAATTCTCTTGTTTTGTCTTAAAATATCTTGAATTTCAGATTCGGTAAGGCCTGTAATATTGGAGATAAGCGCAATTTGAATACCGTTGTCAAAACTTTTTAAGACCACTTCAGTTTTTTCCTCAAATTTTCCTTCGAGTTTGCCCTCAATTTTTCCTTCGATTTTTCCTTCGATTTTTCCTTCGAGTTTGCCTTCAATTTTTCCTTCAATTTTGATTTGATCGTAGATGCTCATTATAGCAGATTTAATCGTTAAAGGTATATTATCTATAATTTCTTTAAAAGTTTCTCTTTCAAAGTTATAAATTCTAAGTGAATAAACAAAAAGACTTTGCAGTAAGTTCCTAGAGGTATATGGCGATAAACTTTGAATGATGCGTTTAAAGTTATCAGCAGATTTAGAGAGGTCAAATCGATTTCTTTGCAGTTGAACCACCGGGTGTAGAAAAGTATTGGCCAATTTGTCGATTTCCTCCTCAGGCATTGCTATAAGGTCAATGAAAATTTTGTCGAAAGAGGGAAGATATTTTTTTAACTCCTGATTGACATCAAACAAGGTGTCAATTGGCTTCATCTCCCATTTCTCCTCACCATGGTAATAGACAATAGGCAAAATCAGCTTTAAAGGTTCTTTATTTTTGATTTGACGATAATAAGCCTGCGCTAAATAATACATCACTTGAAAATCAACATATGGATCTTTATATGACTTATGCTCTAACAGAATACTAATATAACAATCCTCAGCTTTGTCTTTAAGACCAACTTGTAGGATGATATCAGAAAAACTTTCTTCAAGTTCTGGGGAGATAAAATTATTGTTTGTCAAAACGATAGAATCTAAATCAAGTAGACTTAATTCCTCAGGAGGCAAACAAAACTGCAGAAAAGTTATGGCCGAACTTTTATCCGATAAAAGGGCTTTAAAAAATTTGTCGTGTGGGTTGTTCAATTTTTCATTCATCGTATAAAAATAATATAAATCACAACATTTGCAATCTATGTACCTAATACTTTATCCGGATTTTATTTTTTTTAAGGATAACATATATAAAACGGTTTAACATATTACTTTTGCATCCTAATAAAAAATGTACGATGTATAGGACACACCATTGTGGCGAATTGCGATTGGAAAATGTAGGAAATAATATCACGCTCAGTGGTTGGGTGCAGAAAGCTAGAGATCTTGGGGGCATGACTTTCTTGGATTTACGTGACAGATATGGCATTACTCAAGTGGTGTTCAACATGGATGACAATGCCCAATTGTGTGGCGAAGCGCGTAAACTTGGACGAGAATTTGTCATTCAAGTGCAAGGTGTTGTCAGAGAAAGAAGTAGCAAAAATGCGAATAGAGTAACCGGAGATATAGAAATAGAAGCAACATCACTCAAAATACTTAATGCAGCTAAAACTCCTCCATTTACCATAGAAGAAAATACAGATGGTGGTGACGATCTACGAATGAAGTATCGATACCTCGATTTAAGAAGACCACTTCAACAAAGTAATATCATTTTCAGATCCAAACTAGCTTTGGAAAGCAGGAAGTATCTTGATAGCCAAGGTTTTATTGAGGTAGAAACACCATTTCTCATCAAAAGTACTCCAGAAGGCGCAAGAGACTTTGTGGTGCCTTCAAGATTGAATCCAGGAGAATTTTATGCATTACCACAATCGCCACAAACTTTCAAGCAAATTTTGATGGTCTCTGGTTTTGACAAATATTTTCAGATCGTCAAGTGTTTTAGAGATGAGGATTTAAGGGCTGATAGACAACCAGAATTTACTCAAATAGATTGTGAGATGTCATTTATTCACATTGAGGACATTCTCAATACATTCGAAGGACTTGCAAAACACTTGTTTAAAACAATGATTGGTATTGAATTGGCTGAGTTCCCTCGTATGTCTTACGATGATGCCATGGAAAAATATGGTAGCGACAAACCCGACCTCCGTTTCGGAATGGAATTTGTCGAAATTAATGACTTAGCACAAGGTAAAGGTTTTGGAGTCTTTGATCAAGCAGAATTAGTAGTTGGTATTTGTGCAAAAGGTATAGCCGATTCATATTCAAATAAAGATATGAAAGACCTTACCGAGTGGTTGCAAAGGCCGCAAATTGGTGCTAAAGGATTAGTTTACGTAAAGTATCAAGCTGATGGCATTAAATCTACCGTTGGGAAATTTTATTCAGACGAGGAACTGAAGTCTTGGGGTGAAAGATTTGGTGTTGAAGAAGGAGATGTTTTATTCATATTGAGTGGAGAAAAGGAGAAGACTAGGAAACAACTCAATGAATTGAGGTTGGAATTGGGAAGGAAGCTCGGTTTGATGAAAACTGGAGACTTTAAACCACTTTGGGTAGTTAATTTCCCATTGTTGGAGTGGGATGAAGATGCAAATAGATTTTTTGCCATGCACCACCCATTTACCTCACCTAAACAAGAAGACATCCCAAGAATGCTTTCAGGTGATCATGAGACTATGAAGTCCTTACGCGCAGATGCCTATGACCTTGTCATCAATGGATCAGAGATAGGCGGAGGTTCAATCAGAATTCATGATAGAGAATTGCAGTCCAAAAACTTTGATTTACTAGGATTTACCAAAGAAGAGGCAGAAGATCAATTTGGGTTTTTATTGGGCGCATTCGAGTATGGAGCGCCTCCACATGGTGGAATAGCCTTTGGTTTTGACCGTTTATGTGCGGTTTTAAACGGTCAGAGCTCTATCAGAGATTTCATAGCTTTCCCCAAAAATAATACAGGAAGAGATATGATGATTGATGCACCATCTCACATCCATGATGCACAACTGAAAGAGTTAAATCTTGATGTAACTTACAAGCCTGAAAAATAGCTTATATTTAGCGTTTATTGTTAAGGTTTTCATTTAGAGGTATTTAATGCCGCCAGGAACTTCCCTTAATGGCAAGTTGATCTTATTTGTATTTATATGAAATTAGCTTTTGTATATCAGAATGATTTATCTGAACAAACAGCAGACGTGATCGCCAGTATTTCGATGGTACAGGCATTGGGTGACTTTTTTGATGTAACCTTTTTTGCGAGTAAAACTGACAGTGAAAATCTTCAAAAACTTCTAAGTGATCTAGATATAACAAAACCTAATTTCAAAATATTCTTTGTACCCATTTCATTCAAAAATAACTCCTCTTACGAAAGAATCAGCAGGATAGTCTATGCCTTTTATGTTTTGCTAAATGTCAGGAACGTTGATTTTATTTTCACAAGAGATTTTGGATTTCTATATTTTCTTTCCCTTTTGCCAGGAAGCTTAAAACCTAAATGTAAAATTATCTTTGAAGCTCATAAAATTTATCATCAAGTATCGTCTAAGGTCAAATTGAGTCAAGAAAAGGAAGCTTTAAAAATCCCAGACTTACTGGTGGCCATTACTGATGGCATCAAACAGGACATGATTAAATATTTTGGTATTAAAAGTAATAAAATAGGCGTCGTGTATAGTGGAGTCGATGTTACTTTTTTTAGAGATTTACCAAGAAATGAGGTAGGTTTCCATAAACGTTTTCCCAAAACAAAAGATAAAAGAGTAATTGCATATTTTGGTTCATTTCAAACATGGAAGGGGGTTGACACACTTGTTGAAGCATGTAGATTTTTAAATGAAAATGAAGTCCACGTCATCATTGTTGGGTCTGGTAGTTTGGCCGATAAAAAAAGGTTTTTTGACTTAATTGAGTTTTACAAATTGCATCTAGTTATTACATTCTCTGATACATTATCGAGAAAAGAAATCGTAAATTGTATAAAAAAATACGGATATTGGAATTGTCCCAAATAATAAAGAGCATATCAGTGTAAATTACACCTCTCCGCTTAAAATATTTGAGTATATGGCATGTGATTGTCCAATCATTGCTTCCAACTTGCCATCCATCAATGAAGTTCTTAAACCAGATGTTAATTGCCGATATTTTGAATCAGAAAATGCAGAAGACCTTGCGAATCAAATAATGACTTTGCTGAAATCAAAGGAATTGTGCGAAAATATGGTAAGCAACAATAGGGTTTTAGTAGAAAATTTTAGCTGGACGCAACGAGCTCAAATTATTTATGATTTTATTGTCTGAATTTCGTCAGCATAAAAGGGTAGAATTTTACCGTCCATAGTTTCTGGAATATCGCAACCCAATTGCATCAAAATAGTAGGCGCAATGTCTAAAATGTGGGCGGTTTCATTGGATTTAAACGCACTTTTCTTAGGATCATGGATGAGAATGAAACCATAAGACTCGTGACCTCCAGATCTTTTATCTCTCAAAGTTCCTGTTATTTTTCCAATGCGATCACTATAAACTGCAGTTATTGGCGCATCTCTTTCCCATGTTATGACAATATCTGGGAGTTCATTGATGTGTGGTCCAGAAAAGTCGTCTCGCACTTTAATTACTTCTTTTACTGTCTTTTTGCCTGTTTCCGGATTGATCAGCTGAGAAAATGTTTCCATAATTTCTTGACAAACTTGGTCATATTCAGCACCTTCCTTTACTTTACCATTGGGTTCCCGCCCTTCCAAATTTATTCTGATCGTACCACTGTAATCACTAGGAATACTGAAGGCAATACAATCTTTCCAGTTATTACCGCCATATAGTAGTGTTCGGGTGTATTTGTCCCAAAACCTGTCAGGTATTATTGACTTCGCTTTTTCAATCATCCAAATAGGAATAAATCTTTCAACATTTTCAAAAGTTTGAGCACCCCATTTTCTAGCGGGAATGAGATCAAGTAATGACCTTTTATTGGTCGTTTTTTGGAACCATGCCAATTTCTTGCAACACCTGTGTAATCAAATGTCGACCACTATAATTGGGACCCATACCAGAATTTGCAAAAATCATCAAAATTGCTTCAGGATCGAGACTTCTTATTTTTCCTAGACCTTTGTCTATTTCTTCATAACATCTGTACATGGCATTTTCAAGCTCTTCGCTTTGTTGAGGGTTGTAATCAGGATGATTTTTATCCATGGTGTGCCAGATAATATGGCCTGCCCAGTGTAATTCTGAATAAGAAACCATCAAAAGATCCCACGATTCTCTTTGCAAAACATCAGAAACTAACTGGGTTCTTAATTGGATTCCTGATATCAGATCGTTGACTAAAGCTTTATATTTTTCTGGAGTGGTAGGTCTTTGTTGATACCAGCCTTCCAATGGATGTCTTCCATATTTGGCAATTACTTCTTCACTAAACTCAGGTGGCCAGGAGGATTGTTTCCAACTTTGATGTTCGTCTCCCCAATTGACTAAATGTATACCATTGAAGTTCGCCACAGGAAAAGATTTGGGTACATCTAGGATAGCGCTGCGATACCCCTTGGCAGACAAATAATTCCAAAAAGTGTCCTGCCTGACTTGGTCGGCATATTGCTTGTGAATTTCGTAAGTTCCAGTTTTGAGATGTCTGTGAGAACGGGCAATTCCATGTTTTGCCGGACTACAACCTGTGTGAAGGGTAGGCCAAGTACCGCCACTGGCCACATCAGCAGTTGACTTCAATTTTTGCCAATAGCCAGTTTGCATCAATTGATTGAAGTTTGGAAGTTTTCCAGCGTTGCACCATTGTTCAATCAAGGTAATTTCTGCAGCTTCCATAGCGACGGCAATCAATCTTGCGCTCATATTGGGGATTTTATTTTATAAGAATTGTTTGTAAATATAATTGGATAATCTTGAGAAATAAAAACACATTTCATATTATTTAAATATGTAATAAGAACAACGTGATCATTCAGGTATTTCCAGTGCGTAAAGGTGTGCTTCATAGGTAGTGAGCCATTGGTCATTAATCCAGATTTTTTCTGTAAAGGAAACTTCCAACTGAACAATTTTTTCTTGAAAATTGAATGCATTTTCAAAACCTAAATAATACAATTGCCCACCTGGTGCTTTCAACCATTTTGGTAAAAACCAAGGAGATCTTTTTGGAAAACCCTTGTTGATGTTTTGGAGAAACGCCACTAAATATAAATCATGCATTTGCTTTTTATCAGAATCGAAAACTTCTTTACCATTTTGGTTTACATATTGATTGATAGCCAATATATTTCCAGCAAATGAATCTAAGGCTGCTTTGTGTTTATATGATTTTACTTGTCCGAGATGATAATACAACACTGGTCTTTTTATTAAAAAATCTCCAAAAAAGCGCCCAAAAGCATATTCATGAGGATCCAAAAATTGGTTGGTAAGTGGATATTTTTGACCACTCAGTCCTATCACATTCCAGTTTATTTTGCCCACTAGACTGGTTTCCCACCAAGCAAGGCCTTTTGGTCTCCAAAGTGTCAATCCTGAAAGCACAAATGCAAATGATAAAAAAATAAAAATGAGACCATTCTCCCGAGTGAAAACCAAGCCTGCATCTACATGACTTAAACTAAAGAGGAAAAAAACAAGTAATATATTGGTGATCATGTATTCCCAAAAGAAAATTCCAGAACAGAGAACAATGATTACATGCATCAATGTCATAAAACAAATAGAAAATACACTTATCCGGAAGTCAAATAATGAAAACAATACAATGCCTTCACCGATCAATGTGCATGTCTGCAATAGAACTTTATACTTTATGACGAATGCATATAAATAATCCATGCTTTTTTTGTCTGGATTCCACCCATAAAATTGTGCCGCACGAATGATCAAATGCAAGTCATTGGTAATCGGCCAAAATTTCCTGTTTTTGAAGGACAAGAATATTTTCTGTGCAAAAGGTACCCAATAATGCATAGCCCATGTCAAGAAGAGTAACAATGTATAACATGTTATAAACGAATAATTCACTTTTAAAAAAGTAGTAAATAGGCTATTGATAAACAAAGCTGTTAAAGTGATTTGGAGCAATCTGGTCGGCATTTGATTATGATGTTGCCAAGACCTGAAATGGTAAAATCCAATATTAAGAAATAATGCAAGAAAGGCAGGGCTAAAGCACGTCGCTATTGTAACTAATAACAAAAGGACTTTTATTTGATTTTTATTTTCGCCAGTTCCTGCATCATTATCTTTTGTGAGATATTTCCACGCAAACATCACACATACTGGCACAACCAGCCATTGAAGGCTTTGTCCATTGGGAAATTTCCAATTGGGTATCAGAAAATAGAGTAGGGTGGAAATGACCAAAGCAGGTAGCCACTCTTTTAAAAAATATTCAATTACTCGAGCTTTTTGATTAGACAGATTTTGTGAAAAGAGGTCTTCTTCGAAGTGGTATAAATTCAGCTTTTGCGTATTACAAGCCAAAATCAAATCCATCAGTGGTTTATGGCAAAGGAAAAACAATAGGTAAAATGCCCACTCTGGATATTGATAAAGAGTATCCATTTTAAATTTTCATTTTAAGCCAAAAGCTTAGATCTCGGCCAACGATGGTTTCAAGCATTTTTACATCATTTTTTACTTCTTCGTAAATATACTTTCGATCCTCTATACTCAATTCATGCTTTTTGTGTTTTGTAGTATTTAATTGTTGAATTTTTTGAATAACAGACCAAGTTTTCAGAGTTTTAAGGAATTCAGTAAGACCTAAACCTGATAAAGTAGAAACGAACTTATTTTCAAATTGACGCAGCCAAGGAAATTTCGAACTCCCGGCCGCATTAAAAACTAAGTTTAAAGAAGGTGGCTTGAATAGTGTATCTACACCCAAAAATTCGTACAAGGATTTGATAGCTGCCTCTCGATCCTTCATGAAGTCTTCTAAAACAAAAAAATGGATTTGGTTTTTGGAAAAGAGATTTATACAGTCTTTGACCTGTGAGAATAGAAACATTCTTTCTCTGATATTTTCATTGGTTCTTATGGCTTCTGAAAAATGAGGTAATTTAACATGATGATGGTGGACAGCCATACCATAAAATGAGAAAGCAATGTCCGCTGGATTTCTGAGGAAAATGAGGATTTTTGATTGTGGTTGATCTTTTTTAATCCTTTCTAAGCTTGTGACAGATTGAATATATTGTGGTGAAATTTCCCCCCTCAGACGTTCATTTTTCTGATGTGCCCAATGATTTTGATACCAATGACTTCCTTTTTGATAATTGGAGTTTTCTAACGGTTTGTGGTAAAAAGATCTTATAGGATTGAAATATTGGACTTCTTTTGGTATAGACATGCAAATCTCAGGATGTTCTTCCAATAATTTTGCAACAGTTGTGGTACCACTCTTTGCAAAACCAATCCCTATAAAATCAATTTGGAAGTTTTCCATCTAATTGACCTAAAGCTTCTGGTGTTTTTACTAATGCTTTCTTTTTAAAGTTTTCCCAAACGAATAAATAACAATAAGCAGAAAACAAAAGTGATAAGTCGAGAGCTAGAGTGGCAGCCCAACCTATGGATAGAATGGAGCCAATATTGATGCCTATGATTAAAAATAATGCAATAAATGTACCACTAGCGAATGTAATGGCTGATTTGAATTCTATTTTTTTAACCAATGTATTACGCAATTTCAACGCAATATATCTTGGCAAGGACATTGCTAAATAAGCAGGCATAGCCAAAGGAATCAGCGCTAAATACCAAGGGAAAAATTTACCAGAAATGTACTTTTTGTGGTCAAATTGCTGAGGCGATTCGGATTTTTTGAGAGCGGATTGAAGTTGATCAAAAAAGTTACTATTCTTTTCTACCCTAGGAAAAAAACCTTCTTGATTTTCAATACTCAAGCCTTTCCAAGTAGCCCGGATGGTGTCCTTGGTGAGATTATCTGATTCTTGAATGACCAGTTCATTCATTAACTCAGTCGTCTTATTGATCAGCGGAATTAATTTAGTGGGTTGTAATTGTGGGTCGCTCGTATAAAATTCTCTTACATCAAATGGTTTTCCCACATTGAGGATGACATCACCACCCACTTTGTCTACATTGTTGAATGAGATTCCTATAGGAAGGATCTTTAAATCCAAATCTGGGTATTGATCAAGTGTCTGAAAAGCAATTCTAGCCAAACCTTTTTTGAGAGGTCGGATACCAAATCCATATTCAGTGCTGCCTTCTGCAAAAATCATCAACGCTTTTTTTTCTCCCAATGCATTGATGGATTGATTGATGGTGTCTTGATTTTGTCTCAAACTCGAGAATCCATCACGAAATCTGAAAATGGGAAGTTGGTGAGTAGCATAGAGTAGATTTTTTAATACTGGTTTTTCAAATAGGTCACCTCTTACTAAAAAATATAAATCTCTAGGGAAAGTACAAGCCATGATGATAGGCTCCATGAAACCTGCCGGGTGATTGCAAGCCATGATATAAGCTTGCTTTTTATCAATGTTTTCCAATCCATTGATGTAAATTCTGCGATAATAAACTCGGATCGCAAGATTGGCCATATAATAAAAGAATCTGTAAACCATCGGTCACCACAATTAGGAAATTACGTAAGTTGGTATTTTATTTGCAAACATATTATTTCTTACAACAATATAAGGCATCATTCCAAAATTAATAGTCATATCAGGTCCTACTGCATCAGGTAAAACCAACCTCGCTATAGAAATTGCTCAATACTTGGAATGCCCAATTATCTCAGCTGACAGTCGGCAAATATACAAAGAACTGGAAATTGGAGTGGCTAAACCTAGTCGGCTTCAATTGGAGAGGACAGAACACCATTTGATCGGTGAGGTGTCGATCAAAGAAGATTTTGATACGGCAAAATATGTTGAAGTGGTTTTAGATCGGCTAAACAGCTTGTTTGATAAGCACAATCACCTCATTTTGGCGGGAGGTACTGGCTTATACATCGATACACTTTTGTATGGAATAGATGATATGCCCACCAACGATCCTTTCATAGCTGAGGCATTGCAACAATCTTTTTCCGAATCAGGAATTGCTGTCTTGCAAGATGAATTGCAAACAAAAGATCCAGTATACTATGCCCAAGTCGATCGATCCAATCATGTACGTTTATTGCGAGCACTCAATGTAATCAGGCAAACCAATAGACCTTTCAGTGATTTTAGAAATCGTCAAAAAATCACTAGACCATTTGATTTCATACACTTCAATATTGACATTCCAAGAGCCATATTGTATGAAAGGATTGATCGTCGTGTAGATGAAATGATCCAGGATGGTTTGGAAGCAGAAGTAAAAAGTTTGATAAACTATAAAGATTTACAAGCACTGCAAACAGTAGGGTACAGCGAATGGTGGCCATATTTTGATGGTCATATTTCAAAAGATGAAGTTATTGATAAGATCAAACAACATTCCAGGAATTATGCTAAAAGGCAAGTCACCTGGTTTAAGAAAAGGGAAAACATCAGTGTTCCATGGAGTGCAAATGTTTTGGAAATGAAAAGCGATATTACACTTCATTTGGAACTACATTAGAATAAAAATTATGATATATTTCACGCAATTAATTTACATCCATCCAGGTTTCGAAAAGACATTCGACGAGTTCGAAGCCATCGCCATCCCAGCTATAGCCAGATATAATGGAAAATTATTATTCAGGGTGAGACCATCGGCTGATGCATTTATTGAGGGCGATTTTGAGCAACCTTATGAAATACATTTGGTCTCATTTCCAGACATTCAAGATTTTAAAAATTTTGCAATGGATGAAGAAAGAAAGCAGTTTTTGCATCTCAAAGAACAATCCATAAAGACCTCAATTTTGATTAAGGGCGAAATGCTTTGATAATTTCAAACACTTCAAAAAGGTTTTAGAAATTGAAAATTAAATTATCTTAGGTTTCTAAAACCTTAAAAAATGGCGCTTTTCAATTTTAATGAAAAAGAAGTGCTCACTTCATATTTTGAAAGTGAAGCATTGGCACAGATCAAAAAGCAAATTCAAAATCCAAAACATCCTACTTTTGGAGTCAATCATGGGAATTCCGCAGTCAGATTTGAAAAGGATCAAAGCTCAAAATTCCCTATGTCTGAATTAGAAAATCAGTTCATCAATTTTCAATTATCCAACAGCCTTGACCTTCCTCCTATCCTCGAATCATCGCAAATTGTACCAGCTTTGGAAGGCAGTGACGAAAAACCAGACGTACTTGTTAACTTAGAAATGTTATCTTTTCACATAGGAGCCAATGAGGACATCGATAAAAATACTCGAGCAACCATCAGGATCAATATTGGCAAAGATGAAAATTCTAGAGACAAATTGTTTGACACTACTTTTTGGAGCATCGCAGCTGGTATCAACTTATACAACCAAGGCAAAAATAAAATCACAGAGCCCAAGGATCTCAAATCAGACTTTAAAGCTGCTTTTGGAAATCGACCAATTGAAATTCCAGGTGGTCTGAGCATCATGTCATTTGAAGTAGTCAAACACCAAGAGCCAAAATGGTGGCAAAAGGTATTTAAATTTTTGCAGTCCGATGGTGCTAAGGCATTGATCTCTACCATTGGTTTTCCAGCGATATCATTAACAGCCATCAATATGGTAGATGAGTTGGTCAACCGATTGGAAGATGATAAACCTGAAGTGTTATTTAAAAGTTTGCCCCTGCGATTGGCGCTTTCCAAACAAGCCAAAGATGATTTTACTGGAGGAAATCCTAGAGTAAAAATGGGTAGTATGAATCCAGGTTTTTGCGTTTTGGCACGAGGCAAAGACTTTGACACATTTATCAATGCTGATGCGATTTATTATCCCAGTTATGGGAAGTTGGTCCCATCAGATGTTACAGAATCACAATTAGTGAGTGGGAATTTTGACGATCCATTCAAGGATGTGACTTATTCTGTATTTAAAGTGGGAATGAAAGAAACCAAATTGGATCCAAATTTTGATTTTGGGTAAATTTTGGTTGTCTGAATTAGTCCTATTTTTTAATTAGACTTTATCTTTCCAACTATTGACAAACATGGCAAATTCGACAATGTCTTTACGACGGCTCGCAATGCCAAAGGATATTCTCACAGCCCCACGATTCATTCCTGTAGTTTCAAGTAGATGATCATAATCCCCTGTAGAGTGGTTTGCAAAGTAGTCATTCAAAACATCTGCGGATAATTTATGGAAATATTCATCAACACCTGGATTGCAAAAACAGCCTGCTCTGATGGAAAAACCAAGAGCAGCAGCCTTTTCTTCAATCTTACGGAAATGTATTTTTTCTCCGAGTGAATTTTGGAAACACATGGTAATCGTACCTCCACAAATAGATCGATCCTTTGGACCGTAAATTTCCACGATTGGTACTCCCGAAGTATGTCTCAAGCTTTTCAGCATCTCAACTGCAAAGAGCTGCAAATCTTGAATGCGTTCTTGCAAACGACCCATTCCTACAGATTGTAAAAAATTGAGGCCAGTTTTTATTGCAGGAAGACTGAGATAATTGAGCGTGCCATCTTCAAAACGTTCATGGTTACACTGTAAATAATGGGCACATGCTTTCACTGAAGCTAGTTTTACGGTACCGCCAGCAAACCATTTTTTTTGTAGTTTTTCAAACTTGGACTTTAGGACCAATAAACATCCAATGCCTGTCGGGTACCCAAACATTTTGTAAAAGGACAAACACACAAAATCTGGCTGGACAATTGATAAATTTAATCTATTACTAGGTACATAAGCTGATGCATCTAACAATACATCCCAGCCATTATTTTGTGCCAATTTTATCCAACCCAGATCGTGTTTGACGCCTGACGCATTAGATTGAGCTGGAAAAGAAAAAAGTTTGTGGTCTTGGTTTTTATAGCTATGCAGGATTTGATTTAAGTCTTCTGTGTTTAATGTGAGGTCATCATTAAGTCCAGAATATAGGCTTTTACTTTCGGCTTTTTCAGCAAATGATCTCAAACCATTGATAGAATTATGGTTGTCAGCGGTGAGTAGTAAAATGGAGTTTGGCGTAAAGGGATAAGATTCCCCGACAATTTTAATGGCATTAGAAGTATTCAAAGTAAAAATACAATCATAATCATGAGCATTGAAAAAATCCAAGACCGATTGCCTACTCATTTCAATAAATGAAGTCGCCAATGCTGAAGTAGGATTTACAGAATGTGGATTGCCCAAAGTATTTTGATTGAGGAGATCAAAATGAGCCTTGAGTTGTGATTTTGCATAGATGCCTCCACCAGTGTAATCCAAATAAGTATGCCCGCCATCTTGGAGCCTGGAAAACTCTTTTTCAAATAAGTTTTCGAAATAGGAGTCATGGGCTAGATCAGTTTGTTCTGCTTTGGACTTTTGTAAAACATGCATATCTAGAGGATTTTGAAGTTATATTTTAGAATTTAGAAGCAGGCAATTTTCTTTATTTTAATAATAAATAATTACTCTACCATTGCCACCTTGAAAGCCAGTCGAACTAGTAGCGCTCACTGATCCACCATTTCCAAACTTTAAAGCTGAAATGGAAAATATCGCTTGATGTGTAATATTGTTTTCATCTGTATATTTGGTATTTTGAAAGTCAGGAATATTTCCAGAAAATGGTGAAACTCCACCTATTCCATAGGTTGTAAGCAATCTATAAACTGTAGGAGAAATTGCTAAATAACTAAAATAGGTAGGTGTCCCTGGGTTTCCTGGATAGCTGATATAATTTCTGAAATTAGAAGGGCTTACTGAAGTCAAACCGCCGCCACCTCCCACGTATCGTATAAGATTGGTGAATTGTATGGTGTCAGCAAAACTTCCTCCAAAAGCATTAAATGTAAATCCTGGCGCAGTTACTGTAGTTGCACCACCTTGTGCTGCATTGGTCGCGCCGCCTCCGCCTGTTCCTCCGCTTCCTATGGTAACATTGATCTCATTGGTTGGTGAAACATTGATCGTTCCCAAAATATACCCACCGCTGCCTCCTCCACCTCCTGGAAAATGGGCTCCACCGCCAGCTCCCCACATTTCTATCATCACTTCATTAACATTGGCAGGAACAGTAAATACACCGCTGGTTGTGAATAATGCCACATTTTTAAATCGGCTTTTATCTTGCCATTTCATTATGCTACCATCCATGGTCAGCACTTGTCCTGGTTGACCGGTGACTCCATTGACGGTGAGGTTACCGCCAACATTGATATTTCCTGCTACATCTAGTTTTTCGCTGGGATCATTTGTTCCTATCCCTACATTTTGGGCTGACAAGGGCAAGATTGAGATGACAGTCAAGGCTGTATTAAATAAAAGTTTGAATAGATGACATTTAAATGGTTTAACTTTTTTCATGCTTTGGCATTTTTTGTAATTAATTTATTTTACAAAATTAGATGCGGACAATGCCTTGCTGTTATCTCAAATTCGGTAATTGTTGACTGATTTCCGACTGGTCATGAAACAAATCCGACATGTTCAAATTTTTCCGACATATTAGGTCCTTAATTTCAATGGAATGTAATTTTTAGTCTTTAAACTATTGGTAATGTGGACTTTGAAATTTTTGTAAAATAAAGTATCCAAAATTTAAGCTATATTCAGAATAGATGTGATCAATCATATCATCATTCACAAGTATTTTAAAATCTTTACTTTTTCAAGGTAAATACCAGCATTTGAATGAAAGTAATGAAAAGTAAATAAAGTCTAAGTTCTGTTGATTATCTTAGTTGTTCCTTACCAAAACATAAAATCATGCATTCAAGGCGTTCGTTTTTCAAAAACAGTGCAGCCCTTAGTTTAGGAGCGTTTGGAACTTCCAGTTTATTCAACCAAATCCATGCTGCTGATTTTCAAAAAGCACAATCGTATTGGAAGAACGACCAAACGGACAATGAAGCATATTGGTCCGTCATCCAGGATGCCTATTCGGCTAGTAAAAGTGATATCATCATACTGAATAATGGTGGGGTTTCTCCTTCACCCATTTCTGTGCAAGTCGCATTAGAAAAATATAATATCGAAGCTGCTCAAGGGCCTTCTTACTATATGTGGCGTGTCCAAGATACAGGTAGAGAGCCTTTACGCGCTCGCCTCGCAAATCTTGCTGGATGTGACTTTGAAGAAATAGCCATCAACAGAAATGCTACAGAAGCCTTGAATACCATAATTTATGGATTACCCCTTCAAGTGGGAGACGAGGTGATTGGCACACTTCAAGATTACCCAAACATGATCCAGGCATATAAGCAAAGGCAATTGAGAGAGGGAATTGTATACAAACAAATATCTTTTGAATTTCCTATTGAAGATGATGAGCAGATTGTAAATGCCTTTAGAAATGCCATAACACCTCGAACAAAACTCATTCACATTACTCACATAGTCAACTGGGTAGGGCAAATTTTGCCAGCAGCCAAGATTGCAAAAATGGCACACGAAAAAGGTATCGAGGTCATCGTAGACGGAGCTCATTCTTTTGGATTATTAGATTACAAAATTCCAGATTTGGATTGTGATTATTTTGGCACAAGCTTACATAAGTTTCTAAGCGCACTTGTTGGCAGTGGAATGATGTGGATCAAAAAGGAAAAAATTTCCAAAATATGGCCATTGATTTGTAACAGTGAACCCAATGGCGCCAATATCCGTAAATTCGAATCATTGGGAACTCGCAGTTTTTGCATAGAACAAGCAATCGGCGAAGCTATAAATTTCCATGAAAGTATTGGTTCGGCTAGAAAGCAAGAACGCATACATTTTTTAAAAAAATATTGGGCAGAAAAAGCACTTCAAATACCAAGAGTGAAAATACATACCTCATTAAATCCAACGTTTTCTTGTGCCATTGCTGGAGTAAGTATTGAGGGCATTACTCCTGCAGATCTTGAGCAAAAATTATTAAAAGATTACAAAATCCATACGGTAGCTATAGTATGGGAAAATATAAGTTGTGTAAGGGTAACACCACATGTTTACACTAAACTGGAAGACCTTGATAAATTAGTTGATGCGTTGAAAGCAATTGCGGCGGGATAAATTTACAGATATCCAGTAAATGTTGGTTTACACGTAAAGTTTAAAAATTAGCCTAAGAGTGCGATTATATTAATGGATAAAAACTTTCGACCAAAATTACAACATTCTGGTATTGTTGAGGTTGTTCTCTTCAGGTTAGGATACAAATAGTTTTATTACAATTTTAATTGGTCAGAAGTAGATGAAACTTTTTACTGAAGAACTTGAAAAACATGGTTATATTTTGTTGGACAAATTAGACCATAAAGAGTTAATTCCCTTTGTGAAAAAATATTTGAATGCAAAAAGTGTAATTTCTCGAATCTACACTGGTATCAATATTGTGATTGCATTGGTGATAATTTTTCTATTGTGGTTTTATAATAGGGGAGATAACTTCGAAATCGGAAAAGGCTTTTCACATCTGTCTTACGGATTTGCAATAGCCTTTGCTTTGATACCTGTTCATGAATATATACATGCTTTGGCTTATAAATCGCAAGGAGCTGTCAATACGTCTTATGATGCAAACCTAAGAAAGTTTTATTTTATGGCCATTGCTGATAAATTCGTAGCAAATAAAAAGGAATTTTGGCTGGTAGCACTTGCGCCATTTGTAGTCATCAGTTCTTTACTCATTTTCTTTATATTTTTCGTGAATACTTATTGGTCCTTAACTATTTTGGGAGTCTTATTGACTCACACTGCTTTTTCATCGGGAGATTTTGGAATGATGTGTTATTTTGATTTTCACAAGGATAAAGAGATTGTTACTTATGATGATAAAGAAAATGGAATGTCCTTTTTTTATGGGAAACCCAAAAAGTTGGAATTGAATTAATCAGCAATTTTTGAAAGGTCTTTGCATATATTCGTAAAAATATTTTGAAAAGTCATTTGCATCATGCAGCATTCAAAAATATTAATTTCATTAATAACAAGGTAAAAGAAACTGTATGAGACAGCAATTTGGCGCAAAGTCGACCAAAAAGGATTTAGAGCTTTATGCCAAATCTAAACATTGGGATGGCCAAAAATTCCAAAACTTGGAAGAAACCAATATGCAATTTAATATTCAGGCGCTGCCCAAAATGCTTTACAAACAATTTTGTGACAAAGAGGGTAGAGCTCCCGCTGAAAAAATTCCGATCTCCAAAATAGACACTTCAATATTTCTTGAAAATAGCGACCATTTAAAATTTATCTGGTACGGTCATGGTGTATTTCTCTTCAGGTTGAATGGTAAAACGATCTTGATAGACCCCATGTTTGGCCCAGACGCAGCGCCAATTGCTCCATTTGGGGTGAAACGGTTCAGCGAAAATACGTACGAATTGATTGATGATTTGCCAGAAATCGATTTAGTCATGCTGACGCACGATCATTATGATCACCTGGATTTGACCAGTATTTTGAAACTCAAACCCAAAGTGAAACATTATTTTGTGGCGATGGGTGTCGAAAGGCATCTTCGGAAATGGGGAATAGAAGAAAATCAAATTACGCCTTTTGATTGGTGGGAGCGAGCCAATTATCATGGGATTGAAATCACTTTCACGCCATCCAGACATTTTTCAGGACGTGGAATATCCGATCGTTTCATGGGTTTATGGGGTGGTTGGGTTTTTAAAACAAATAATGAAAACCTTTGGTATAGTGGTGATGGTGGTTATGGAACCCATTTTAAAGAAATAGGAGAAAGATTCGGGCCATTTGATTTTGCATGGCTTGAGTGTGGACAATACAATGAAAACTGGCATGAAATACATATGTATCCTGAAGAGAGTGTCCAAGCAGCACTTGATAGTGGATCCAAGAAAATCATGCCTTTCCACTGGGCTGGCTTTCCGCTTGCACAACATAAATGGACTGATCCTGTAGAAAGGTTTATTGCTGCTTGTGAAAATACCGATCTGACATATATTATACCCAAGTTAGGGGAATTGATCATGCCAAATGCACCGTATTTGAATGAACGGTGGTGGGAGCAATATGGTTGAAATTTAAGAAAGTAGAGTTGTTCCCAATCAAATAGTTCAATTGGTTTGCATCAACCTTGTATTTCCATTTATTACCATTACCTTTGCCCAATGTCTGTAAATACAACCAATCCTCAAAATATATCTGTCAACACAATCTTGCAAAAGCTCGGAATTTCTGAACTAAATGAAATGCAAGAAGAAGCATCCTTAGCAATAAGTTCTGCCGAAGAAGTGATTATATTGTCGCCCACCGGAACTGGTAAAACTTTAGCATTTTTATTGCCTGTGATGTCAGCTTTAAAAAAAGAAATACATGGGGTGCAAGTTTTGATCTTGGCACCATCTAGGGAATTGGCCATGCAGATAGAACAGGTTGCCAGAGCAATGGGTACTGGTTATAAAATCAACTGCGTCTACGGTGGTAAATCTTTTTCTAAAGATAAAATAGAACTTAAGGTAGCGCCAAGTTTATTGATAGGAACTCCTGGTAGAATAGCAGACCATCTGAGAAGAGGAACCATCAGTGTCACAAACATTCATACCGTCGTTATTGATGAATATGACAAATCACTTGAAATTGGCTTCGAAGGTGAGATGTCAGAAATTTTAGAAATTCTACCTTCCAAAATTAAAAAGATTCTCACTTCTGCAACCAAAGGTAACGTGCAACCGCACTTTTTACATCTCGACAAACCGCAGGTAATCAACTACTTAGACGATGGTATACCGAAATTGACTGTTAAAAGTATCATCTCCCCAGAAAAGGGTAAACTCAATACTTTATTGAAGGCTATTTGTCACTTTGGCGATCAATCCGGAATTGTCTTTTGCAATTATAAAGAATCCATAGAGCGGATCAGTGACTTCTTGAAGCAAAATGGCATTGATCATGGGATTTATTACGGAGGCATGGAGCAAATTGATCGAGAGCAAGAATTGGTTAAATTTAGAAATGGAAGCCATAAGATTTTAGTTGCTACGGATTTGGCAGCAAGGGGACTTGATGTGCCAGAACTAGACTACATTTTACACTATCATTTGCCACTTAAATATCATGAATTTACCCATCGCAATGGCCGAACTGCAAGAATGCACAAGGGTGGAACTGCCTATGTTTTACATTGGGTTGATGAAGAATTACCAGCTTTTATTGGGAATGTAAAGGAAGAAGTTTTGACAGATCAAGACTTGCCAGAAAAATCAGAGTGGGCCACTATTTTAATTTCTGGCGGACGCCGAGACAAAATTTCCAAAGGAGATATCCTTGGTTTCTTTATAAAGCAAGGCCAAATTGATGCAGGAGATATTGGTCAAATTGAAATTCACCATGATTGGTCATTTGTTGCTGTAAAAAATCATCAAGTCGATCACGCCATTGAACAATTGGACAAGGAGAAATTAAAAACCAAAAAAGTAAAATTGAAGGTAGTGTAAATGGTTTAGCATGTTTGGTGGCATTTTATATTGTTCAATAACCTTAATTTTAAAGCCTCAGTTTGTTTTTTTTCATCTAGCCAAACCTCCTGAAAACGATGTTTTTTTAGTGACTTTGATCAAAATGCAATAGAAACGCGCTAATATGTTAAGCGATAAACATCCATCTTTATATAATTTATTTTTAGTTTTGTCCCATAATCAAATGTAGGTATGCAACCTAGGAAAATAATATTTTTGGCTTTTTGCCTTTTACTTTTTGCTTGTAAAGAAGAAAAACCAGTCTGCGATGTGACAGGAAAGTGGTTTTTCAATACTGTGATCCGCAACGATAGAGTGACCAATACTTTGCAAGATGGCTTTTTTGAATTTAAACCTGATCAAAGCTTTTCCTCTAATCTTTTTGATGAAAGCCAAAAATTGAATTATACGCTCAATAATGGGATCATAAAAATCAACACCGAAGAGGAATTTTCGCTTGAAATTAAACTTTGCAGTCCTGATACCTTATTATTAGTGGGGCCGATGTCGTTATTTGACATGCAATTTCTTTTGACAAAAGTGAAAAAAGTCGATTCATTAGATTTGAGGAGTATCAATCCATTGGGCGTACCTGAACCTGAAGATGACCAATTGTATTAAATGTAAATTTTACTAAATTGATGTTATGCTAAGAAAGCACTTATTGGTTGTTATTTTGATTTGTTTTACTTGTGTGGCTTTTACTCAGTCCATTATCAGAGGTAAAGTATTTGACAAACAAACGGGAGAGCCAATTGCTTTTGCGGATGTGTTCATTGAGAGTCTTTCTTTAGGAACTACAACCAATATGGATGGTTTTTTCACGTTAAATGGCATTTCTCAAGGCACATATATCATAAAAGTAAGTTATCTTGGTTTTGAGACACAAGAGCTTTCAAAAGAGGTAAGCGGCGATAATATCATCACTCAGAATTTTTTATTAAGCCAGTCAGGCATTACTCTTGATGCTGTGGATGTGAGCGCCAAAAGAAGTGCCGCAAAAACAGAAATTCAGGTCTCTAAACTTACAGTTACTCAAAAGCAAATCACAGCTCTACCTTCCTTAGGAGGAGAACCAGACATTGCTCAATATTTACAAGTCATTCCAGGAGTTGTTTCTACTGGAGATCAGGGAGGACAACTTTTTATAAGAGGAGGTTCACCGTTTCAAAATAAAATTCTTCTTGATGGTTTGAATATATACAACCCATTCCATTCATTGGGTTTATTCTCTGCTTTTGAAACCGATGTAATCCGTAATGTAGATGTGTATACTGCAGGATTTGATGCTTCCTATGGCGGAAGAACTTCGGCAGTTGTGGACATCAAAACCAGAGAAGGTAACAAAAAAAGAGTTGCTGGTTTTGCATCAGTAAGTCCATTTGCCGGAAAAGTGCTCATTGAGACACCTCTCAAAAAGTTTGATGACGAGGGAGCCAGTATTTCCATGATCCTCACAGGCAAAAAATCATTGATTGATCAATTTGACAACAATGTTTATAAATATGCATCAGTAGGAGATAGTATAGGTCTACCTTTTGATTTTACAGATTTGTATGGCAAAATTTCTATCGCATCGGGTGGAGGTAGCAAATTCAATTTCTTTGGATTTAATTTTAAAGATCAATATTCCAATCCTTTTATTGCTCAAATTGGTTGGGACAACACTGGTTTTGGCGGAGATTTTCTTTTGATACCTGAATCAAGCAGTCTCATCATCGATGGGGTGGTAGGATATTCAGATTATAATACTTCTATTATTGAAGGGGACAACGCTCCTAGAAAAAGTGCTGTACAAGAAATTGGTGGTAATATCAATTTCAATTATTATGGCAACAAAAGTGAAATTAAATATGGATTTGATTTCAGAGCCATCCGTACTGATTTTGAATTTACCAATCCATTCAACATTCGATTGGGACAAAATCAAAACACGGCTGAACTTGGAACATTTGTCAAATACAAATATGCAACAGAAAGAATTGTCATAGAACCTTCATTTAGGGCAATGTATTATGCCTCCCAAAGAAGGTTTTCACCAGAACCAAGAATAGGTTTGAAAGCCAATTTGGCGGATAGATTGAGGTTTAAAGCCGCAGCAGGCATCTACTCTCAAAACATTCTCTCAACGAGCAATGACAATGATATTGTGAACTTGTTCAATGGTTTTCTTACTGGTCCTGAAGAGCCTGTGCGTGGCTTGGATGGCGAATCTATTTCCAATAAACTCATCAAAGCAAGTCACCTTGTTTCCGGCTTTGAAGTAGATTTAGGCAGTAGCCTTACTTTAAATTTGGAAGGATATTATAAAAACTTTTCACAGGTTTTGGTCATCAATAGAAATAAATTATCGGCTCAGGATTCAGACTATGCAGTAGAAAGGGGATGGGCTTATGGATCTGACATTAGTTTGCAGCTGACACAGAAAAAGTACGACATTTGGGCTACTTACTCATTGGCGTGGGCAAATAGAGATGATGGAAAACAAGAATTTCCAACTGTTTTTGATAGGAGGCATAATGTGAATTTTGTAGCTAACTACTATTTTGATAGCAAGAAAAATACCAGTTTCGGTCTTAGATGGAACTTGGGTACTGGATTTCCATTTACCCAAACCAGAGGTTTTTACAATTATCAACCGCTATCCAATGCAACTTCCGATTACTTGACCTCCAATCCCGACTTAATAGGTACTATTTATTCATCAACTAGAAATGGTGGAAGGCTGCCCACATACCACCGATTGGACATTTCCCTCAGCCACAAAATCAACTTTACCAAGAATACCGGACTAGAATTGAATGTGAGTGTTGTCAACACATATAATCGTGAAAACATATTTTATTTTGACCGGTTAAGGTATAGCAGAGTGAATCAATTACCTATCATGCCTGCACTAGCTGCCAAATTTTTCTTTTAAAATTGGAAATATTCCAAATATTATGATTACTTTTGCGGCCGTTAAAAACCAGAGTAGTTTGTGAGCAAAGTAGTCTGGTTTGAAATATTAATCAAATTTAAATTTTAACACAACATGGCAGTTAAATTAAGACTAGCTAGAAGAGGTAGAAAGCAAAAGCCTTTTTACCACATCGTTGCAGCTGATGCAAGGTCTCCAAGAGATGGTAAATTCATCGAGAAAGTAGGTACATACAACCCACTTACCATTCCAGCAACAATTGAAGTTGATTTCGAAAAAGCATTTGCTTGGGTTATGAAAGGTGCAGAACCTACAGATACTGTAAATGCAATTTTGAGATTCAAAGGTGTACTTTATAAAAAACACTTACAAATGGGTGTTAATAAAGGTGCTATTTCTCAAGAAGTTGCTGATGAAAAATTGGCAGCATGGCTTGGTGCAAAAGAAGAAAAAGTTGCAGCAAGAAAACAAAAAGTAGCTAGCGAAAAAGCAGAGTTCAAAACTTTAGTATCAGGTGCGCCTAAAGCAGCAGCAATCGTAGCAGCCGCTGAAGAAGACAGAAATGCATTTGCCGCTTCAGACGAAGATAGAAAAGCTTTTGCAGCTACAGAAGGTGGAAACGAAGAAGAATAACTTTTTGAAGTTATTTATATTAGTTTCTTAAAAAATCACGTTATTTACACTGAATTATTCTCCATTGATTAAGCAATTTTTTTGCTTTTTATCAGACAACTTTTTATAAGAAAGGGAGAAACAAATTTAGATTAGTATATTTAGGAAATATTTTTAGAACCTGGTAAAGGCTTAGTATCTTTACCAGGTTTTCATTTATAAAAAATAATCGTTATGATTGCTTTAGATAAGAAATATGCCGATGTTCTTGAAAGTATTAAGGCATCCATCCAGGGTTCAGAATCACTGAGCCAATATTTGGAAGAAGAAGAAGAATCTTTCTACAAAGAATTGCAAGATGAAGTTGAGCCACAAATTGAGCAACTCTACAATGAAGTAGCAAACCATAGTCCTTTACAATTAGAAGCTTTTGAAACGCACCTTCTGGAAGATGGTTTTGAAGGTTTGTTTTTGCCAAGAATATTGGGATATAATGTTTTGAGGGGCGAAATTGATGATAATTATAAGTACAGAAAACCACAAGACCATTTCAAAAAAATTCTTTTAGCCATTTGCAATTCTGCTAATTTTGAAGTGCTTCGCAAAAGAATAGGACAAACCATTCAAGTTGGTTTTGCATTGAGTTCTGATATTTGGATTACAAACATCATTGATTCCATTCCAAATAAAAAGATTAGGACATACTTGATGGGCATGAAGCAAGAAAAATTCAGAGATGCTAAAGCCAGAATGCAAGCTTATGATAACTACAGAATGCAATTTGAACATGCAAATTTCAAATCTGTAGAATTTCCTAAAAATATATTTGAACTCAAAAGTACTTTTTATGCCTTGAGAACATTCATCATTCATAGATCTGATGATACAATGGATAATGAAAGTTTGATGAGACACTTGTCCAACTTCATTGGCAATGAAGCTTTATATGAGAGTGACCAGTTTTTGGAATTACTCATCATTTTTGGTTTGAAATACAAATTGGATGATGCAACTAAAAAAGCTTATAACAAAGCCATCAACACTATTGCACAAAAACATACCAATTTTTCTAAATCATTCTTTGCCATTTATGATAACTTATTCACAGGTAAGGAAGTAAAGATCACACCAGAAAATGAGCACAATATTGGTAAATTGTTGGTCGATATCAAGGATTCGCAAATCATAGAATATTTCAAAACCACAAACGAATTACACAGTAAAGGTTTTGTAAATGTCGATGCCATTGAAGCGGTGAGGAAGTATTATGAAAAACATCCTGGTATGTCTCTGGAAAATGAATGTTTGAGATCATCTGTACATTCTTATATTTCTAAATTCTTGAGTAACATAGGTCCTGAGCATTATGGTGATTATTTCGAAATCAATAAAATCATAACTGCTTACATTGGAATTTTCAATAATGAGCGTTTCAATCAGGAAGTGAAAAACGAAAGTATGGCCTTCATCGAAAAGTGTATCAAACTCTACACAGATAAGAGAGGAAAAGATTATCAAGACATTAAAAAATATGTTTCAGCAACTTTTGTTGATCTAGGCTTCTTGAAGGATAAAGAGGTTTCTGAACTCTTCAAAACAAGAAGGAAGAAAACGGCATAGTTTTTTTTATTCTAATAAAATAAAAAGGGGATCTCATTGACTTGAGTTCCCCTTTTTTATATTATTCACTTCATATTGAAATATCTAAATATTTACTACATTTACAGTCAACCAAATGCAATAAAAATATGATTACTTCAAAACCAAAGGGTACTTACCAATTTCTTAGTTTGATCTTATTTACTTCCTTAATAATTGCCTGTAAAAAGGAAGAAAAAGTGGTTGTTCCAATGGAATATACCATAGAACAGCTTTATAACACAGTGGACATTTTCGGTGCTGATTTTAATGCTGATGAAACCAAAGTTTTGATTGGTACCAACAAATCAGGAATTTACAATGTTGGAGAATTGTCCTTGAGTGATACTTCCATTACCATGCTCACCCAATCTGATAAAGACTCTTATTGGGCCTCAGGGTACGTTCCGGGAACAAACCAATTTTTATATGATGCTGATCAAGGTGGCGATGAGAATGCTCACCTGTATGTGCAAACTCTGGGAGATACTGTTGCAAAAGACATTACCCCATGGCCAGGAAGCGCCAACAGTTTTTATGGTTGGAGTTTGGATGAGCAATCAGCCTACATCAGCAGTAACAAGAGAGATGCTAGATTTTTCGATTTGTATAAGTTAAATATGGCGACTTTTGAAAATGAGTTGATTTATCAGAATGATTCTAGTTTGGACGTGAGTGGATTGAGTTATTCAGAAAGATACTTAGCATTGTCAAAAACCATCACAACTGATAAAAATGAGTTGTATTTATATGATCGGGAGACAAAAACCACCAAACGTTTGAGCAATGACAATGAGGCAACATGGCAAGCCATGGAATTTGAAAAAAATGACAGCATTTTGTATTATACTACAAATGATGGTGGGGAGTTTAATTATTTAGTGAAATACAATATAAATTCTGGCGCTGCAGAAAAAATTCTGGAAGATAAGTGGGATATTGTTGGGATGAATTTGAGTCATAATGAAAAATATCACACCGTTTTCATCAATGAAGATGGTAAAAATAAAGTGTTGTTATTTGACCACAAAGCTAATAAGGCTATAGACTTTCCAGAAATCAAGGATGCTGATGTGTTGAGCGTACAGATCTCGAAAAGCGAAAAGAATATGCTCTTAAGTGTTGGAAGTAGTACTAGTCCAAGAAATCTTTATAGTTATAACTTTGAAACCAAAGCACTCAAAAAATTGACTAATTCGCTCAATGCAGAAGTCAATGAAAATGACTTGGTGAGTGCAGAAGTGGTAAGATTTAAGTCTTTTGATGGATTGGAAATTCCAGCAATTTATTATAAGCCCAAACAAGCCAGTAAGAAAAATCAGGTTGGAGCATTGGTGTATGTTCACGGTGGTCCTGGTGGGCAAACGAGAATAGGATATAGTAATAGCATTCAATATTTGGTAAATCATGGTTATGCTGTATTAGCCGTAAATAATCGGGGCAGTAGTGGGTATGGAAAAACATTCTACAAACTCGACAATAAAGATCACAGCAATGGTGACCTCAAAGATTGTATTTGGGGAAAGAAATGGCTTCAGGAACAGGAATATATTGACAGTTCTGCAATTGGAATTTACGGCGGAAGTTATGGTGGTTGCATGGTTTTGGGAGCGCTCGCTTTTCATCCAGAAGAATTTAAAGTTGGGGTGAATCTCTTTGGAGTAGCCAATTGGTTGAGGACATTGAAGAGTATACCGCCATATTGGGAGTCATTCAGAAAAGCATTGTATGATGAACTAGGTGACCCATACACTAGTGACAGTATCAGGCTTAGAGCTATTTCTCCTTTGTTTAACTACGAGAAGATAAATAAACCTTTGATAGTTTTCCAAGGAGCGAATGATGTGCGGGTACTTCAGGCCGAAAGTGATGAAATTGTTGAAGGTGTTAAGAAAAATGGGGTGCCTGTTGAATATGTACTTTATCCCGATGAAGGACATGGATTTGTAAAGAAGGAAAATCAAATCACTACAGCTAAAAAGACTTTGGAATTTTTGGACAAATATTTGAAGCCCAAAGAGGAACACAAAGGCAAAATCTCAAGTAAGGCAGAACAATTACATTGAGCTTACTAAAAATTTGAATCATGAAAAAAGGAATGGTGGTAGGTCTTTTTTATGGACTCGTTTTATTGATGGGCAAGAATTTATCCTAAAAAAAACGGGGCTTAAACTACACATCACCTCTGCCCTCCAAACCCAACCACTGCAACAGCATACAGCCCCACAGACCACCTGAAAACCCCCTGCAATCGCATGTCGGTCGATTCTGTATTCTGAAATTGCCATGATTGTATCCAGAAATTCAGTTTTGTCCACTTCATGGGTGTTTACTTTATCTAACTTTTTGATTTTCAATAAAATTTTGAGCAAATACATTCATATTTAAAAAGAAAGTTATACTTTTGCGGCTCGAAATTTATTTTTTAACACCTCTTACCTCAAAGTTGGTAAGATACAAATCTGATAATCAAAATGTTGGATGAAAATGAAATCATTCCTACAGGGAATGAAGAAGTAATCGAAGATGATTCTTTAGACGGGATTGATCTTGGTTTAGACCAAGGTGATGTTAGTACGGCTCATGATGACTTCGATTGGTCAATTGGTAAAAGAAATACCATCGCTTATTCTAGCGAACAAAAATCAACTTATTTAGACAAGTACGAATCAACTCTCAAAAATGTTGAAGAGTTTGAAGTAGTGAAGGCTAGAGTTTCTGGTATTCATGCAGGTGATGTAATCCTTGATATCGATTATAAATCTGACGGTCTTATCTCTCTTTCTGAATTCAGAGATTTCCCTGATTTGAAAGTTGGAGATTATGTAGACGTGTATGTTGAGAACAAAGAAGACATCAATGGTCAATTAGTACTTTCAAGAAGGAAGGCAAAATTGATCAAAGCATGGGATAACTTGGTTGACTCATACAAAAATGGCACTATCATCAAAGGTAGCGTAATCAGCAAAACAAAAGGTGGATTGATCGTTGAGTGCAGTGGTTTGGAAACATTCCTTCCTGGATCTCAAATCGATGTTAAACCTATCGTAGATTATGATGCATACGTTGGTAAAACAATGGAATTCAAAGTTGTGAAAATCAACGAAGCAATCAAAAATGCCGTTGTATCTCACAAAGCATTGATAGAAAGCGATCTAGCTGAGCAAAGAGAAGCAATCATTTCTGGATTGGAGAAAGGACAAGTATTGGAAGGTGTTGTCAAAAACATTACAGACTTTGGTGCATTTATGGACCTTGGTGGTGTGGATGGTTTGTTGTACATCACAGACATTTCTTGGGGAAGAATCAACCATCCAAACGAAGTGCTTGAACTCAACCAAAAAACTCAATGTCGTTGTACTTGACTTTGATGAGGATAAGAAAAGAATTTCTTTGGGTCTTAAGCAATTGTTGCCTCACCCATGGGAAGTTTTGGAAGCCAATATCGCTGAAGGTAGCGTAGTAAAAGGAAGAATCGTAAATATTGAAGATTATGGTGCTTTCTTAGAAATTATCCCAGGTGTTGAAGGTTTGATCCACGTTTCTGAGGTTTCTTGGAGCAATCAACCAGTCAACGCAAGAGAATATTTCAAATTAAACCAAGAGTTTGAAGCTAAAGTGGTAACACTTGATAGAGACGAGAGAAAAATGTCTTTGAGTTTGAAACAATTGAGTTTGGATCCATGGTCACAAGTTGCTGAAAAGTATTCTGTTGGTACAAGACATCAAGGTGAAGTGAAAAACCTTACCCCATATGGTGTATTTGTGGAATTACAAGAAGGTATAGGTGGTATGATCCACATTTCTGACTTGTCATGGACTAAGAGATATGCTCACCCTAGTGAATTTACTAAGGTTGGTGAAATGATGGACGTACAAGTTATAGAATTGGATTCTGATAACAGAAAACTTTCATTGGGTCACAAACAATTGGAAGAAAACCCATGGGATACTTTTGAAAACGTATTCCCTATCGGTTCATTCCATGAGGCTACTGTAGTAAGAAAAGACGAGAGAGGTGCAACTGTACAACTTCCGTACGGACTTGAAGCTTATGCTCCAATCAAACACTTGAGAAAAGAAGATGGCTCAACAGCTGAAGTTGATGAAACATTGACAGTAAAAGTGATTGAGTTCAATAGAGATGATAAGAAAATCATGGTTTCTCACTCAAGATATGTTGAAGATATCAAGAGAGAAGCTGATGATATGGTGAAGCAAGAAGTTGAGAAAGAAAGAAACGATACCAGAAAGAATATACAAAGCACTAATGCTAAAGTAGAAATGGCTACACTGGGCGATTTGGACGTATTTTCTCAATTGAAAGAGCAAATGGAAGGCAAACCAGCTGCTAAAAAAGTAGAAAAGGTAGCACCAGCTGTTGAAACTCCGGCAGTAGAAGCGCCAGTTGCTGAAGCTGTAGAAGAAACTCCTGCTGCAGAAGCACCAGTTGCTGAAGCTGTAGTAGAAACTCCAGAGGTAGAGGCACCAGTTGCGGAAGCGGTGGCAGAAACTCCTGTGGCTGCTCCTTCAACAAAAAAAGATGACTTGAAAATTATTGAAGGTATCGGCCCGAAAATTGCTGAACACCTCAATGCAGCAGGTATTCATACTTTTGCAGAATTAGCAGCTTCATCTGTTGAATCTTTGCAGGCAGTGTTGGATGCAGCAGGTCCTGCATACACTATCCATGATCCAGGTACTTGGGCTCAACAAGCTCAATTAGCCGCAGATGGAAAGATGGACGAACTACAAGTTCTTCAAGACGAGCTTAAAGGCGGAAAAGCAGAATAATCTTAAGAGGATTTTCTTTTCCATAAAGTGAATAGGAGGCCATTGATTGAGTTCAGTGGCCTCTTTTTTTAGTGTATGTCCTAAGAATAATCGTTAGATAGTAATTCTAAACATTTTCCTGGTTGAGGGACAAGAGACAAAATTTAATAAACTATTGAAGAAAATTCTTACCCTTTTTTCAACCACCCTGCAATGCTATACCTTACTTGTGTTGCCACATTTACCTCATGATCAATTTCATCAGCTTTAAAAAAGACAGCTCTTCCGCCCACTGGGAAAACCATTTCTGTTTGAGTGGGTAAATAAACGGCTAATTGACCTCCATAACTTTCTTTCCAATCTTCATTGAGATAAAACACTAATGAAAATTTACGACCTGAGTCAGATCGAAACTGATCTCGATGACGTTTGTAAAAGCTTCCTACATCATATCGAGCATAGTGAAATTCAAAAGAGTCGATTCCAGTAAAACAGGTTTTGTTTAAATAGTCCACAAAACTCTGGACGATTTCAAGTAATTCTTTTTCCGCTGGATTTTCAGGTACATCATCTATCCATCTGATGGAGTCACCTCTGATTAGTCTATTTTTATCAAATTGTTCATTTTTTCCTATACCGGCTTCGTGCATTTGATTTTGCAAAAAATAAGTTTCCAGATTGATTCTAAGACTTTTTACAAGATCTCGGTTTAAAAAACCATTTTGTTGGCCCAATTGGTGGTCGATCAAGTTTTGGATGATGGATTCAAAACGCTCTTCTTCAGCGCTCAATGGTGCGTGGACTGTCATTATTAATAAGACAAAGATGGTTTAATTTATGCCATTTTGCCTTTGATTTCAACAACATTAACTTAGCACAACGCCAACAAGCAACTGTATAAATATTGTAGAAATTAGTTCCTTAAGTCGATTTGTACACGATTTAAGAAATGGAATATTTCCTTGTTGATGTAAAGATAAAGAATTCAAACAATTCTCATGCTTCACCTTTTCAAACGATAATTCAAAATAAAATTGGCAAGCTGGAAGGATTATCCAGCTTGCCGTGAGGAGTTACTTTTTGTTCATCATGTTTTTTATAAAACCTCCAATGGCCATGAGTGCGCCACCACCAACACCTCCGCTAGCTACAGATGTGAGGATACTGGCAATATCTGTCGAGCCTGTTGCAGCTGCAGCCTCTCCACCAGAGTTGAGCATGCCCAGAATTTGACCACCCAATCCGCCCCCAACGATGCCGAGAACCGCATTGAGGACATTGCCCATTGATAAGTTTTGAAGTAATTTGCCAGCCGCTGTGCCACCTAGTGCACCACTGACTAATTGAATAATAAGAGGAAGAACACTTTCCATGATAATAGTTGATTTGGTTTAACGAATAATGTTTTGTTCAAAACAAAAATAATAAAATATACAATATTTGACCTACAATATACATAAATATATATTTCTTTAAATTTTATATTTACAGTATTAATGTTGGTGTTAATCTAATATTTTGAAATTGTAATTTTATTTAAGTATTTGATTTTTTTTAAACATAAATAGCTCAAATGAACTATTGGCGATCTACCAAAGATTCATGTACCTTTGTAAGTATAGATGACTTAAGATGGCGGTAAATTCAATCACGGTTTGTTTGGTTGAGGATGATGAAGAAATTCGTGGGCTCACAAAGCAAGTATTGGAACTTAAAGGTGATATTCTCTGCTGCGCATTATTTGCCAGTGCGGAGGCTTTTATCAATGCTTTACCTGATTTGAGAACAGACATTGTTTTGATGGATATAGGCTTACCTGGTATGTCTGGTATTGAATGTGTTCAACTTTGTACAGAAAATGCAAGTAAACCAGATTTTGTCATGTATACTACCCATTTCGAGACTCAAGAAGTTTTTGATGCTTTGAGGGCAGGCGCCAAGGGTTACATTTTGAAAGGGGGGTCCCCAGATCGATTGATACAAGATATCTATGATATTGCAGAAGGAGGTTCACCCATGTCTCCACAAATATCACGTTTGGTGGCTGAATCATTTAGTCATTCTGCAAAGAAGAATGACCATCTTGACAAATTGACCAAACAAGAATGGGAAGTACTCAAATCGCTGGATAAAGGCCTGAACTACCGGGAAATCGCCACAGAACGATATGTATCTGTCCACACCGTCAGGGCCCAAATCAGGAGTATTTATGAAAAATTGCATGTTCACAATAAACTCGATGCTGTGAAGCTCATTACTAAGAGGTAGAATAAAATAAAGCTATGAGGATTGTTGTCTCTATTTGCTTGCTTGTTTCAATGGTGACTTCAATCCTCGCTCAAAAAGTAGTGATTCTGGATGATTCTTTTTTATCCACCACACTGGCAAAAAATATTGGAGTCATCCAATCTCCAGAAGACGGTATCGATTGGAATCAAAAGCATGATTGGCAATACCCGCTATCCGATAATTTCAAAGTTAAAACAGGTATTTATAATTGGTTGAAATTTGAGGTGAAAAATGTTTCAGACTCTGACCGTACACTGTTGCTTTTTTTACAAAATGTACAAATAGAAAGAGCGAGACTTTTTGTCGTATCCAATGGTAAGATCACATATAAATCTATTGAAACAGGTTGCACTTTCCCAACTTCAAGAAGAGCCACCAATCACCGGACCATATCATTGCCATTAGTCTTGCCAAAAAATACAACCTCCCAAGTATATGTTTTGGTCTACCGTATGGGATTTGGCTTGACCATCAGGCCAACTTTGGTCGAACCCAACAAAGGCATAAACTTCTATTGGACAGATTATTGTTTCTACGCAATGATAGCTAGTTCAATTTTGCTCATCATTTCCAGTTTATTTTTTAACTATTATGTTTGGACAAAAAAAATAAGATTTCCAGAGATCATTTGGTTCCAGATTTACCTGATCATCAGTGTATGTTATGTTTTGGCTGCAAGTGGTGTGGGAAGCATGTATATATGGGGAAATTATCCTGCGTTTGAACTCAATGCAGCTATATTTTTTGGTGCGGTAAGTGGCGCTGCCTTTTTGATTTTTTGCAACAGAGCTTTAGAAATAAAAAACAGATTTCCCAAATTGTTTAAATTGATTGATTGGGTTGCCACTTTTTACTTTTTGACCGCTCTTCCTGGCTTTTTCATGACTTGGCCAGGATTCCCTTTAAATCTTTTTATACTATTCATTACGATTTCTTATTTATTGCTGATTCTGGCTTTGATGGTTGTCATGGGCTTTGGTATGTATAGAGCATTTATAGAAAAGAAAGGAATTTATATTTGGTTTTTAGCCATTTTTATTTTTTTGATCATCTATACAGCAATCACCATCAGTTTAGAGTTGGGAATGATGAAATATGATTTCAGACAACATGCATTGAGAATTCTTTTCACTTATTTCCCTCAACTCATCATAACACTGACCTTTCTAATTTTGAAATTTTTGGATAAACTGAAAGAATTAAATAAGTTGTTGATAGAATTCAGAAAGGAAATTACACATGATATACACGATGAGATTGGTTCTGAAATTACTAAAATCAGCTTAGCTTCTCACGTTTTGAGCATTAAAAAACCTGCATTAAATGAACAGCTTTCCAACATTCGGACTGAAGCTATAGGAGCTAATAAAAAGCTCAAAGATCTTATTTTTGTGATCAACCCTTCCTATGATAAGTTATTGGATATGAGCACATATCTGCGGGAAATGGTGTCTTCTTCAGACCTATCTGATGATCAACTTCAAATCATTCCTAGCGCACATTTAAATGAAATAGAAATTCAACCTTCGGTAAAAAGTCATTTGATTTTTATTTTTGATGAAGCCATTAAAATCATCAAGTCTATACATGGCAAAGTTACTGTACAATTGATGCAGCATTCACCAGATCAAATATTGATGAAATATACTTTTGCAAAACTTCCACAAGAAAAGGAAGCAGCCATTATAAAAGACTTTGAAAAGATCGAGAAAAAATTTCGCAACCTGCATCTAAGTCAACTCCATGTCATTAGAGATGAGCATTTACATTTGATCATAGAAATATCTTCCTTAACATGAAGCAGTACATGATCATTACATTGTTATTAGTCTTCTCTTTAGGCTCATGGGGACAAGAAGTGATCAATATTAGTCAACACAAGTTTGAAGTATTTCTTGGGCAATCCTGTGTGATTTACAATGCTAAAAATATAGACCAGGAAAAGAAACAAAATGTAAATATTGGACTAAGACCAGATTTTTTGCATTCAGTAAAATGTAAAGTAAAGAATACAGGTTTGCTCGATCGGTCATTTTTGCTTTTTTTTCATAATGCACAATTGGATACTGCGAGGTTTAGTTTGAAAGGTGATGATGGTTCAATTTACAAATCCCCATTTACCTCATGTAATATTCCTGCAAGTCTAAGGCCAACTATGGACCGCACATTATCATTGCCCATTATTTTGAAAAGGGGTGTGACCTATGAACTAGAGATGGAAATTTATGGGAGAGAGTTTGATATCGCCATTACTCCCCATTTAGTCGATGTGAGTAGAGGAGTTTATTTTAAATGGACCGACATCCTATATCAGATATTGTTTATCTACAACATCATCGTCATGATGATCATGGTTATATTGTTGTTTTTGAGTAAACACTATAAGGCACCAAGTTGGAACATCTTTATTTTTTTAATTTATGGTGCTTCTGGGTTGTGTTATTTAATATCTACAAGTGGGTATGGTTCACTCTATCTGTGGGGTAATTATCCTTGGTTTGAGGTGAATTCGCCTATTTTTTTCGGTTGCCTCAGCAGTATTGCGCTCTTGGAATTGAGTAGAAGTGTGTTTAAGTTTCGCACAGATTTTCCTAAATTGAATGGGTTATTCATTTTTACCAGTTTCTTATATTTAGTGGTGGCTATTCTTGGTTTTTTGCATTATGATGTTTTATGGTACCCTGGATTTTATAGAACTATTATCACGATACCTTATATTTTGGCTGGCATGTGTTTACTGATGACATTGTATATAGCTCTTTCTAAATATCTGACTTTTAAATCACTCGAATTTTTCCTTTTGTTGTTATTTTATGGTTGCCATTTTACTTTTTTTGGGTTGATCATTTTGATTGAAAATAACATAATCACCTATGATTTCAGATTGCATTCTTTAGTCAATTTCTTTTGCTACTTACCTCAAATTTTCATTTCTCTGCTTTTTTTAGTGCACAATCTTTTTCAGGCAGTAACAGAACAAGAACAAAAATTTGTCAAAATCAAACAAGGTATTCTGAAACAGTTGCACGATAATATTGGAGAAAAATTAGTAAAAATTGCACTTTCTGCCCATGTAATGCAGTTTACTCCGTCACTAGATGAGGAAGTAAAACATGCTTTGGGTGATTTATCTAGAAAGGCGACCAATTCCAAAAAAATGCTTTCCAGTTTAATTACAGATCTAAATCCTGAACCAAAAAAAATAAGTGAATTGCAGGAAGAAATCAGGCTTTTTATCAATGACTTTGCTGACAGCATGGATTTACAAATCAATCTTGATTTTCCTATACCAACTGTTGATTATTACCTCGATGGTCATACGACAAAGCAACTTATGCGGATTTTAAAAGAAGCCATAAACAATGTAACCAAACATGCCCATGCAACCACCTTGAACATTGGTTTGAGTTTGGTTCAAAAAAAATACATTCATTTAAATATAAAAGATAATGGAATAGGTTTTGGCTATGGTAAAGAAAATATTTTTGGGCATGGTTTGAAGAGTATGGAGATAAGGGCACAAAAAATGGGAGCTATTTTTAATTTGGAATCCCAGATTGGTCAAGGAACCCAAATATCGGTCGTTAAGGAAATATAATACCTAGCCAACAGCTTTAGCTGTTATGGAAAAATGATGCCTAGCCAATAGCTTCAGCTATTTGGGAAAAATGGTGCCTAGCCAACAGCTTCAGCTGTTGGTAATAAAATAAAAAATAATATTGGCTTTAGCCAAAAGCATTCATGGTATTTGGCTAAAGCCCAAGATTTTGTCCATTAATTTTTATCCACAGGCTAAAGCCAGTGGCAAAGAAATCATTGAAGTAAAAAACAATTTAGATAAATCAATCATTACCAGCATATTTATACCTAGCCAACTGCTTCGGATGTTGTGGTAAATGAAAAAATATATTGGTTAATTCCAAAGCCCCAAAGTAATTTGGCTAAAGCCCAAATTGGTGTCCATTGCTTTTTATCCACAGGCTAAAGCCAGCGGCAAAGTCATTGAATTAAAAAACAATTTAGATAAATCAATCATTACCAGCATATTGATGCCTAGCGAACAGCTTCAGCTGCTCGGGGGAAAAATGGAAAAGAATGTAGGCTTTAGCCAAAAGCATGCATGGTATTTGGCTAAAGCCCAACATTTTGTCCATTAATTTTTATCCACAGGCTAAAGCCAGTGGCAAAGAAATGATTGAATTAAAAAACAATTTAGATAAATCAATCATTACCAGCATATTTATGCCTAGCCAACTGCTTCAGATGTTGTTGTAAATGAAAAATATATTGACTAATTCCAAATCTCAAAAGTAATTTGGCTAAAGCCCAAACTAGTGTCCATTAATTTTTATCCACAGGCTGAAGCCAGTGGCAAAGAAATGATTAAAATAAAATTACCACAGGAATTAAAATGATTATCAGCAAATTGATGCCTAGCCAACTGCTTTAGCTGTTGGTAAAAAAATAAAAAATAATATTGGCTTTAGCCAAAAACATGTATGGTATTTTGCTAAAGCCCAACCTAGTGTCCATTGGTTTTTATCCACAGACTATAGCCAGTAGCAAAGAAATGATTAAAATAAAACCAACATAGGAATTAAAATGATTACCAGCAAATTGGTGCCTAGCCAACTGCTTTAGCTGTTGGTAAAAAAAAATAAAAAATAATATTGGCTTTAGCCAAAAACATGTATAGTGTTTTGCTAAAACCCAACCTAGTGTCCATTGGTTTTTATCCACAGACTAAAGCCAGTAGCAAAGTAATGATTAAAATAAAAAACAATATCGATCGCTCATTTATAAGCGGCATATTTAATCCATAGCCAACAGCTTTAGCTGTTGGGAAACAGAAAAAGAATATTGGCTTTAGCCAAAAGAATTATCTTGGTTGATTGAACCAATACATTTTAAGTATTGAACATAAATATGAAATCCAAACCAATCAGTTTCACAAAGTATAACCCAAACTCACAAGACCCATCGTATTTTTGATTTGGTATTTGCCCAAGGGTAGAGCATTAGCATCAAAAGCGCAATATTCTTCAATGGCCTTCAAACCATACTGGTAGCCTAGTTTTAAATAAAAGCTATTTACAATAAATTTCAAGTTTCCAGAGATTCCATAATCTTGACTTTGTTGAAAAAAATCCGACTTTCTCCAATCTATGACTTTTCCAATCTTGAGTTTTTGATCCGTAATGGCAATTTGGTAATAAGGAAGTAACTCTACGCCAATTTTTTCAAGCAACTTAAAACCTATTCCTAATGCTATAGAAGCTTGATTGATTTTGTAGTCAATATGATCGGCATCTATGGCTATTAATTGAAAATTCTCATCAATAGCGGTAGCAACTCCTCCCGTTGCAATTGCAAATTTTCTATTAATTATATCAAAACTACAAGGTATATAAAATCTGTTTGTCACTGAATAACTTACTGAAGTACCAAATCCGTAGCCCAATCTAAAAACAGTTTCAGGGTAAGTTAAACTGAAATTGGGATTATTTACATCTTCACCAGCCCATAACATTTTACCAGCATTTCCTGTAATGTGAATCCCTATATTCCAGGGATTTTGAGCACTTTGTGCTTTTGCCGAACAAAGTGATAATAAGATGCAAATTATGAATGAAAGAATACTTTTAATTTTCATAAATACCTGATTTTTGAGTAATAGCCTTGCACTAAAATTGACCATATGTAATCTTCTTCCAATTTAAACGTTTAAAAAAACTTTCAGATTGCATTGGTAATATTCATCGAATTTACGTTTCCAGAAACACTGTGATGGTCGAACCTAATGTCACTTGACTCATGATTTGAATATCTGCGTGAATGCGTTTAGCCCTATATTTCATATTGATGATGCCTTGACCAGATTTAATTTTATCCGAGTCATAACCGATGCCGTTGTCTTTGATTTTCATAAAGAATCCATCTTTTTGTGCTTTTAATTCGATTGCTATTTGAGTAGCTTCACTATATTTAACTGAGTTGTTGATCGCTTCTTTTGCTATGAGAAATAATTGGTATTTTTTTTCTAATGACAAACCCATATCTGAATTTGAATCAATGCCGTTTTTGAAATGGATTCCTTTTGATTCACACATTTCTTTTGCATAAGCTTAGGTTTTCAAACAAAGACTATCCTCCAAATATTTATTATTTTAATTTTATTTTAAAAATATTTTTTAATTTTAAAAATTTCAAAAAAAAAATTTTCCAAATTATTTAACGAAAAAAAAAAATTATTTAAAATTTGTTTTAATTATTTAAAAAAAAAACAATTTTAAATATTTATATTTTACCATATTAATTACATTTATTTATTTTTTCCTCTATAATTTTTCTCCAAAAAAATTAAAAAAATATATACAACTAAATAAAAACAATTATATACAATAATTTTTTAATTTTTTTATTTAATTTAAATAATATTTTTTCTTTATTTTTAAAAATGCCAAAAATATAAAAAGAAACAACACCAAAAAAACAACAAATTATTTTACAATATAAAATTTCAAAAAATTTACAAAAAAAAAAATAAAAAATTATGTTTTTAATTTCTCCAATTAAAATACACTAAAAAAAAAATCAAAAAAATATTTTTACAATATTATTTTTATTAAAAAATTTTTTTAATTTTTTTTCAAAGTTGACCAACAAGTCTTCACTTGAAACCATTTCTTTAATTTTCTGAATGGTCGTCTGAGCTTCAGTTTGGATGGAGGTAAAAATGTTGCTCGCATTAAAACCAGGATCATCCAATTTCTGAACAGCCATATAGGACTGCAAATTGATCTTACTCAATGATGTGCCAACGTTATCATGTAATTCTCTATTGATTTCATTTTTCATTTTTGCTATTTCAAGCTGTGCATTTATTTTTTGCAGGGCAAGCTTTTTTTCTTGGTCTACCCAATTGATGATCAAATAAAATTGAAATAATAAAATATCTATGAGCATGCCAATTCTGATGTACAAAAGTGGATATTTTTCAATGTAATAACCAAAATGACCTTGGTTGTATCTGATGGTCATAATCATGGTTATGATCACACCTATAAAGACAACAAACATACCTATCATGAGTAATCTAACATTTCCTTTTTTCTTTATATTATACATAATAATCAAAGTGCAAAACGGCCCATTGATTACGTGGGCAGCATAAAATACCAGGTTACTGTTAAATTCATAATAAGTGCAAATTGCAAAGACAATGTAGGTGATTGGAATCAAAATAAGTGTGCTCTTATAAACCTGTTTGACATAAGGTTTATAATAAGTTTCTTCAAATATTTCTCTGAGAAATATTAAATAAACTAACATCATGCCCAATAACAAAGCAAAATTGATGTATGAATACCAAGTTGCGTTAAAAACTATGTTATCATCAATATTAAAAAAAGTATCGGGTGCATTGAGGAAAAAATACACACATGTCACGAAAATCATCAAGCTATAATAAAGTATTTCTTTACGCCGAGTTAATAAAAACAAGGCTCCAAAGAAAAGGACTTGGAACATAAGAATTCCTTGGAAAAACAAATAGAAATTTTCAATTGCCGCAACTGTATCCATAGTGAAACTCTAAACTTAATATGGAAATTAAAGATAACCACATTTACGAGAAACACCCCATAAGCAACAATGAAGCTATACATATGCATCATTTATAGTTCATATGAACTATAAAAATCAAATTCATAAGACAATGTGATCCAGATACTTGTGATCGATTTACTACAAATGAACTATTGCACAATCGACAATGCATAGCCAATTTTGCAATTGTAAATATATAACCATGCAAAAGACAAATAACGTTTATTCTTTGAAGTCAAGTCATGAGCTTGATGTAGCGATGCGGCTCTCATTTTGGAACGGGAAATTGAACACCTGAAAAAATCCAAAACAAAACTATTACAAATAAGAGAAAGAAATCTGATCAGATGTGTACCAATTGATGACATCATATTGATTAAATCCTGCAGTAATTATTCTTTTATTTATTTGAAAAGTGGGAAGGAAATTTTTACGAGTAAGACTCTGAAGCATTGGCAAGATGAAGTAGATGGTGAAAATTTTGCAAGATGCCATGCAAGTTATTTAATCAACAGAAATGAGATTTTGGAAATATATACCAAAATCCAAACTTTGAAAATGAGCAATGGCATGATTGTGAAATGCTCCAGAAAAATTAACGCTGAACAATTAGGCAAGGCAATAGTAAAGAAACTATCAAAAAATTAAATAATTCAAAAAATGAAACAATCCATTTTTACTCTTCTTGCAATCCTATTTTATTTGGAGCTGCAATCAAAAAACAGAAGTAACTCCCATTGCTGCAAGCCCAGAATTTGATGAAGCAAAAGAATTGCAAGCAATAATGGCAGTCATCAAAAATGAAACCAAGTGTTTTTTTGATGGAAATTATGAATGCTGGGCAAGCAATTGGTCTCATGCAGATTATGCCATGCAAGCTTGGAATAATTCAAACGGCACTTCAGATGCTGCAGTTGGTTGGGAGGCCATCAACAAACAAGGTAAAGGATGGATTGAGACCTATTACAAAAATGGCGAAAATATAATTCACCCGGATTTCATTGCTACGAAACTCAAAGTAAAATTCTTTGGAAATGAAGCTGCTTATTTGATGTGGACGCAATACAATGCTGATCAAGACAAGAAATTTTATAGAATTAGTCAAGAAACCAGGGTGATGGAAAAAGAAAGTGATGGTTGGAAAATCGTCAATGTGTCTGCTTTTTGGGAAGTTTCTCCAAAGGTTGTGAGAGACAGTATTCCAGAAGGATTGATAAAACAATAAAACAAGAAAAAATGAAATATATTTTAATGTCATTATTTATCTGCCTTACAATTTGCAACCTAAAAGCTACACGATGTCAGGGATGTCCAGATGATAATGGAGGTGGAGGAAGCGGAAGCGGTGGTCCAGCATACGACTGCGATACAATGGGTGCAGTTATATATGTAGATATATCTAGGACTACAAATACAGGAAATGGTAAAACATGGGCAACAGCAAAGAAATATTTGCATTCTGCTCTAGATATTGCTAATAATTGTACTGGAATTTCAGCGATTAGGGTGGCTAGAGGCACTTATAAACCAGCCATCACTGGAACAAACCGCGATTTAACATTTTATATAGGTAATAATATAACAATAGAAGGAGGATATCCGACAGGAGGAGGCGCAACAAATCATGTACTTAATCCTACAATATTGGATGGAGAATTGGGTACAAATATTAATTCCTATCACATTATGATCATATATGGACAGACTAATGTCACCGTCAAAGGATTTAGATTTAGAGGTGGTTTTGCAGACGGAGTTGGTAACATAGAAATAGGTGATGGTATTTTTGCTGATAGGAATGATGGAGCGGCGATTTATATGCGGAATAATGGATCAGTGAAAATTCAAGATTGTGCCATTTACAATAATGTTAGCAACGACAAAGGGGGCTCTATCTATGATTATGCTTCTAATCCCCAGTGTAGAAATGTTGTTTTTTCAGACAATGTAGCGGGTGTAGATGGGGGAGCAATTTATATGCAAGCTGGAAGCGTAGGTACTTTTACTAACTGTACTTTTGTTGATAATTTGTATTTTTCAGGTGGGGGAGGAGCAATTTATAACACTGTTTCTACTATAATAAATGTTTTTAATTCAATTATTTGGGATAATACAAATTCATGGAATGGAGGGGGAATAAGAAATGTGGAACATACCTTATTACAAGATAACAACTCACTAAATGGTGGAGACAACTTGAATAACATTTACGACCATGATCCTGAGTTCTTGAATAAAAATGATTTGAATGGTATCGATAATGTCTGGTTTAATGAAGACGATGGTTTAAATGTGTGTGATGGAAGCTTTTCAGTTAACAGGGGTAAGAATTATTCTGAATTATATACTTTAAAAGATATCGCTAAAAATGACAGAATTTTTAATAGTCAAGTTGACATAGGGGCGTACGAAAAACAAAATTTGCCAAATGTAAATCTCAACGCAGTCTACTCATTGGAAGATAGTGTCACTGCCAGAGTATATTCAGGAAAAACAACATTTGCAAATGGCTGCCATATAATTGCTGTCTTTGAACCAGATACAATAATAAATCACAAATTTACGGCAATTGTTAAGGAAGTTATCGGATTTATATACACTTATAATAATGTTTATTACGCATCTAAAAGTTATTATTTCGAAAAGAATCCTTGGGGAGATTTCAATGGAAAGATTACTTTACTTTACAAGGATTTAGACTTTATAAGTTTTAATTCTTTACCATATTCTGTATTGAATTTACCTTCATCAGCAAATCAAAATTCTAAAAACAACGTAAGAGTTCTAAAATTTCCGCAACCTTTTTCAACTTATCAACCAAATTTAGCAAATGAAGAACCTATAATTATAGATCCTGTGGATTCTGATATTATTTATGACCCAGTTGCAGATCTTTGGAGTGTAACTTTTCAAAATAGTGGAGAGCTTGGAATGTTTTTGGTCACAACTTTTAATGAGTATGTTTTTGAAGAAACTGGAGATTTTAGTGACGATACCAAATGGTTGAATAATAACAAACCACTTGGCAATTTACCTAGTTTTAATAAAATTAAAATAACTCAAGGTGTTGAATGCTTCTTTGATGAACCTCTTATTTTAAAACCTTATTCAACCTTAACGGCCGAGTAACACCTGCATAACTCAATCAACTTCATCCGCTGTTTTTAAGATTTCTAATTGGAGATTGATATATTTGACAAACAAATCTTCAAAACATGTCTTCAGCAAACCCCATCATCAAAGGTAAATTTGTCATCCAAAAAATGGAAATGAAAGGTGGGTGGTCGTATGTTTTACTGCCACCCAATCATTCCAAATCTGGTTTGCCGTTTGGTTGGTTTGTTGTCAAAGGAAGTATAGATGATTATATTATAAAACAATATAAACTATGGCCTACCGCCAGCAATCAGCTCTTTTTACCTATTAAGGCAGAAATACGCAAAAAAATCAAAAAGCAAGTAGGGGATACGGTGGATATTGTGCTCTTTGAAGACAAAAGTGAAATCGAAATTCCAGTTGATTTTTTGACTTGTTTATATGAAAGTCCGAAAGCACAATTCCATTTCGAGAAGATGTCGGGCACCAGTCAAAAACAATATGTAGATTATGTTTTTGGAGCCAAGAGTTTGGACGCACAAGCAAGAAGAATGGCTAAGTCTATTGAAAAATTAGAAAAAGGCTTGAAATATCACGAGAAGGAAGAATGAATTTGGGCGGTATTTTAATTAGGGTTATTTCAAAACTCCAGCATAAATTTCCTCAAGTGATAATTCTTCCCCAATTGTTTCTATAATGAAACGGTCCGTTAGCATTTTGTAATCTCGGAGCAGCCAACTATCATCTGTATTTCTTATGTATTTTTCAATTCTTATAGATTCAGAATCGATCAGAAGATATTCTTTTAGGGAATTTATATCTCTATACAAAGTGAATTTTTGCCCTTTGTCATAATCCCTTGTCGTCTTTGATAAAATTTCAATGATTACGCTAGGATTTGTCACTGTATCGGTTTTGTCATCCAACGTTTCAGGATCGCCGCAAATAATGGTAATATCAGGATAAGTAAACATGGTGTTTTTAGGAATGTGCACGCGGAGGTCACTACCAAATGGTTGACAAGTTTTTCCTTGCAACTTTATTCCCAGATTAATAAAAGTATTTTTAAAAATTAAATTATGGGGTAAAGAAGCTCCACTCATTGCAAACACTTCCCCTTGATAATATTCATGTTTGCAAAGTGCATTTCGCTCTGTTTCAAGATATTCTTCGATTGAAATAAATTGTACTTCTGGTAGTCCCATCACTTAAAATTTAATCCAAATATACTGACAATATTTTATAATGGTCAGATAACATCTTTTGGCAGTTAATGCATCTTATCCCATCTAATCCAAATAAGAGCTCATTTATAGCCGTCATTTAAATTTTCTAAAAGTGACCTTTAAACAAAAATTCAAAAACATTTTTGATCACATCCCTTCTACAAGACTACACCACATCGTTTTCTCGTTTTAACCTTTAATTGTGATACATCATATTAAAAAAGGAGTAATATCTATCTTTTTGATATATTTGTGCTTAAATGCTTATACATAAAAGGCTATAAATGAGGAGTTTTATTCAAATAATTTGTGCTTTGCTATTTGTGGTTGAAATGCAAGGACAAGAAACAGCAAAGTATAGAGATAGGTTGGATGAGTACAAAACAGGTAAAGACTTGTTTGACAAGTCTTTATATCTGCCATCAATGTACGAAATGGAGGAATATATCAAGGTTCCTGATCAACCGCATTTCGATAAATTTGAGCGATTGGTCAGAGATGCAAAAGCCAACTCAGTCATCAGTTCCTTAAGGTTGGAGTTACCCCAAGCAGAAAATGAAGTAATCACTTTCATTGATGAATTTTTTCCAGATCCAATCAGCCAACCGGTAATTCTTGAACTTGCTTCTTATTATTACAACAATAAGCGATATACCGACGCAGTATTTTATTATGAAAAGTTGGATCTCAATGATCTTGGATTGTTAGAGATGTCTGAAGCCAGTTTTAAAAAGGGTTATTCCTTGTTTGTGCAAAAGAAATTTGTAGAAGCTCAAAAAGAATTTGCAAGAGTAAAGGAGGTGAGGAATGAATATTTTTACCCAGTAAACTACTATCATGGCATGACTCAATACTTTGCCAATGATTTCAGTGGATCTGTGGAAAGTTTCAAAAAAGCCAGTGAATCAACGGTTTATGGACCTTATATTCCATATTACCTCACACAAATTTATTTTGCGCAGAAGGAATACGACAAACTCATTGCGTATGGGGAACAAAAAATCAACGAACCTCAAGTCAATAATAGAAAAGAAATAAGACAACTCCTTGGACAAGCATACTACATTAAAAGAGACTTTGCCAGAGCGTTGCCTCATTTAGAATATTATGAAGAAAATACGCCTAAGTTGACGGTTGAGGAATTCTATCAATTGGCGTTTACACAATACCAGACCAAAAAATACTCGGAAGCAAAGAACAACTTTTTGGAAATATCCAACGAAGATTCTAAGCTCGGCCAACAGGCAAATTATTACATGGCAGATTGTTATCTCAAGTTAAATGATAAATTATCTGCAAGAGCTGCTTTCAAAAAAGTAAGCCAGATGCAATACGATTTAGGTATGCAAGAGGAAGCAACCTTCAATTATGGTAAGGTGAGTGCAGAATTGGGTTATGAGCGAGAAGGCATCAACGTTTTGATCGAAATCGATAGTAAATCTCCTTATTATGCAGAAGCACAAGACATCATCAATGACATATTGAATAATTCCAGAGACTATGCCAATAGTATTTCTATCATTGAGTCCTTGCCAAGGATGTCACCAAAAATAGAAGCAACCTATCAGAATCTCACGCTCAAAAGAGGAAAACAACTATATCTGGAAGGTGATCAAGCTGGAGCTGAAAAGCTGTTTTACAAATCTTTGCAATATCCAAAGGACGGTAATTTTTATGCCCAAAGTCAATACTGGATTGCCAGAATTTTCTCTGATAAAAATGATTATACGAGGAGTATCAAGGAGTTTGACAAGTATTTTACACTTGCTAATAAAGTCAACGATTTGCCACAAGAGGCATCCACAGGTTTGGCTTCCTACTATCAAGCATACAACTATTTGAAATTGAAGCAGTACGAAGAAGCTGAGGAAGGTTTTAAAAACGCTATTGTGACCTTAAATTCCAATCGAAACAACTTGACAGATGATGTCATCCTCAATAGAGTTTTACCCGATGCATTTATAAGGGCTGGAGATTGTTTGTTCAAATTGAGGGATTACGCTGATGCTAAAAAGTTTTATGATCAAGCCATTTCGAGAAAACAGGCAGGGTTTATTTATGCATTGTATCAAAGAGCAGCAATCGAGGGTTTGCTAGGTGATCCATTCAAAAAAATATTAACCCTTGAAGAAATTAGAGATGACTATCCAAAGTCTGAATACTACGATGATGCTCTTTTGTTTTGGGTGACACCTATCAGGCAAGTGGTTCTGTCGATAAAGCAGCAGCATCGTACTTAAGTCTAGTCGAAAATGAAGGTAAAAAGTCGCAATATTATAACAATGCTTTACTGCGATTGGGATTATTGACCTACAATCAAGGTGACATAAACGGTGCATTGGCATATTACAAAAGGGTAATGTCCAATGAACCTAATCCTAAGGAACGTGGTGAAGCCATGTTGGGTATTGAGGAGATTTATATCAAAGACCTCGGGCAGGCAGACAATTATTTGGCCTATGTAGATTCCATTCCAGGATTTGAGCTCACAGAGTTTTCTAGAGACTCATTAAACTACACCATTGCTAAAAACTTCTATCTCAATGCAGATTATAAAAAAGCTATATCATCATTCTCAGATTATCTAAACAGATTTCCCAAAGGATTTTATAGGACCGACGCCTTTTATTATCGGGCAGATTGTTACAATTTGAATAAAGACTACGGCCTAGCTGTAAAGGATTATGAAAAAATCATTGAGCAGGGTTCGAGTGCATATCTGGAAAGAAGTTTGATCAAAGCGGCCATCATAGCCTACAACTATTCTCAAAATTTCAATGATGCTTTGACTTATTATAAAAAATATGAATCACTAATCACTGATGAAACTGAAAAGTACAATGCACAACTAGGCGCGCTCAGGAGTGCTTTCAGAACTGGCGTTGATAAGGATGTTTATGATTACGGGCTCAAAGTGATCGGTAGTAAATTGTCGAGCAATGAAGAAAAGGCGTCAGCTTATTATTACCTCGGTAAAACGCATTATAAAAACAATGATTCTGAACAAGCCATTGCCGCTTTTGAGAAAGTAGCTTCCATGTCAAATAACAGCCAAGCTGCAGAATCGAGATACCTGATTGCAGAAGCATATTTTAAGGCTGGGCAATACAAATCCGCTGAAAATCAATGTAATATCACCAATGAAGCCAGTGGCAATTATCCATTCTGGGTGGCAAAGAGCATCATTTTATTATCCGATATCTATGTGAAAAGAAATGATTTACTCAATGCAAGAGCAGCATTGGAAGCAGTGATTGAAAATTTCAAGGACGATGAGGGAATCATCAATACTGCCAATGCTAAATTGAAACAATTGGAAGGAATTGAAGCAGAACAAAGCAGGGTGAAACCAGCGGCATCCAATTTATTGGAAATGCAAAATCTGAATGGTGGTAATTGATAGTTTAATGTTGAAAAATTGAATTAAAGAAAAATGATGAATCAGAAAAAGATAAATATTCTCATAGCGGCCTTCACTTTTTTTGTCATCCTGCCTTCGTGGGCACAGATAGAAACTGAGCAAGTCGAAGTGGTAAAAGCATTTGAGGTACAGCTAGAAGATGCCATTAAAGTGCCCGTGAGTCCAAAAATAGTGGTTGTAGAACCTCAAAAGAAGGTGTATCAGTATGACGTGACGATTGTGCCTTTGGAAATCAAATATCCTGACCCCATTATAAAGCCATTGGCAATGAATGTTGAGGACCCTTTTGAATCAAAACAATTGTTTTTGAAAGCTGGTTATGGCAACGCAAGAAATCCTTATTTCAGAATGCGATTTGCCACAGCCGGCAATGATAAATATGAATTGAATGCACAATTTGATTATGCAGGAGTTGACAATACCAAAAAGATTGAACTTCAAAAAATGTCGAGCAGTCAGGGTCAGATTGGAATCAAATACAGATTGAAGGAAAATATGTTTGTGAAAGGCGGCATCAATTATTTGATTGATAGGCGAAATTTTTATTTCATTTATGCAGATCAGAGTATGGCTGTTGACGAAGAATTGCTCAAACGAAATACCAATTCTTATGGCGCTTTTATTGGCATCCAGAATGTAGAAAAAACTGGTTCAAATATTGACTATGACCTCAATTTTAAAACTGATTTTTTCAATACCACCAACTTTAATGCAAATGAACAAATCATAGGTGTTGATGGTAAATTTTCTTATCAGGTGAATGAAAATGTAAGTATACAAATGCCGATTTCAAGTTACGGATATAGGAACAGGATCAGTGAAACTAAGGAGTCTAAGTATTATTTCGTTTTGGATTTCAACCCTTACTTTCATTTCCACAAAGGAGCCATCAACATCAAAGCTGGAGCAGAATTATTGGTAGATGGTGGTAGTTTCCGACCTTTTCCGACCGTTGATTTATCTTATGCACTTGCTGAAAAACAATTCCAAATATTTTTGGGAGTTGACCAAAGACAGCAAATCAATGATTTGAGAAACTTGATAACTTTCTCACCTTGGGTAAATACCATTTTGGATACGATCAATGTGAACGTGGGTCAAGAATATTTTGGAGGCATCAGAGGAGATATCAATTTCCTTTCTTACCAGGCAAGAGCTGGTTTCAGAAAAAATATCAACCAGCCTTTGTTTACGAATTATAGGGTCAGAAGCCTGGAATCCAATGATAAACCTTCTGTAGATTACACCGAAATGAATACAGTATTTATCAATGGTAGCGCGGACTTTGCTTTAAATGACAGAATAACCATTGGTGGTATTTTGACCAAAAATTTCTATGGAGAGATTGCCAAAGATGCTTATGGTTTGTTGTCTATTGAAGGCAATGTTTATGCAAAATTGGACGTCATCAGAGACAGGATAACCCTAAAAGGAGATTTATACATGGCCGATAGAACATCCAGTGTTTATCCAGATGTGAGTGGCAGGCCAATACAAGTACACACCACCAATTTATTTGATTTAAATTTTGGACTTGAAGGTTGGATTACTGAAAAGGTGGGGCTTTATTTTGATGCTTATAATGTACTCAACAATAAAAATGTACGTTGGTATGGATATCCTCAAATTGGTATTCATTTCAATGGAGGAATAGTAGCGAAATTTTAATAACTTAATATAAAGCTTTCATAAAACAACATAATGTCTAAGACGATTTTGCTCCTTGGAGCCAGTGGATTAACGGGGCGAGAAGTCTTGGATTTACTTTTAGAAGATAGTCGCTGTAAATCGGTGATTGCATTGGTAAGAAAACCTATACCGGTTAACCACGCAAAACTAACTCAACTACCCATAGTTTTTGAAAAGATTTCTGCGGTAACTCTTCCTTCAAATATTGATACGGTCATGTTGTGTTTGGGCTCAACAATTGCGAAAGCTGGAAGTAAGGAGGATTTTGAAAAAATTGACCGATCTTACAATTTTGAGTCAGCAAAATTGGCTCAAAAGTATGGAGCAAAAACTTGTGTGTTGATTTCTGCAGTTGGTGCAGATCCAAAGAGTAACATTTTTTATAGCAAGGTGAAAGGCTTATTGGAAGAGGATTTAAAAACGCTTAATTTTGAAGGCTTGTATTTTCTTCAACCTGGCCTCCTATTGGGTGACAGGCAAGAAAATCGTACGATGGAATCCATTTCCCAGGTACTATTTGGAAAATGGACACAGAAAGTTGGCATTTTTGGGAAATATACCTCTATCCATGTCGAGCAACTGGCAAAAGTAATGGTTGAGTTGGGTTTAAGACCTTATAGCAATGAGCAGGCGGTGCTCCAATTTAAAGAAATGAAAAAATTGTTTTAGCGTGTCATTTTGGTTGATCTTACTTTTATTTTTTGTTGTTGCAACCATTTACTCTTCAGCAGGATTTGGAGGTGGTTCATCCTATTTAGCGATCTTAGCAATTGCCTTGTATCCCATTGAAGAAATGCGAGTCATAGCTTTGGTATGTAATATAGTTGTGGTATTTGGTTCCATCATTAATTTTCATTTGAAGGGTATAAAACCGTGGTATGATGCCATTTTAATCATGGCAGCCAGTATTCCTCTGGCTTTCCTAGGCGGGACAATCCAATTACCTAAGAGTTATTTTTTACTTTTATTGGGTTTGGTTTTGCTGATAGGCGCTTTGCTCATGTTCATTGATTACGACCGTTTTACAGTCAAACGTCCCAATAAAATCACCTTGCCCATTGTGGGTGGAATCATCGGATTTGTATCAGGCTTGGTAGGCATAGGTGGCGGCATTTTCCTAGCGCCAGTTTTGCATTTGCAACGATGGAAGGCAGCGGCAGAAATTGCAGCCCTTGCAAGCTTTTTCATATTTGTAAATTCGATCGCAGGGCTAGTTGGTCAATTTAGTAGAAATCCTGTCATTGATTATCCGAAGTTGGGTATGTTGGTCTTGGTAGTTTTAGTGGGTGGCCAAATTGGTAATAGATTGGTGATTACTTCGCTCAAACCTGAGCATGTGAGATTTGTGACTGCTGTGCTTATTGCCATTGTTGGAATAAATCTTATTTCAAAGGAATATAAGGTTATTCTTGATCTGTTTGCATTTTAGTGAATGGTAAATAGTGAATAGTAAATAGTAAATGGTGAGTGGTGTGAAATGTGAAATGCGATTTTAGTAAATAGTAAATGGTGAATGGTGAAAGGTGTTGAAATGAAAAATGTTTGTAAGCGCTTAATGATTAATTTGATTCTCCACATTATAACAATTAAAGTCAATTCTATTTTACGGGATGTTGGGCTAAAGCCCAGTTTTAGGAGGTTGGTAGTTTACCACAGGCTAAAGCCAGTGGTAAATGAGGGGGAATGTCCCTTTCTATGATGTTCTATATATGGATAGGAATCCTAAAATTTGGAAAAGCTGAATGCTGACATCTGACATCCAATAGATCATGGCACCTCCACACTTTTAACATGTCGTACCTGACGGCACGATGATTTCTCATTTTTGATTGATTACCCATATTTTGTCTCATTCGGGACTAAAAACCTTATAAGCTAGCTCCATAAATCAGAAAGACTCAATATTTTTAAAGTGTTTATTATAGAAATAGAGGCATACTTCAATTTATTCCATAAAAAGTTGACCGCTGAAATCTGAAATCTGATAGCTCGTAGCTCGCGGCTTTCCCATCTCCTTTTATCCGGTTTCCTTCCGATAGCTATCGGAACCGGTCCTCCGGTTTCCGTCAAGGATGCGCATTAACCCAGTGACTGCCATCAACCCAATATTCCTTTTTCCAAATGGGTACACGAGCTTTCAACTCATCAATCATATATTCTGTGGCGTCAAATGCTTCTGCTCTATGGGATGCACTGACTGCGATGATGACAGCCGACTCACCTATTGCTACTTTTCCAAGTCTGTGTGCAGTGTATATTTTATGGATTGGAAATTTGGCTTTCATTTCTTGAGCTATTTCATCCATTACTTTGATGGCCATGGCTTCATATGCTTCAAACTCTAAATAGTGGACTTCTTTGCCTTGTGAATGATTGCGCACATTTCCAACAAAAGTTACGATTCCACCAGCAGTTGGGTCTTCTACGAATGCCAAGGCTTGTTCGCTGGATAGCGCTGTATGAAGCAATGTTATTTTGATATCTTCTGCCATTTATTTTTCTTGATTATTATCCACCACTCACGGGAGGTAGGATAGCAATGGTTGCATGGTCTATTAAAAGTGTATTTTCTGTATCTTCCACATATTCTTCATTTTGTGCAAAAGCAAAAGATTTTAAGGAAGCTAATCTTGGATATTCTTCAAGGAGAAAATCGCGCAACTCTCCTATAGTATTCAATGGTTCTTGGATGGCAATTTCATGAATAGCACTGGCTTCCCTGGCCGCTCCAAAAAAAAGTATTTTAATCATTTTCGCACTCATAGTCGTGTTTGATAAAATGTGATGAGGTACAAAAGTAAATAAGTTGAGGATAATAAAGTTGTATTTGAAAGTAATCCTCCAACTTGGATCCTATTCACAGGTATAATTATTTATTATTTTGAATGCCATTTTCTCTAGCCATTCTTGTAGCAATGATGCTAATAATGAAAATCTGAATGGCGTGAAAGATCATCAATGGCAGTAGTAAAATACCTAATGGGAAGCTTGCAGGAAACAAAATTTTGGAAAAAACCGTACCGTGGACCAATGACTTTTTAGTACCACAAAACTGGGCCGTTATTTGGTCTGCTTTACTGAAATTCAATGTTTTGGCAATATATCCTGTCACAAGAAATATTAAATAAAACAAAACCAATGTCAACATAAATATGATCAAAATTGTCATCACATCAATCGACTCAAAAACTTTTGCTTCAAAGGAATGACCAAAGCTTTTGTAGATGATCAAGAGAATGACGGATTTATCAAAAAGGGTCAATTGCTTTTGATATGTTTTTGCAAATTCACCCCAGTATTTTTGCATCGAAATGCCCAAAACTACAGGCAAAAGTATTTCCAAAAGTAACTTGATATAGATGGCGCCCATGTCAAAATCTACTTGACTGCTTTGGATAAACAGACCCATCCACAATGGTGTGATGACGATACCGATCAGTCCTGAAATGCTTGCATTAAAAATGGCTCCTGGAATGTTTCCTTTTGCCAATGAAACCATAACTACAGAGGAAGATACAGTAGACGGCAATGCTCCTAAAAACATAAAGCCTAGCCACCAATCATTTGCTGCATCTGTCTGAATCAATGGTCGTGTAATGAGTATAATCATTGGAAACAGGAGAAACGTTGATAGCTGGACAAACAAGTGTAACCTCCAATTCCTCAACCCATTGTTTAATTTTCTCTGGGCTTAACTTCAATCCATAAAAAAAGAAAATCAATGATATGCCAATACTTCCTATTATGTCTAGGGAAATGGGGCTTTTATCAGTTGCAAAAAATGGAAAAAAATAGGCAAATAGTATGACGACAATGATCGATAATACAAAGCTGTCAATTTTTAGTTTCATAAATCTGGTATTATTATGCTAGGGTTAAGTATAAAAAAAAACCGATCTACCCAGCTTTAAGAAAGGAAATCAGCTATACAATGTTACTTATTAATTCGATTTTTTTAAAATCGAAAGCTATTTACATTTTTTTAAGCGGAAAATGTTTTTCGAAAAATTTTGATAATGAATGACAACTGCATTCAACATGCAAATATTGACCTTCTCAGTGGATAATTAAAATTTATTTTTTACAATGACAATTTCATAAATTCTTTCCTATACTCGTTCGCCTCAACTAATTTACCTTGAATGTTATAATTTCTAATTAATAAATCCAATGTGCGCAACAAACCATCTTTCTTCAAAACATCATTGTCGTCCAGTCTTTTTTCTTCATACAAAATGTCGAGTAAAAGTTTTTCCGCTAGCAATAAACGGTTTTTTTGAGCAGTATCTGCGAGTGCATATTGCTGATAAACAGTGGCTAGATTTTTTTGAGTATCTCGGTCTTTGGGCCTAAGTTCTAAGCTTTTTTCAATATTAATTATACTCTGTTCAAAGTTTTGTTTCATAGAATATGCCGTTCCCAACAAAAGGTAAGACTCTGCATTTTTTGGGTCAAGTTTACTGGCTTTTTCCAGAAAATTAATACTAGTATTGAGGTCCCCGAATTTTTCTCCCATCACCTTTCCAATATCCATTAGACACATTGATTTAAATTTGGCAACGATCGTATCCATACCTAAGCCTTTGTATTTATCAGCTTGTTCGTATGCCGCAAGAGCAGTATTGAGAAATGTAAGATTGACATTGGGAGTATTGCTTTCCATTTCACCAAGAAAGTGATGGGCATTAGCCATAAACAACCAAGTTTTGTTGCTCATAGGGTGAATTTCAAGTGCTTTATTCAGCAAAGGAATAGCTTGATTAAACAATGCAGCTCTTTCAATTTCCGTTTCCTTCATGGCAGCTTTTTTTTGCTCAGCTGTTAAATTGACAATTGCCGTTTCTTTTTCTTCTCTGATGCGGTTGGCTTGATTGATAAGTTCTCCTGCAAGATCAGTATGTATCTTTCCACTATTTTTTGAAACTTTAATGTCCTTAGAAAATAATGTAAAATTATCTTTCCAGTCGAAATTTCGATTGATGGTCATGGTTGAATATACAAAGGCCAATGCTCCTAACCCAAAATAAATGGCTTTAAATCCTTTGCCGTCTTTATTGACACTCCATTTTAACCCTAAATCATATAGCATACTTGCTACGATCAAACAAAAACCAAGCGAGGGCATAAACATAAATCTTTCTGCCATATTGGTTCCTATTGGAAAGAATAAATTAGATACGAGAGAAAAAGTGACGAAGTAATACAAGATACCAAAGGCAACCATTTTTTTCTTGCGAGTATGGAATAATGCCCAAACTAGCAACGCAATGTGCAGCAGGACTGAAAAAATGACTCCAATATCTTTAAACGATTTAATCTCAATATGTCTTGGATAATAATCTACTGTAAGTGGATAAGGTAGCACGAGCAATTGTAAATATTTGGCCCAAGTATAAAAATTGGTGGCCAATTGATTGCTATAAGGCATTTTGGTAAAGGTATTTTCATTGGCATTAACAATCGTCTTTATGTCTGATCCTTGTACTAAAGGTGTATATTTAGCTTTAGAGTCCAATACTAAAAAAGGATCGTTCATCAATTCTTCTCTAACTTCACTTTTATTAGGTTGATGTAAAACTGCAGACCTTACTCCTAAAAATAGAACTAAGGGTAATAATAATGGTGCAACTAACTTAAAAACATTATTAAATTTAAATTCCGTAAAAAACCATAAGGCAAGTGGAATTATTGCGATAAATGTTACGGCAGATTCTTTTGAAAATAATGCAAAAGTATAACATACCATCGCCAACAAAATATATTTCTTCTTGTCTAAATTATTTTGTTGATCAATATAATATTTCAAAACAAAATATAGTGTAGCAACCGAACCCAACATTGCCAATATCTCATCTAGCCCCTTTACATTGGCTACAGCCTCTGTATGCAAGGGATGAACTGTGTAAATAAGGGTAGTCACAAATGCCAAAAAATCAGCTTTGTTATTGTTAGCATCTTGCTTCAAATTAAATGCTAAAAGCAAAGTTCTATAAATTACTAAACAAAGCAAGGCATACCACAAGGCATTAAACAAATGTAAAATATTTGGAAACCAGGTCTTTTCGCTTAAACCTTTTATTGTATTTCCACCTTTGTCTTTTTCTATTCCCTGATTAATGTCCTTATTTGATAATGCAAATATTTCTGCCTTTATAGCAAATAAAGCAATGGACAAGGGTCTGTATCTTCCTCCTTCTACGGCATTTACATCTTTTCCATAAAACCCTGCAAATGCATCTTTGCTCATGATGTCTGCAATGCCTGAAATACCTTTTTTTACAAAGTTATTTTGATGGATAATAATGCCATCATCGATGGCCCACTTATTGGGGATAGTATTCATGTATATTAAAAGTGCAATGGAAAAAATTATCCACTGCACTTTTTGATATTTTTTTAAGTATTTAAGCATACTTATTTTGGAAGTTTGATGAAAATATAAATTCTAATCTATTCTTCATTTGATTTTTTAAAAACGCTAATTCAATTTGATAACCGTAAGATTTGTACTCCCATCAAGTAAAGGTGTTGTCCCAACCACATTGGATGAACTGTGTATACGGAGTGAAAATGTTTGTGCGGCATTTAAAAAGACCAAGGCCTGTATTTGACAACGGCTTTTATATGGATCGGGGTGTGATATATTTAAATTAGTCATAACACCAAAAAAATCACCTCCACCGCCAGTTATTGGGATTCCACTCTGATTATTGTCCACATCAATAGAAGGTACCAATTGGGTAGTACTACCTGTACTGATGGTTTGTACCGAAACCATGTAAAGTCCAGTTGAAGGCGCAGTAAAAATACCAGTTCCTGCATTCCATACACTGCCCAAATTGGTGGTGACATTTCCTATGCAAGTGGCAATAGCAGGCACGGTAAGACTAGAACCTACAGCAAAGGATTGAGCCGAATTGGCACTTGCCCGTACTAATAGTTGAGCTCCACCACCACCAGATGCAGAGCCCCAAGATAATGCACCAGCCCCATCTGTTGTCAACATTTGTCCGTTGGAGCCGGTTGTAGTAGGGTAGGTATTAGGTCCTATTTTCGCTTTTGCCGTTCCTATACTATCTACAGCAATGATGTCTTGGCTTGCCAAGTTGAGGTCAGTTGTTGCTGTGTGGTTACCTAGGTTGTCGTTTTTCACCAAAGTCCACTGACCATCATAAAAATAAAAGCCTGCAGTACCTCCTGTCTGATACACCATCATCCCTGCTGTCGGGCTGGCAATGTCGCCAGTTGTTGTCACTCTAGGTATAAGGAGCCCTTTGTCAGTAGCTGTTACATCAAGTGCAGCAGATGAGTTGGGCATCGTGGTATTGATACCAACCTGAGCATTTGATACTATCTTGAATACAAACAAGAGGAAAAATGAAGTAATGAAATGTTTCATAAATTTTAATATTTATTGGTAATTGTTAAAAGTTAAATGTTTCTTGTTTTCTGCTTGAAGTCTGAAATGTTTCTAACTTTTGTGAGTTGATTTTTGATTTGAATACTGCAATTTTACTTTTAACTAAATTACTTATGTTCAGATCAATATTGGCCGGCCAAATATAGTTTTTTTATTTATATATTATGTTTTTTAAGTGAGTAGCAAAATTATTCATAGTAATTTTGGTAAATAGAAATAATATATATCCTTAGAATGGATTTTTAGACGATCCGTGTGATAGCTATCTAAATTAATTTTTTAATGTTGCAAGGACTTGAATTGTCCTTTAAATGGATGAATTTAAAACCTTAATAAGCGCATATTTAAAATTGCTGTATGCTGTTTAATAAACATGGTTATTTTTTTCAAGATTCATTTTCCATAGTAAAACCTACAATAGCAACTTTCTTTCTGGTTCTCACAGTGAAAATAATATGAATAACATAAGCACAACATGTCATTTGAAAACCCTTCGCCCATTAAAAAATTCATAATTTCTGGTGCGCTTTGAATATTTCAATTTTAATATTTTTAAATTGTCATCTTTTTTGGAATCTAATTTTATGTATAATCAACTCAAAAGAATTTTATGACTTTTAATGCAGTGAAAAAACCAATGTACGCCATTGTGATTTTTGGATTTCTAGTATCCTTTTTACAATGCAAAACCGAACCAAAATATGAGTGGTCAGCAGTCAATGACCAACTCATCAAAGAACACAATTTGACTGTAAGAGAAATTACAGGCCTTCCAGAACAAGTTTTTGAATCCAATTTGGAAGCCGCCCAAGTAAAAATATAAAATCTTTGCCTGACGTAAAATTGGGGGATGGTGCTACAGCAAAACTATTTTGGGGGACGGGGACAATGGTGGCAGTCATACAGTTGGATTCAAATGCAACAATTGCTGAGGAAACTTTGCCTGCTGATCGGTTCCTATTTGTTTTGAAAGGAAGCGTGGATCAACTCATCGATGGCAAAATGACTACCCTCATTGCTTTAGACAGAGAAGCTCCAGACGGCACTCACAGTGGTACACCAAAAACTGAGTTCGTTTATTTGGAAAAAGGAGCAAAAAGTGCTTTAAAAGCAGGCGCTCAAGGTGCTAAATTGTTAGAAATTTATAGCCCTTTCAGAATGGACTATTTGCAGAAAGCAGGTATTACTGAATTGCCAGCTGAATTTGCTGATATCACAAATCCGATGGCGGCAAATGTAGAGGCCAATAAAGTGTATGATTTATATGACTTTCATCTTACAGAATTAGCAACAGGAGCATATTCTAGATTGATTTCTGGAAAAAATACACAGTTGAGTTTTATATCCATGGAGCCCAATTCCACATTCCCACACCATATCCATCCTGAAGAGCAAATGATGTTTGTTATGAGAGGTGGTTGTGAGGAAATTTTGCTAGACGGTAAGCAAAAAATGGAAGTGGATGATGTGGTAAGAATTCCAAGCAACTTTGTACACGGTGCAGAAATAGGTGACCTTGGATGTGATGCTTTGGATATTTTTTGGCCAGCTCGCCCAGACTATTTAGAAAAAGAAAAGTCAAGATTACAAGCATTAAACGCCATCATTCCTGCAGGATCAATGCCATCATTAATTGTAGATGGTTCTAAAACAAAACCAACTTTGACATTTAGTGAAGGTCCAAAATGGTTGAATGGAAAGGTTTATTTCTCCAACATGTATTTTGATCAAAATTGGACTGCAGACCCAAAGAAAAGTTCTATTGTTGAACTTGATCCAACAGGTGCTTATAAAAATATCAGTGAGGGCAAAATGCAAACCAACGGTTTATACCCGTACAAAAACGGCAACTTGATTGTCTGTGATATGATTGGTCACAGAATCGTGGAAATGACAACCAAAGGAGAAGTGGTAAAAGTTTTAGTAGATAAATTTGACGGTAAAGGTATTGACGGACCAAATGACATCATCACCGATGCAAAAGGAGGTTTTTACTTTACTGATCCTCAGTTTACGATGGAGCCTGAGAAATCTCAACCAGGAAGAGCAGTTTATTATGTAACTCCTGATGGAAAGGTGAACAGGCTAACAGAACCAAATGAATTTGCAATGCCCAATGGAATTTTACTTTCTCCAGATGGTAAGACATTATACATCAACAACTGTTATGACAATGAATCTTGGTATCCTGTAAATAGTGAAAAAGATAATTTCATATGGGCTTATGATGTACAAGAGGATGGTTCCATCAAAAATGGTAGAGCTTTTGCAAAATTGTTTCTTACAGGAAATGTTTTGGATAGAAAAGGGCGGTCAACCAGCGCTGATGGAATGGCAATTGATAAACAAGGAAACTTATACGTCAGTACTTATTACGGCGTTCAAATATTCAACAATAAAGGCGAATATGTTGGTATGATCAATTTGCCATCTTTCCCAGTAAGTTTGTGTTTTGGCGGGGCAGACATGAAAACTTTGTTCATCGTCAGCTACAGCAAAGTTTATAAGATTGATACCAATATGGAAGGCTTTGTCCAATATTTATAAGGAAAAGGTTTAAATTTTTCTAGGAATTAATACATAAAAAAAGTCGATTTTGAGTTAAGTCTCAAAATCGACTTTTTTATTTCAACGAAATTAATTGTTGATCATTTTGTTTGTGAAACTTCCCAATTATCCGTTCTGAATGGCGTGATTGGATAACCTTCTTTATTGAAAATATTGGCTGTTCCTGTGTTGCTGAATGAAAATCGGACTGCTATTGGATCAGAAATGTTGGCATTGGAGACTACTATTCGATCAGAAAGCATTTCTACTTCTGCTGGAAGGAAATTTTTATCTGCTCCTGCAATTAAAAATTCAGTTGGCTTGCCGTCTCCTTTGATCATAAACCCATTTGGAGCGTGATCAAAATAAAGACTAATACTTTTTTTACTTTTTGTCATGCTTTTGAAAACCGGACTTTTATAAACGCCAATTTGCTTTTTATAAGTATCACCCAAAGCTAAAGACGCCAGACGCAAACCAATATCCAATTTATTCTGTGGGTGTAAGTTTTTTACATCTTCTACCAGATCTGTTATCACAACCATTCCCGTTTTGGGATAGGAGAGAGAACGACTTTGTTGTTCCATCAAGAGTGCTCCTTCATAGGGGAACTCATAAGTGTAAGGTGCTATTTGTACAAAATAAAATGGGAAATCCTGAGCGAATTGCTTTCTCCAAGCGCCTATCATTCCAGTAAACATTTTTTGATAAGTGCTTGCCCTGGCTGTATTTCCTTCACCTTGATACCAAATTGTACCCGCAATGGTATAATTGGAAATCGGATAAATCATGGCATTGTAAATCATGCCAGGAATATTTGGCCGGTAGGTCACATCTTTGATCTTTGTAGAAGCAACCTTCATTTCCGGGTCACTTTCCAACACTTCTGCAGGTTCCCATAATTCTACAGGAGTTCCAGAATAGGTGGATTGTATCAAACCAACGGGCACGCCCAACTCTTGATGAAGTTGTCTTCCAAAAAAATAGCCAGCGGCACTAAACCTTCTCAAGGTTTCTTCGTCACAAGAAACCCAATCACCTGTAGCATGATCTTGTGGATAATCAGACGTTTTCTTCCCAACAGTGAAAAATCGAATTTTATCGTTGGCACAAGAGGGTAGTACGTCCTTTATTTGTTGGTTGTTGCTCATTTCCATATTGGATTGACCAGAACAAATCCAAACCTCACCAATGAGGATGTTTTCCAAAACGATGGTATTTCTTCTTCCTTTGATGGTAATGGTGTAAGGCCCTCCTGCACTTGGTGTGGCTATTTGAGCTTTCCATTTTCCAGTATTGAAAGCCATGATAGAATCTACCTCTGTTTTCCAAGAAGAAATGATGACAAAGCGTTCTGTGGCATCTGCCCATCCCCACAAAGTAGCCTTCGCATTTTGTTGCAATACCATATTGCTACTGATGATTGGAGGTAGACTGATGGCTGCATGGAGATTGCTCAAGACCAAAATAAACATGCAGCTTATGAAGCAAATTACCTTTCTTAATTTATGATTTTGATTCATTTCTTATTGATTTGAAAGATGTATTTGGTATTTTTTATTTGAATGAGCTATACTTTTCTACCATGTTCTTTTGCTCATTACTTGATCGAGCTCTGCTTTGGTCATTTTGCCCAGTTCTGGATGAGCTTCCAACCATTTCAAAAAAGCAATTTTAATTTCTTCACTCCATTGACTGTCTATCTCGCCGGTGCTGTAAGTTCCTTTTTTGACCACTTCAAAACCAAACTTATCTTTTCTGGTGACAAATTCTGCGGTGCTGACAACTTGTTCGGCTAAGTGGGCAGGCACAAACAATACGCCTTCTGGAGTTGCAATGACTAAGTCACCCGGTAACACAATGGCTTTGCCGATTCGAATGGCAGTATTCAATCCCATCAATACCATTTGTTCGGTAAAAGAAGGGTGGAAATCTCTCACAAATGCATTGAAACCAGGGAGTTGCGAAATTTCTTGTAGATCTCTACACGCACCATCAAAGACGACACCATTTCCAGATTTGCTAAAGATGGAGTTTGCCAAAGTTGCACCCATGATCGGACCGCCATCAATTTTGCCAAAGGCATCAGCAACATAGAGGTCACCTTTGACCAAAATATCAATTGGCCAAGAGTTGGTATTTCCTTTTCGCCCTTGTTTTGCACCTCTTTCTTTCACATTTTTTTCAAGATCTGGTCTACTTGGTAAGTAGGATGCTGTAACCGCTCTGCCCGTCATAAGCGTATTGTTCACGGTTTTCCAACCGTATTCAAATTGATTTAAATAACCTTCGTTTTTCAAAACCGTCCAAGCATCGTCTACCATGATGAGTTTGGCTCTTTCCAACAATTGATCAGGAATCTTGGGTCTACCATCATCAAACCTTGTCCCTTTCCATTCTGAAGTGAGGAAGATCATTTCTTCTTTTGTTATTGTCTGAGCAAATGAAGGTATCGAAAAGATAATCGCAAGAAAAATGAAGAAGTTTTTAAATTTCATATTGAACATGTTGTTTATTGATGATTTTAAAATTTGATTTAATTTCCTAAACCTGTGGTATGTTGCACTGCTTCAATACCCAGTCGTTCTTTGAGCTGCGTAAGGTACAAACTCTTTGGAAAAACGTGTTTGTCCATGGATTCCACGTGGCCATTTGGTTTGGTCAAAGCAGAACCTTGCAAAACAAAGGAATGTCTTCCTTTCTGAGAAGTACAACGCTGCACCAAACACATTTGGCCGTTCATTTGGTAGGTAAATCTTCGAGCTCCCATGCGGATAGAAACTGGTTCTTTGGATTCACAATCCTGGATGGTAATCCACTTTGTTCCCGCATTACTTTGCACCACACTATTTCCGAAATGCAGGGCATCCATATTTCTGACCCATACATTTTTAGCATTGGTGATGTTGATGAAATTGGAGTAGTGATTTTCATCAGAGAAATATTCATCACCAACATATTTGAAAGCTGCGTCCAGTTTGTCTCTGTCCATATTTCCATAAGTGGTAGTTCTTACAGAGGGGTCAAACTCAGAAATGCCTCTTAAATTTTCGATTCCTACGTGGTGGATGCGCTGATCATTGTATTTTAAGATTTCACCACCGCCCCAACGTTTATCAATGGCTGTAAAAATAGGCGCATCAACTTTGATGATGTTGCCTTTTATTTCTGTGATTACTCTATCAAATTGAATATTGAATGGCCTCCAGCTATTTCTTCCAACTTTGACACTGTCCATACCAATTTCTTTGATCCAGTCCTCGTTTCCATATCTGCGTACGATGATAGAATCTCCAACTTTGAAAGTTTTGGCAGAAACTACTTCAAAGGAATTTGAGCCAACCGGAACATAGGCGTTGGTGATCATTTGTTTGCTTTCTTCTTGGATGAGCATGCCGTCATTGCCACCAATATTGATCAAAGCAGGCCTTCTAAATCTCTGTCCGCCTTCTGGTTGCACCGTGATTTTCCCAAATAAAATGGTTCCTATGTCGCTTTTCCCTTCACCCCGGAGCACGATACCTGATGCTCTTATATAGACGGGTTTGTCCAATTGGTAATGACCCATTTTCAACAAAATCGCTCCTCTAAAGCCATCTGATGATAAAGGCATTGCAGAAACTTTATCTATTGCTTTTTGGATATTTTCAGAATTGTCACCCAATACAGGCCAAACAGTTTCTTTAGCAACAACATAGGGAATGGGTTTACCTCCTCCTTCATAACCAGCATTGGAAAAATCAGGAATTGTATTGCCAAGGCTGTCAGCAATGTAGGCTAGCTTTCCATTGACTCCAGGATAAACCAATGAGGTTGCCGGTGGAAGATCTTGGCCGGTTGCCAGAAATCCATTAAAAAGAATTAAACCAAGCAATTTAATTTTCACTAAAAATGAAGTATTTGATTGAAGTTTGTCTGGGATATTATTCAAAGCTTGGAGTAATCAGATGGCATTAAAATTTGTGGTAATTGTTTTGATCTGAATAAATTTGTCATTCTATTCTTCCTTCTAAATGTTTGTGAAACGATAACGATTTGTGAGCTCAAGTAAAGGAACCCATTTAATTTAGAACAAATGAGTAGCCTACAATCTCATGATAAATATACACAGATTACTTTTATTACCAATTTTCAGTCAATCGATTGTAATATAGAAAGGTCTATTGAGCTTAAATCCAACAAATATTTTCAGGAAAATGACTTTTTAAAAAATCAATTGGGGTACAATGGCAATTACAAAACTTTATTCATGACTAAATTTACATAAGAGTTTTCCTCCATCTGGTAGTCAAAATTACCTAGAGTCACAAACCCTGTTTTCTGATAAAATTTGACTGCTTTTTGATTGTGGATGTAGACAATGAGATTTACTTCTTTGATACCTTTTGCCTTCAGTTTTTCTTCTACTTGCGTCATCAATCCTGCACCGACACCTTTGCCATGATAATTTGGCAAAACATACAATTTATCCAGTTCTGTTACCGGGGTTTTTCTTATTTTACAAATGGTGTCATAATTGATTTGTGCCGCACCTATGGGATTGTCTTCAATATATGCAACGATCAAATCTGTTTTTTCAGATTGAATGATCTTTTCAATATTTTCGGGAGAAAACCGCTGGGTCACAAAGTTTGCAAATTCAAAAGTGACTCCTTTGCTTTCATAGGTTTGAACGTAAATGGTTTTAAAAAGTACTGAAATTCGGAGGCTATCAGAAAGTTTTGCCTTCCCGTAAGTAATGTTTTCAATCATTTTTTTTAATTTGAGTTATTCTGCAATTCCCAATCTTTTTGACTCATTTCAAATTTATATTCCTTATTTCCGTAATCTCCAACTTGACTCCAGCCTTTACCTTTATAAAATTTGGCAGCTTTTGAAGTTTTATCTGTCGAAAGCCAGATGGTTTCATGTGTATGTGAGAAATACCATTGCAACATGATAGCATGTAATTTTGAACCAATCCCTTTTCCTTCAAATTCCGGCAGTACGAATAAAGCCCAAACATTCTTTTTTTGAATACTTACAATGGCAAAACCAACTATTTTTTGATCAATTTCACAAACCCAACCTCGCCCATGCTCTGTCAGGTAAGCAATGTTATCTTCCTTGGTTACCAATGATGGGTTAGTGAGGACATTTTCTTTGACGGCTAATCTTACCACCATATAATCATCGATATCTGCAACGGTGGCTACACGAATATTCATTCAAAATAAATTACTGAGGGTTACTTTTTCTTGGCAACGGTCTCTCGACCACCTTGATAGAGAATGATTGAGTCAAACTTTCCATCAGCATTTTTTACAAATTCTACTTCGGCTGGCACAACTTTGAGGAAAAACCGAGTCTGCGATTTAGCAAAAATCTCAAACTTAGCTTGGCCGGTTGCTTGAGTCATTAGTTTGCCATCTTCGAGTGTGATAGCTATGTCAAATGTTGGAGCCAGGGCATATACACCGACATATTGCTTCAGAGTTTCAACGTCAACATTAATTTCTTCATTTACTGGCATTTTTTTATCTGTAAGTTTGCCAACCGACTTATTAATTCTACTAGAAAAAGTAACATTTATTTCCTTGCCATTACCCATAAATTCGATAGTACTCAATTCTCCAGTGTAAGCGAATAAGTTAGGCTTCATGGCAATGAGTCTGAATTTTGCATCACCTCCTACACGTTGGCTGTATAAGTGACCATCTTCTAGGGTTATATTTCTTTGTACACCTTCCTCAAATTCATAAAGGCCTACAAATTTCTGTAAATCGCTCGGTGAAAGTTGAATTTCATCCTTCAGTTCTGGAGCTGGTTTTCCAATTGCTATAGCTGCCATTTTGGTTGACACTTCACTTGAAGAAATGAAATCGGTATTGCTGAAGACTGTTACAAAAACACTTTCTTTGGGTAGATAAATGGCATTGGTATTATATCCAAAAATTCCTCCAGAATGCTCTATGGTAGGACTTCCATAGATCTCATTTATTCCCCAGCCATATCCATAGTTGATCTTTGTACCGTCATTCAAGGTGTAATTGGTGTAAGCAAGGTCAATTGTCTGTTTTTTGATTAATTTATTGGATTGAATTGCCTGATGCCAAATGAATAAATCTCCTACAGAAGACATGATTGAACCTGCAGCATAAGGCTGTGTAAGGCTTAAGTATTCTGTATTGATGATCTTTTCTTCTTTTTGATAACCCGAAGCTCTATTTTTTATAATCTGACTATTGCTGCCGTATAAGGATGATTTCATGCCCAAGGGTTCAAATATTTTGGTTTTTAAAAACTGATCGTAAGGCATACCTGATGCTTTTTCGATGACATAACCAAGGATGAAATAAGCAGAGTTATTGTAGAGATATTTAGTTCCAGGAGCAAAATCCATGGGTTCACCTTTGAAAAAATCAATCATGTCCTTTGGCTCCATGTCTTTACGCCATAATGGTAACCAACTTTCCATTGAAGTATAACTTTTTATGCCTGACGTATGGGTAAGTAAATGATGGATGGTAATCTTATGACCATGAGTAGGGTAGTCAGGAATGAATTTTGTGATATCATCATCCAGTTTTAATTTGCCTTCTTCCATAAGCATCAAGATGGAAACTGCGGTAAATTGTTTGGTAATGGAGCCAATTTCAAATACCATTTGAGGTTGCATTTTCACATCAAGCTCCAAATTGGCCATTCCAAATCCTTTGTGGTAGATGATTTTGCCATCTTTTGCCACTAATACCGCTGCTCCAGGTTGGTCAGCAGGAAATTTTTCATTGAGCAATTGATCGAAAGTTTTTTCTAATGCCTGTGCATTAGTATTTACGGTTAGTAGCAATAAAAGCATGATGGGTGCAAAAGGCCAGCAAAAGTGTTTCATGTAAGATTGGTTTATTTTGATGCTAAAACTACTTCAATGGAAGTAATCAATGTCATTTTTATCGATGAAAGATATTTAAATTTATACAATATGCAGTTTGGATGTATTGATAATAAGCTATTAACTCATTAAGCGGAAATAGATTTATTTATTCAAGCTCTTTCATTGCCGTACTTTTTAAATGAAACCTGAAACTTACACACTTTCTTGATGTTAAATTATTAACAAACTTTCTATTTTTTTCACTTATTAAAGCGTTGTAAATATCAAAATGTGTCCTACTTTTGTGCCCTGAAATAATATATAAAAATCATGAGTTTAGAATTATCTACGATGCTATCTGATAAGATTCAAGCAATGTCTGAATCAGCTACTATAAAAATGGCACAGAAGGCAAGAGAATTGGCGGCCAAAGGGGTGAAGGTGATTTCATTGAGTTTGGGAGAGCCAGATTTTGATACGCCTCAACACATCAAGGATGCGGCGGTAGAAGGACTTGCAAAAGGTTTTACTAAATATACACCGGTTTCAGGTTTGGCCGAATTGAAAAAAGCCATCGTGGGTAAATTCAAGAGAGAAAACGGTTTAGATTATACAGAAAAAGAGATTGTTGTTTCTACGGGTGCTAAGCAATCTATAGCCAATGTTGTTTTATCATTGGTAAATCCAGGTGATGAAGTGATCATCTTTGCTCCATACTGGGTATCTTATCTAGAAATCGTAAAGTTTGCAGGAGGAATTCCAGTGATCATCAGCGGAAGTATTGATCAAGATTTTAAAGTAAGTGCACAGCAAGTTGCTGATGCGATTACTGACAAAACCAAATTGATCATGTTTTCTTCACCTTGTAATCCAACTGGTTCTTTATTTTCAGCAGAAGAATTAGACGCAATTGCACAAGTTGTTTTACAACACGACAACATCATTGTGATGTCTGATGAAATCTATGAGCACATCAATTTTGTTGGTGCGCATGCGAGTATCGCACAAGTTCCAGGTATGAAAGACATCACTGCACTTATCAATGGATTCTCAAAAGGATATTCAATGACTGGTTGGAGATTGGGTTACATGGCAGCACCACAGTGGTTGGCAGCAGCTTGCGACAAAGTACAAGGGCAAATTACATCCGGAGCAGCATCTTTTTCACAATATGCTGCAGCATTGGCGCTTGATGGTATACAAAAACCTACTCATGACATGGTTGCTGCTTTTGAATCGAGGAAAAAATTGGTTTTATCCTTACTTAGTCAGATTCCAGGAGTGAAAGTAAATAATCCACAAGGCGCATTTTATGTTTTTCCAGATATTAGTGCTTACTTTGGCACTTCAAACGGAGATCTGAGCATCAACAATGCGGACGATTTTTGTGAGATCATGCTTTCTGAAGCCCATGTAGGTTGTGTTTCAGGTAGCGCATTTGGTGATGACAACTGCATTCGTATATCTTATGCAGCATCTGAAGAGAACCTTAAAACTGCAATCGAGAGTCTACATCAGACCCTCCTTACGTTCAAATAGTCATTTGCAGTCACTATATTTAGGAGAGCCTTGTTGCATAGTATCCGCGGCAAGGCTTTCTTTTTTATTTGAATATCAAAAATTAACCTCAGGCTGTGTTGAGTTGGCGGCAAAGTCAATGTTTTCATAGAACAAACAGTCAAAAGTCAAAATTATCCTTCAAATTTTAGCGTTCTGAAATAGGCAATCAGTTAGTGGGCTAAAAAATGAACTTTTTTGGTCTATAGGTTTTGTTATTTAATCTAAGAATAGGTATGGTAGAAAACTTCTAGTCTACTTTTGCCTCGTAAATTATCATCAAGAGCATATATGAAAAAGAATTACATCACTTTATTGCTACTCATTGTGGTGTCCTTGACCTATGGTCAAAAGTTTACCATCAGTGGGTATGTCAATGACAAAAATACTGGTGAGACCTTGATTGGCGCCAATGTCATTGATACGCAAAATGAAAATATTGGTACTTCAACCAACGCCTATGGTTTCTATTCTTTGACCTTGCCTGCCGGAAAACACATCATTGCTGTGAGTTATTTGGGTTATCAGACAGATGTGTATGAAATCAATCTTACAGTTGATACTAAACACAACTTCGATTTGTCTGAAGGATTGTTGATGGATGAAGTAGTGGTTACTTCTACAAAAGATGATGCGCGGAAAAATGTAGAATCAACTCAAATGGGTTCTATTGACATTCCAATCGAAGAAATAAAAAAATTACCTGTGCTTTTTGGCGAGGTGGACATATTGAAAGTATTGCAACTTTTACCTGGTGTATTGTCGGCAGGAGAAGGAACTTCTGGTTTTTATGTCCGTGGTGGTGGGCCGGATCAAAACTTACTGCTACTGGATGAAGCCGTTGTTTATAACTCGGGTCACCTACTTGGTTTTTTCTCTGTTTTTAATTCAGACGCCATCAAAAAAACCACATTGATAAAAGGTGGTATGCCTGCGCAATATGGAGGAAGGCTTTCTTCTGTAATTGACATTCAAATGAAAGAAGGGAACAATCAAAAATATGCAGCAGAAGGCGGCATTGGTATTATTTCTTCGAGGCTTACTTTTGAAGGCCCGATCGTCAAAGATAAAAGTTCATTCATTGTTTCTGGGCGACGCACTTATGCACTAGACCTTGCCCAACCTTTTCTGAAAGGTGGCAATTTTGAAGGAACCAATTATTATTTCTATGATTTGAATACCAAACTCAATTATAAGTTTTCTGATAAAGACCGTATATTTTTCAGCGCTTACTTTGGTAGAGATGTTTTCAAATTCAGACAACCCAAAAGGGATTTCTTTTTTGACTTGCCTTATGGAAACTCTACTGCAACACTTCGGTGGAATCACGTTTTTAGTGATAAATTGTTCTTTAATGCTTCTGCAATCTATAATGACTATCAATTTTCCTTTAGGGGAGGGCAAGACCAATTTGTTTTCAAATTGTTTTCTGGTGTAAAGGATTGGAACGGGAAACTAGACTTTGATTATTTTTTGAATAATGTCCACAGCATCAAATACGGCCTCAATTTTACGTATCATACACTTACCCCCAATACTGCTCAAGCCAACAATGGCGATGTAGATTTTAATACTGGTTTTTTACCTAAATATGGACAAGAAACTGCCATTTACATCCAGGATGACATCAAAGTTTCCAACAATTTTTCACTCAATGCTGGCCTGAGAGGTGTAATGTTTTCTCAATTAGGACCTTATACCTCAAAGGTTTCCGGAGAAGAATTTGGGAGATTGGAGCCTGCCATCACGTACACTGGTTTAGAGCCGCGGATGAGTTTCAGATACGGACTTAGTAAAAATACTAGTATCAAAGGTGGAGTCACAATGGCCAACCAATTTTTGCACCTTGTGAGTAACAGTGCCAGCACATTACCCACTGATGTTTGGGTACCAAGTACAGAAACAGTGCGACCACAAAGGTCCATTCAATATGCTACGGGTTATTTCCAAAACTTCCAAGACGACAAGTATGAAACTTCGATTGAAGTTTACTACAAAACCCTGAAAAATCAAATTGACTATGCAGATGATTATGTCAATGACATTACAAAAGAAGTGGAAGATGCATTTGTTTATGGAAAGGGTAGAGCTTATGGAGCTGAGTTTTTCCTCAAAAAAGCCAAAGGAAAATTAAATGGCTGGATTGGTTATACTTTGTCAAAAACAGAAAGATCATTTGATGGTATTGAAGGAGGTCGATGGTATCCAGCTGTTTATGATAGAAGGCATGACTTGTCGATTGTGGGTAACTACCAATTGACCAAAAAATTGGAAATAGGGGGAGCTTTTATATTTGGCACAGGAAAGTGGTACACACCCACCAAAGGTTTCTTCTTTACGGAACAAAACCTCAATTTATATTACGGTCCTAGAAACAGCGAAAGATTGCCTTCTTATCACCGAATGGATATTTCACTCAATTATACACCTCATCCAGATTCAAAAAGAAAATGGAAAGGGTCTTGGAATTTTTCTGTTTATAATGTTTACAATAGGAAAAATCCTTTCTTCATCAACTTTGAAACCAATACAGATTTCAATTCTGGTACTACTTCAATAGAAGGAAACCAGATCACTATTTTCCCCATAATTCCTTCTATCACTTACAATTTCAAATGGAATCAATGATGAGCAAAAATATTTTCACAATAATAATTATCGGCTTAGCCTTCACAATCTGGTCTTGTGAACAACCATACACTCCTCCAGTCAATGAAGACGAACAAGAATTGGTTGTAGAAGGCTATATTGAGGCTGGTGAAGAGACCAATCCGACTTTTGTTTTAGTAACTCGTAGTTTACCTTTTGTCACTGAAGTTGACGCCGCTGCTTTCGAAAAATTATTCATCAGTGATGCCATAGTGACGGTTAATGATGGAAGTAAGCTAGTTACCCTGACACCACTTTGTCTCAAAGATTTACCAGAAGAAATCCGAAAACAAGCAGCCACAGTTTTGGGCATTGATCCAAATAATACCACAATCAACATTTGCGCGTACATTGATTTGTTTGACCAGATTGATCGCAAAATTGGGGGTAAATATGACTTAAATGTCAAAGTAGGATCTCAATTATTGACAGCAAGCACTACCATTCCAAACTTTGTTGGAGTAGATAGTTTTCGGTGGGCACAGCCTCCGGGTGAACCTAGTGATACATTAGCACAATTGTCAGTGACGATAACAGATCCGGTAGGTAAAAATTATTATAGATACCTTACTCAAATCAATGATGAAAATTTAATCGCGCCTTTTACATCTGTGACAGACGATGCTTTTTTTGATGGTAAAAATTTTGAATTTCCCTTGCAGAAAGCGGAAAGAAGAACTGCAGATCTTGATCCAAATACTTTTGGGTTATTCCTCAGAGGGGATAGCGTGACCGTAAAATGGGCAACTATAGATAAGGCTCACTTTGATTTTTGGAATACGAGAGATAATGCTGCAAATAGTGGGGGCCCTTTCAGTAGTTATATCAGAATTAAAACCAATGTGACAGGTGGACAAGGTATTTGGGGCGGCTATGCGGTTGGATATTACCGATTGAAATGTCCTGAATTGTAGTAGATAATCCTTAAATTACCCCACACCGAATCCAAAAATGGACTGATAAGTACTTGGATCTATTTTAAATTCGCCATCGTATTTACCTGGCACTTTCACATAATCCAATGTTTTTGTCATCACTGCATCATCAGCAAAATACGATAATAAAATCGCCTCTTTCAGCATGCAATAAAACTGAAGACTACCATCATTTCCTTCGAAATATTTTTTGTCTAAATCTGAAATGGTAGCTATTTTTTCAGATGTTTCTTTTTTGTCAAAGCCATTGAGAGTGGTAAGCCCGTCTTTCAATAGTTTTTGATTTTCTGGAGCATAACAGTCATTCAATAAAAGGATCAATGATGCCGTTGCATTGGTAGCATTGAATCCGGGGTGTTTATCGGTTTTAGGTAAAATGGTGTCTCCAATGGCGTTTAGCAAAACTGATTGATCGTTGAAGTTTATAACTTCTGAAGCTAGATTTGCTTCTTTCCCTGGATCTGATTTGCATCCACTCAGAAAAATTTCTGTAGAAATAAATGAGCCACCAATCAAAGCACCCACAAACTGTAAAGCCTTTCTTCTTTCCATCTTAAGACATTATAAATTTTGTTTTTTCAATTCTTCCACCGCAAAATTCACCGCTCTTGCAGTCAAGGCCATGTAAGTCAAGGATGGATTCACACATGAAGAGGAAGTCATACTTGCTCCATCAGTGACGAAAACATTCAAAGCATCCCAAACCTGATTGTTGCCGTTTAAGACACTAGTTTTAGGGTCACGACCCATTCTTGCAGGTCCCATTTCGTGAATACCATGTCCTATTTGATGACCACCATCAAAAGTCTGGATATTGGTTGCTCCTGAAGCTTCCAACATGTTGACTGACTCTTGCATCATGTCTTTCCTCATAGCCAATTCGTTGGCTTGCATTTCGCAATCCATAGAAAGCACTGGTAAACCCCAGTGGTCTTTTACAGTCGCATCCAGAAATATTTTGTTCTTATGATCAGGTAAGACTTCTCCAAATGCGGTCATTCTCATTTCCCACGGGCCAGGTTTACTGATTTGATCCATAAAGTCTGGTCCAATACCCTTCATATTAGCGCCTCTAGACCAATCAGTTCTGTAAGCTTCACCCTGATAGCCAAAACCTCGCTTGTATGCTGATCTTGTATCGTTTCCATAATTGGCAAATCTTGGGATATAAAAACCATTGGGTCTTCTGCCGTACTCGCCGTATTCTTCAAATCCAGGAATGGTTCCTGTTGCGCCAATATTGTAGTGGTGGTCCATCACATTGTGGCCAAGTTCTCCACTGCTACTGCCCAATCCATCAGGCCATACATCAGTGGCACTATTCATCAAAACCCAAGCTGAGTTTAAGGCTGAAGCACAAATGAATACCAACCTGCTATTGTATATGTAACTTTGATTGGTTGCAGTGTCAATGACTTCGACTCCTGTTGCTTTTTTGGTGTCTTTATCATAAACAATACGTTTTACCAGAGCATTTACGACTACAGAAAGATTTCCTGTAGCAGCAGCTGCTGGTAGCGTAGAAGATTGGGTCGAAAAATAACCTCCAAAATGGCAACCTTCCCAACATCTGTTTCTAAACTGGCAATTGACTCTGCCCGGCAATGGTTGTGTAAGATTTGCAACCCTACCAATGATCATTTTGCGGTTTTCAAATTTGGACTCTATACTTTTTTTAGCAGATTTTTCTACAATATTGAGCGGCATAGGTGGTTGAAATTGGCCATCAGGCAAGTGGCTCAGACCTTCCAATGAACCGCTGATTCCAGCAAATTTTTCTACATGATCGTACCACGGCGCTAAATCTTTGTACCTGATTGGCCAATCCACAGCGATTCCGTCCTTGGCATTTGCTTCAAAATCCAAATCACTCCAACGGTAAGATTGCCGACCCCAAAGTGTTGATCTGCCACCCAAACGGTAAGCTCTCACCCATCTAAAAGGTTTTACTTCTGTATATTTTCCTTCTTTTGTTTCATCTACCCAAGATTTTGCGGTTTGCTCATTGAGCATCCAATTGATGATATCCGATCTTTTATTGGAGTCCTCGAAGGTGGGTTTTCCTTTATGCTCTCTCTCAAAGGCACTGCGATCATCATAATCTTTGATGTGTTTATAATCACCTCCTCGTTCCAGCATCAGCACTTTCAAACCCTTCTCTGTCAATTCCTTGGCAGCCCAGCCTCCACTAATTCCCGAACCGACAACAATGGCATCATATGTCATTTCTTTTGCCCCATCCAGATTGAGATAAATGTCGCTCATATTATATTATTTGAATCTGGCCAAATGTAGAAATAAAAATGAAAAGTATAAGGATATTGGTTCAGAAGATAATTATATTCATTAAGATGAGAGAACTTACATTCCAGTTTACTTTTCCCTAATCAATGTCTTTAGCCCGTGGTCTATCATATCTCACCATTTACCATTTCCTATTCACTATTTACATCTTCACACATTTCACATTTCACATCTTACATCTCACATCAAATAACTCTAGATAAGACCTCTCGATTTGAGCTCCAGGTATTTGTTGATGGTATTGACCAATAAGTCCTGAGGATTGGTAAGAATGGTTTGGATGCCATGAGCTTTCAATGCATGGGCGATTTCCTTTTTATTTCTTACAAATTTCTGTGCAAAAGCTTGGGCGAAAATATCTTTTGTGGTGGTCGCCACCTCCATAGATTTTGCTTCCAATTCAACATCATTAAACAAAACAGTGACCAAAAGGTGATTTTTATTGATGAGTCTCAAAATGGGTAAAGCTCTTTCCATGGCAACAAGGTGGTCAAAATTTGTAATCAATATCAGTAATGACCTTTGTTTGATTTGTGTTTTGATGTGAAAATAAAGTGCTTCATAATTGGCTTCTGTTTCGCTAGATTCTGCATTGTAAAGTGTCTCAATTATTTTGTTGAGCGTGAGCCTGTCCTGATTTGCTTTTATGAAATGAATAGGCTTTTTATGGAAGAGTAGCAAACCTGCTTTGTCTTGTTTTTGCAATGCAATATTACTGATGACTAGTGCGGTATTTACAGCATGTTCAAGCAATGAGAGGTTATGAAAAGGAAGTAGGGTAGAGCGACTGCAATCAACCAAGGTGTAAACAGATTGTGCCCTTTCTTCAATAAATCTATTGACCATCAGGTTGCCAACTTTGGCGGTCGCTTTCCAATTGATTGTCCGTACATCATCTCCTTTTATATAGGGTTGTATTTGATCAAATTCAGAATTGAGGCCTAACTTCCGTTGTTTTTTCAATCCCAATTCCATGGAATCAAATTCAATAGCAGATAATTGGTATTTTTTCATCAACATGATGGATGGGTAAACCTTAACTTCAGCAGCAGATTCAAATCGAAATTTTCTTTCGAATAGCTGAAATTTACTCAATATAAATACACTTATATCACTAAAATGGTACTTCCCACGATGATTGGGAGTGAGGTGATATTTACACTTGGTTTCTTCTTGAGCAAGCAAAGTTTGATTGAATGCTGCCTTTGTTTGTTCTGCAAAACGGTGAGGAACTTCGTCATAAATTTGAGCTTTAAGGTATCTTTTCGTCTGATTAAACACCACAATATTGACTGAGTTTGGGAAATCTAATGAAAATACTGGATTGAATTTTCTGTTGACTTTTATGGCGTCAGTTCCAATCATCAAGGTAGAAATATCGTATGCGATAAAAAGTAAATAGAGGCCAAGGATGATTTTTGCCAAAACAAAAAACATGGGATAAAATGCTCCAATGATAAAACAAATAATGATAACTGCTATGCCAATGAAAAACCTGGTTTTGAGATATAAGTCAGCTATAAAATTCATTAAAGTGGCACTTCTGTTTTGTAAATAATATCCTGAATGGCGTCAGAGGGTTGGTAACCTTCCATCTCTCTTTCTGGTTTGAGGATGATCCTATGATTGAGTACAGGAATTGTAACCGACCTGATATCATCTGGTATCACAAAATTTCTACCATTCAGAGCCGCCATTGCCTTGGCAGTCTTGAGAATTGCCAAGGATGCTCTAGGAGAAGCTCCTAAGTACAGATCTGTATTGTTTCTTGTTGCATTGACCAGACTGGCGATGTATTTGATGAGCTCGTCACTGATGTGAACTTCTTCCACTTTTTGTTTGCACATCAATAATTCCTCTGTGCTTACAACTGGCATCACAGATTGCATGGCTGTTTGGTCAAAATCACTTTTGTATCGTTGCAAAATATTTATCTCTTCGTCCAACGATGGATAGTCAAGGACAATTTTCATCAGAAAACGATCGAGCTGTGCTTCTGGTAATCGGTAGGTTCCCTCATGTTCAATCGGGTTTTGGGTAGCCACAACAATGAAGGGATAGTCAAATTTAAAGGTTTCACCTTCAATGGAAATTTGTCTCTCTTCCATGACTTCAAATAAGGCAGCCTGCGTTTTCGCCGGAGCTCTGTTGATTTCATCGATGAGAATCAAATTCGAGAAAATAGGACCTTTCTTAAAATTAAATTCAGAAGTTTTGACATTAAAAACGGAGGCACCCAAAATGTCTGAAGGCATCAAATCTGGCGTGAATTGAATACGCGAAAAATCAGTTTTTGTGGTTTGGGTGATCATTTTGGCAATCATAGTTTTGGCTATTCCAGGCACTCCTTCCAATAAAATATGGCCATCGGCAAACAGCGCTACCACAATGTAGCTTACTGCGGTTTCTTGACCTATGATTACTTTGGAAAGTTCACTTTTTATACGCTCATAAATGTCACTTACAAAGGTGGTTTCTGCTGGGAGATCAAAAATTTGATCATCTACGTTGTTTTCTATTTCGTCCATTTATTTTAAGCTTTTTTTGAAATTTTCAATTCGTTTATAAATATTGATTACTTGCTCAGCGCTATGGTAAATGTTGAGTGCTTTATGATCAAGGGCTTGGAATAGTTTGGTGATTTCTTCCTGACTTTGATTAGAAACCATTGATATTTTCTCTAGAAAAAGTTTGTCATTTTTTTGATACTTGATTCCATATTTATCCATGATGTATTGATGCAGATTTTTACTTAAAATCAGTGCAGTATCAGCAAACTTTTCTTCATGATAATACATCAGTCCTACGCTAGAAGCAAATTCAATAGAGGTATTTTGGTTGAGTGGTAAAATGGGCATAATCCTCAATCGGCGCTTTGCATAAAAGAAAACGAACAAACCTGCTGCAGCAAGTACCGTATACCATGCCCAAATCAATGCATCATGCGAAAACAAGTATTTTAATGGAGATTTATTGGACGTTGCATTGTCTTCTTCATCGTAAAATATTTCATTATCATACCAAATCAAGTTTTTATTTTTGGTGAAGGAAAAAGCTGTATTGAGATAATCAAATCCAGTGCTATCCTTGACAAACCAATTGGTAAATAAATATGGCTGAGTGTGTAAAAAGATCTTTCCTTTCCCCCATTTTATCTCAATAAAATTCAATTTTGAGGGTTCATTTACAAATCCAAGAGGTTTTATTTCATCATTAAAATAGGCTTGCATCTCCTCTATAAAATAAGAATGAGAGTTACTTACCTTTTTGAATTTTTCATAAAAACAATATTCAAAACTATTTGCATTTTGGAAAAAAGCAACCGAAGTGCAGGAATCTTTGATAGAAAGTAACGGCTCAATTGTGGGATCATAATAATCTTCTTCTGTTTCTTCGTCATCAGGCATTGCTGTTGCTGTATCTAGTATGCCATATTCTTGATTGCCATCATATACTGTCTCATCAGTTTGTAAAGTATCCAGGTCTTGCATTTGGTCATTAGGGTATGCATCCAGATCTTCAAACCCATTTGGTACGCTGTCTAAATATGTTTCGCTTTGCACTTCTTGTAAGCCTTGGTAATAAGTTTGATTGTCGCGCAACATGCAGTAAATTTCTGGATTTTTGTCATCCATTATTTTTTCGATAAAGTGGGGTTCAAAGTAACTCGCCGAAAAAAATAACTCATTCCCTTTTTCAACAAAATCCAAAAGTGCATTTGATTCCAAACTATCCATGGCTACTTCAAAATTGACCTTTATGACCAAAGAACTATTGTTTTCGGATTTTCTTTTTTGGTAATCATAAAATGGAAGTTGGACGATTTCTATCTTTTCGTTTTCATCCATATCCTTCAATAAATCGAATGCAAGCCCTAAGTCATGCGGTTGCTTGCCTTGAATTTCAAAATACGAAAACCAATTTGCATCAGGTTTTACAAACTTGGCAAGTAAAATCATTAATGATGCTAATACCAAAATGATGGCCATGATGACGAAGTTATTTCTATTCAATGGTATTCATATTGGTGTTAGAGGTGGGTAAAAAGTTTGTCAAACTTGATTTGAAAATTTGACATTTTTGCTCATAAAGCAATGCATCTTTGGCGGTGCTTATTTCATTGTTAAACCATTTTCTTTCGTAAAATGTGGTAATTTTTCGGAAATCAAGTTGCGTTTCAGGGTTTTTCAATTGTCTGATAAAATCTCTGAGAATAAACTCTTTTCCCAAATCAAGTGATTTTTTCTACCATCGCTTTGAGCAATGCAAGGAAAGTAAAACGAATGATTTGTTGATAATTATTTTGTTCTTTAGCAAGTCTCAAAAGAGCGTCGATATCAGATTCCAAAAGGTTTTGCTCATGGTCTGCAGCAAAATCATGTACTTTATTGACCTTACTTTTCTTTTGGGAATATATGAGATATACAATTCCTATGATACCAGTTACATAAATAAGACCTAACAAAAGCAGCCCAATATTCTTAGAATTTGCACTCCAATTAATGATTTCATCTTGTTTTGGTAGTTCGTTTTTCTTCTTTTTTTCTTCCTTTTTTTCCTCAAACAGATAATCTTCCCTTTTTTCCGACCATAAATTTTCATCCAGGGTCTGCTTAATTTTCTTGCCTTCTTTATTATTAGAAGTAGCCTGTCCTTCTACTGTAAACCAACAAAAGAGTGTGCCCAAAAATAGTAAAATGATGTTTGTCTTGATCCTCAAAATCCGTTATTTTTTAGCAGTGAATGCTTTTGTAAAATACTTTTAAGGATAACTGGTTCATTGATTTCTTTCAAAGAAAAATATAATAACCTGATATTAATCAATACAAAGGAATAAAATAAAAATGCTATTGCATAAACACCAACTGTGGTACAGAATTTTACCATATTGATGGCTTTTTCACTTTCCAAGTAGAGAAAATTTAAGGATGGTTCCAGGAAATAAGGCCATATCAACTGAGCAAATAAGAATGAACCAAGCAGAATTAGTCCAAAGGTTATACCGACATTAAATAACCATAAGCCGAAGTCGTTTTTGACCAACTGCCAGCTTTTTGCAATCAATTTCACCAAACCAATTTTATGATTATAGCTCAATGATATTTGAAAAATGATGGCAAATGGTATGATCGTCAGTAATAACAACCAAAATAAGGGCGATGTAAATGCAAAGAAAATCAACAAAATATTGGTTAAGAACAAGGTCAAATACACTTTTATATTGCTGGTAAAGCTTGATAATTTTTGCAATACAAATACTTGAAAGACAGTGATGGAGATAAGAATGATGACTTTCTGCCCTGGATCATTATCGAAAATTGCAAAATTATGGTAACCTGAATAAGTGTAATTTTCCATTTCAATGCCAATAAAATCTTTTAAAATCACTCCATAAGTTACAATGGCCAGTGCAGCAAATATTGACCATTTTAGCAGTAGCATAAAATGTTTTAAAAATTGGTTGAGTGATTCGTTGAAAACTTCTTGAGCAGATGAAACGCCATAAAATGTTCTTGCTTCAGAAATAGCTGGCCGATCATCAATCACGTTTTCTTTTGAATGGCTTTTTGCAATGATAATGGGATAAATCACAAAATAAAAAACGATGGCAATAAGGCTTGTCAGTATGATAAAACCACGAACAGTATAAGAGATCTCTGTGTATCTGGTTAAATACCCTTCAATAAATGCAGCCAAAAAAAATATAGGAACAGTTGCCAACATGATTCTCAGGCTTTCTCTACCCGAATGTTTGAAGGAAACAAACCGACTTTTATCTCCTGGAAAAACTAATCCTTTACCCAAAGTGATTCCAGCTGCTCCAGCAATAATAATGGCTGAAATTTCAGGAGTGCCATGCAGCCACACGGTAAATAAAGATTCTTTCAATACACCATTTTGATGAAAGAAGCTCTCAAATGCGCCAATTCTGATGCCCTCATAGAATAAAGAGACAATAGAACCAATTCCAACCAAAATCCCAGTGATGAACACTCTAAAGGAAACCATCAAATTATTGATGGTTATGAAACTAAACATCTCCGATTGGCCCATACTTTTATAAATGGCCATGGGATCTTTATTTGCTATGTTTGATTCTGTCTGAAAGGTATAGGCCGATCCAAATAAATATTCAAAAAAACTGGGGTCACCCATCTGTGAAAAAATCCCAATCAACATTCCAACCACAAAAATAGAAAATGCCAAATAAAGTGCGTGTCTATTGGCATAAAGTGTCAAGGGAAGGTGTATTTTCCAATAATCCAAAAAAGCATTAAATGTGGGGCGTTCATTTTTATAAATGCTTGAATGCATGAGGGTTGCCCGTTCATTGAGGTACCTGGTAATTGACCTGTGAGGGTAGTGGGTTTTGGAGTAAGACAGATCACTCGTTATCTTGATATAAAGGTCAGACAATTTTTCTGGGGATGATTCTTTTGAATCATTCCAGTCCTTGTGATTTTGTCTGATAAATTCGGATTCTCTCAAAAAATTTAATTTCTGAAAACATAGATAAGAATTATATCTATTTTTTTCTAATTTTATTTTACGAATTAAAAATAGATGTCAACAATTCAATTTAAAACAGCTCAAAATATCAAGGTCGAATATGCTTTGGCAGGCATGTGGGAGCGGGTAGGGGCTTACGCCATTGATTTAACGGTGTTATTTTTCTCTTATTTATTGTTGAATTTAATTTTAAATTTTGTTGTAGGACCTAATTTCAGTCAATTAATTTGTGTCACTTTGGTATTTACCTCTTTGTTGATGCAAGAAATTATATTGAATGGCAGAACTCTGGGTAAATTTTTATTGGGCCTCAAAGTGGTGAAAATTTCAGGAAAGGAACCGCAAGTCTTTGATTATTTGATCAGATGGGTATTCAGGACAATAGAAATCCTTTTTTCCTTGGGTATTTTGGCCATGGCCGCAGTATCGACATCCAATTTGCGACAAAGGTTGGGTGACGTAGTAGCCAACACCGTAGTAATTAAAGTTTCTAAATCTCGAGAAATAGACCTCGAAGGTTTTTTAAGACGCGATGATAAGGAGTTTACAATCAAATATCCTCAAGCTGCAATGCTGAATGAACAATCTGCACTTGCACTGAAATATGCAGTTCTCAGATTTGAAAAGTACCCAAACCCTAACAATCTACTATTGAGAAAAGACTTGGTAAATCAACTAAAAAATGATTTGAAAATAGCTGAAGTGATCAAGGATGAAAATAAGTTTATCCGGAATATCATTGCAGACTACATATTGTCTACCAGATAATAAATAAAACTTGATCTGCTTTTACATAGACTTGACAGTGAGTTGGTTATAGAGTTTTAATACATCTGGCAAGTTGCAGAGTTCTGTTCCTTCATTCATCGTTGCTGCTGTTCCACATGCTACGCCGAATTTTCCAGCATCCAACATACTTTTACCTAAGGAAAAATAATAGACAATGCCAGCCACCATACTGTCCCCAGCACCCACTGTACTCAATTTTTCAACTTGAGGCGGTGTGATCAAGTGTGCTTCTGTTTTTGAAATAATCCAAGCGCCCATAGGACCCATCGAAACTACAATTATTTCACAATTACCTTGTTGGCATAGGCTGGTGGCAATTTCCATCACGTCACTTTCCAAGAGATTTGGTTTATCTGCTAAAAAGCTCAATTCACCTAAGTTTGGCTTAAGCAAAAACAAACCTTCTTCGAGTGCTTCCTTGAGTGGTTCACCGCTTGTGTCAACAATGAGTTTGGCATTTTTAGATTTTGCAATTTTTGCCAGCCTTGCAAAGATATCATTGGGAACTCCTGGTGGTAAACTGCCACTCGCAACGATAAAAGCAACTTCTGGAATTTCATCGATTTTTTCCAATAACATTTGCCATTCCTCTTCAGAAAGGGCCGTTCCTGGCATCCCAAATCGGTATTGATTTTTATTGGAATCATCGAGCACTATGAAGTTTTCTCTTGTTTCCTCTTTTGTTTCAACGATCAATGATGAAATTGCTTCCTTATCTAATAAGTAATTAAAGTGTTTTCCAGTGTATCCTCCAGATGGATAAACTGCTGTGGCTTCACCTCCCAATTTTTTTATGGCTCTGGCTACGTTGATACCACCTCCGCCAGGTTCCAGTTTTGGTTTATCACATTTCAGTTTCTTCTCTGGTATCAGCGCATCCACTGAGGTGCTTTTATCAATACAAGGGCTAAACGTTATGGTGACAATTCTGGACATCGTAAGTTATTGATCAATTGAAAAAATGACAAGATAAGTTAGAATCCAATTTCTGAGATTATAAATTTTAATGAATTTTAAATCTCTAATATGGAAGGAAGGAGAGCAAATGCACTCCTGAAATGCAAATGAAGGAGCATTAAACGACTGTTTAATGGTGAGCGAAGCGCGAAAGCGCCTACTTCAATCCAGGGGTTCGATTCATCAAAGGGCAAAAAAAAAGTCTCTACAAATGTAGAGACTTTGAGCAGCCCGTAGGGGAATCGAACCCCTGCTACCAGAATGAAAATCTGGCGTCCTAACCCCTAGACGAACGGGCCTTTTTTATTTAGCGATGCAAAGATAGAAATATTCTCAACTTGCAAATATTTTTTTGAAAGAAAAATTAAAGAAAGTTCTTTGATTGTGCTTAATGTGTTTATTTACAAAGAGTTATGGATGTAATTAATTTTCTTTTATCTGTTTTGAAAGAACAATAAAGTGTAAAAATTAAAGATCCAAAACTTGTTTCATATTGAAAATGCCTTCTTTGTCATATATGTATTCAGCGGCCAAAGTAGCACCTAATGCAAAGCCATGACGTGTTTTGGCAGTGTGAGTAATTTCTATATCATCTACTTCAGAACTGTATCTCACGCTGTGCGTTCCCGGATAAGGGTCTATGCGTAAAGAGGTGATGTTTATTTCATTTTCTTCTGTGGATGCTACATCATTTACCCATTTGTTTTTCACCAAACTATGTGATAAAACACCTTCAGCAAGTGTAATTGCAGTGCCACTGGGTGCGTCTTGTTTTGCAGTATGGTGAATTTCTTCCATCGTCACATCATACTGTTTATATGGCTTCATTATAGCAGCCAATTTTTCATTTAAAGCAAAAAATAAATTAACCCCCAAACTATAATTACTAGCATAAATAAATGAACCGTTTGTGGAATGAACAAGAGCTTCTACTTCTGATTTTTTAGAGAGCCATCCAGTAGAGCCACTCACAACAGGGCAAGACCAAGTCAAACATTTGATGATATTGTCATATGCAGCGTCAGGTCCTGAAAACTCAATAGCAACATCTGCTTTTGCTAGGTTTTCTTTTGTGAAATCTTCTGTATTGTCAATGGTAATTTTAAGAACAATTTCATGTCCCCTTTCCAATGCAATTTTTTCTATCATCTGGCCCATTTTGCCATAACCGATCAGTGCAATTTTCATAAATAACTTTTAAAATTAAATTTTGAGATGTTTTATTCTTTGTAAAAAGGCATCACTACAAATTCAGAATTATGCATAATTTTCAAAAAATAATAGCCTGCATTCAAACTTCTTACTTCCAAATTATTTGAGTTCATTTGGCCATTTTGCACCAAAGTACCTGTAACACTGATAATTTCATATGGCTGATTGTACACATCACCAACAATGGTCAGCTGATTTGAGGTAGAAGTTGGATAAATATAGAATGCAGATATGGCATTTAGATCATTCACATCTGTCATGATTTCTCTTTCAAAATAATAATCGAAGGTATCAATAGTACCAGATGCGAGATTTACTTCGATTGTATCAGTTGGGTAGCCAGGATATTTGAAAACAACTTTGATGGTAGAATCTGGTGTGATACCAATTTTGTATTGGTTATCATTTAAAAATTTGTCGACATCACTATTGAGTATTTGCACCCTAGCTCCTGAGAGGGGTGTACCTGCTCCAGTTGAACCTTTTTCCCTTTCATAAATATTGCCTGTGAGATAGGCTGCCTTTACATAAGTTGGCTTGAAAACATACAATCCTGTATTGATGTCACTTGCTAAAATGAGACCAGATGGTAAAAACGGATAGGCGCCCCAGCAACCCAAAAATAAACTTCCTGATGTTGGAATAGTACCAGTGTATGTGTCATAACCACCTACCTTCACAATATTCGCAGGGTCAGAAACATCTTTGATGATGACGCCATCAGTATACCACGAAGTCACTACAAAATCACCCAGGACATGCGCATTATGTGGAATGACCCTCGTATTGCCAGCATTGGTTTTGTATCTGTCCAAATACCTGATATTAGAGGGGTCAGAGACATCATAAGATTCAACATAACCGCTAGCAACTTCATCGGTCGTAAACAAAATTTTGGTGGAGTCGGATAGCCATGCATTGTGGGTGAAATTATTTCCTGATCTTCCTCTACCTAGTTCAATAGGAACAAATTTGTTAGAAACATCATATATACCAAACCCATTAGATAATTCTGAACTGTACAAAATATCATCCTGGACATAAGCATCGTGCGAATAAAATCCATCTACCGCACTTACAAAAATTGGTTCTTTTGGATTTACATTCAAATCCAGAATCATGACTCCGCGTCTGCTGAGATTGTGGCCAGAGATATAAGCATAACCTTTCTCATCTATGTATAGGTTGTGTGCTCGCAGAAATCTCGCATTATTAGTCCCAATCGTAAGTTGTGGTTTCCATTGAGTATGTGAAATACTATCTGGTGCTTGGCTCACATCAATGATGGTAAGTCCAAAGGTGTCTTGATCTTGTGTAACATAAATGTGGTTATTGTAAAATTTCATGTCCCTCCATATAGATCTTGCGCCTGGTGCAGTATATCTTAAAATTGGATTTTTTGGGTCTTCCAATGAATAAATTTTTGCTGAGGAGCGTGTCCCAATCACAGCGTATTCTACACCACTTGAGTCTACAAATCCCCATACATCGCTGCAATCTTCGCCTTGCAAAATATTAGATTGCAATTCAATATTGAAGTTTTGACCAAACATTTGGGAAACGGCGAAGCAGATAAGCAATGAAGTGAGTGTTTTTATCATAAAATGAATTTTACCATGTGGTGAATGTATCATTAAAAATGCGTTCTACAATTTGATCAAAAATACGTTTGATCAAATCATCTTGTACGTTTGTCAAATCCTGGTCTCCCGGATAAGTTTGAAAAAAATTAAAGTTTCTGGTGTAATTCAGCTTTTCATTTGTTTTATTGGTGTATTTCACAGAAACAACAATGTCGAGTTTGTTTAATGCTACGGTGTTTCCTTCTTGTGGAGCTTCTGCTGAAATATTATATCCAACCACATCACCTTCAAAAAGTATATCTGGTTCTGCTTCCTGAAATTTCAATCTCGATTCATTCCTGATTTTTGACCTCAACGCTTCAGAAAAACGCACTTCAATATCTACTGGTGCGGTAACCGTTTTGTTTTTAAAGTTTTCTACATAAAAGGTATTGATATCCGGAGGAATAGAAATTCCTTTAAAGCTGTAACAAACACAGGAAGAAAAACTGATACTTGAAATAATGAGCAGGCTGAAAAATAAGACAGATTTATTCATATTATATAAAACGATTATTCTTCAATATCGTATTGTTTGATTTTTCTGTACAATGTCCTTTCACTGATGCCCAATTCGTCAGCAGCATCTTTTCTTTTGCTGTGGTACTTTTTGAGCGCCTTTTTGATCATGGTTTTTTCCATGTCTTCCAAGGATAAATTATCCTCTACCACTTCGGATTTTTGATATTTTTCTTTAGCTGCATGATCTAAAATAATGGGTTTTTGCATTTGATAATCATCCTCTTCATGTTCATAATTTGCTGCATTACTGGAGGTATGGTAATATTCTTGTTCGATAGGATTGCTATATTCATTTCCTACCGCAACCAACTGCCGCATATCTCTAATGTCTGGAACAGAAAGATTGTTTGATTTGATGAGGTTGTAAACCAAACCTTTCAAATCATTTAAATCAGATTTCATGTCGAGTAAAAACTTATATAAAATTTCTCTTTCTTGAAAGCCTTCTGATTCTTTTCCGTTTTGGCTCGTAGAACTTGGTAAATTTCTTTTGGCGATTTGAGGAGCAATATCTAGTAAAATATCTGTAGTGATTTCTTTTTCTTCGGATAACACAGAAAGTTGTTCAACCAAATTTTTTAATTCTCTAATATTACCCGGCCAGCGATAATTTTCAAGCATGTGTCTGGCATTTTCATCCACCTCAATGCTACCTGTTTTATATTTCTCAGAAAAGTCAACAGCAAATTTTCTAAATAACATGTAAATATCCTCTCTTCTTTCATGCAGGGCAGGAACTACTATAGGAACTGTATTCAGACGGTAGTACAAGTCTTCTCGGAATTTTCCTTTTTTGATTTGCTTTTCGAGATCTATATTGGTTGCTGCAATCACTCGTACATCTGTGGTTAAAACTTTGGAAGAACCAACGCGTAAGAACTCTCCAGTTTCCAACATTCTGAGAAGATAGGCTTGGGTGTCCAATGGCATTTCGCCTACTTCATCCAAAAAAATGGTACCACCATTCACGGTTTCAAAATATCCTTTTCTTTCTGAAGTAGCTCCTGTAAAAGATCCTTTTTCATGGCCAAACAATTCTGAATTGATGGTTCCTTCAGGAATAGCTCCACAATTGATCGCAATGAAATTATTGTGTTTTCTTTTACTCAAATCGTGGATCACTCGGCTAAAAATCTCTTTACCAACACCACTTTCTCCGCGGATCAAAACAGTAAGATCGGTATTGGAAACACGGATAGCAGTGCTCAGCGCACGATCAAGTCCTTCACTTCTTCCAATGATTCCAAATCTCTGTTTTACGGATTGTATATTCACCATTTAATTTAATTATTTGTTTGATCACCCATTAAGGTGGCACTGTTTGCATCACGAATGGTTACCCACACGTAGTCACCAGGCTTTTGTTGACCGATTTTAGGAAATACAACCATCTTATTCTGTGAATTTCTTCCCTTCCATTCCAAATCGGATTTCTTAGAATTTCCTTCTATCAAAACCTTGAATGTTTTTCCTATGTCGGCTATATTTTGTTGTAATGAAACCTTATTTTGGATGGCGATGATTTCATTGAGCCTCGATTTTTTGGTTTCTAAAGGCACATCGTCTTTTAACTTTTTGGCCGCCAAGGTTCCAGGTCTTTCTGAATAGTAAAACATGTATGACATGCTATAATTAGCCCATTCTATCATCGAGCAAGTGTCTTGATGTTCTTCATCAGTTTCTGTACAAAATCCGGTGATCACATCAGAACTGATCGCACAATCTGGAATAATTCTATAAATGGCTTCCACACGATTCATGTACCATTCGCGATCATAGGTCCTATTCATTAATTCCAAAACGCGGCTATTGCCAGACTGCACAGGCAAATGGATGTAATTACAAATGTTTTCATACTTTGCCATGGTGTACAACACTTCATCTGTAATGTCTTTAGGATGTGAAGTTGAAAATCTCACCCGCAATTCAGGATCAACCAAAGCAGTCATTTCTAATAATTGGGCAAAATTGACCACTTGACCCGATTCAGGATTTTCCCATTTGTAAGAATCCACATTTTGTCCAAGCAATGTGACTTCCTTATATCCTTGTTCGAAAAGTTGGTTTGCTTCTGCAATGATAGAAAAAGCATCACGACTCCTCTCTCTTCCTCGGGTGAATGGCACAACACAAAAAGAGCACATGTTGTCGCAACCCCTCATGATAGAAATAAAAGCTGAAACTCCGTTACTGTCCAATCGAAGCGGGGCAATATCTGCATAAGTTTCTTCTCGTGAAAGGAAAACATTGATCCCTTTTTCGCCATCCTCAGCTGTTTGGACCAGTTTTGGCAAATCTCTATATGCATCAGGACCAACGACCAAATCTACCAGTTTTTCTTGCTCCAAAAATTGAGCCTTTAACCTTTCTGCCATACAGCCAAGTACGCCTACCAACATTCCTGGATTTTTTAATTTCAACTGATTGAAAACCTGTAGTCGTTTTCGCACGGTTTCTTCGGCTTTTTCTCTGATAGAGCAAGTGTTGACCAGTATTAAATCAGCAATTTCCATATTTCTGGTAGGAGCAAATCCTACTTCTGAGAGAATAGATGCAACAATCTCAGAATCACTGAAATTCATTTGACATCCGTATGACTCTATATAAAACTTCTTTTTACCTGCTGCTTGTAAATCGTCAAAGAAAAGGGCTTCACCTTGTCGTGTTTCGTCGATTTCTTTTTTTATTTCTGGGAGTGTAGGATTATTATCGTACATGCTCTAAGTTTATTACAATTTAATTAAAGCCGCAAAAGTAATACTTATTGGTGGTATTGTATGACATTTTGTCATTGATTCAACGGTAAAGTTTGCTTAAAGTTTTACGGACAATTTTAAGGTCTTCTATCAGTGGCTGATTTGTCCTTTGGTAATAACCTTATTTATTTGCAAAGGAGCGTGATTTCCGCGGTTTTGATTACATTACTTTTATTTCCAGCCTTATCTACTAAATAAAGATCAAGAGATAATTTGTCCGTTGGAAACTTTGGAGGTGCCATACATGGAGGCGTGCCGTCAGGAAATCTACAACAAGTGCTGTAGATTTTGATCAACATTATCCCTTCGATCCCATTGTTTGCACCTTGAAGTGGAATAGGTGGAACTTTGTAAGAGGCATAATTTTGATTGGTTCTTGAATCAACGATTATGAGATTTGGTTCTTCTGTTTCTCCAGTTGTTCCTATATCTCCGTCGCCGTCTTTAAAAGCTACCTGTATCAAAAGACTATCTGTATTGAACTCACCTTGCTTTAATTCCACTTTGTCCAAACCTTGAAAAGTCAATTCTGGTATTGGGCTGTAATTTGGTGCCTTTGCACAACCAGACAAAAATAAACTTACAACAAAGGAAAACACCAAATAGCTAGCAGTTGCAGAACTTGACAAACATTGTTTTAACATCAGTTGGAGTTTATCCATGAACAATTGTATAATTTTTTGGCAAACATCGCCTTATCTTTGGCTCTGAAAGCTAATCACAAACTGTGGCTAAAGATATTGAACTTTTAACAAACGAAATCAGAAAAAAGATCATTGCATCAGATGTTTTTGATTTTGAAAAAATCTCTCAGCAGGTTTTTGCATTGCAACGCACACACAACCCAGTTTTCAAAACCTTTGTAGATCAAATTCAAAAAGTTGATGAATTGGTTTTTCTACCAATCTCATCATTCAAATCACATGAAGTTAAAACAGGAGATTGGGTAAGCAGTCAATTATTCAAAAGTAGCGGCACGACAGGATCAACTACTTCAATTCATCACGTAAGAGATCTTGTGTTTTACCAAAATCTTTGTCTTCAACATTTCCAAGAAATATTTGGTAATCTTGAGAATCTTTGCATTTTGGCTTTACTTCCGCATTATTTGGAACGCGGTGAAAGTTCTTTGGTAGCGATGGTAAACCATTTGATTCAACAATCGAGTATCAATTCCTCTGGTTTTTATTTGTACGATTTTGAAAAATTGAAATCAACCATTTTGCAAAACAAAGCCCAAAATATTCCAACCATCTTATTTGGAGTGACTTATGCCTTGCTAGAATTTTCTGCATTTTTTTGGAATTGAATTAGTTGAACATTTAACCATTATAGAAACTGGAGGCATGAAGGGTAGGGGTAAGGAGCTGACTAGGATGGAATTGCATGAAACATTGAGCAAACACTTTGAAAAAGCCACTATTACTTCAGAATATGGCATGACGGAAATGTTTTCACAGGCATATCTTGACAAAACTGGATGGTTTGTGCCGGGCAAAACTTTAAAAATCATCATTACAGAAATCAACGATCCGCTTTCTATAGAGAAAATCGGAAAAACTGGTCGGGTAAATATCATTGATTTAGGAAATGTAGATACCTGTGCATTTATAGCCACCGATGATTTGGGAATGATTGACGAACAAGGTAAATTTCAAATAATGGGCAGACTAGACCATTCGGATTTACGAGGTTGTAATTTGATGGTTCAAGATTTATCTTAAAAAGAATTTAATTGCTGCGTTTGACCAGATATTCAGAAAATGCAATGAGTTCATCCTTAAAAGATTGAGCAATATCTAATTGGCGCACATGAGAAATGGCAAGGTCCATATAAGCTTCTTTCAATTGGTTGGCATATTCCTCTACCACGAGTGTATTGAATATTTTTCTGACCTTAGCAATTTTTTCTTCCTCATCAATATTATCAGCATTGCTGTTATATAGAAGCAGTAATTCTTCTTTTTGTTGATCAGTACTCAATTCCAGAGCTTTCAAATAGAGGTAAGTTTTTTTATTCTGACTGATATCTCCGCCACTTTTTTTCCCTATCAAGCTGGCATCTCCAAATGTGTCTAAAATGTCATCTTGTATTTGGAAAGCAATCCCTATGTTTTTACCAAACTCGTAGACATGCTTTTGATGAGCCTTATCCGCTCCAGCTATGATGGCACCCATTTGCATGCAGGCAGCCAAGAGAACAGATGTTTTATTGGTGATCATGTGTAAATAATCAGAAATGGTCACCTGTTCAGATTGTTCAAAATCCATATCCAATCGCTGGCCTTCACACAATTCAATGGCCATTCTCGAAAATACAGCAATGAGTTCAATGGATATTTCAGGATTATATTTCAACAAATATTGGTAAGCAATAAAAGCCATAGAATCACCACTCAATATGGCGCTATTGACGTCGTATTTTTTATGAACAGTAGCTTGCCCACGCCGGGTATCAGCATTATCCATAATATCATCGTGGAGCAAAGTGAAATTGTGAAAAATTTCTACAGCAAATCCTGCATTGAGACCGTCCCTTATTTGGCCACCAGAGTAAGCACAAGAAGCCATTAAGAGTGCCGGTCTTACCCGTTTACCTCCCAAACCAATGATATAATTAATTGGTTCATAAAGCGATGAAGGTGATTGTGGCAAATGATTTTCACTTGCTAGGTAATTTTCAAACTCAAGAATACTTTCGTTGATTATTTGCATAGAAACAATAAATTCGATTTATCAACCATGAATCAAATATTCCATACCCAAAAAGGCAAGAGCGCCTGCAACAAAACCCAAAGCAGCTAACCAAGTGATGTTTTTCAAATACCAGATAAAGTCAATTTTTTCCATTCCCATGGCTGCAACACCTGCTGCAGATCCTATGACCAACATACTACCTCCGGTTCCTGCCGCATAAGCAATGAAATGCCAAAGCTTCGCATCTATCGGTTCAGTATACATACCCATCGTTGCTGCAACCAAAGGTACATTGTCAATGATTGCAGAACCAACCCCAAGCAACATAACCACAATATCTTGATTGGGAATTGCTTTCTCTAAACCCATTGCTGCATATTTCAGGGTTCCAACGCTTTCAATAGATAAAGTTTCTAAAGCTGCAACAGCCATTAAAATACCTAAGAAAAAGAGGATGCTCGACATTTCAATTCTAGACAGTGCTTTGTGAGCAGAAAATTGTTGTTTGCGCTCTTTATCAAAATCTTCCTCTGGGTGAATATATTCCGAAACCAACCAAACAACACCCAAGCTAAGCATCATTCCTAAATAGGGTGGTAAGTGAGTGATCGTCTTAAATATGGGAACAAAAATAATTCCAGCAAGTCCCAGATACAACATCGTACTACTCGATAAGTATTTTTCTGTGACAATTTGCTCATCATCACCTAGATCAACAGTTCCTTTAAAAACAGACAAATTAGAGGCTATCAAGAAAGGCACCACAAAACAAATGATTGCAGGGATGATTATCCACTCAATCAGGCCGAAGGTGGATACATTTTTACCTATCCAAAGCATAGTGGTTGTTACATCCCCAATGGGTGACCAGGCTCCACCTGCATTGGTTGCAATAATTACCAACGATGCATACCAGATTCTTTCCTTTGGGTTTTTTACTAGTTTTCTCAACAATGTCACCAAAACGATGGTAGCTGTAAGATTATCAATAATAGCAGATAAGATGAAACCAAGTAGGCCAATGATCCAAAGAAGTTTTTTCTTACTTCTGGTTTTTACCCAACCTTTCAAGACTTCAAATCCTCTATGGAGATCAATCAACTCTACTATTGTCATAGCGCCAATCAAAAAGATGAGGATTTCTGCAACTTTGCCCAAGTGATGCAAAAGTGCTGCGGCAAATCCATCCATACTTTCTTCACTGTGACTGCCATCCATGCTGAAAACATGGTCATGCCCATCAATAATACTCAAGGAACCAGTATTAAAACCAATGGCTAGAGCTGCCCACATCAAGGCGGCCATCAACAATGCTGGTACTGTTTTATCAAGCTTTAAGGGGTGCTCAAAAACTATTGATAAATAGCCGACAATAAATAACAAAATGATGAGTGCAAACATATCTGTAGATTGGTTTAATTCACAAAAATAGAAAAGTCATTCTATTGACCAAGTTAATTCAACATTATCGATAGAATAAAATTTCTCTACTACTTGACTTAGAACTTTATTTCCAAGGCATTGTTTGTTTTGACAAAATAAATTCAATGGTTCATAAAGTAGAAAGCTAGGGTATTAAATAATACGGAGAGACGCAAGGCCTGCCGATAGAAGGGCCGCCCTCCCTGCAGGAAGTAGGTTTAGAGGAGAGCAGAGCCTTTCGTCTGCTTAGTAATATAAGGACAGCTGACAGCCGACAGCGGATTAGGTTCACATTTTCAATGCTTGGATCAATCCTTAAAAAGATAGTTTTTTGCGTATTGCAATAGAATAATGGTTTTACTATCTTGAATTTTGCCAGTAAAAATACCTTCGTACGCTTCTGAAAAAGGTATTTCCATCAAAATGATATCTTCTTGTTCTTTTAAAACTCCTTGACTACTTCCATTGACAATTTCTTGATGGTATGGAGCGATAAAAAAATAAATGCGTTCCGTTTTAGCCCCAGGAGCAGCAAATGCTTGAAATAAATAAGTCACATCAACTATGTCAAGACCAGTTTCTTCTTTTATCTCTTTTTTGATGGTATAGGTCGGGTCATTATTTTCAACAAGCCCAGCACAAACCTCTGTCATGATGCCACTTTCATTGCCATTTACATAAGTTGCCAATCTGAATTGTTTTAATAATAGGATCTTTTGACTTTCTAAATTATACAAAAGCACGGCTGCACCATCGCCATTATCTTGAATTTCCCTTTTTTGAATTTCCTGTTGACCATCTGTTCGTGTGTACAAAATTTCATATTCTGCATATTCTCCCCATTTGTTGGATAAGATGTTTTTTTGAATGATTTCTGCTTTCATAAAGATAATTTAAAATCCATTTCCAAATAACACCTGTGGATTTCTTTGGCCATAGTCGTATTTGATAAAACTCAAAGCGCTTGAGGTTACGCCAATATAGAAGCTATACACATCACGCGAAGGATACCACGCAAAACTCATATTCCAACAATGTAAGTTTCTAGTAAAAGCAAAGGAAGGATAAACAAATTTTTTGGCTTTCAAATCGTAGGAAAAGTTGCCCACTTGTACATTCCAGTTTTCAGTCAATGGTATTGAACCTGTAAATTGGATGCCATGAACATTGACTTGCAAGGAATCTTTGCCAGTAGTTCGGCTTGGTTCTATACTTACTGATAAGTTGTGTGAGATCCTGAAATTATCAAACAAATTTGAAAAAGATCGCTGTTGTCTTGACTGTATATTTTGCCGTGCATCAGGTTCTTGTCTATTCTCTTCTTCCTTTTTACCTTTAAAAATGTCACTTATTTGCTTGAAGGTCAAACCCGTATTGAAAGAAGCATTGATAAAGGACATCTTTAATAGTTTTTTGTCTTCTTCCCATAATAACTTATTTATTCTACGACCACTAGCATCAGTTTTATATGGAGTGAATCGAGCTGAAATGTTCAAATTACTCAAACCTTTAAATATTCTGGTAGTGCCCGACATGGATACATCACTCCATTTTAAAGAATCTGCTGCAAAATTGTAGTTTCCATTAAAACTTACATTTTCAAAAAACTTAAATCGCTTCTCGATAGAATCTTTTTTACTGTAGTATTTCCCTTCAAAGATGTTATTTATGCCATAACTTAGAGCCATGCTTTGCCTGCTTAGACTTGCATTATAAAGCCTACCTTGGAAAGGATTATAAGCTAGCGGATTATTGAATTCATCTCTGGCATCGGTGTCAACATATTCCAAATATTTTCGCTCAGTATTAGGCGAGTATCCAAAACTCAAATTGGGTTTGACGATGTGCCTGAAACCTCTGAAAAAACCTTTGGTAAAGGTCTTTGTGAGAAACAATTGTGTATTGGCATTGATGCTTACATTGTGATTTCTATATTCCCGCAAGCTGGTGATGTATTTATCCTTGATTGTACCAAATGTGGTGTCTATTGCAATTACTTCACTGCCATCTTGATTTCTACTGACCACGGTTGTATCAAAACTCAAAGTCTGATCCAAAGTGCGATCAAAAGTTCTTAAAAAATATGTCTCTTCATAATTAGCTGATGGTGAAACATTTATATAATTGAATACGCGGAAGTTAGTACTCAAATTGGCTGCATGGTTGAGACCAGCTTGTATATTGTCTAATGTTTGTTGAGAAAATATGGTTGTGTCAGTAGTTTCCACATAGTTTTTCATAGAAGCACCATAACCAAGCACCATTCTTTCATACCACCGCTCATCACCAGACGCATTTTTTCTTTTGAATGGCGTGATGGAATTCATAGTGAGTGCTGCTCTTGGTAAAGTAATGGAAACATTGCGGGTTTGATTATTTTGATTGTGCTCTAAACCAACACTGATTTTGAAAGGTGAATCAGGCCATCTATAATTGTACGAAAAACTTGAGTTGATCGAATTATTTAAAACAGATTGTGCATCATTGAATGTTCTTTGGTTGTACTGGTTGGAGGTGAGATTGATACTTCCTCCCAAAGTTCTATATGGATGCGCTTTGGAGTCTTGATTGTGAGAAATGCCTATCGAAAACGATTTATTACTTTGAGGTTTACCGTCTATTCCTTCACCAATATTATTACTATACCCCAATCTCACACTACCTGTGTATGCATAGTTTTTACGATAGGAGCTCGATACTCTGATGGCGTGTGTCCCTCTCGTATAGATGTCGCCCGTCACCCTCGCATCGATGTAATCGTTGATGGGGAAATAATATCCAACTTCTCTAAATCCAAAACCCAGAGCTGAGTTGTAATCGTAACTGCTCGGGAAAATAATACCGGATGATTGACCTTGAATGAGTGGGAAAAAACCAAAAGGTAAGACCAGTGGGGTAGGTACTCCAAAAATCTCTAACTGTGAAGGTCCTACAACTGCCAGTTTATCGGGTACAACTTTGAGCTTCATAGTCCGTATGCCGAAGTGAGGGCTGGGGTGATTACAAGTTGTGATTAGTGCATTCCGATTGTAGAATTTATCATCATGATAGATGGTGTCATTTTCCTTACTTACATATTTTGATTGCGTACCCAAAAGGAAAAATTCACCTTCTTGAGTACGAATTTCATTGACAAAAGCCTTTTTTGTTTTAAAGTTGAATGCCAACCTTCTGTATGCTGCCTCAGTTTCTCCACTTTTGAATTTAGGAAATTCCTCCGGCCTTTTATATTTTTCTGATTCAACATAAGAATAAGCCATGTCCTTATCAAAATCTACAGTCATGGAGTCTCCATCGATGGCGAAGTCCTGATATTTTATTGCCGCTTTACCGTATAATCTGATTTGATTGAGGGTGATACTGGTCCAATTGGAGTCAGATGCAGAATAATTTACGGTCTCTGTAACTGCGTCTTTTGAAATTTTTACACCCAATGTTTGATCAATTATTGCAGAGTCTGGTCTTAAACTATCACCGAGCGATAAAATATTAATGGTATCTATTTGCGTTTCAACTACAGTAGAGTCTACAACTTGGCCAAAAACACCCATGGGAATGAGTAAGACCAAAAGCAATAGATATTTACTACAAATAATTGATTTCAAATTAAATACTTATTACAATAATTTATTATATTTGCATTTTGTTATTTCCAAAAACACAAAGGTCTCAAATGGTTTCAAATTTTAAAACTTTATTTATAACGATTTTAATATTTGGCTTGTCGGACATTTCTCAAGCAACCGATATTAAAGATTTGTTAAGCCTTGCTGAGGGCGAACATATTGAAGGTCATTTTCATTCTCCAACCAAGTCATCTGACATCAGAAAAGTTGTCATTGACGCCGGCCATGGTGGTCACGATGGAGGCTGTCACGGAAAGATGTTCAATGAGAAAGATCTTGCGCTCAAAATGGCCCTTAAACTAGGCGCTTTGATCAGAGCCAATTACAGTGATGTCGAAGTTATTTACACCCGAACCAAGGATGTATTCATTCCATTGCACGAGCGTATTGGCTTGGCAAACAAGGAAAAAGCGGATCTTTTTATCTCTATACATTGCAATTGGATTTCAAATTCAAAAACCAAAGGTACAGAAACTTTCGTCATGGGCTTACACCGTGCCAACGATAATCTTGAAGTTGCTAAGAGAGAGAACTCCGCAATATTATTAGAATCTGACTTTGATAAAAATTATGAAGGTTATGATCCCAACTCTCCGGTTGGTCATATTATGCTTACCATGTATCAAGATGCTTACCTCAACCAAAGCATAGAATTTGCCTCTCATGTGGAGAAATCACTCAAAACAAGAGGATATACCACTAGTAGAGGGGTTAAACAGGCAGGATTTGCAGTTTTAAGGCGAGCCACCATGCCCAGTGTTTTGATAGAAGCGGGGTTCTTATCTAATGAAGATGAAGAACGCTTTCTAGGAAGTGAGGAAGGGCAAGATCAGGTTGCAGCTTCTATTTTTGGTGCATTCAAGGTTGTTAAGGACAACGGTGCCACCAATGAGAGAAAGGATCAAATTGCAGTCTCAAAATTAAATCCGCATCCCCAAGATGAAGTTGTTGCGAGTTTAGATGCAAAAATGCCATCCAACAAGGACAAGGGGTACGAAAAACCTAAGCCCAAAAGTGAAGTAAATGAAAAAATAGTAGTGACTTCTGTGGCCAATAAAACAACAAAGGTAGATTCTAAAACAACTATTGAAATCAAACCAACACTAGATACGAAGCCAAAAGATGAAGTAGCTCTTTCTACCATTCAAAAACAAACTGAACCAAGTGTTGAGACAAATAGTAATTTGCCAGTGTATCGAGTTCAAATTGCAGCTTTGAAAAAAGATATTAAAAAGCAATTGGAGGGTGATCAAACCATCAATAAATTGGGAATGGTCGTGGTTTTGAAGAAAGATGATTTGTTTAAATATCAAATTGGTGATTTTGATACAGTTGCTGCAGCTACAAAAGCGAAAGAACAATTGGTAGCCATTGGATACAAAACAGCATTCCTTACTACCGTTTATTGATCGTAGTTTAAGCAAGTCTCATTACAACCGGTGTCTGAACATTTGCGTCATCGTTTATGTTTGATACCTTTGTAGCGGCAATTGGTCAAGTTTTAGATAAAATTAGTATATAATACCATTTTTTTAAGGCAGGTTAATGCTACATTTGCGCAAAATTTGTGACATTAAAACATTAGTATGTCTAAAGAAGTTAAACTTGGAATTTTAGCAGTAGTGGCAATTTTTCTTGCAGTCTGGGGATATAGGTACATCAAAGGCCAGGATCTCTTTTCCAAGAATAACACTTATCATACCATTTTCACTGATGTCACTGGCTTGGGCGTAAGTTCAGATGTGACTTTAAATGGTTTTAAAATCGGAGCGGTCACGGCAATCAATGTCAATCCTCAAAATCCCAAGTCAATGGATGTTTATTTTACCATTACCGGGGATTATCAGTTTCCTAAAAATACAGTAGTTTTAATGAAGTCTGGCGGTTTGGTTTCTGGCAAGATTCTTACCCTTGAATACACAACTCCTTGTACTGGAGATGACTGTTTGAAAAATGGCGCTTTGCTTGAAAGTAAATCAGTTGGCCTTATTGGTTCCATGATCTCAGATGCAGAAATAAGTGGTTATGTCGATACCGCTTCTAGCCAAGTAAAGGAATTGATTTCTTCTTTGGGTGCTGAGGGAGAAACAGGTGCTCTCAATAATACAGTTCGTGAGTTGGAAGCAACGATGGCAAACCTTAGTAAACTCACAGATAATACCAATAAGTTGATTTCAGCTTCTTCTGTAAGTATGTCTGCCACCATGAACAACCTGAATAAAATTACGGGTAACATGGCTGCAAGCAATGCCCAGATTACTGCAATGATCAATAATCTCTCAAAGACCACGGAGGAATTGAGCAAAATAAAGCTTTCAAATTCTGTTGACACAGTGAATGCCTTCATTGCAGAGTCTAAAATTGCTGTAGAGTTGTTACAAGCAACACTAAAGTCTACCAATAAAACGATGACAGAACTAGAGGGTATATCTGCAAAATTAAACAGTAAAGACGGATCTTTGGGTAAGTTGATCAACGATGATGAGATTTATAAGGACTTGGATAAAACACTAAATAACCTTTCACTTTTGCTTCAGGATTTCAGATTAAATCCTAAACGTTATGTCAATATTTCTCTCATAAATAAAAATAAACCTTACACTAGTCCTGAAGAGGATCCAGCTCTGGAAAATGCGGTAGAGGATTGATCTTTTTAATGATCTTCATGTCTTAACCAAAGCAGGTAAAGGTCTAATTTCGAAAATTATCCTGCTCTGTTATGTAGTTAAATTCGAAATTTTCAAAAAAAATATCTGGAGGTTGCCAATTTCTTTTACTTTTGTGCCCTCATTGAGATTGTGGTAAGATAAATTTCAAAAAATTGGTTTTATCATGGTTTGCAATGGCAAAGTTCTTATTTTAAATGTTTGTATTGAAAGGGTTGAGAATAATTTTATATGAAAAGTTAGTTCATATATTTTATTGAAAAGCACCATTTTAGCACTATAAATAATTGGTTTCATAGTTCAACGGATAGAATAGAAGTTTCCTAAACTTTAGATCTGGGTTCGATTCCCGGTGAGACCACTTCCACAAATTGTCATATGAATTTTATAGAAGAGTTGCGATGGAGAGGTATGTTAAACGACATGACTCCAGGTATTGAAGAGGTATTGGAATCCAAAAAGATTGTCGGATATATAGGATTTGATCCGACTGCGCCTTCACTTACCATAGGCAATTATGTCCAAATTCAAATTTTGAAATTTTTCCAATTAGCTGGTCATACCCCTATTATTTTATTAGGTGGTGCTACAGGGAGAATAGGTGACCCAAGTGGCAAGGACAAAGAAAGAGAGCTCAAGTCTACAGAAGATCTGGATAGAAATTTAGCTTTTCAATTAGAGCAATTCAAATTGTTCTTGGATTTTGAAGGACCAAACGCAGCCATCATTGTCAATAATTATGACTTTTACAAGGATATGAATGTTCTTGAATTTTTGCGACTGGTTGGCAAAACATTGACTGTCAATTACATGATGTCCAAGGACAGTGTAAAAAACAGATTGGAGACAGGTCTTAGTTTCACCGAATTTAGCTACCAGTTATTGCAAGCCTATGATTATCAGTGCCTTTATGAAAAATACGATTGTATTTTACAAATGGGTGGCTCGGATCAATGGGGCAATATTACTTCAGGAACGGAATTTATCAGAAGAAATTCTGAAGGCAAAGCTTATGCTATTACAACACCACTTCTGACAAAAGCTGATGGCAAGAAATTTGGAAAATCAGAACAAGGAAATGTTTGGATTGACCCCAAACTTACTACACCTTATCAGTTTTATCAATTTTGGTTAAATGCTGACGATGCCGATTTAGCTAAATATTGGAGGTATCTTTCACTGCAAAGTAGGGAAGCGATTGAATTACTGGAAACTGTCTATGCAGACAATCCAAATGAGTTGAAGCGATTATTGGCAGAAGAACTTACAACCAGAGTGCATGGCATGGATGCTGTAAGTAGTGTTATTGAAGTTAGTAACATACTTTTCAACAAAAATGCAGACGCCAGCCAACTCAAAAGTTTGTCAACTGATCAATTGGAAACCATTCAACAGGAAGTAGTTTCATTTGAATTTGAATCCAGCAATTTGCCAATAAACATCATAGACTTACTTACGGAGCAATGTCCGATCTTCACCTCTAAAAGTGAAGCAAGAAGGGCCATTCAAAACAATGCAGTTTCCATCAATAAAGTCAAAGTTACAGATGCGGACTACCTCATTTCAGCAGATGAACTTATGTATGAAAAATACCTGATGATAGAAAACGGTAAGAAAAACAAACACATACTTACCGGAAAATAAGGCTTATTCTATTGCATCAATTTGTTTACTGATCTCATCCGCCTCCGCTCTAAGCAAATCACTTTTACGTCGGTCAGTTGTAGATAATTTATAGGATTCTTCAAGCAATGCTTTGTATTTATCCTGTAAGATTTCTTTTTCTGATTTTTTCTTAAACCAATTAAACATCGTGATCTTATTTGGTGAATAAACAGTAATTAAGCCAATTGGTTTTTTTTGGTGCAAAAGCGGGTGTTGCTCTAAACCCTGGTACTTCCTTGGCAACAGTGGAAGAAGTTATGGAAGATGCAGATTTGTTTTTGATCATGTCAGTAAATCCAGGTTTTGGGGGGCAGAAGTTTATTTATAATGCTATTCCTAAAATCAGAAGATTGAAAAATATGCTGATCGACGTCAATAGTCATGCAATGATCGAAATTGATGGTGGTGTTGGTTTACATAATGCAGAACAAATTTTGAAGGCTGGAACTGATATTTTAGTTGCAGGCACCAGTGTTTTTGGTGCGGTTGACCCTATAGATGCAGTAAACAAATTCAAAAATATCAAACGGGACACTAGCATCTTATAATGTAGCGTTCTTTTCTTTTATATGAAAATAACCAGGTGTCACTGATGAGATTTATTTTTTCTTGCATAATGTTTTTATTTGCCTTTTGCCTGGTTGCACAAGAAACCATCGTTTTTGGAGTTGTTGTATCTGGCCAAGATCAAAAACCCATAGAATTTGCCGTTGTAAATATTAACAATACTTCCAAAGCAGTAGAAACGGATTCTCTTGGACAGTTCAGAATGGTGGTTCCAGCAAATGAAACATTCATACTTAATTTTTCAAGGATTGGCTTTCAGGAAACCTCAATAACGGTAAAGCCCATGCCAGCAGGTGGAAAGCGATATTTGACGGTTGTTTTGGTGGCAAAAGAAGAAGCTGAAGTAGTAGTGACCGCTAGTAGAGTGATTGATGGTGGTATGGTAAGGGAAGAGGTGACAGCATTTAAATTGTTGCCAAATGCTTCTGGAAATTTTGAAAGCGTATTACCAAATATTGCGCTTGGAGTAAGTAGTGGAAGTGGGGGAGAGCTAAGCTCCCAATACAATGTAAGAGGTGGAAATTATGATGAAAACCTCATTTATGTCAATGATTTTGAAATATTTAAACCACAATTGATCAGGGCAGGACAGCAAGAAGGTTTGAGTTTTCCGAATATTGATCTTATACGAGATTTATCCTTTTCTAGTGGTGGTTATCAATCCAAATTTGGGGATAAAATGTCTTCTGTATTGGACATCAGATATAAGAGGGCTGAAGAAACAAGAGGTAGTGCAAGTGCATCCCTACTTGGAGCAAGTGCGCATCTGGAAGGCAGCAAACGATTGGGAGCCAATGCATATAATAAACTGCGTTATTTGATTGGTGCTCGATATAAAACCAATAAATACCTTTTAGGAAGTTTGGATGTAACTGGAGAATATACTCCCAATTTCATCGACGTCCAAGGTTATCTCACTTACGACATTACAAAGAGTTTGCAAATAGGAGTCATTGGCAACTATAATGATAGTCAATATGATTTCATCCCTCAAACCCGATCCACAGCTGTGGGAGGATTTACTTTTGCAGTGAAACTCACAAGTGTTTTTGAAGGCCAGGAAAAAGATGGATTTACCAATGGTATGACAGGTGTTTCTCTTACCTATGTTCCAGAAGCACGCAAAAATCCATTGTTTTTGAAAGTAATGGCTTCAACTTACAGCAGCAATGAGCAAGAAAATATTGACATCCTAGGTTATTACAGACTGAGTCAAATTGAAACCAATTTTGGAAGTGATAATTTTGGTGAAGAAGTAGCCATTCTTGGAGTGGGTACTCAGCACAATTATATCCGCAATTTTCTCTATTACAACATTTCAAACGTAGAACATCGAGGAGGCATAGAATTCAATAAAAAAAATGATGGAGGTAGTAAAGGAAATTTTTTACAGTGGGGTATAAAGGCTCAAGCAGAATTCTACGACGATCGCATCAATGAATGGGAAAGAATCGATTCTGCTGATTATTCTATTCCTTACAATGGAGAAAGATTGATTCTTGCTAATGTACTTAAAACCAAAAATGAAGTCAGAAATACCAAGATCAACGGATATTTTCAAAATACCTATTCACGTATTAAAACCGGCTCTTACGAACTTAATATTATCGGTGGTATCAGAGCTTCTTATCTTGAATTAAATAATGAATTTTTATTGAGTCCCAGGGTTTCATTAGCATATCAGCCATTGGGATTGGCAAAGGATGTTTCTTTTACTTTGGCTAGTGGGATCTACTACCAATCTCCCTTTTATAGAGAATTGAGACAACTCAACGGTGTAGTAAATAAAGACGTAAAGTCGCAAAAATCTACCCACATTGTAGCGGGAATCAATTACGATTTCAATTGGGAGCGTGTTGGCAAAAAACCATTTAAATTGATTTCAGAGATTTATTATAAGAAATTTGATAATCTGGTTTCATATGACATTGACAATGTGAGAATTAGATATTCTGGCAATAATGATGCTACAGGGTACGCTGCAGGTTTGGATTTGAGAATCAACGGTGAATTTGTGCCTGGTGCAGAATCATGGCTGAATCTTGGATTTTTAAAAACAAGTGAGTCTATTACCGGTGTGCAACATTTGCGAAAATCAGTGGGTGACAGCACTGCTACCGCAGTCAAATATGTACCAAGACCTACGGATAGGCTGATGACACTCAATTTGTTCTTCCAGGATTACCTCCCCAAAAATGAAAACTTCAAGGTAAATGTAAATTTCTCGTTTGGAACTGGTCTGCCTTTTGGCGTTAAAGATGACAACCTTATTTACAGAAACACTTTCGTTTTAAAAATTACCACAGAGTTGATCTTGGGTTTATCTATCAAATATGGGATCAGAAAAAAGCACAAAAGAAGCCAGACAGTCGTTTTAATTTTTGCAAATCAGCAGCACTAAGTTTGGAAGTTTTCAATCTACTAAAAGTTCAAAATCCGGCTTCCAATACCTGGATCAAAACCATCACCAACGATCAGTATGCCATCAGCAATAACCTCACCTCCAGAAGAATCAACTTGCGTCTTCGATTTGATTTCTGAACATAAACCATTCATACATCGTTCTGATCGAAAGTGATTAACGTCATTTAAAATAGGTAGAATCATTCATAAGAAAAGAATATTTTGTCGTAACGAAATTTGGCATGAAAATTGTCATATTATAAAAATATGTAATATTTAAATTAATGTGAAATTCAATCAATGATCACAAGCATGAATAAAATCAAAATTTTGACCCTAATGATAATTTTTGCTGTTGGTGCGACTTCCTGTGTAAGTAAGAAGAAATTGGCGCAAGCAGAAGAAAGCCATAAACAAGCTTTAGAAGCATTAAATCAAAGACTTGACAGGTGCGCGCTTGAGGTAGATGACTACAAAAAAGCCAATCAGAAATGTGAGCAGGAAAAAAGTGTTGCTTTAAATTCTGTGAGTTTAAAAGATGAGCAAATTGCACTTTTGAAGAGACAAATAGAAGATGCTATCCAAGTAAGGGATAAGCAAGTTACACAAGTTGGTGATCTTACAGTACTTACCCAATCTGCCAATGACAACATCAAACAAACTTTGGATCAATTGGAGAAAAAAGACAAGTACATCAGATTGCTTCAAGATGCTAAAACAAAGGCTGACTCCATCAATTTAGCATTGGCAGTAAACCTAAAAAGTGTGCTCAAAGAAGGATTGGATGATACCGATGTAGAAGTAAAAGTTGATAAAACAGTCGTTTTCGTAAATCTTTCTGATAAGATGTTGTTCCAATCAGGTAGCAGTAATCTTACCGCGAAAGCAAATGATGTTTTAGGTAAAATAGCTACTATTTTGGAATCTAGACCTGGCATGGAAGTAATGGTAGAGGGTTATACTGACAATGTTCCAATCAAAACTGATTGTATCGATGACAACTGGGATTTGAGTGTAAAAAGATCTACAGCTGTCGTGAAAGTGTTACAAACCAAATTCAAAATAGATCCTAACAAATTGATTGCTGCGGGCAGAGGTCAATACAATACATTGGCAGACAACGGCACTGCAGAAGGAAGAGCAACCAATAGAAGAACTAGGATCATCATCCTACCTAAATTGGATCAATTCTATGATTTACTAAATCCAGCAAACGCCGGTAACTAAGATATTATAATTTCTGAACACAAACATAATCAAGCGTTCACATTTCAAAAATGTGGGCGCTTGCCTTTTTTGGGAAACCTGGAATTAGATTTGAAAGTGTAAAAACGTTGAGATTTATCGCGCTTTTGTCAAAAAAATCAATACTTTTGCGCTATAATTTTGGCTTCGTAGTTCAATTGGATAGAATATCAGATTTCGGCTCTGAGGGTTGAAGGTTCGAGTCCTTCCGAGGTCACTTTTTATTATTCTTGTTAGTGTTTATTTTTCTAAAACACTTTTTAAGTTTTCTAAGCCTTTTTCTAAATCTTTGCCCATCATCCTTTGGAAAATGCCTTTGAATAAACTCATTGGGAACTTGGTTGGCCCACTAAAATCCCATGTAACTTGAGTTTGTCCTTTATTAATTTGTGATAGTAGAAACTTGGAAACTCCAGTATTTTTCATCGGACGTTCAAAAGCCAAAGCATACTCGATCAATTGATTTTCCACAAGTTTAGTTGTTATTTGAGTTCCTGCTCCTACATTTTTGTTTTTACTGTCCCAAGAGTAGGTAAAGCCTACCGTTCCATCTTCCCCTTTATAAGTAGTCTTTTTATCTGGATCTGTCATGTTCCAAACGCTGAAATTGTCTTGATTTTTGCTGAATCGAAGATATTCGTATACATCTTGAATAGGTCTATCAATCTCTATAGATTTTTGAATTTTTAACTCAGATGCCATTTTTATATTTTTTAAGTGCCAAAAAAGAACAAAACAAGGTACTTAAATTGAAAGGGCAAGCCATCCAAAGAAGAAATCCTTTGAGATAAAGATAATTTAAGAAAACAAAATTTTAGAAAAGCGGCTAGTATTATTCTGCTGAACCCTTACTTTTTAGATAAGATTCGGTCATTTCTTTAGAAATAGCGCCTTTTGTAAATTTCAAGAAGGTTTTGGAATCTGCTTGAATCGTTACTTCTTCGCCTACGATAGAGTCAATTTTACCAATCAAACCGCTGGATGTGACTACCTCATCTCCTTTTTTAATTCCACCAATGAAAGATGTTTGCTCTTTTTGTTTTTTGACCTGAGGTCTGATGAAAAAGAAATACATGATGACAAACATCAGCAATAAAGGCAACATTCCTATGATCGAACTACTGCTTGACTGAAGAATTACAAATGATAGCATGGTTTATTTTTTTACTTTTACGACGCAAAAATAAACTTTCACCGTGAATAGTGGCATTTTTTTGAATAATACTCGAGACTTATCTTTTCCAAGCCGCATTATTTTGATAGGTTTTATGGGGAGTGGTAAGTCAACGGTGGGCAAGTTGTTGGCCTCTACCCTCGATTATCAGTACGTTGATACGGATGCTTTGATCGAAAAACAAGAGGCGATGTCTGTAGCAGATATTTTTGCAAAAAATGGAGAGGGTTATTTTAGAAAGCTGGAATCTGATGTGGTCAAGTCTTTAAATGGCTATGAAAATATTGTCATTGCTACTGGGGGTGGAATGCCTGTTTTTGAAAATAATATGGATTTTCTCAACCAAGCAGGGATCACCATTTTTCTTCAGGTTGGTGTACAAACCATCTATGAAAGAATTAGCAAAGACAAAACCAGACCTTTATTAACAGCTCATACTGGCAATACGTTAAAAGCTTTCATTAAAAATAAACTACTGGAAAGAAATCCATTTTATGATCGGGCGAAAGTGCTTGTGGCAGGCGGCAGAAACGCAAAGTTGGTTGTGCAGACCATTCTACATAAAATAGCAAGTAAAAAACAACATTAGTAGATGAATTTAATTCACTTGTCTTTATTATTAACCTTGGGCAATGGAGAATCCTATCTTTGACACCACCAATTAATACAATGACAATATTATCAATCAATCAACTTTCAAAGGCATACGGCAACATACAAGCCGTCGATAAACTTTCGATGGTCGTTGAAAGGGGCACCATCCTAGGTATTCTTGGACCAAATGGCAGTGGGAAAACTACCACCTTGGGTATGATTCTCGATGTTATCCACTCAGATTCTGGAACTTTCAAGTGGTTTAATGGCGAATATGGACTTTATCATCGCAAACAAATAGGTGCCACGCTGGAAACACCGAATTTCTATCCGTATCTGAATGCAGACCAAAACCTTGAAATCGTTGCACAAATTAAGGGTGTCAAGCAAAACGGTTTTGATGATATTTTGGAACTGATAGGTCTGAAAGCACGTAGAAAATCAAAATTTAAGACTTATTCCCTCGGGATGAAACAAAGATTGGCCATTGGAGCAACATTAATTGGTGATCCTGAAGTCCTCATTTTTGATGAGCCTACCAATGGTCTAGATCCACAAGGAATTGCAGAAATCAGGGATTTGCTCATAAATCTTGCTTCAACAGGCAAAACGGTGATCATGGCCAGTCACATCTTGGATGAAGTAGAGAAAATCTGCACCCACGTAGCCATTTTGAAAAAAGGAAAATTGCTGGCCATGGGTCCAGTTGGCTTTATACTCAACAATGACCGCTTTGCAGAATTAGCCACCGAAAACATGATGGAATTGAGGAATTGGTTGCAATCATGGATTGAGCCTACTTTTATCAAAGAAATGAATGGTTATCTGGAATGCAAACTTCCTGAAGGTTATACTGCAGCTCAAATCAATAAATTGGCGTTTGAAAATGGCTTGATTTTGACCTACCTCAAAGTAAGGAGTAGAAAATTGGAAGAAGAATTTATTGAGCTCACTAAAACTTTGGCAGGAGATGAATAAACTTATGAATTTAATTGCAGATGTTCGAAATTCAATTCATCTGGAATGGTTGAAATATAAAAATAATACCCTCGCTAGAATAATCATTGGTGTATTTACCGTAGCATTTTCATTCGTCATTTTGTATGGTAAACGCATCATACCCAACGCCTCTCCACCTTTACCTGGACTAGATACTTATTACACATTTCCTACAGTTTGGGATTATCAAGGACACATTGGTAACTGGTTAGTTTGTGTGTTATTTGGATTTTTGATGGTGCATTTTATAACCGGAGAAATCAGTGCCAAAACCATGCGTCAAGGCATCATCAATGGCCAAACGAGATGGGACTTTTATAAGGCTAAGTTTTTGGTCATTGTTACCCTCTCCACGTATGCGACGCTTATTTATGTTTTATCTTCTGTCATCATAGGTATTTGTCATACGCCAGATATGTATTTTTCATTGATCTTTGATACCAATAATTTAGTGGGTAGATTCTGGTTGATGAGCATTGGGTATTTGACACTTGCTTTTTTGATTGCCATGACCTTCAGAACGAGTGGTATCAGTGTCATTTTCTACTTCGGATATGTTTTTGTTATTGAATTTAGCTTCAGGATGATTCAGTTATATTTTTTCAGAAATAAAGCAATACTTTTTTGGCCAGAAAACAGCATAGAAGACCTTGTTCCGAATCCACTTTATAAACTTCCAAGTTTTTGGATGGAAAAAGAGTGGGGATTTTCGCCCGTATTGTCTAGTTGGGAAAGCATCATAACAAGTAGCTTTTACATAACAATGATGCTATTACTTGCCTGGAGATTATTTAAAAGAAGAGATATTTAAGATTTTCGCTTGTTGATTTCGTCTCTGATTTTGGCGGCTTTTTCATAATCTTCTGCTAGAAGTACTTTTTCAAGCATTTGCTCCAGTTCATCCAAGGATAAGTCAGCAAGACCATCACCTCCTTGTTTTTTACGACCTTTTTTAGGCGAATCGGCCACTTGAGCTTCATTTTCGACCTGCACACCAGCAGCCTCCATTACAAATTCAAAAGTGTAGATGGGCGCATTAAAACGTACTGCCATGGCAATTGCGTCAGAAGTCCTGGAGTCAATTACAGCAACATTACCATCTTGTTCACAAACCAACTGAGCATAAAAGATACCTTCACTGAGGTCATTGATGATGACTTCCAATACTTTTATGCCAAATTCACTGATCGTATTTTTGAATAAATCATGTGTCAAAGGTCTGTTTGGGTTCATGTTTTCTACTGCTACAGCAATGGCTTGAGCTTCAAAACCACCAATAACTATTGGCAATCTGCGATTACCCTCATCTTCACCCAAAATGACCGCATAATTGTGTGACTGAGTGACACTATGCGAAATTGCAACTATGTTGAGTTTTATCTTGTCCATATTAATTTTGAAAACAGACGGCGAAGTTAATATTTATCAGACAAAATTTGGGTGATTATACATATATTAAATCAAATTGGTTTATGAAACCTTGAAAATTTACAGAGCTGTGATAATCATTTATGCTTCAAGTTGTATTTGTTGCTTTAGTAAAAGAATATGTTGCTCCTATTCTCCGCCCAAATACCTGAAATCCACTGCTTCTTCAAATTTTTCCTTACACCATTTGAGTAAACTTTGGAGAAAGTTCCAAATTTTCCTCCTACAGATATATTCAAATTAAACTCAGGGCTTAAAAATATTGGATTCCTACTCCTACATCAAAGCCTAAACCCTTAGCGTTAACTTTTACATCTTCTAAAACTTCTCCTGTTTCATAAATATAATCAACAGGGAAAACGTCTAATACATTCCAATTTACAGCACCAGATATAAATGGTCTTATTTTGTTGAGAGAAGCAAGAAAATTATATTTTAGACCAAACTCAAAGGCATCTAAAGAGTTTTTGTCTCTACTGCCATTGGGATTGTAATTTGATACCTGGAATCCAACGAATGCTTTCACTGATTCTGTAAAACCATAACCTAAATTGGCTCCTAAACCTACACCGAATGGGTTGGAATCTATAATGCCTTCCAGATAATATGAATTGGAACTAACGTTGCTTGCAACTCCAAATAAGGATACAGAGAAACCCTGTGTATTACTTGAAACATCTTGAGAATAAATTCTTTGAGATAACAGAAAGCAAATAAGAGTGATTCCAACTTTTTTTGCAAAATAATTTTTAGATGTTTTCATATTATTAAATTATATTTTAAGGTTTGAGGTGAAATTTAATAAAAGTTGTAAGTCATGCCTAACTTAAAAAATACATACCTGAAATCATTTGGAGAATCAAACGTCAATTTTATACCGTCTGCACTATTTTGAGTGAAATTTCCAAATTTAATACCCGAAGCCAAGTCAATATTTATTTCTGGTGTAAAGAAATATTGAATACCTACACTTGGACTAAACCCAATTCCTTTTCCAGTGTACTGTTCTGCAATGACGGGTACTTTATTAAAATCAAAATCAAGATTTGAAATATATAAACTATTTTGACTAATGGTGGCACTTATAAATGGCCTTAAAGGGTTTAGCGTTCCCAAGAAATTATATTTCAAACCTCCTTCAAATGTATTTAATGTATTTTGAGGATAAGACCCGTTCTTAGTGAAGCTTTGAGATTGATAAGCAACAAAAACCTTTATAGATTCTGTTATACCATAACCTATTTCACCACCTAAACCTAAGCCTGAGGGCTCTTTTTCAGAAACATTAGTCGCAAAATTGCCATCACTTTTATATTTTGATAGAAACTCCAAAAAGTGAAATTGAGAAACCCTTCGTGTTACTAGCAATGTCCTGACTTTCGGCTTTGATAGTGAACCCAGTTATTAAAAGTATTGTGACGATTAAGTTTAATCCTTTTTTTAAGTGTTTAGATTTTATCATAATAATCAATTTATGGCTATTTTAAAAGAAGGTAATTTTACTTTGCTAATGGTTTGTCCTTTTTTGAAAACTATTTCTGCTCGTTTTTTCAAAGAATACACAGGATATTGAAGTGGTATCCATTCATTGTTTACTGCCTTTACGCTCTCTATTTGTAGTGATAGTAAACCAACAGAACCATTATTACTGGAAATTGCATCCTTAATAAAACATTTTACTTGTGCGCTTTTTGGAATAATGATTTTCGAACCATATAAAATTGGATTTACATTTTCTATGTAAACTGTCTGTCCTTTAGAAAGATGATTTGATGAAAGATCTTCAGTGAATTTTACTTCAATGTATTGAAATGGAACATTATATTCTTTGAGAACTTCTCTATTTTTATCTGGTGCTTCTAAAATTGCATTTTCCGTAACTTCCTTACTTTCAGGAAGAGCCATTTTAGTCTCTACAGTATTGCCGGGAGCATCTTTTGTGGGTTGTGCGGGTTTTATGTATTGAGTTGGTTCTGACTCCTTCAAAGAATTGCTTTTTTGTTGCACAACTGTTTGGATATTGTCCTTTTCAACTTCTGAGCCATCATGTTCTAAAAGTGCCTTATAATTTTGACTATCATTTGGTACAGGATTTGGTTTCACCAATTCTACTTTATCAGCTAATTGACTTTTGGCACCAGACTCACTATTATCATTCAGACTTTTTAACAGAAAGCCAACGGGCAAAAATAGCGCAGCAATAACCAAATATTTAAAGACTGTATTTAATTTGGTATTGTCACCGTTCTGATCAGTTACTTTTTTTTTTTGAAGGATCTTCAACTTTTATATCCTCACTTGTTTTAAGGGCAGTATTGATTGCTGGAATTTCGACTTCTGAAGTTGAGGTATCCTTGTTAGCTATTTGTTTTTTGACAGCAGAAACTAAGTGGGAAAAGTCCGAATCTCTGTGTGTTCCAACATTTAAGGTATTTATATCCTTCAAAATTGAAGTGAGTTTAGCTATCTTATTTCGAATGTTGTAATAAAGGTTTAAATCATCCGTGATGCCATCAATATGCCCAAGTGATTGAAGTTCCCTAATTTTGGTTTCTAATTCTGTACTTTGATTTTCCCAATATTTGACAAGTTCGAGTCTATCGGTGGACTTGGCAATTGAAACTTCATCTAGTACCACAGGGAAAATTCGTTCCAGAATGTTTTTATTGTCATAGATCTGGAGCAACTCAAACATGCAATATTCAGAATGTAAATATTTGTTACTTATGACTAGAATTATGGCATCCGCCTGGCCTAGATTTTCCATAAACTTGGTGATACTTTCTCTGTAACCCAGGTCATTTTTGTCAAGCGTAATATTGAGGTTTTCTTTTTTAAATCGCTCTACAATTTGTTGCGTGATGATTTCGCTTTCTCCACCCCAAGCATGAGAAATGTATATGGATGGCGATGAACTCATTCAGGTTTTATTTTTGAATAGGTTTTGTGAAATATTTTTTTGTCGCAAACATATAATTCCCCTTCGACTCCTCTCATCAAATAATCGCCAGGTTTTCCTCTCATAATGCCTTCCATGGTTTCTACTTCAAATGGTTCAGTTATTTCTACTGCTTGAACCGGAATAGGGTTTTTAGTGAAGGATTCAAATTCTAGTTTGGGTTTTTTGTTTTGCGTAAACCTTTTTAGTGTTTCAGGAACTTGTTGATTTATGGTAAATATTTTCGAAAAATGGGAAGCCTTTATTTGCTTTTCGCCTGCTTTTTTGCCTATAGCGTAAAGATTTTTTGTATTCTTTTGGTTGTCCATTTCAGACAAGGTTACTATTTCTTTTGCTGTAAAATCAAATCCCAAATCTGATAAAAAATCTTTTGAAAAATCCACGTCATATCGTAGATAACTCAATGCATGTTTGCCATTTAAACTGTCATATTCCAGTTTGCCAATTTCGCTGTCAATGTTTCTGGCAGTAGGGGAATCAGACAAAATTTGAAGAAGAATTTGGTTGTAAAAATTAGCATCAGCCATAAAATAGTCTGGAAGCATTCCTGCCCATGCCATGACGCTCTTTTGCTTTACATCCTCATAATTGTATTTCTTTTGAAGATTTCCTGTACCCATAGAGACCAGCAATAAATTTTCAGGTCCCATTGGCCAGTGGAATGGAAATCCTCTTAAGGTAGCCGCCATCAAAAGTGAAAAAGCTGGATTGTTGGCCATACTGATACCACCATCGATGAAGGTGCCTGTTTCATTATTTCCCAAATCAAGTGTTATGGGTAAAAAGTAGGTAGGTGCAGCTGCACTTGCTCGGATGATCTTCCAAAGTGGAAAATCCTTATTTTCTTTATAAAACTTTGCTTCAGGATGATTGAGGAAAGGCCAAGTACTAAAAGTATCAGCTCTTTTGGTAACAATACACAATCCGGTTTTAATTTTTTCTTGATCTCCCAATTTGATGTCACCAAAAACTTCTTGAAGCGCTTTATTGAGGGGTTTTACGTCATATTTTTCTCCTTTGGTCAAATAGTTGATGATGTTTTTTTTCTTCCCAAATATTACTCCACCCATACTGAAATAATACTCTCTTAGTTCACTCGTACTCATACCTACCGCCAAACCACTTGCCAATATTGAGCCAGTACTAGTTCCACCTATTAAATCAAAATAATCACAAAGTAAAAGATTTGGGTCGTTGTGTTGTTTTCGTAGGGTAGCTTCTAGTTCTTCCAATAAACCAATTGTCAAAACACCTCTTATCCCACCACCATCTAATGATAAAATTCTTTTAGGTCCTGGACTATTTAATTTTTCGGCTAATGTTTTACTCATGGTTTGGTGTGATTCTCAGTGTGAAGTTAAAATAAAAAATCAAAGTATAAAAAAAGGGCTCGAAAACATTGTCTCAAGCCCTTTTATTTTTGGTTATACTGGCTGTAAATCGCCAATTTTATCTAGGGCAGAGGTTAACTCGTCATGCGTAAACTCATGATTTTGAAGTTTCCCATCAAAGTAATCAGCATAAGCTTGCATGTCCACAAAGCCATGTCCACACAAATTAAATAAGATCGTTTTGCTGACGCCTTCCTCCTTGGCTTGATTGACTTCCCTGATCACTTGTGCGATGCCGTGAGTGGCTTCTGGTGCAGCAACAATACCTTCTGCTTTTGCAAATTTTACACCTGCATCAAAACATTCTAGTTGTTGTAAAGCCACTGCTTCAATCAAACCATCTTTCAAAAGTTGGCTACATAAAACACTCGCTCCGTGATAACGCAAACCACCAGCGTGAATAGCTGCGGGTTGGAACGTATGTCCAAGGGTATACATTGGAAGTAGAGGTGTATAACCGGCAGTATCCCCGAAATCATACATAAATTTTCCTTTCGTAAGTTTTGGACAAGAAGCAGGTTCTACTGCAATACATCTTACCTTTTTTCCATTTACTAGGTTATGTTTGATGAATGGAAATGATATTCCGGCAAAGTTGGAACCTCCTCCCAAAGGTGCAATGACAATATCAGGAAAATCACCAGCATATTCCAATTGTTTTTCTGCTTCTTGACCGATGACTGTTTGATGCAACAAAACGTGGTTGAGCACAGAGCCTAGCGAATATTTGATGTTTTCATCGCCAGCTGCAATCTCTACAGCTTCAGAAATTGCAATGCCCAAACTACCAGTTGAATTTGGATCGGCCGCTAAAATGTTTCTGCCAGCTTGTGTACGATTGCTTGGAGAAGCATATACATTTGCCCCAAACGTATTCATGAGTATTTTTCGGTAAGGTTTCTGGTCGTAACTCACCCTTACCATGTAAACATCACACTCAATACCAAATTGTGCACAAGCAAAACTCAATGCAGTTCCCCATTGGCCTGCGCCTGTTTCTGTTGCAATTTTTTTGACACCTTCTTTCATATTGTAATAAGCCTGAGGTACTGCGGTATTTGGCTTGTGTGAACCACTAGGGCTAACTCCTTCATATTTGTAATAAATCTTACAATCCGTACCCAGCATTTTTTCGAATGCAGTAGCTCTGATTAAAGGGGTTGGGCGCCAAATTTTATAAATTTCTTGTACTTGATCAGGTATTTCAATGTATTGCTCAGTTGAAACTTCTTGCATAATCAATTCCATAGGAAATAAAGGAGCTAGATCTTGGGGACCTGCTGGTTGTTTGGTTCCTGGGTGTAGTGGGGGAAGTGGCTTGTTGGGCATGTCTGCCACAATGTTATACCAGTGGCTTGGCATTTCGGATTCATTGAGAAAAATCTTTTTTGACATTTTTTCTGATGTTTTAACGAGTTGAAGTAAATTTCGATGTGTAGAAAAGTAAAGATATCAACAGAAATAATAATTCCAAACTGAATTACATTTGATCACTGTACTTAGTTTAGAAATTGTACAAGTTTCCAAATGTTGTCACTTTAGCAAAGTATGATCATCAGACAATTGAGCCGAAATGGGAGTCTTTTTGATTGTAAAACATTCAAAAACATTTGAACGTCATTGATCAAATCTATTGAATTACTGCTAAAGCTCATTAAATGGTATTGTTTTTGTATTTTTAGGGTATAATTTGAAAGCTTTCTTTGACGTTTTGCGTTATAAAATTAAGCTGTTTTATATTTGTTAGCAGCCAAATTTAGAATTTGACATTTAAAATTAATGTAATATGAAAATAGGAATTAAAAACATAGCGATATTATACCTATTATCTTTTCTACTACTTTCATCATGTGTGGATAAAGAGCAAAATGATGGTAAAGTAGACGTTAAATTTGTCCTGAAATATAATAATCAGCCGCTTGAAATGCTGAAGGATTATGAATATCCAGATGGTAAAAGTGTGATGTTCAACAAGTTTAGCTTCTTCATAAGCAACTTGTCATTTGTAGGTGCAAATGGTGAAACAACCAGCGAAGGAGTGAAAATGGTCAATTTCACCAACGTAAATAGTACACAAAGTGGGGCCCTTTTGGGAACGACCGTAAGACTAGAAGGTCTTAAAACCGGTGAATACCAATCATTTAATATTTGTTTGGGAGTGCCTCCTGCAGAAAACGCTAAAACGCCTGCAGATTTTGGTACGACCAGTGATTTGAGTTTTACTGGAGAATATTGGCCTGGATGGAAAAGTTATATTTTTTCTAAAACAGAAGGTTTTATTGACATTGATGGAGATGGAACCAAAGAACAGGGTTTTGCATTACATACTGGATCCGACGAAGCTTTCAAATGCCTAAATGCCAACCATAGCATCACTATTGGTAAAGAAGCTCAGCCTTTGGAAATAGAGATAGACTTGGTCAAGTTATTTGGAGATGCACCTTATTACGATATTAAATCAAATCCTCAAATCCATTCTCTCAGCCAAAAACCACAAGTTTTAGCTTTGTCAGAAAATCTTGCCAAGTGTTTCATAATCAGTAACTAGTCTGTTTATGAAAAATATTGTTGTTCTTTCAGGTGCTGGCGTGAGTGCTGAAAGCGGAGTGAAAACCTTTAGAGATGCTGGCGGATTATGGGAGGGTTATGATGTGATGGATGTAGCTTCCATTGATGGTTGGATCAAAGATAAAAGTCTCGTGCTTGATTTCTACAACCAGAGAAGGAGGCAATTATTTACCGTCGAACCCAATATTGCTCATCATGCAATAGCTAAACTTGAAGAAAAACATCAAGTGACCATTGTAACGCAAAATGTAGACGATTTGCACGAACGGGCAGGCAGTAGTAAAGTCATACATTTACATGGAGAACTATTGAAAGTCCGTGGTGTGAACTCATATAAAGAGGAAATTTATTGGGATAAGGATGTAGTTTTAGGTGACAAAAATGCCAAAGGTGAACAACTTCGTCCCGCCATAGTTTGGTTTGGAGAACAAGTTCCCAAGATTGATGACGCCGTTTTTGAAATTGCAAAATGCGATATATTGATCATTATTGGGACTTCTTTACAAGTTTATCCCGCGGCAGGATTGGTAGGCGTTGCCAAAAGAGCAAAACAAATATTTTATGTTGACCCCAATCCAGCTTCATCCTATGAAACAAGATCACTTCAAAATTTGACCGTCATTTCCAAACCCGCGACTTCAGGAATTTTGGATGTTCTACAAATGATAGAGGAATAAAAAAAGTACAAAGTGAATTCTTGAAGAATGATTGTTTAGATACTATGCAATCCACTTTGTACCAGATGTTTTATACAAGTTTAATTTAGTTTTGAGGATACTGTATCCCTATTTTATATTGCTTTTGGTTAATGTTTGAGCAATAAATATTAAACTTTGTATCAATTGTGATACAATCATAAGACTTTTTTTTCGAATAGACCTTATCCTTTTAGAACAATTTACATATTTGATATTTCTTTATTTAAAAAGTTTAATTTTATATATTTTTTAGTAATTTAATTAAATTATACACCTTTTGGAGAGAAGGAATAGTTAATTTTTTGAATTTGAATTATTAAAAATTTACATTAGATCGGCAAAATCATTACCGCATTATTAAAACCAAATAGAATTTGAATTTTCTTATTTAAAAAATTGTCGGAAAGGCATATTTAACTCTGATAAGATGAATGCAGAAGAGATCAAGAAAAAAACTGATATAATTCTTGGCAACATTTCCATAAACTGTGTAGTGTTTGGTTTTAATAATGGTGATTTAAAAGTATTGCTAACCAAATGGCCTGATTTTGAATCATATATGCTGCCTGGAGGATTCATTTATAAAAACGAAAACTTAAATGATGCGGTTTCAAGAGTGCTGCAAGAAAGAACAGGAGTAAAAGATATTTACTTAAAGCAGTTTGAGGTATTTGGAGATACTTCTAGGGTGTTTGAGGATGTATTTCGCAAACATTTCCAATTACCAGAAAAAAAAGAAAATGAAGACCCATGGTTTGCAAAACGTTACATATCAATAGGTTATTATGCCTTGGTTGATTACACTAAAGTAGACCCAACTCCAGAAAATAATGCTGAGTTGTGCATGTGGAAAGATGCTGAAAATTGCCCAGAATTGAGTTTTGATCACCAACATATCTTTGAAGCTGCGCTGAAGTCTCTTCGTTATGATTTTCTCACACAGCATATTGGTTTGAAATTACTTCCAGAAACTTTCACCATATCACAAGTCCAGGAATTGTATGAATCTTTCTTGAAAACAACTTTTGTGAGAAGTAACTTCCAAAGGAAAATACTCAATTTGGGCATATTGGAACGGAAGGAAAAACAAGTCATTAAAAAACCACATAAAGCTCCTTTTTTATATAGTTTCAGACCTGATTGGACAGATAATTACCACCTTTTTATTTGATCAAAATAATCCTGCACAGCCTGGTCTGTCATCACATCTCTGGCTTGAAGTTTATTTTTAAGATAAATGCCATCCATCGTTCTGCATCGAGAAAGGGCGACATAAGTTTGCCCATATTCAAAAGCTCCACGGCCTAAGTCGATGATGACTTTTTCAAATGTTTTGCCTTGGCTTTTGTGGATGGTTATTGCCCAAGCAAGTTTGATGGGATATTGGAGGAATTTTCCAACAATCTCTGTTTGTATATCTCTGGGATTTGCTTCGTTCCGTACGTATTTGATGATTTCCCACTCTTCTTTTTCTACTTGTATTTCAACTTCAGACTCATGGCCTTCCAAAATGGTGATGTAAACCTCATTTTTTTCGATTCGTGAGATTTGGCCAATTGTCCCGTTGACATACAACCTTTTTACATCATTTTTGACAAACATCACTTGAGCACCTACTTTCAACTGTAAAATAGGATCAGTAGGGTAGTATTGAGAAGCAAATTCGCCGGTAATTTCAGCAGCGTAAGTTTTTTCTTCTGATTTTAGTTTTTCTAAAGCAGTACGGTTGATGGTTTCCGCAGAGCTATTGGTTGCGCAAATCGTTATGAAATATTTTAAATCTTCTGGTAAAGGCAGGTGCCTGGTATTGAGTGATTCCAAGTCGTCCCAATCCAAATCGTTATTCCTGATTGCATCTAATAATCTGATGAATTTCAGTTCATCTTGCCTGTAGATGTGGTGCAGCTCGCAAAGACGTAGCTGGATCTTTTCCTTTACCACCACAGATGAGAAAAAATAACCACTCTCATAAACCTCATGGAAATAATTCTTTTCAAACGGTGAAGAAATAACAGGGGGCAATTGATATAGATCACCAAAAAATAACATTTGCACACCTCCAAAAGGCAATTCGCTGTCTCTATTTCGGCGTAAAAACAGATCAATATTATCCATAGTATCCGCCCGCACCATGGAAATCTCGTCAATAATGATACAATCGATGTTTTTATACATGCGATGATTTGGCCTTTTTCTGATGTCTTCAGGATTGATCATTCGTGGTGGGAAACCAAAAAAAGAATGAATCGTTTGCCCTTTGACATTGAGTGCCGCTATGCCTGTAGGAGCCAGAATGGCTGTGCGTTTTTTGGTTGTATTGCGAAAAAGTTGAAGCAAAGTCGATTTGCCAGTACCTGCTTTTCCAGTGATGAAAAAATGTTGACTGTCGGTTTCTAGTTGTTCTAGAATACTTTTGAATTCATCACTGAGGGCCAATGGGGTTTTATCAATCAATCTCTTGCTGCTATTTTGATTATATTAAATGTACTTCCATCGAATCAGTGTCTTTGATTTTTACCGCTATGTTTTCGTGAAGAGTTGTTGCAAGCGACAAACCAACATAATCCACTTCAATGGGATATCTCTTGTGTTTTCGATCTACTAAAACGGCAACTTCAACTTTATAAGGCAGAATTTCCATAAAAGGTTTGAATCCATAAAATATGGTTCTGCCCGTATTGGCAACATCATCAACCACTATGACGGTTTTGTCGGCAAGGTTTTCTACATTTTTTATTTCCAAGGTGATGGGATGATCCAACGGATTTGCCGGGTTGAGTCTCAGTCGTACCAATTCTATGGGGATTTCAACAATTTTTTTGAGTTCTATTGATAATAATTTTGCAAAACCATAGCCATTGTTGTTGATTCCTGCCAGGATGATGGCTGTTCTTTGGTGGTTGTGTTCTGCAATTTCAAATGCCAGTCTTTTGATTTTAAGACGGATTTGTTTCTCATTCAATATAAGCATAGTCATTATAATATGATGCCAAATATAGTGCTTCTTGTTGATTGTCTAGATTTTTCATTGCCTTTAAATGAATCGCTTTTTGGAATGTCAGCTTTATGTCTCCAGGATTTATTTTGTGAGGTGATTTGAGCGCTCTCTCTTGTTTTGGTTTAGCTTGCGGTCAGGTCTCCGTGTCCAAATGGGCCGTGCTTATCGCACTCCACTTATTTTCTCTATAGCCCCAGGATTGAAATCCTGGGTTACGATATAGGCTCTCTTGATTTAATTCTTAATAATTCTGATTTTGAAAATTGGATTACCCAGCGAATTCCCCAGTGAGTGAGCCTCTATGTTTTTGTATCCTGATTTACAAATTGATTTCCTAATTAGAGAGTTTGAATTCACTTGAGATGGGCAAGTGCCGTCTCTGGTCTAAATGCCGTCTTACACCCCAAGTTATGTCTAGGATGAACCCTCAGTTTTGAGATTTGAACATCCCGGATTTCTTTAGGCTCTGATTGAAATTTTTTCAAAAAACCAATAGCCATAGGCTCGAACCATGTGGTAACCATGGATTTCAATCCATGGCCAAAGTAAAAAGAGTAACAAGAGTTCCATCGGAACGACCCATATTTTGCTGCGCAAATTTGATTTTATACCTCAGATAAGCTTTTGAGGTGCTAGAATAATAGATTAAAACTTAGGACAGATATCAACGTCATTGGTATAATCACCAAACAACAGCAATGAAACCTCAAAAGCGTTGAAATTCCGTCCAGTATTGATGATATTATTGATAGAATTTTCATAACTGAAGGAAAGCACAAATTTATTGACCACAAAACCAGCAGTCGCATTCAAAGACTCAACGCCCCATTTGGACGTCCCACCCCGATCCGTAAACCTTATGCCAGGACCAACAAAGAAACTTTTGCTTCTGAAATCTGGATTGGTAAAATGCAACAACGTTGATAAATTGGCTTCCTGTGATTTCCCTTGATTATTATATACCAACCTGTGGTAAAGTATAGCCATCCACCGCATTAAACTGATCTCCAAAAGTGATGTCATTGTAGTTGATGGATTTTTGTTGAATGGCAGTTTGAATACCGATGCCAATGTATTGAAAGGTCTTCTTATCTAGCAATTTAGTATAAGAGCCACTGAGTGCAATCTGGTTTGTATTATAATTAATGGCACCCAATTTGTCACTAAAAAACATGATACCTGCGCCGAAAAAATCTGGTTGTCTGGCATCCCCTCCTCCATCAAATTTAAGATCTCCGGACACTGCAAAAGTAGAAACCGCTTTTTCAAGGGCTGTTCGCCATTGGTCTCTATAAATGGTACTTACCCGATAATTGGAATTACTGGTTCCTACAAATGCTGGATTTGCAAATGCAGGTACATTATAAAATTGTGTAAAATGCGCATCTTGTCCCACAAGTGGGTTGAAAACACACAGCAATAAAAATACGAAGGATTGAAGAACGTGCTTATGCAAATGCAAAGTTTTTTATATCAGAGTCAAAACGTTTTAAAATGCAAGAAAGTATAATGGCTAGTAGCCAATTCCTTTTTTGGGTTGTTTTAAATTTTTGGCAAGTTGCAACATTTGCAATAAAGTCATTGCAGCTTCTATCCCTTTATTGCCATGCACTCCACTTGATCTATCTATGGCTTGTTGTTCGTCATTGGGAGTAAGTACTCCAAAAATTATGGGTTTACCACTGGTAAGTCCAAGTTGCATGATGCCATTGGCTACAGCATTACTGATGTATTCATCATGTTTGGTTTCCCCCTTGATTACACATCCCAGGCAGATGATTCCATCATATTTTTTACTTTCAAGCAGTAATCTGGCTCCCATAGGAAGTTCAAAAGCACCAGGCACGTCTAGAATGGTCGTATTTTCTTCTTTCAAGCCATTTTTTAACAAAGTGTCCAATGCTCCTTGCTTTAGCACAGATGTTATTTTCTCATTCCATTTGGCTACAACGATCCCAACTTTTAATTCAGAAGCGTCATATTTATTTTCTTCAAAAGTAGAAGACAGATTTTGCATAACACTTGACATGAAGATGATTTTATTTGGTCAAAATTAAAGAAGGTAGATCAGTTTCCCAATCTACCTTCCATTTTATTATATTTTTTTTGAATGCGAACTATTGTACATCCAATCTAGAAATCAATTTTTCTGCCTCTCTACTTTCTGTAGAAGCAGGATATTCACTCACGATCTTTTTGAGCGTACCCATAGCTTCGTCGTTTTTACCTTGTTTGAATTGCAACATTCCAAGCTTATTCAAGTAATAAGGAGTGATTACATCATTTGGATTAGTTTCACTAGCCTGTGCATATAAACTTAATGCCTTGTCTAAATCTCCACTTTCAGCATATGCATCACCTAATGCTCCAAATTTCATAGCTGGAGTGATTTTATCCTTTGGAGAATAATCTTCCAATTGCTCAATCGCCGACTCATATTTTCCTAAATTGAGGTAACAGATACCAGCATAGTATTTTGCTGTATTTGCAGTATTAGTTCCACCATAATTGTCAATGATGTCCAAAAACCCTTCAAATCCTCCTCCCGGATTTTCAAGAGCAAGTGCAAATGAATCTTGTGCAAACTGATTTTCAGCCTGATAAATAGCTTCAATAGCTGCTTTTTCTTTTGGTGCCATATACATGAACTTGAAACGAAGTATCCACCGACTGCAATTGCCAAACCCAATATCACTGACAAAATCAATGTTTGGTATTTTTCATAAAAGTCTTGTGCTTGGTGAGTCACTTCTGCCAAGTCAATGATTTCATCATCTTCATTTGATGATTGACCACCTGTGCCTTGAACCACATTTTGCCTCTCCGTTCTGTGATTGCGCATCCTTATTAAACTGATAAAATCTTTTCGCCATCGAATTTATTTTTAAAAAACTGCGCAAAATTAAAAAATATACGCATATGTTATAGATTAATGTGAAATATTTACCCAAAGACCTACTTTTGTTTTCGAATTTGGTATAAATTGACTTCAATTTTCATTGATAATGCGCAGATTGCTCTTATTTCTTTGCCCTTTACTAATCTTATGGAATGATACAAAACTCCAAGGGCAAAAGAATGATTTTAGAAAACAAGTGGAGCGTATCATCAAATACGACTCAGATTTAGACTTTGATCTTACACCATCTTTCTTAGTTGGTATGGTGGATCATACTCATAACCAGATTGAAGTTTTCGGAAATAAATTTGCCAACTATGAAAAACTTGACAGCCTATCAGTATTTGAATTGGGCTCTATCTCCAAGGTCATCAGTAGTGAGATTTTATTTTCTATGGTAGATGAAAAAATGCTTTCACTTTCATCAGAATTAAACGATTTGATACCTGACGAATATTATAATCCAAGGATGAAAGGTGTAACCCTGGAGCATATTTTCAAATTTGAGAGTAAATTGCCGCACGTTTTCAAAGGCAAAGGCTTGTATGAAAACGACCCCAGAAACCCATATGAATATTTCAGCAAAACCAATTTATTGGAATTTTATAAAAACTACATTCCAGAAGCTGACTTGATCGGCAATAGTTACAGTGATACAGATTTTGCATTGTTGGAAATCATCCTGGAGAGAAGCTCTGCAAAAACATTTGAAGATTTGATTCAACATTACATCAACGATAAAATAGGTACACAATTCTTCACCTCGGCACATGAACAAAAAGAATCTGTGGTAGCATCAGGAATGAATCGTTCTGGACTAGAAGGTGAACCTTTAGTATTCCAATCCTTTGCTGCTTCTGAAGGAATCAAAGGTTCTATCAAAGATGTGCTTACCTTGATGCAATATTTGATTACCAAAAATCAAGATAAAATAGAAACCAAAGAACAATTCAAATCCAAACCAGAAACATGGACTTCCAGAATCAGAGGATTTGAAGGTTTGTATGTTGTAGATGCAGGTAAAAGCTCTTATCCATTTGTCAGCAATGGATTGACCAATATCCACCATAGCTTCATAGGCTTTTTGCCAAGAACACAAACAGCTGTTGTGGTATTGGCTAATTCCGCGACTGGAACAAAAGACTTGGGTTTGCTTACACTGCGTATGATCAATAATAACTGGAAAAGAAAAAATTAAAAAATGGGCAATAAACCAAATAATAGCCTCAATTGGGATCAATTCAAGGCTTTGGGAAATCCTGAAAATGCACCAGATGAACCAGTAGAAGTGAAAAAGCCAAAATATGGTAATTTTCAGGTGAGGGTACATTATGAAAAAAAGGGTAGAGGGGGTAAAGAGGCCATCATCATCAGAGGAATTGAGATGCCAGATAGTTTTCTGAGTGAAATTTGTAAAAAGATCAAATCCAAAATTGGTGTTGGTGGAAGTGCAAAGGACAATGAAATCATTCTTCAGGGAAATCAAAGAGAAAAAATCATGAAGATCTTGAAAGAAGAGGGTTTTGTAAATGTAAAGCCTGCAGGAGGGTAAAAAAAAAAGCCCGCGTTCGGGCCTTTTTGCTGGTTTAGCAATTGCAGTTCTATTCGAGTTTTATAGTTCAAATACTGTGCCAAATCTTCTGATTGAAACATTTATTTTAAAATCTTTTTTTACCGATCTTTGTTGTATTAATACATATATTTATAAGTCATGACAAACACACCGAATAATATTTTGACTGAAATGGAAAAAGACGAAAGGCTTAAAACAATATCAGCCATGATTGATCAAAAGCTTCGTATTTCTACCGATGATGCAAATTATTTATATAACCATGGATCTTTAGGCTTTTTGGGATCATTGGCCAATCGGGTCCGTGAAGCAAAGAATGGCAATAAAACTTTCTTCAACAGGAATTTCCATATTGAGCCCACCAATGTTTGTATTTTCACATGCAACTTCTGTAGTTACAGCAGACTCATAAAAAAAAGAGAGGAGGGCTGGGAATATACGATAGAGGATATGATGAATATTGTGAAATCTTTTGACGGCAAACCAGTTACAGAAGTCCATATAGTAGGAGGAGTATTGCCCCAATATGATACGGCTTTTTATAAAGAGTTTTTTAAACAAATCAAAAGCCACAGACCTGAGCTCCACATCAAAGCATTGACTCCAGTAGAGTTTGACTATATATTTAAAAAAGATAAGTTGACTTATCTGGAAGGTCTCACAATTCTGAAAGAAGCTGGATTGGACTCTATACCTGGTGGGGGAGCTGAAATATTTCACCCTAAGATCAGACAAAAAATAGCTGCAGATAAATGTACAGGTGACCAATGGTTGGAATTGCACCGTGTCTGGCATCAAATGGGAGGTAAGTCTAATGCGACAATGCTATATGGTCACATAGAATCATACGAACATCGGGTAGACCATTTAAATCAATTGCGTAATTTGCAGGATGAGACAGGAGGGTTTCAAACTTTTATACCGCTAAAATTCAGAAATCAAGACAATGACATGTCTTATCTCGATGAGGTCACTATCATTGAAGACTTGAGAAATTATGCGATCTCCAGAATATTTTTAGATAATTTTGACCACATCAAAGCATACTGGCCAATGATCGGTCGCGATATTGCTCAAATGAGTTTGTCTTTTGGAGTAGACGACATCGATGGCACGATCGATGATACAACCAAAATATATTCTATGGCAGGTTCAGAAGAGCAAAACCCCGCATTGAGCACCAAAGATTTGGTAAATCTCATCAAAGGCGTGAATCGCGAACCAATTGAGAGAGACACTTTATACCAAGTTGTCAAGGATTTTACCAATGAAGTTTTTGAAGATGATGGACAATTCAAAGGCTATTTATCGCTGCCGGTATCAAACTAAAGTCGTTTGGTCTAATTATTTAAGACATTCAACCGGCGATGAAGTAATTTTGAGCTGCAGATTATCGAAGCAATCAGAACTTTGATTGAAGATAACCTGTTCACATTTTTAAATATTTGTATACGATGTTTGGAGAGATAAAAAAGATGTTGGGAATTGAAGATGTAAAAATTGATTTACAAATTCCAGAGAAAAGCAAAAAGGACCTAGGAGTGATAAATGGCAAAGTTTTGATCACGTCATTTAGAGACAGTAGGGTAGAACACATTGAAATCAAACTGATAGAAAAATATCATCGCGGTAGAAAAGATTCCAAATTGGTTGATGAGTACACATTGGGTGACATTTTGTTGGAGACTGGCATTGATGTACGCAAACAAGACCTTATAGAAATACCTTTTGAACTTCCATTTACAGTCTACAAATCTGATATGGATAAAATGGAGGACAACAATATGGTTTTGGGAGGATTCATTAAGTTGGCCAAAAAATTGAAAGGAGTCAAATCAGAATATAGAATAGAGGCAACTGCACATGTCAGTGGCACAAAACTTGCCCCACTTTGTATAAAAAGTATTACTTTGTTATAGCTTTGTCTGAAAGTAAAGTCTTTCATCGTTTAGGGTTATCATAATGGATGCACAGCAAATAGGAGAAAATTTTATAGATAGTGCCAGAAAACAGTTTAAATATTATCGCACTTTAGGAGATAAAACTTTTGATCAGTTGGACGAGCAAGATTTGTTTTATAAACCTGATCCAGAGAGCAACAGCATTTCCATCATTGTACATCATCTTTCGGGTAATATGTTGTCTAGATGGTCAGGATTTCTGGAAGAAGATGGTGAAAAAACTTGGCGAAATAGAGATAAGGAATTTCAAGAAGTTTTAAAATCTAAGGCAGAAGTCCTAGAAGCATGGAACCTTGGTTGGAATTGTTTGATGGAAGTCATTGATCGACTTACGGCAGAAGATTTATTGAAAATTACTTATATCAGAAACCAAGGACACACGGTGATAGAAGCCATCAACAGGCAGTTGGCCCATTATCCTTATCACATCGGGCAAATTTTATTTTTGGGCAAAATGATCAAGAAAAATAAATGGCAGTCATTGTCCATTCCAAAAGGTAAAACACTCGGGTTTAATGCAGAAATGTTTTCAAAACCAAAGGAAATCAAACATTATACAGATGATGATCAATAGGTAAATGGCCTAAGTTACCGGTTGCTTCCTATCATCACGGCCGCAAATCCAACAATGGCACACAATGCCAGATCACTCACCACATAAGCAGTAGGATAAACAAATCTGAAGTCACGGTAAATTACCAGGATGTAAATGAGAATTGCTGCAATGATACCAGATTGAATTTTGAAAGGTCTTGAGATCAAAGCGCCAACCAAACCAGCAGCAAAACAAGCGATGATGTGAGTCAAAGCTTTGATGATGAAAGCATTGTCCGGTAGAGACTTTATAAAAAGGTTCATTTTGTCTGCATCCATAGGATCCAGGTATTCTGGATTAGGATACAACCCAGATAGAACCATAAGTCCTAAAAAAATCGCAGCCATTCCTGCTATGAGTCCCGATAAGATGGCTATAATAGCTCTGATCATTGGTTGGTTCTATTAAATCAATGCAAAACTAAGCCGTCTGACCTTATTATTCTAGTAACTGGTGAGCTATTCGCTTTTGGAACTAAAAAATAAGCCATTTCAGGCCATGTGTTGTTCATTTTTTGTAAAGTCAGAGTGATTTTAAAGCATTATGAGGAGCTTTTAAAAAGGAAGGTTGATAGATTGAGATATTTAAAGATTTAATACTTTTCTTATAGCATTTTTAATTTCATCAAATGTATCACTTTCTATATATCCATGTTTTTTAAAGAGTCTTTCTTGAGTAAGAGATCGTAATTGAAAGTAATGAGCTGCTGAAATTTTAGAAAGACAATTTGTGGAGTTAGGTTGAATTTTAACCATCCAAGGAGCAATTTCATAATGGTCTTTCCAATCAGTTATAGGAACAATCACCCTGAGTGGTAGTTTGCCTAACCGATTGTCATTTACAATAATGGCTGGTCTGATTTTCTGTATCTCAGCACCTTTCGTTGGGTCTAAGTCAATTAGCCAAATTTCATTTTGTTTCATAGAATTCTTCTAAATCAAGTAGCGTAAAGACTGGTAATTCTATGTCATTAACATAATCATTGTAAAGTACATTAGCTGCTAATTCCATTTGGTGACCTGCTTCTTCTTTTTGAATGAATTTGAGGGTTTCTTCTATCAAAAAGAGTTGTTGGCTTACCGGCAGACGCTGTATTTGTTCTAATAAATCTATGTTTTGCATCTTTTAAAATTATTTAATGGCGATAGTATGGGCCATTTGTAATTAGTTTAAAAATTTAAGTGTTATAAATAGTAATTTGCTTTAATTTTTATAAGATTTATTAAGAAACAAATCTTTACAAAACGAGGTTCATTTAAACAGCTTTTAAAAACATAAAAACCCAATTTATCTTATCCAAAAATAATTGAAAAAAGGAAGTTTCAATAAAAAAGGAAGATATAATTCCAGTATCTATGTTAACCTTTCAAAATTGCCGCTGATTTTATCAACAAATAAAACCTGGTCACCACCAATATGGATGCACATGCCAATCCTGCATACAATCCATAATAAATTCCCTCTGCTCCTAAACCTGCGTGAATACCTAAGTAGTAACCAAGCGGCAAGGCAATGACACAGTAAGCAAATAATGTAAAAGCCGTTGGGATATTGACATCCGATAAGCCTCTGAGCACGCTCAATCCACCAACTTGCAGCCCATCAAAAATTGCTAGTATACCTCCAATCCAAAGTAATGAAACGGCAACCTCGATCACTTCAGGTTCGTGAATATACATTTGCATAATTGGCTTATCAAATAAAATGATGAAAACGGAGGATATGGCCATGAATATCGAAATCAACATAAAACATACATTTCCTGCACGTCTGATTTGTTGTAAATCCTTTCTACCTCTACCATCGCCTACCCTTATACCGCTGGCATAAGAAATACCAGCTGCAACCATATATGCTGCTGAGACGAAATTGAGGGCAACTTGGTGGGCGGCCATTTGAGTTTCTCCGAGCCATCCCATCATGATAAAGGTGAAAGTGAATGCACCTACCTCAAAAAATAATGCTAAGCCGCTGGGAATGACTAATTTATATAACTTGAGGACGATTTTCTTCAGGCGGATGAGGTCTAAATGGATAACTTTATTTTCTGCCAAATAGACATTTTCGGATTCCTTTTTGAGGTAATACCAAATAATAAAGCCCATTAAAACTCGTGTAAATAGGGTAGAATAGGCTGCCCCAACCGCGCCTAAAGCAGGGATGAATAAGAAACCTTTCATCAACAAATAATTAAACAAAATATTACAAGCAAGTCCGGCAATGGTGATGTTCATAGCCACACCTGGTTTGCTCAATCCATCCAAAACTTGTTTTATTCCTAAGAAATAATAGTTAGCAAAGTGGGAAATGGCCAGGATAAATAAAAACAATGGTGCATCAATAGCCACCGCAACAGGTTGTTCTAGCCAATCAAAATACCATGCAATCACACCAACCAAAATGGTCAATACAATACCAACTCCAAAAACAACACTCATCATACCTTTGTACAAGTAATAAATCTCTTCCTCATCTTGTTCAGCTTTGGCTTTGGAAATCAGTGGAGAGACCACATGCAAACCACCTACTGCAATCGAAGCAATGAGAAAGGCCAATGAATTGGAAATCCCTGCGACACCTAATGCAGTTTTGCCCAACATTGACCCAATCATCATGGTGTCGGTGATGCCCATCAAAACCACACCCACTTGAGCAACGATGATTGGAATAGCCAACTTCAAAGTTTGGGTTAATTCTATTTTATAAGCAGCTTGCATATCAAAGAATATGGGTATTTATAGCAAATCGATTTACCTTTTCTACTTTAATCAATAGAAAAGGATTTGACAAACATACTCCTCACTTAAATCAGGAAACTATCCCAGACTAATTCAAAATTTGTAGGTTATGAATTTGAAATGATTAAGTGACTTATTTTTTGGTAGGTATGTTCAAAATGGCATTTAAAGTTGGTTTTGGTTTACGGTCCCTATTCCACAATAAAGGATAATTAGTTCTGCCTGGAATAGGGTAGCCATTTTTCCAGGACATGTCGTCTGCTACTCCCCATAGGGTCACCCTGTCAATTTTATCTTTTTTAGCATAAAAGATTTTGAATAATTCTGCATACCTATCAGTCAATTGCTGTTCTACCTCTTTTGGAAGACCTTTTTTATATGGATCAAAAAACGTCTTAAATTCCTCCAATTGGAATTGTCTGTCACTCATACCTTGGCCAATGATTTGTCCTTCTTTGGTCAACGGCAAAACATCGACATCTAATTCTGTAATCATTACTTTCACACCAAGTGCAGCAAATGAGTCAATTGCAGCTTCAATGTATTCGTTTTTGGGATAATTGAGACCCCAATGGCCTTGGATGCCAATACCGTCGATTCTGATTCCTTCCTTTTGAAGCATCCTCACCATGCGCACTATACCATCTCTTTTTTCTGGTCTCCATGCATTGAAGTCGTTGTAATACAACTCCGTATTGGGGGCATATTCACTTGCATATTTGAAAGATAACCTTACCAGTTCATCACCATCACCCACACCTTTTACCCATAAAGTTGGCCTGTAAGAACCATCATTGTCAATGACCTCATTGACTACGTCCCATGCATCCACTTTTCCTGCATACCTTCCAGCGACAAGTTCAATGTGAGCTTTTAATCTCTCCTTGGTTTCAGCTGGAGATTTTTGATTGCCTTTAGCGTCTTGGAAAAACCACATCGGCGTTTGATTGTGCCAAACAAGAGTATGTCCTACGATAAACATCTTGTGCTTTTTTGCAAAATCTACATATTCATCAGCTGGACCCCAATTAAAAACACCTGGCTCTGGATTTACCAATGCAGCCTTCATGATGTTTTCTGGTGTAGTCGTGTTGAAATGATTGATCACAATGGCCTGTGACAAACTATCTCTACCATTTACAATGGATCCATTGACAGCAGTTCCCATTTTGAAAGCACCCAAATATGCTTCTTGCAATGTTGAGAGATTTTTCGCTGGAACTCCAGATGTAGAAGATGTCGTTTTACAACTGTCTGTAGAGATGATAAATAACAAAGAAATGAAAATGAAAAAGTTGTTTTTGATAGCCATAATATTTGAATGTATTTTGCAAGATGATTCAAAAATAACGGAATTTTGTAAATAACCAATAGAAGAGTGGCTGCTTGAAAAAAACCAATAGCGGAATTAACTTTTTCTTTATTTGTTTAGAAAAGGCGTCGATTTTAAATGAGTTTATAATAGCCTATTTTCCAATCTCTATTTTTGGGCAGAATATTCAATCAAAAAACTGTTGTATTTGGAAAACAAAAATCTCATAAAGGCTTTATAAGAGTGTGAATTAAGGTGAATATAAAGGTTAATGACCAAAGAATTAATGAAGGAACATTTTCAGATTGCTGTATATTCGCCAAGTAAAAGCAAACATTTATAATTATTTAAATAATAAAAAGTATGATTAAAAGATCGGCAACGGCCATATGGAATGGTTCTGGAAAAGATGGAAATGGCGTTTTGACAACCCAAAGTGGTGTATTAAATGGCAGTCAATATTCTTATAAAACTAGATTTGAAGACGGTATCGGAACCAATCCCGAAGAATTAATAGCGGCTGCACATGCCGGTTGTTTTTCTATGAAATTGAGTTTTGTACTTGGAGCTGCAGGTTTTACTCCAGATGTTTTGAATGCTTCTTGTGAAATAGGTTTGGATGCTGGCAAAATTGTGCATTCACACATCACGCTCAATGCAGTAGTGCCTGGTATTTCTGCAGAAGTATTTGAAGCTTCAGTTAGAGACGCAGAAGCCAATTGTCCCATTTCTGTACTCTTGGATACAGAGATAACATATAAATCATCACCTTCTATGGCCATATTCAATCCTAAATGATGAGCGGCATGAACCCTCAATTGATGGGTTCTTCCCGTAATTGGGAAAAAGTGAATCCTTGTTTTATCATTTGACACTTCAACAACTTTCCAATTGGTAACAGCATGTTTTCCATGTTCATAACAAACCAATTGGTGAGGTCTATTTTCCAAATCCACGCGCAATGGCAAGTCAATTGTTCCTTCTACTTGTTGTAGTGATCCTTCTAAAATGGCTACATATCGTTTTGATACTTTGCGTTTTGTAAATTGCGATTGCAAGTTTTGATGAACTAATTTCGTTTTTGCAATAACCAATAATCCAGAGGTTGACATGTCTAATCTATGGACTATCAAAGGTCCGGTTGCGTATGGATACAGAGCTTTGACCCTAGTATAAACACTGTCTTGTATTTTTTTGCCAGGAACAGATAAAAAATTTGGCGGTTTGTTAATAACCAAAACAGCATCGTCTTCATAAATGATGTCAAACGGAATTTCGGCAGATTTTCTGGCCAACATTGGGTTTTCATCCACTACCAAACCCTGCATCATATGCCCTAAGATGGGTTCGCATTTTCCCCTACAGGCTGGATAATACTCCCCATGTTTCCTGATTTCTGAAGATGGTGATTTTCCCCACCAAAATTCAGCTAAAGCAATGGGCTTCATTTTGTTTTGATAGGCAAATTGCAATAACTTAGGTGCGGCACATTCACCTGCTCCAGACGGTGGTACTTGAATGTCGTACTTGAGGAAGATATCCCTAAGTGTATGATTGTGACCACAATAGTCTAAAAAAGCATATTGCTCAAAAAGCTGGGTTTGCAATGTATTGGACATAGATTTGCGCAATTCCTTTAATTGATTGACCTTGTCCATATGAGGTTGTAAAAGGGCATTCAAACTTTCCAATCTAGCGCGGAGATTTTTATTGGCGTCTTTGTATTGATAGTGCCACATAGCACTTTCTTTATTGAGCTCATTAATGAGATCTTCATCATTAGGTGATGCCTCTCTTTTGACTTTTCTTTCTTGTTTGGCAACAGCCATGGCTTTCTTCAGCTCAGTTAATTGATTTTCCATCAATACTTTATGATTCTCAAGCTCAATTTTTAGTTCAGAAACATACTCACCATTTTCTAGGTCAACTATTTCCCGATTTATAGCTGAAATCTTATCCTCTCCCTTACGATAAAATCCATTTTCATCCAAAGTGTCAAACACTGGTGGAACAAAACCCTTGAAATGATTTCCTCCACCCAATTTACCGGAAAAGGCAGCTAAATAACCAATTTCATTTTTATCATTTGAGACAACTAATACACCAAACATCTTACCTACTTCTTCATCAAAATCATGCTCATTGAGCTTTAATTCTAATATGCTAAGTTTTAATTTTTCAGCAGCAAATTGAGCGATAGGATGAGGGTAATAATTAAATGGATAATTGAAAGTTTCGGGAATTATGAATTGATTTTCAGCATTATGTATCGGTATAAAATAATTGGACATCTTGAATAACCATCGTTTGAAAGGCAAAATTAAGATTTTTGGGGTGAAACCATTCTTTTAATAAAGTTTGTGGAAGAGTTTCGCCTCAGTTGTTTGGAAACCGGAACGAAAAGGACCCTAAGATATCCCGCAAAGTAATCAATCGCCAATTTTCAAAGCCTTGCCAGCAACTAAGTGATATCCTTTAGCAGCTGTGAGTTTTTAATTTTCCGTGATCATATCTCTATATTTCCTAGTTTATACTTTCCAACTTCAAAATCTGATATTGCATATAATTGGAATTTTGATAATTTTACCCAAAAGTAAAAGAATGGTGCACGGGACGCATAATGCGGTCAAAGATGATAGGAACGAGGAGATTCTCATTTATGTAAACGGTGAATTTTTTCCGAGAAATGAAGCAAAAATTTCAGTTTTTGACAGTGGCTACTTAGTCGGAGATGGAATTTGGGAAGCAATACGATTACACAAAGGTGGTTTACATTTTTTGGATTTACATTTGAATAGACTGTGGCAAGGATCTAAAGCAGTGGGCATGGATTTGAAAATGACCAAACAAGATCTGGTCAACATCATCTGGGAAGTTTTGAATGCAAACAAAATGACAGATGGCGTCCATATCCGCATTATGGTGACAAGAGGCATCAAGAAAACTCCTTCACAAGACCCACGACTCACCATAACTGGCCCAAATTTGGTCATCATTCCTGAATACAAAAAAGCCAATGAAGATTCCCGAAAAAAGGGTGTAGTTCTATTTACTTCAACCGTCAGACGAGGGTCTCCTGACTATTTGGATCCTAGGCTCAATTGTCACAGTAAATTGCATGAGGTACAGGCTTTGATTCAAGCAATTGAAGCGGGTGCTGATGAAGCTTTGATGTTGGATGTAAATGGATTTGTTGCGACTTGCAATTCGACCAATTTTTTCATCGTGAAAGACGAAAAAGTCGTTACTTCCACTGGTAAGTATTGTATGAATGGAATTACCCGCCAAAACGTTTTGAACATTTGTAAAACAGAAGGAATCAAAAGTGAAGAAAAGGATTTTTCCTTGACAGATGTTTATGATGCAGACGAAGCATTTGTTACGGGGACATTTGGTGGTTTAACACCAGTTATAAAGATTGACGGAAGGATTATCAGTAAAGAAGAGGGAGTCATGACCAAAATCTTGAATGAATATTATCAAGAATTGGTGCGAGAATCAGCTTTAAAATCAAAGGAATCACCATGGATGAAATTATAAGAATAAACGCTTGGTGCGGGCCAAGGAATCTTTCAACTGCGCTGATGTACGCATTTGACAATCGGCAGGATTGTATTGCATTTGATGAACCATTGTATGCCTATTATTTATTGAATTCGCCAGCAAGAGCATATCATCCTGGTGCAGAAGATATTATTTCTAATATGGAAGGAGATCCCAAAAACCTGATCGACTTTATGCTTGGAGATTTCCCAATGCCAATTGTTTTTTTTAAACAAATGACCCATCATTTGCTTGATATCGACCGTGCGTTTATGGAGAAAATGAAAAATGTGATACTCACAAGAGATCCCTTTGATATGATTCCATCCTTTGCCAAAGTAGTTCCAAATCTGACTATTGAGGATATTGGGTACAAAGATCAACTTGCGTTGAAAGAATATCTGAATTCTAAAGGTCAAGATGTTTTAGTTGTAGATTCCAAAAAATTGCAAGAAAATCCATCTGAAGTTTTGGCTAGATTATGTGATTTTTGCGGTATAACATTTGACGAAAAGATGCTTAAATGGGAGGTTGGACCAAAAGATTCTGATGGAATATGGGCGCCTTATTGGTATGAGTCCGTCCATAAATCAACCCATTTTTTGCCCTACAAACCGAAAGCAGAGCCATTTCCGGAAGCTCTTTATCCATTGCTGGAAGAATGTATTATTTACTACGATACATTGATCGCCATTAAGTAAATTAGCACACAACTGCTTTTGGCTGTGGCACTAATTGGGCTCACGCAAAAATTCTAAATGTGGATTATTATGATCCCATCAATGTTGGCCCAGGGACTTTTTCTTTTATTACAGTGGTTTTACCAGCTAGCTTGCGTGAGTTTACTGCTCAAACTAAAGGAAGTGATATTGAGGTTTCATGGCTTGTAGAGCTTGAAGAAAACTTAGATCATTATGAATTGGAACATTCTAAAGATAGTTAGGAATTTAATTATTTGACTGAATTAAAAGCTAGAGGTACGATAAATGAACCTACCCAATATTTGGCGAAGGATTTCGATCCTTATGACGGAGTAAATTATTACAGGTTGAAAATGATAGATTTCGATGGCTCTTTTACATATTCTAAAATTTGTCAAGCAACGGTTTTTTCAGAAAGACGAGTTCTTCAAATTTATCCAAACCCTTTCCATTCAACTTTAACAATTGAAAGAGCTGACCTCAATGAAATGCGCTATGTTTTGACAGATTTATTGGGGCAAAAAGTAGCAATTGGGAAGATAGGCAATCAAAAGTATGAGTTGGATTTATCATCTCTGTTGTCTGGAGTTTATATTCTTCAACTCTTTGAAAATGAACATTTTGTTTCTTCTCAGAAATTGCTAAAGCATTAAATTAGTAATATAATCTGGTTTTAAAAGTGACACTCTGACAAAGTCATTTGAAAATATGTCAGCTCATTTTCCATTCCTTACCACTTATTGGAAATTTTGTCACAACTATACAATGTGGCACATTTAGTGATTATATGAGTGCAGTCTAGGCGGAGGTCTCTTATGATGATCCGTTTAATGACCATTTGATATTAATTTTTTATTCATTGACATTTTAAAACTAATTTGAATTATGAAGCCAATTAACGACAGAGTTGTGGTGAAGCCGGCAGATGCCGAAGAAAAAACAGCAGGTGGCATCATATTGCCTGATACTGCTAAAGAAAAACCTCAAAAAGGCACTGTAGTAGCAGTTGGTCCGGGTAAAGAAGGCAACAAAATGACTGTAAAGAAAGGGGATACTGTTCTTTATGGTAAATACGCAGGGCAAGAAATAAGCTATGAGGGAAAAGATTACCTCATCATGAGAGAAGACGACATCTTGGTTATTATCTAATTCAGATGTTATAAACCACCGAAAATCCAAGTATTCATTAAATAACATTAAAAAAAGAAATAAAAATGGCTAAAGAAATTAGCTTTAATTCAGATGCAAGAGCTTCGTTAAAGAAGGGAATTGATGCATTGGCAAATGCTGTAAAAGTGACCTTAGGTCCAAAAGGAAGAAACGTTGTCATTCAGAAAAGCTTTGGTGCACCAACAATCACTAAAGATGGTGTTACTGTTGCTAAAGAAATCGAATTGGAAAACCCAGTGGAAAACATGGGTGCACAAATGGTAAAAGAAGTAGCTTCTAAAACTGCAGATGCAGCTGGTGATGGTACAACTACTGCAACCGTATTGGCTCAAGCTATTGTTACATGTTGGATTGAAAAACGTAGCTGCAGGTGCAAACCCAATGGATTTGAAAAGAGGTATAGATAAAGCTGTTGCAGCTGTAATTGCTGGTTTGAAAAAACAAAGCGAGTCAATTGGTAGCGATTTCAAAAAAATCCAACAAGTAGGTTCTATCTCTGCAAACAACGATGATGAAATCGGAACATTGATTGCAGATGCAATGAAGAGAGTTACCAAAGATGGTGTAATCACTGTTGAAGAAGCAGGAGGAACTGACACATATGTGGATGAAGTTGTAGGTATGCAATTTGATAGAGGTTATTTGTCACCGTATTTCGTTACCAATGCTGAGACTATGGTTACTGAATATGAGAATCCAATGATCCTTATTCACGATAAGAAAATTTCTAATGTACAGGAAATCGTTCCAGTATTAGAGAAAGTTTCACAATCAGGTAGACCACTTTTGATCATTGCTGAAGATGTTGATAGCCAAGCACTTGGTGTATTGGTAGTAAACAGATTGAGAGGTGGTTTGAAAGTTGTAGCCGTGAAAGCTCCAGGATTTGGAGACAGAAGAAAAGCTATGTTGGAAGACATTGCTATTCTTACAGGCGGTACAGTAATTTCTGAAGAGAAAGGTTATAAATTGGAAAATGTCCAAGCTACTGACCTAGGTCAAGCAGAAAAAATTACTGTAGATAAAGACAATACTACCATCGTAAATGGTAAAGGTAAAAAGACCGACATCCAAGCAAGAATTGCACAAATCAAAGGTCAGATCGAAACTACCACGTCTGATTATGATAAAGAAAAACTTCAAGAGAGACTAGCTAAATTAGCTGGTGGTGTTGCAGTTCTATACGTAGGTGCAGCAACTGAGGTTGAAATGAAAGAAAAGAAAGACAGAGTGGACGATGCATTGCACGCTACAAGAGCTGCTGTTGAGGAAGGTATTGTTGTAGGTGGTGGTGTTGCCCTCATCAGAACAATTGCCGCACTTGATGATGTAAAAACATTGAACGAAGATGAAAATTTGGGTGTTCAAATCGTGAAAAAAGCTTTGGAAGCGCCATTGAGAACAATTGCTGAAAACGCAGGTGTTGACGGTTCTGTTGTTTTACAAGAAGTATTGAAATCTAAAGGAGACAGAGGATACAATGCAAGAACAGGAGAATACGAAGATTTGAAAAAAGCTGGTGTTATTGATCCTACTAAAGTGACTAGAATTGCCATTTCAAATGCTGGTTCTATCGCAAGTATGGTTCTAACAACAGAATGTGTCATCAATGATAAAAAAGAAGATCACTCAGGACCTGCCATGCCTCCAGGAGGAATGGGTGGAATGATGTAATCTTTCCGACGATACAAATTAAAAAAGGCCCGACATTTTTGTTGGGCCTTTTTAGTTTGGTAAAGTCAACATATATTTACAAAAGTTTTAATACACTGATTACATAATAATTTTGGATTTACTTGATCAATGAAAAGTAGTTCAATTTATTTTAATTCACGTTGACTTAGCTGTGTATTCAAACTAATAATTGATCATGTGGAATATATGACCACGCAAAAATAAGTGAATGATAAGTTTAGCATTGATTGCCCACGATGGCAAAAAACCGGAGATGGTTTCTTTTGTCATGAGACATAAAGACATATTGGAAAAATGTAACATTTTCGCTACCGGTACAACTGGCGGTTTTATTGAAAGAGAAGGATTTAAGGTTAATAAATTATTGAGTGGCCCCAAAGGTGGAGATGCCCAAATAGCTGCTATGTTGGCTGAAGGAAATATAGATTGTGTCATTTTTTTCAGAGACCCCTTGGATAAACACCCACATGAACCTGATGTACAAATGTTGATGAGGATAGCAGATGTGCATAATATTCCGCTTGCAACAAATCCTAAAACTGCCTTTTATATATTGAGGGGAATTGAAGCAACCATCAATGATTCATTTGAGAACTAGGTTTTTCATACAAGATCTGCACGAATGACCTTCGAGGATTTTAAAAACATGTCAGATACGATACCACACCTACCGGGTGTGTATCGATTTATGGACGATGAGGGGACGATATTATACGTAGGAAAAGCAAAAGATTTAAGAAATAGACTGAGCAATTACTTTGGTGACAAAAAAGTAATTCCGTACAAGTCCAGAGTATTAACCAAAAATGCATCCTACATAGAGTTTACCATTGTGGAGACTGAACATGATGCTTTGTTGATGGAAAATACATTCATCAAAAAGTTTCAACCTAGGTACAATGTCAGCCTTAAAGACGGGAAATCCTATTCTTACATCGTCATCAAAAACGAGCGATTTCCCAGAGTCTTTTTTACGAGGAGGGTTTTCAAAGATGGGTCGACCTATTTTGGCCCATACACTTCCAAATTTCGACAGAAAGTCATTTTGGATTTGATCAAAAAGATGTTTCCACTCAGAAACTGTACATATAATTTAACTGAGGAAAACATCTCTAAAGATAAATTTAAAGTTTGCCTTGAGTACCACATCAAAAACTGCATGGGACCTTGTGTAGGATTAGAAACTGAAGCATCGTATAATGAGAAAATTGAACAAATAAAAAACATACTCAAAGGTAATTTTGCTGAGGTGAAGGCATACATTCAACGTTCCATCAGTTACCATTCAGAGAGATTGGAATTTGAACAAGCCCAAACCTTGCTCGAAAAATTGGAATATTTTGAAGATTATCAATCTAAATCTACTGTAGTAAGTGCCTCTATCAAAGATTTAGACGTCTTTACGATTAGATCTGATGAGAAGTTGGCCTACGTAAATTATCTAAAAATCGTCAATGGTGCTTTGATTAATACCGATACATTGGAACTGGAAAAAAACCTGGATGAAGACGAACATGATATATTATCATACGCCATTCCAAATGTAAGAGAACGGTATAACAGTATAGCACCAGAAGTTGCTACATCAATAGAGGTTGTTTTGCCCGCAGATATGACCAACACTGTTCCTCAACGGGGTGAAAAGTGGAAACTAATAGAACTTTCTTTGAAAAATCTTGATTATTTCATCTCTCAAAAGAAACGTTCTGAAGCTAATAACACCAATAAACAAACACCTGCAGAGCGCATATTGAATACTTTAAAAGCAGATCTTCATATGGACAGGCTACCATTGCATATTGAGACTTTTGACAATAGTAACATCCAAGGAACAGACCCAGTCGCATCTTGCGTGGTTTTCAAGAACGCAAAACCTAGTAAAAAGGATTACAGACATTTCAATATCAAAACTGTGATCGGTCCCAATGACTTCGCCTCAATGAAAGAAATCGTTTTTCGACGGTATTCAAGAATGGTAAAAGAAGAGGAACCTTTACCACAACTGATCATCATCGATGGGGGCAAGGGACAATTAAGTAGTGCAGCAGAAATTTTAGAAGAGCTTGGCATATTAGACAAGGTTACCGTCGTGGGTATTGCCAAAAAATTGGAAGAAATATTTTTTCCGGGAGATTCCATTCCATTATACATCAATAAAAAGAGTGAATCATTAAAACTCATTCAACAATGCAGAAATGAGGCTCACCGTTTTGCCATCACTTTTCATAGAAATCAAAGATCCAAAAACTTCCTGAAAACAGAGTTGACTGAAATTGAAGGAATTGGAGAGAAAACCGCTGATAAATTGCTGAAATCATTTGGATCTGTAACCGGTTTAAAATCAAAAAGTGAGGCAGAAATCATTGAAGTGGTTGGGCCAGTACTTGCAAAAAAACTCATAGATTATTTTAAAAGCAAAGAAGATTCTTAATTTTTCCCTTTTCTAATAAGGTGAGCCAAGTGCACTTTAGCAGGGTTTATTGTACCCATATCAGTTTTCAAGATGGTGAATTAAACAATATTGCTATATTTAAGCCAGAAATTGAGGAATTCAAATCTTACCATCTTTTAATTATTAGAGTCATATGGAACGCAGAGCAGCACTCAAAGGACTGGCATTCATAGCAGTAGGAGCAGCTATATTACCACATTGTAAATCTGATCCAGCAGCAATTAAATTCGAAAACTTATCAGGATTAAATACAGAGAATCAGAAGTTGATACAACAGCTGAGTCATGCTATAATACCTGTAAAAGGCACTGAAATGGCACCGACTATGCCTTCTGATGAATTTATTTTGATGTCCGTAAATGATTGTTACAGTCCAGAAGATCAAGTGAAGTTTACGAAAGGTTTAGCTGAATTTACAGCTTTAGCGAATAAAAAAGGTTCAGATTTTAGTGTGTTATCCCCAGCAGAACAGCTGTCTTTATTTGAATCAGCAATCAGCGATCAAAGCTCTGAAAATTTGAAAATGTTTGCAAAAACAACTAAAGATTTGACCCTCAGAAACGTGACAACTTCCCAAATTTTTATGGAAAAATATAGAGCTTTCAAAATGCTTCCAGGGACTTATGTTGCCTGTAAGTCAATGTCTTAAGCTTCTAAATAGATAAACAACCAATGGCAGAAAATAAAGTAAAATACGATGTAATCATCATAGGAGCTGGTATGGCTGGTAGTTTTGCCGCCAAAGAATTTTGTGATGCGGGAATTAAAACCTTGCTGTTAGAGCGAGGAAGAGATGTACAACACAATGTTGATTATCCTACAACCAATATGAATCCATGGGAATTCAAATATAAAGGTGATTTGCCTTATGCGCTAAAAAAGGAAATGCCCATTCAAACAAAATGTTATGCTTGTAGAGAAGACGCAGCTCATTTTTTTGTAAAAGACACGGATCACTCTTATGTTCAAGATAAGCCATTTGACTGGTTGCGAGGATATCAAGTAGGTGGTAAAAGCATCATGTGGGCAAGACAAACTCAACGATGGAGCGATTTTGATTTTGAAGGTCCAGCAAGAGACGGATATGCAGTAGATTGGCCAATCAGATACAAGGATTTAGCGCCATGGTATGACAAAGTAGAACATTTTATTGGTGTTTCTGGAAATAAAGATGGTTTAGACATGCTTCCTGATGGAGATTTTTTGAAAGCATGGGACCTTAATTGTGTTGAAGATCATTTCAAGGAAAAAGTCAACGAAAATTACAAGGATAGACACGTTATTTATGCAAGATGTGCGCACTTGACCGAAGTGAGGGAAATACATAAGCAACAAGGCAGGACTCTTTGCCAGTCCAGAAACCTATGTCAAAGAGGTTGTCCTTTTGGCGGTTACTTTAATACAAATTCGACTTTGATACCATGGGCTAAAAGATCTGGTCATTTGACATTGAGACCACATTCTGTTGTGGAATCTATTGTTTTTGACGAGAAATTGGGCAAAGCAACCGGCGTAAATGTGGTAGATGCAAACTCCAAAGAATCTATAAGCTTTGAAGCAAAAGTGATCTTTGTTTGTGGAGCTACCATCAATTCAAATATTTTATTGTTGAATTCTAAATCAGACCGATTTCCAATTGGATTGGGTAACGATAGCGGTGTTTTAGGAAAGTATGTCGCTTTCCATAACTATAATGCAAGAATCAGTGCTAAATATGAAGGGTTTTTGGATAAAGTGTCAGAAAGTAGAAAACCTACGTCTGCATATTTACCACGATTCAGAAATTTGAGAAAACAGGAAACAGATTTCCTAAGAGGTTATGCCGCAACTTTTGGTGGAAGTCGTGGTACTTATGGAAATTCGGATGGCTTCGGAACAGATTTGCTTGAAAATTTAATGGAAACCCAAATTGGCAGATCACTGGAGTGTGGGCTCTCAAATGATGGGAGAGACTATTCCTAAAGAAAGTAATTTTGTTGCATTAGATGCTTCAGAGAAAGATCAATGGGGAGTGCCTTTGGTACATATCAATGTTGATTATGATGAAAATGATGCAAAAATGGAACAAGACTTCATTGAGCAATATACGGATATGTTTGAAAAAGCAGGTTTTATCGATATACAGGCTCAGACAAATACACGAGCTCCAGGAAATGATATTCATGAAATGGGAGGTGTAAGAATGGGAAAGGACGCTAAAACCTCCATTTTAAATGGCTGGAACCAAATGCATGCTGTTCCAAATGTTTTTGTTACTGATGGATCTTGTATGACCTCAGTATCTACGCAAAATCCATCTATAACCTTTATGGCGATGTCTGCAAGGGCGGCGAATTATGCGATTGAGCAAATGAAAAAAGGGGAATTGTAAGTTGTTTAAAGGTTTTATCGTTCGAATGCCTTAAACGAATAAACACATAAACAAATAAACAAAAAAGTCCATAGACAATTTGGATGAAACTATAAAGAGCAACAGTGTCTTTGTTGTTTTGGATATCTTTGATCAAAAGAATATTGTTGGGAAAGATTGTAAATGGTTGATCCAAAGAGATGATTTTGAACACATTGAAAATGAAAATTTAAAACATTTAATGATGAGACTTCACAATGCTACCATGGAAGAAGAACTTCTGGAGCAAGCTAAAAAGGAAGACGATTTTACAAAAGACCTTGATAGAGAGTTCAGGAAATTTAAACTACTTCTGGAAAATGAGAGATTATTAAAAGAAGGAGAGGAGGAAAAACGCCAAAATATTTTATTACTCCAAAAAATCGAAGAGTTAAACAAAACTATTGAAGCTTTGAAGAAGAAATAAAGTAAGCTTTGTAAAATTTTAGCCTAAAAATTGTTTTCTCCTTGTCTCAGCATAATCATAGTCGCATTAATTTCCAACCTTCCAGTCAAACCTTCAGGTAGAAAAACAGATCCCGTTATACCTTTTTCAGACTTTGCAAATTTGGTTATAATCATACCATTCCTATGAGGAATTTGTCCTTCAGCAAATGTAAGATCGCCCAAATTTGGTTTTATATGCACGGTTTTAAATCCCGAATCAAAAGGGGTAATACCACAAATTCCTGAGAGATAAAAATAAATGGGTGAGGCAGACCATGCATGGCAATCAGAACGGGTAGGGTCTGGTTTTTCTGCGAAAGTGGTAAGTCCTTTTTCTATCATATCTTCCCATGGCTTTAACATCTTTACCAATCCTTCTGTACTTCCAACCTGGTGCATAGCTTCAAACAAGTAAAATGAGTAATAGAAAGTTGCTTGTGTTATACTTGTATCACTCAATATTATTGACATGATCTTTTTGGAGTCTGCAGTTTTGAATGCTTTGGTCAATATTGCCATAGAGTTGGTTTGTTGACTGTAAGATTTTTTGTCTGGGGTATCGGCCAAGATTCCTTTTACAGGATCAAAACAATTTTTGACAACTGCTTCATTGAGCCTCTTTGCCAATGCAGTGTATTTCAAAGCTTGGGCCTTTTGATCTAAATGATCGAATAATAATGCTGCTTTCTGTAGAGCCAATGCATATTGCAAAGTAATCAAAGCACTTCCACCTTCCTTGACTCCTGGTGGAATGCCATTTTGCCAATGTGGCACCCAATCTGCAAAATTCCACCATTCCATAGGTCCTAAAATGCCTTCTGCATTTAATCTTTCTTCGTACCAATTTAAAATGCCTGCTACTTTTGGCAGCGAAAACTTGAGCAGATGGTCATCTTCACAAAGAGTTCTATAATCGTCCAACATATAAATCCAAATCAATGAAAAGGGTGGAATAATCTGTTTTTCAGAACTGGGATACCTGCTTTGTGTAAGTCCCATTGCTTGATAACTGTCTCCAAAATCAACGATTGCATTACGCATGAGGGCTGTGTCTCCAGAAATGTAGCGCGTGATCAATGCTTGAATTCTGGTATCTCCTACATATTGCAATTGCTCATAATATGGACAATCAAAAAAGTTCTCCCCTGCACAAAGTCTTTGTGTCCTCCATGCAACATTCCAAATAGTGTCAGTTAATGGATAAGATGATTTAAAACTTGCTTTTTCTTCGAGAGGGTATCCTGTAAATTTACTTTGGAATAGATCTATCGTTAATGGTGCCGCCTCAGTCTCGATTTCTATTTCTATATACCTGAAAGTTCGCCACCATAAACTTGTAAATTGTCTATCCTCACCACCATCGCTAATGATGACATCCATGCCACCTATGACTTGCTTTCCTGCTATTTCTGATCTATTACCTTTTATGCGCGCACTATCAACCAAACTTTCACAATATTTCAGCTTTATTTTTGCTCGAGCTCCTTTGCTGATGGTCAGTAGGGGATAGGCATTGGTCAGATGACCCTGATCCACTAAAAAGCTGATCTTGGTGCGTGGGGGAATGGTGCATGATTCGCCTTTTAAAAAGTTTCCCTTTATCGGCATGCTGCTCCGTCTTATGGTTGAAAAAGTTTGAATATATTCTTCCATAAATGGTATCGACCTTGGGACTAAAATTCTGTCTGGACCTTGGCCATAAGCTGAAATGGCTTTCAATGGAACTCCTTGATTTCCAACTTCTACTTTTGAAAAAACCTTACCTAAAGGTTTGGTTTTCCACGCAAAATCATGTTTTGTGCCATCAAAAAGTTCACCTGGCCCTACTACAAAATAAGTGTTTAAGTATACCCGAATAGGTGAATATGATTCATCAATCTTTACCATATAAGTAGAATCTGTAGTGAGTAAGTTATTTTGGTCACTTAAGTCTTGAATAATCAAACCTGTCTTTGAGGTCATTTGAAATACTGGTCTTTCTTGACCAAAATTCCAAACAATAACTCTTAAAAAATTCTGGCCAGACTTTAAGTGTTTTGCAATATCATAGGTGTCATATCTCCAATTATTGAGTTCTCCTCTAGCTGGCCCATTGCCAATATATGCTCCATTTATAAACAACTTGTATCTATTATCTGCAGAAATTGCTATTGGATATGTGCTAGGAATTTTTGTTAAGTTGAAATCTTTGCCGAATTGGAGCACTGTGTATTCATCACCCTTTAATTCATCATGACTCACCCATGACGCTTTCCATGTTTGGTTGACAATGTCCATGTCATATTGACTAATTAATTGATGAATGTTGGTCAAATACAGGAAAACAAACATGCAAAGGGAGGCACCTAGTCTCTTCATAATCTCTTTATTGAATTTCATTTTTTCAAAAATCATTAAGTGGCCATCTAAAAGTATGAATAAATCGTGCAACTTTATATCTTTGAAATTATTGACTATGAAATTTTAACCATTCATGCACAAAATGCACTACAAAATGACCAAATTTTCAAAATTAAGCCTTGCTGTTTTATTTGCTTTTATGTTGAATATTTGTTCGGCACAACTCACCATTACTGAGATTAGTTATAATCCACCTGAAAGCGGGACTGACTCCTTGGAATATATCGAGGTTTTAAATACTTCAGGAGCAACCTTAGATTTGACTGGATTTTCTTTCTCGGCCGGAGTAGAATATAACTTTGAAGGTACATTGGCGAAAGATGCTTATTTAGTCATCAGTAAAAGTGCAACTGCGATGTTACTGAAATTTGGTGTTGAGGCAATTCCTTGGACTGAAGGCACTCTGAATAATGCAGGAGAAGCAATTACTATCATAAATGCTTCTGGTGATACGATTGATCATGTAAATTATGATGATGTGAATGGTTGGCCCAATGAAGCTGCAGGAACAGATGGTGCTGGGGCTTCCATCGAACTCTGTGATCCAATATCTGACAATACGCTAGCGGCATCTTGGAAGGTATCTAAAAAGTCAGCTGGAATTTTAATCAATGATCTGGTGCTTTATGGCACACCAGGGCAAGATCTCCAATGTGAAATTGCACCGTCCAAAACAGTGCTTGCTAGTTTTGAAAAAACTTTTACACCTCAAAATGTGACAATTTTTGTGGGAGAAACCGTTTTGTGGAAAAATGCAGGTGGTCATCACAATGTTAATGGATCAATTGCTAAATTTCCAAATAATCCTGACAGTTTTGGGTTTTCAGTAGCTTCTGATACCATGTGGACTTATCAATTCACATTCACAAAAAAAGGTGCTTATGATTACGTTTGTGATCCTCATGAAGCAGAAGGCATGGTAGGCAAAGTCATTGTTGTAGAGAAGGAAATAACTACAGGTTTTAAGAGAGAGCTCCTAGTACAGCATTTAGATGTATATCCAAATCCTACTTCAGGATTGGTGCGATTTGATAATCCTATTCAAATATCCTCAGGTGTAATTTTCAATATGCAGGGTCAAATAATTTCGACTTTAAAAAGCGGGCAATATGATCAAATTGATTTCAAAGACATGAAAAGTGGATTGTATATCATTCAAATGTTAAGTAAAGAAGGAATGTCTGTTACCAAAGTGGCGAAAGAATAATTAAGATTTTTCTTTGATTTTCGAACAAAACAGAGATAATTTCCACACATCAAATGCCCAAAGGCTTGGATTTGACTCTTTTATTTTCAAAGCAAAATAGCCTTGACTTTCAGTGAGATAAGATATGAATGTTGAACCAAATAGTAAAGATTTAATTCGCTCATATGCTTTAATCAATGAAGTGTTTTTGATTTTCTCCGCTTGGTAAAGTATGGCTAGGTTTTCAATAGCTTTTGCTGTATCTTGGATAAAGACTTCATTTTCTTTCAATCCATCATGCTGCACAGGGTTATCGATGTGTGTGATTTTTATATCATTTTCCTGCAGCCTTCTTGCAAACTCAGCATCTTCATAACCATATCCACAAATATTTTCATCAAAAATGTTATTAGCGAAAATGGTTGCTTTGATCATAAAGTTGCTGCTGAAAAAAAGTGGTGATTTGCTTTCAGCTCTTTTTGATGCTTTTATTTCTTCTTTATTTTTCCCAACTTTCCAGTGTAAGGAATAAGCCGGGGATGGTGCTTGGCTTTGGTATTTTATCCCGCCACACACACAATCAAGCTCTATATTTTCTTGGTAATTTTTTATGAAATGCTGATCAATCAAGGAAACATCGCAATCCAAAAATATTAAATGGTCATATCTGGCAAGTTTTGCCAAACGATTTCTGATTTTGGATCGACCTACATTTTCAGACAATTCAATGTAACTCACCTGCATGATTTCAGAAACTGTTACATTTTGCTGTCTGTAATGATCATCAGAAAGGTCATCTAAAACGATGATCTGATAGACTTCCCCAGTTTGTTCAAGTTGCTCTTGAAGTCGCTCAACCAAAGGTTTTATCAATTCATTATAAACAGGTATGAGGACTGAAAACATTTATCTTTTTTTATCAAAACCAGTCAAAACGACATCCATCATAATGCTTATCTCTTCATTGCACAAGTTATAAATACTGCCCTCATGCGCTTTATCTTCGTCAATCGACAAGTTGGGTTTGGTGTAATTTCCGTTGTTTACATCATTGCCTACTTGTTTGTATGCATCTCTGAATGGAATTCCTTTCATGACCAATTCATTGACTGATTCTACTGTGAACAGCAATTTGTATTGATCATTTTCAAGTATGCCAGGTGTGATTTTAATATTTGACAACATTAAAATGACCATTTCTATACATGCCTTCATTTCTTCAATTGCAGGAAACAACATTTCTTTAGTGAGTTGCATTTCTCGATGATATCCTGAAGGTAAATTAGTCATCATCATGGTCATCTCATTTGGCAAAGCCTGTATTCGATTACACTTACCTCTTACCAATTCGAAAACATCGGGGTTCTTTTTATGAGGCATAATGGAACTTCCTGTAGTCAAATGATCTGGAAAAGTTATAAAACCAAAATTTTGATTCATGTATAAACAACAGTCCAAACTGAGTTTAGCCAAGGTTGCTGCCAGATAGGATAGGGAAGTGGCTAAAGTTTTCTCTGCCTTTCCTCTTGTCATTTGCGCGTAAACTGCATTCCAGTTTAGTTGATCAAACTCCAATAGCTCTGTGGTTCGTTTTCTGTTTAAGGGAAAAGTAGAACCATAACCTGCTCCTGATCCAAGTGGATTTTTGTTCACTATTTTATAAGATGCTAGAAGCATTTCAGTGTCGTCTATCAAAGATTCTGCGTATGCACCAAACCATTGCCCAAAACTGGAAGGCATAGCCAATTGCAAATGTGTATAACCTGGCAATCCATAAGATTTATATTCCTCACTTTTCTCGATCAATAAATCAAAGAGCTTTTTCACTTGATCTTTTAAGGACAATATCTCTGCTCTTAAATATAACTTGATATCAACTGCAACTTGATCATTTCTAGACCTGCCGCTGTGTATCATCTTACCAACTTCACCAATGTTTTGGGTCAATTGCATCTCGACTTGAGAATGCACATCTTCAACATGATCATCGATGACAAAGTTACCCGCTTCAATTTCTAATAATATTTTTTTCAGACCAACGACAGCCTGTTCTGATTCCGTTTTGGTCATCAATCCAACTTCTCCCAGCATGGTAACGTGGGCAATAGAACCCACCACATCGTATTTTGCCAGAAGTACATCAAATTCCTTATCACGTCCTACGGTGAAACGCTCAATGGTCTCATTTACAGACGCTCCTTCTTTTTGCCAAAGTTTCATATCGTTGCTTTATTATGCTGGACTTGCGACCATTTTTATCAAAGTTATATAATCTTCTATTCCCTTATGGATTTCCTCCAAATAAATAAATTCATTGGGAGAATGAGATCTTGCAGAATCACCCGGACCCATTTTTAAAGCAGGAAAAGGCATCAATGCTTTATCTGAGGTAGTTGGTGATCCATAAGGAGTTTTGCCCATTTCAATTCCTGCTAGTACAATTGGATGATCTTTTTGTATAATGGATGATTTCAACCGAGTACTTCTTGGTTTTAGATTCGCGTGCAAATTTTCTTGTAATATTTTCAATACTTCTTCAAAAGCATAGAGTTCATTGATTCTGCAATCCAATACATAGTTGCAGGTCGCTGGTACCACATTGTGTGCTTTATTTTCAGTATGAATGACGGTAGGGGTGATTTTTACTGGACCCAAGAAATCAGAAACTTTTGTGAATAATTTGGCAACATCCAGATTTGCTAAGTCATGAATGGTTTTCATCAAGGCATTGTCACCTTCTTCTCTGGCGGCATGCCCAGCTATTCCTTCAGTTTGTGCATCGATCACCATCAATCCTCTTTCTGCAATAGCCAGTTGCATGAGAGTTGGTTCTCCAACGATGCCGAAATCATCACCTTTTCCTGCAAATGGGAAAATAGTAGCATCTTGAGCCAACAAATATTCTATTCCATTTTTCCCTGAGATTTCTTCTTCAGCTGTTGCAGCAATGATTAAGTTATATGAAAGCGATTTATCATTTAAGTACAGAAAAGTACAAATCAAAGAAACTAATGGGCCACCTGCATCGTTGCTTCCCAGGCCATAAAGCTTGCCTTCTTCAACTAAAGCTTTAAAGGGATCTTTAGTATAATTACTATTTGGTTTTACAGTGTCATGATGGCTATTAAGTAAGATGGTTGGTTTTGCAGGGTTAAAGTTTTTGGAAACGGCAAATACATTATTTAAAACACGCTGAGGTCTTGCTTGATGTTTTTCTAAAAAGTTCATCAAAACTGTTGCTGTTCCATCTTCTTCCTTACTAAAAGAAGGAGTTTCTATTAGCTCCTTGAGTAAAGCCACTGCTTCATTTTGCCAATATATTATTTCTTTATCCAATGGTAGTTCCTTTATCTCCAGTTATCAGCATTTGCAAATGATCAGCATTCCCAATGATCACACTTTTCAGACCTTTTTCAATGGCAATAAAAGCATTATCTAACTTTGGAATCATACCAGCAAAAATTTTGCCTGCAGATTTAAGCTCATCATAGTAACCCTGATCGAGTTTTGAAATGACTGATTCATCATCGTTTACATCCAAAAGTACACCTTCTTTTTCAAAAGAATAAATCAGGGTGGTATCAAAGATGGCTGCCATAGCACATGCTACTTCTTGAGCCACAGTATCAGCATTGGTATTGAGCAATGTTCCTTTTTGGTCGTGTGTAATGGGAGCAATTATGGGCACATAAGCTTGATCTAAAAGCAGCTTTAATAACTCATGATTGACTATATCAACATCACCCACGAATCCATAATCAATGTTTGCCCCAGTGCGTTTATGACTTTTGATAAGATTTCCATCAGCGCCGCAGAATCCGAGGGCATTGCAATCCAATGATTGTAATTTTGCAACTATTTTTTTATTGATGAGACCTGCATAAACCATGGTAACAATATCCAATGTCTTTTCATCCGTAATTCTGCGCCCGTTTACCATGGTTTGTTCTATGCCCATTTTCTCTGCAAGACAAGTAGCAATTTTTCCACCGCCATGGATCAAAATTTTTGAACCCTCAATTTTGGCAAATTCTGTCAGAAAATGGTTTAACTTATCGGTATCATCAACAATGTTACCACCTATTTTGACTACGAAGAGCTTACTCATCTTTTCAGAATATTGGATATGACAGCTTGTGCAGCCCAAACCCTATTTCCAGCCTGATGCGTTACTATACTATTTGGGCCATCTAAAACTTCGCCGCTCAATTCTACATTTCTTCTTACGGGAAGACAATGCATTACTTTGGCATCATTGGTTTTTTCCAGGTGTTTTTGAGTCAACATCCATGAAGAATCATAACTCAAAAGTGCTCCATAATCCTTGTAACTTGACCAGTTTTTCACGTAAACAAAATCTGCACCTTCCAAAGCTTCATTTTGATTGTGCGTGATGGTTGCTCCGTTTGTATAATCCTCATTGAGCTCGTATCCTTCTGGATGGGTGATAACAAAATCAGCTTTTCCCCACTTATTAACCCATTGAGCAAAACTATTAGACACACAATGAGGTATTGATTTAATGTGTGGGGCCCATGTAAGCACTACTTTGGGTCTTTTTATTGCAGATCCCAATTCGTTCATGGTCACGATGTCGGCCAAACTTTGTAATGGATGTAATGTTGCACTTTCCAAACTGATCACCGGAATACCAGAATATTTGATGACTTGTTTGATGATGTGTTCACTGTAGTCGTCATCTCTGTTTTTGAATGCTGGAAATGACCTCAAAGCAAGGATGTCAAAATACTGGCCGAAAACGCGTGCTGCATCCTTGATGTGTTCTACAGTTGTTCCATTCATGATGGCGTCGTCCTCAAACTCCAAAGACCAACCCTCACCTCCTGCATTGAGCACAATTGCCTCCATACCCAAATTCTTAGCTGCGATTTGTGTGCTGAGTCTTGTACGCATACTAGGATTCATGAAAATACATCCAATTCTTTTTCCACTGCCCAGTGTATTATTTTTGAATGGATTCGCTTTATAGGCCAAAGCCGTTTGAACCAAACTTTCTATGTCAGTTACATCATGCGCCGATATGAATTGCTTCATCTTTTGTTACTTGTAGTTCTTGAGAAATTGCTGATAAAAATTGGTTACACTCATTTTCGTTGATAGCTAAGGATGGTAGTAATCTTACCACATTTGGTTTTGCCGAGCCAGTGAAAATGTGTTGGTTGTTTAATAACTTAGACCTGATATCTTTGTTTGGTTCATCTGGATCCCAACCAATCATTAAACCCTTGCCTCTGAGATTATTAATCCCTGGTAGCTGACTCAAACCTTTCATCAAAAGTGCACCCATTTTTATGGTATTTTCCAATAAATTTTCGTCTCTAATCACTTCCAATACTGCAATTGCAGCCGCACAGGCTAAATGGTTTCCGCCAAAAGTGGTACCCAACATCCCATGTTTTGGCTTCAAATCTGGTGCAATAGAAATGCCGCCAATAGGAAAACCATTACCCATTCCTTTGGCCATTGTGTAGATGTCTGCATTGACACCTGCACTGTCATGAGCATAAAATATTCCAGAACGACCATATCCACACTGCACACTGTCAGCTATATAAACACTTCCATATTGGTCACATAAAGACCTGATTGCCAATAGGAATTCGTCGGTGCAAACATGGATGCCTCCTATTCCTTGTATGCCTTCCACAATGACAGCAGCTATTTTGTCACCTTGATTTTTGAAAATATCAGTGAGTGCTTCAATATCATTGAGGTCTGAAAAAATGATGTTATCAGTTTCATTGATTGGAGCGACAAGAGCAGGATTGTCCGTTGCAGCTACTGCCAATGAAGTTCGACCATGAAATCCCTTCTTGAATGCGACTACTTTTTTTCTTCCAGTATGAAATGAAGCAAGTTTAAGTGCATTTTCATTTGCTTCAGCACCGCTGTTTACAAGAAATAATTGATAGTCCTCCTTTTTGGATATTTTACCAAGCAAATCAGCTAGTTCTTCTTGTAATGCAATGATGATGGAATTCGAATAGAAAGCCAATGTTTCTGTTTGATGTTGCAATTTCCTAACCCAATGAGGATGACAATGGCCTATACTGATGACAGCATGACCGCCATACATGTCCAAGTATTCAACTCCATTTTTGTCCCAAACGAAACTGCCTTTTCCTTTGCTGATTTCAATTTGGTTGATAGGATATACATCAAATAGTTTCATTTTCTTTTATTTTGATGGTTTAATATTGGTGAGTTAATTTATTAAATATCAATATTTTAGCTTAAAATAGATTCGCTTTTAGATTCAAACCAAGCGTTTCTTCCAATCCAAAAATTAAGTTCATATTTTGAATGGCCTGACCGCTTGCTCCTTTCACTAAATTGTCAATAATGCTGTGTATAACCAATTGGTCACCATTTTTTTCTAATTGAATATTCGCGTAATTGGTGTTGACCACTTGTTTTAAATGAATGTCATTTTGTGAAAGATACGTAAATGGGTGCTCTTTATAAAAATCAACATACATTGCAGTAAGCTCATCAAGTGAAACACTACAATTTACTTGAGAAGATATAAAAATTCCTCGTGTGAAATCACCCCTCCAAGGCACAAAATGAATAGCTGGTTTATTGCCATTTTGTAAAGCAGAAAGAGATTCTCCAATTTCACCAACATGTTGATGTGTCAGCGTTTTATAGGCTTGGATATTGTTTGCCCTCCAAGAAAAATGGCCTGTTGGTGACAAAGATTGTCCAGCACCTGTTGAACCAGTAATCCCCGTAGTGTATACATCATTCAATAAATTATGAGAGGCCAAAGGAAGTAACCCTAGCTGAATGGCCGTAGCAAAACATCCAGGATTGGCAATATATTGGGCTTCTTTAATTTTATCTCTATTCATTTCTGGAAGGCCATAAATGAATTGTTTATTTCCTGATTTTGATTTTTCAGCTAATCTGAAATCGTGTGAAAGGTCAATGACTTTTAATCGTTCTGGTAATTCATTTTTCTCCATGAATTTTACAGCTTCTCCATGCCCTGTTGTGAGGAACAAAACTTCGCATTCACTCCAGGCTTCTGAATCTGTAAAATATAACTCCGAGTAAAAAAGGTCTTGATGTACACTTCCAATAGGTTTTCCCGCATTACTCTTGCTGTTGATCAAATCAATTGAAACTGCTGGATGATTGATGAGTATTCTCAATAGTTCGCCACTAGTGTATCCAGCGCCGCCAACAATTCCTACTTTGATCTTTTCTGACATCGATTTAGTTTTTGTTATCTTCTTGTATTTTATGGTAAATACCCGTCTGATTGCCAAAAATTTTGCTGAAGCCACGCACATCTGTTCCAGTCCAGCCGGTATTCATTTCACCGTAGCTACCAAACTTTTTACTCATCAAATCAAAATCAGATTGGATGCCAATCATTTGATATCTGTACGGATTTAGTTGAATGAAAACATCTCCTGTAACATTTTTTTGAGAAGAAGTAAGTAATGCTTCAATGTCTCTCATTACTGGGTCCATGATCTGACCTTCGTGAAGCCAAGTGCCATAAAACATAGACAATTGGTCTTTCCATGACAATTGCCATTTGGTAAGCACATGTTTTTCTAATGCGTGGTGAGCTTTGATGATCAAAATTGGTGCAGCTGCCTCAAAGCCAACTCTTCCTTTGATGCCGATGATTGTATCTCCCACGTGAATGTCTCTGCCTATGCCATAAGGTCCCGCAATTGCTTGAAGGGCATATTCCTCAGGCAAAATGCCTTTTGAATTTAGAGTTTCTCTTCCGCCAACACTTGTTCCCCAAAGACCTTTGTTGATAGAGTAGGCTGCCTTTGCAAAATTCATTGAGACACCGCGCTCAGTTAAATATTCAATTTCTGCTTCTCGGCTAAGTTTTAAATCTCTGATGGGTGTGATGATTTCTACATCCGGTATCATGATGTGAAAAACCATATCAAATCTTACTTGATCGTTTCCCGCACCTGTACTACCGTGTGCAACAGCTGAAGCCCCCATTTTTTACATGTTCAGCAATGTGTAAAGCTTGGCTCAATCTTTCAGCGCTCACACTGAGTGGATAAGTATTGTTTTTTAAAACATTGCCAAAAATTAAATATTTGATGATGTCCTCATAGTACGTTTTGGTTGCATCAACACTTGTGTGACTAACAACTCCCAACTTGTATGCATGAGCTTCTATCTTTATTAGTTCTTCTTCATCAAATCCACCAGTATTCACTACAATAGAATGAACGTCAAAACCCCTGTCTTCAGTAAGGTATTTTACGCAAAAAGATGTATCGAGGCCTCCGCTAAATCCGAGTACAATTTGTGGTCTTGCAGACATTAATTTTAATTATTGACAGTTATAAAAAAGATTCATTTTAATTTGAGAAAACAAGTTTGCTCGATTGCACAGCCATATTTCTAAGACCCGTACTGATTCTCATGTGTTTATTTTTGATAGCACTTCCTTTTTTAGAAAATGGACGCAACATTTTCAACTTTTTGAGACGCATAAATCGGTCGTAGATTTCCGCATTTTCTTTGAAGTCTTGTTTGGTTTCTTCAATTGTAAAATGATCTTCAGGATCATAAAGCATTGCAGTGCACATGCAGTTTTTATGCTCTTTTGAAATTAAGATGTCATAATTAACGCAACTTTTGCAGCCATTCCAAAACTTCACATCTTTGGTTAACTCAGAATAGGTGACAGGTTCGTAACCTAAATCACTATTGATCTTCATAACTGCAAGACCAGTAGTGAGACCGAAAATCTTTGCTTGCGGGTATTTTTCTCTGGATAAATTGAATATACGTTGTTTGATAGACTTTGCAATTCCTGTTTTTCTAAATTCAGGAGCAACAATCAAACCAGAGTTTGCAACATAATCACCATCCCAGGTCTCAATGTAACAAAAACCAACCCAAACAAGATCGTCAGTAAGAGCAATCACTGCTTTACCTTCCTCCATTTTTTGTTGGATATATTCTGGAGATCTTTTAGCAATACCCGTGCCTCTCGCTTTTGCAGATGCTTCCATTTCATTGACTATAGTTTCTGCGAATGCTAGGTGGCTTGAGTCGGCAATCAAAATATTGATGTCTTGATGTCTCATTTATAATTGAACGTAAATAAATTGTTATATTAAATAAAAAAATTATATGACCGAAAAGTATTCGGCAGATGTAATAATAAACATCTTCGGAAGTGGTAAATTCTAACGCCTATGCCTGATGGCAACAGGGATTGCTGTAAAAACTGTATTGGGCAATACAGAAAAAACCCCACGCAATATAGCCCTTGTAGTAACAAGAGCATCAGCGATGATTATGGTGAGATTTTTATTCATTATCTTTAATGATAAATTTGTTTAAAAAGTGGGACAAATGTATAAACTTTATTCAATTTTTCTGAGTTTCAATTGGAATGATTTTAAAAGTTTAGTAAATATTCACAATTTAATTCAAAATATTTCAAAGTTATTGCTTTTGTTAGCACCACAATTAGTTGTATTTTAACGTAGAATTTGACGAAAGTATTGGAAAAAAGTTACATTGAATATGATATTATTATCGGTGGAGGCGGTGCAGCGGGGCTGAGCTTAGCCTATAGATTGGCAGATTCCGCTTTCAGCCATTTAAAAATCCTGGTAATAGAACCTGATTCCAAACAAGGAAATGACCATACTTGGTGTTCTTGGTTGGAGGGAAACCATATTTTCGATGAATGCGCGACTACTTTTTATTCAAATATTATATTCAAATCCAAGTTTTTAACCAAACAATATCCAATTCAACCTTATCGCTATCGGTTGATTTCTGCTGATAAGTTTTACAATTATGTCTTGGATAAAATATCAAATTGCGATCACATCGTTGTCCAGCAAGGGAAAGTAGCAAAATATCAAGAAAAGGAAGGTGGAGTAGAGGTGACCTTGGAAGACCAAAAGACCTATTTTGGGAAGCAGTTTTTCAAATGTTACATCGATGAGTTACCGTCTACAAAAGATGTTTTGTACGTAGATCAACATTTTAAAGGTTGGTGGATAGAAACTCAAGAGCCTACTTTTCAAACTGATACTTGCACTTTGATGGATTTTACCATAGACCAAGCTGGAGAAGTGAGATTTATGTATGTGTTGCCGATCTCTGAAAAGAAAGCTTTGGTAGAAGTGGCTATTTTTTCCAATAACTTATTGTCTCAAGAAGCCTATGATCTTATTCTGCAGCAATACGTTGAGCACCATTTGAACTTGAAAGGTTACCAAATCATTGAAAAGGAGTTTGGTGTCATCCCTATGACAGATTATGATTTTAAAAAATTCAATACACAAAAAGTTATTGCGATTGGTTCTGCAGGTGGAGCAATAAAGCCATCTACAGGTTATGCTTTCAGCCAAATTCAGGTTCAGTGTGACTACATCATTGCCTGTCTGAAAGAAGGAAAGCAAATTGATATGCGAAAAACCAAACCGCTTCGTCAAATCATGTATGACAAAACCTTTCTATCGGTTTTATTATTTGGCGATGTTCCAGGTGACAAAGTTTTTTCTGACCTTTTTGAAAAGAATAAACCTCAGCAGATTTTTAAATTTCTTGATGAGCGGACTAACATTTTGGAAGAACTCAAAATCATGTCCACCTGCGATATTGGTTTATTTACCAAGGCTTTGATTAGGATAATGAAATAATGTTTCAATCCAATTCAAAAAAAAAGGCACCAAATTTCACAACTTGATGCCTTTTTTTAAATCTTTTTTCTAAGACTATAACTTCGGTATTCTCAACATTTGACCTGGATAAATCTTATCAGGATCAGAAAGCATTGGCTTATTAGCCTCGAATATTGTTGGATACTTCATTGCATCGCCGTAGTAAACTTTAGCAATTTTAGAAAGTGAATCACCACTTTTAACTTCATAAAAGTCAGACTCAGGCTCTTGGACTGCTACAGACATTCTGTCGTCAACAGAAGCTACACCATCAATGTTACCAAGCATCAAAACTACTTTTTCTTTGTCAGCAACGGTTGCAGCCTGACCATAAACAGTGACAGTGTCACCATCATAATCCACACTCAAACCATCTATTACTATTCCAGAACCTTCAACAACTGTTTTTAGTAAGTTAGCTTTAGCAACTTTGGCAGCAGCAGCCTCTTCTGGAGTTACTTCTACTACTTCGTCGTTTTTCTCTGCGGTTTTTCCTAAAAGTTTTTGACCTGCACTTTTCAAAAAAGAAAACAATCCCATTGTGTTACATTTAAATTATATGATAAAAATTTTTCGATGACAAGGTATTAATTCTACCATAATTTCACAACATCTAGGAAAGAAATTATCTAAGAATTAAAGTAGGTAACGACTAGGTTGCAGACTATGTTTGAATAACTCCTACATTAAACGGTTCTATAGGTGCATGATCTGCCATTTCTATGCCCATAGATAGCAATTGACGTGTACTTCGTGGATCGATAACCGCATCCACCCAAAGTCTGGCAGCGGCATAGGTTGGACTTGTTTGTTCTTCGTATCTCATTTTGATCTCATCAACCAAATTGATTTCTTCTTCTTTGGAATATGTCTTTCCTTTTGCTTTTTGTGAAGAAATTTGTATTTGAGCAAGCACACTGGCCGCTTGGTTACCGCCCATTACGGCTATTTTAGCACTTGGCCAAGCAACAATCAACCTCGGATCATATGCTTTGCCACACATGGCGTAATTACCAGCACCAAAGGAATTTCCAACAACAACCGTAAATTTTGGAACTGTAGAATTGGCAACTGCATTGACCATTTTTGCTCCATCTTTGATGATGCCGCCGTGCTCCGACCGGGTACCCACCATAAAACCAGTGACGTCATGAATAAAAACTAGTGGCACCTTTTTCTGATTGCAATTCAGTATAAATCGAGTGGCTTTATCCGCAGAATCTGAATAAATTACCCCACCAAATTGCATTTCACCTTTTCCATTTTTGGTGATCAATCTTTGATTGGCAACTATTCCGACAGCCCAGCCATCTATTCGGGCATAACCGCAGACAATTGTTTGACCATATTCAGCTTTATATTCATTAAAAGAGTTTGCATCTATGATGGATTCCAATAACGTCCGCATATCATAAGGCTTCAATCCTTTTTCAGGAAAAATGCCAAATAAGTCATTTTCTGATGCACTTGGTTTTACTGATTTGATTCTGTCAATTCCTGCTTTTGGTTGTGCACCGATCAAACCGATCAAATCTCTGATCTTATCCAGACAAGCTTGATCATTTGGCAATTTATAATCCGTCACTCCACTTATTTCCGCATGAGTACTTGCGCCGCCGAGTGTTTCTGAATCTACATCTTCACCGATTGCAGCCTTCACCAAATAAGGACCAGCCAGAAAAATCGAACCAGAACCTTCCACAATCAGGCTCATCAGACATGATCGGTAAATAGGCACCGCCAGCAACACAGGAACCCATGACCGCTGCAATTTGTGGGATACCCAAGCTACTCATCTTAGCATTGTTTCTGAAAATTCTCCCAAAATGTTCCTTATCTGCAAAAATTTCGCCTTGCAGCGGTAGGTATATTCCAGCACTGTCAACTAGGTAAATGATTGGAATTTTATTTTCCATGGCAATTTCCTGTGCACGCAGATTTTTCTTTCCGGTGATCGGAAACCAAGCCCCTGCTTTTACACTGGCGTCATTGGCGACAACAATACAAAGCCTGTTTTTGATGTAACCAATGACGACAACTACTCCTGCAGAGGGGCATCCACCTTCTTCTTCATACATACCTGCACCAGCAAGGGCGCCCATTTCAAATTGTGGTTTTCCATCATCCAGCAGCGCTTCTATCCGTTCACGCGCGGTCATTTTTCCTTGCGATCGTATCTTTTCTAAGCGGCTAGCACCACCGCCCTGCATGGCATGTTCTATCTTTTTATTTAGTTGCGCCCAAAGTAATTTATTGGCGTCTTCATTTTTATTATAGGTAATGTCTGCTTCGGTCACACGTTTTGATTTATCAAGTGGTGAAATTATTTTCTAAAGAAAGAATTGGTTCATGTCCTTGATTTAAACTTGGATAATACACATTCTGTTCGTTAGATTGAATGCCAAAAGTCAGAAAATTATTCCAAATTCTAAGTCTATTGTTGATAACAATAAATAATTGGGAAATTTTTTATCATGGAATTGAATATAGTATAAGATTTCCTACAATAATCTCGCATCCCAAACAAACTCCTTAATTTCTTTTAAATGTATTTTAGTTTGGAAAAAAGGGTGTTTGGTGTTGATGATATAATTGTTTTCTTCTTCAATGATGATTGATGGAACTTTCAGAATTACAGATTCCTGAGATTGATACCAATTAGATCCAAATGATTGAAGATTTATATATGCTTCAGGTTTTTTCCAATTATCTGGTAATTGAGTTCTTTCAATTGATTTTATTTCTATATCCTCATCAATTTCTATACTTAAAATTTTAAAATCATTCTTTATGTTGAAACTCGCTCTATGAACGACCAATTCAAGTGCTGATAATGCTCTACTTTCTCCAGCATAAATGACATATTCATCATCTTTATTCCATCTGTTTGCTTTACCAGAAGCTTGAAGTGATGTCGCATATTTACTAAGGCAAATCCTGAAAACATTCATTTTTAGTAACTATTTAGGTGGGTGCTTTCTTTAAAAACAAAATTTTTTTTTTTCCCGGGGGGGGGGGGTGGGGGAAGAAATCGCCCCCCCCCACCACACCCAACGACCCCCAAACCTGAAAATTTTTTTTTTTGAATAAATTTCCCCCCATAAATTGTTACCTTTTACACGTTGTCACCATATTCCATGGCAGTGAGTCTATCATCAATAAATTTTATTCCTGAAATGGTTTCCAGGAAATTTTTTGGTTGCTCATTCCCAAGTAATAAGTTTTCAGTCAATAACCAATTATTAAAATCCTCTTTAGAATCAAAAACATCTATACCGTGCTCGAATAATGAAATCAAATAGACGAGATGTTCTTTAATGTTTCCTCTCAGTGTGATGTTTAATTTTCTATATGACCTTAATGTTTTGGAGCTTATATTTAAGATATCTGAAGTCTGCTCATCATTAAGGATTGTAAGATCGTCTAAATAATTGATGTAGGTAGCGTCAATTTCACCATTCTTAATATAGAAAAGCATTTCTGAAGAATTAACAATGCTTGGTATGGGTATTGATTTGTTCATTCCAGTATTCTTTTCACAAATATAGGAAATATTTCCGAGGCTGATCGGAATATTTTCTTATTTTTTCATTTGGTAGGAATATTTAATTGTCAATTTATATTAAAACTTCATTTTTGGGCACAAAAAAAGCCATCCGAAATTCGAATGGCCTTTTATGCTATTTGCAAAATAAATTGCTTATTCTTCTTCTTCGCTTGCTGCTTGAACTGGAGCTGCTGCAGGTGCTGCTGGAGCAGGACTTGCTTTTACTGCTACAGGAACATCAGAAGTTTCTTCTACTGCTTCGAAAGCTGAGATAGAAACAATTCTTCTGTCGTCCTTAGTTTTTTTGAAAACAACTGTACCGTCAACTTGTGCATGCAAGGTAAAGTCTTTACCCATGTATACATTTTTGCCAGCATGAAACTTAGTTCCTTTTTGTCTGATGAGAATGTTTCCTGCAATTGCAGTTTGACCACCAAACAATTTTACGCCTAGTCTTTTACTTTTACTATCCCGTCCGTTGTCCGAACTACCGGCTCCTTTTTTGTGTGCCATGACTTATACTTTTTTTTTGGTGATGAAATTAAGCAGTAATAGAATCAATCTTGATCTTAGTAAAAGATTGTCTGTGGCCATTTTTCTTCTTGTAGCCCTTTCTTCTCTTTTTCTTGAAAACGATGACTTTGTCACCTTTCTGGTTGCCCAAAACTGTAGCTGATACCAATGCACCACTTACACTCGGCATGCCTACGATGGTAGAAGCAGCACTGATGACCATACTTACGTGGTCAAATGTTACTGCGTCGCCTTCGTTAGCTTCTAACTGGTGGACGAAGATCTCTTGACCCTCTGTCACTTTAAACTGTTGACCAGCGATTGTTACGATTGCAATCATTGTTAATTAATTTAAGTATTTCAAAATGAGGCGCAAAGGTAGTATAAGTTTTTAATAATTCCAAAAATATGTTCACAAAGTATTTAAATATTAATATTTTCATCATTTGTAAGCTTGTATTTTTTACCTTTTTATATGGCATGCCAACAATAAAATGGAAGATCATGTTATTTTTGGGTTATTTTGCGACGAATCTTAATACTTCAGACAGGCATTGCAAAATCGACACTTTTATTACTATTGTAAACTTTCAAACATCGAAAGAGGAATATTTAACATAGGTGAATCTCTTGCTGAAAGGGAAGAATGTTATTTCGGTGATGATGAATTTCTAAATGAATTAGCACAAAGTTTGCAATTTGAGGGAGGGGTTAAGCCTTTGTTTGTGTTTATACATGGTTATATGGCTGATGTGACACCTGTAAATAGAGTGATGAGCTTTGTAATCGCAAAAGATATATTTACAGGATCAGATCAAATAGTATTACACTTGCATTGGCAAGGAAAGTTGATATACAGCTCAACTCAATTACAAGTTTCTGAGGTCGTGGGCCCTTTGTTTGGGAAACTATTATCCCAATTGGATGAAAAATTAGGAGGGAAAGCAACATTCAATATTCTGGTTCATTCTATGGGTGGTTTTGTGTTGCAACATTTATTGAAAGAAGCGAAGATTTCAAATAAAATAAATGAATGCATCATGGCTGCACCTGATGTTGAAACAGAAGCTTTTATCCAATCAGATTATTTTGGAATTGACCCAAAAAAGATACTTGTGCTCACTTGTAAGGATGATAAAACTCTTGCTTTGGCAAATTTTATGAATCCTTATCCTAGGTTAGGTGTTTCTGGCCACTTACTGGAGGAACATTCAATTCCCTATCATGAGATAAGCGATTTTTCTGAGGATGATTTATTGGTTGGCAAAATCATGAAACACAGATACTTTTATACCAACCAGAAAATCAGAACATTGATCGCTGAGCAATTGGCAAAATGTTAAGCATCGGTGCTGCTTCTTATGGAGGTGATTCTTGCAAAGTGACTCACTCCGTCTTTTGCATTTAAAAACATCATCGCTCCTTTTTCAAGATTTGGAAAGAAAATGGTGACTCCATAAAATTCAGGAGTGACAATCATGCCATGTACAAAGTTTTGTGGTGGATAATAAAAAACTTGATGCTTTCAACAAATTCCCAGTCTTTGAGATTCATTTTTGAAGCTATTTGGATCAAAGAAGCTTTATAAATTGGAAACAATTTGTTCACTATCACAACAGGAGGGTTAATTGATTGGCTCATAAGCTCAGAATTCACACCCAAATTATCCATAAAATATCTCATAGCTACATCATAATCATCTGCAGAATACAGCAATCTTATCAATTCTTCAAAGTGTTTTTTATCTATCATTGTTTGTTTTATTTTAAGTTTTAACTAATGGAAACTTCAATCTTATGGACTTGTTTTAAGTTGACCAGCCTCAATAATGATCCTGCCACCATTGTAAAGATGTAATCTTTTTGTGTGCGCAATGCTATTTATTTTTACTGGATTATTCCGATCTATGACCGTTTCTGAACTTAGATTTGGAACGAATCCACGACTCCAATAAGTACTATTTTCCCAAGCTCCATTCGACGCGCCAATCCAATAATTGAAAATTGGTCTTTATGCGTCAATAACCATTCGTAAACATTGAGCCCATTGGGTCTGAACGATAAATTATAAGTTGCAGACCAAGCGTTGTGACTATTTGAAATAAAAGTCGTTTTGATGGCCATTGGTAAAGGGGCAGGTTTATTGGCATTGATAAAGTTTACCATATTGGTTGTTGTGGAATCTGGCACGGTTGGATCACCATTGTTGTGGGTTGCCCAAACGGGAAGTCTGGCAACAGCCATGATTTTTCCACGGTAAGTATTTGCACCTGTGGCACCACACACTGGGACAATAGCAGCTATTCTTCTACACTTTTTATAACTATCTGCAGCATAATTCCAAGTAATGCCGCCACCCATACTCAAACCTGTGAGGTAAATCCTTGAAGTGTCAACTTTGTAATTGGCAATGGCATAATTGATGAGCGTATCCATATGACCAACCGATGGCCATGCGACATACTGGGGAGAAAGTACAATGAATTTAAAATGTTGTCCATTCACAAAAAAGGAATCAGGAAATATGCCATCTTTTATTTGTTTGGGAGTGCCATTGGCTAATACTTTTGGCAAATTTGCAGCGCTTCCATTTCCAGTTTCACCAGCCCCATGGGAAAAAATAATGAGAGGATATTGCAGTGTATCTGAAGGCTGATACCCTTTAGGCAAATACTCATAAAACCCTTTGATATTTGAACAAACGGTGATGTATTTTGGAGTATGCGTTTGTGCAAATAAAGTAAAAGGAAAAAATATGAAAACTGATAGTGAAATGGAAATATATAAAAGAAATTTCATAGTCAAGCAATTGAAAAAGTGTTTAATTTGGGAGAGAACTTTTGCATTGCTAAACATAAAAATACAATATTTTGGATAAGAGTATCAAAATCTTACTATATTCTTATCCAATTGGCAACGATTAATTATTGCTCTTTACAAAGCTCAATGAAACGCCGTTGATGCAATATCTCAAACCAGTAGGTTGTGGCCCATCGTCAAAAACATGACCTAAATGGCCTCCACATTTGGCGCACATCAATTCAGTCCTGGGGTAGCCCAAAAGATGATCAGTGTCTTTGATGATGTGGCGATCGTCAGCAGTTTTCCAAAAGCTTGGCCAGCCAGTTCCTGATTCAAACTTTTCTTCACTTCGGAATAAGGGCAAACCGCAAGCTGCACAAGCGAAAACTCCTTCTCGTTTTTCACTCAATAATTCACTCGTAAATGACCTTTCAGTTCCTTTTTCCCTCAATACATAATATTGTGCGGGCGATAATGCTGCTTCCCATTGCTCCTTTGATTTGACGACTGTTTTTATACTATCGCCTAAACTATTGACAAAGTAAGCAGGCATGTTTTCAGCGTAGTTTTTGATCACCTGTGTTTTTTCATCAACTGACGAAGACTGAGCCGACTTACAATTGATAATTGAAATCGTCACTGCAAATAGGAAGCTGATTTTTAGTACATTCATAAAATCCTTTCAAAATAAATTTAGGAATTGGAATAGCCAATGCCTTTTGGTTGATATAAATTGTCGACCTCATTTTTGGGAGCTTTGGCCACATCTTCAGCAGTGATGATGTATGCTGCGCGTGGTTTTACTTCTTCTTCATCTGCTATTCTCAGGTTTTGTGTCCTTATGATACTTTGAATGAGTTTTCTCACCGTACGAGCATTTCCAAAATATTTATCTCTAGAAAGAAACATTTTAGATACCAATTCGCCTATCAATTGTGCAGCGCCAGAACTAAGCTTCATTTTATATTCCTGAGCAGTAGTGTATGCAATCTCCATCAATTGATCCACTTTATAATCTTCAAATTTCAAAACTCTGTCAAACCGACTTGAAAGTCCAGGGTTCATTTTGATGAAATTATTCATGTTTTCAGGATATCCTGCCACAAAAACAAAAAACTTACCTCTATCATCTTCCATCCTTTTGAGCAAAGTCTGGATGGCTTCATTGCCAAAATCGCCTTGGTGAGATCCGCTATTAGCCAAAGCATAAGCTTCGTCAATAAATAAAACTCCACCCATGGCTTCATCAATTTTTTCTGATGTTTTGATTGCTGTTTGCCCTACATAACCTGCAACCAAACCTTGTCTGTCTGTTTCTACCAAATGACCTCGCTCTATGATGCCAAGGGATTTATAAATTTTTGCAAGAATACGCGCCACTGTTGTTTTACCTGTTCCTGGATTTCCGATAAAAATTGTATGAAGATTGTAGGAAGACAAGACATTTTTCCCAATGCTCTTGTGGTACTGCACTATTTTTACAATTTCCAATATTTCGCGTTTCACCTCTTCCATTCCAATCAATTGGTCTAATTCTAAGATGGCTTCTTTCAATAGTACTTGATCCACAGGAATATTTGGAATTTCTGAACTGAATTTACTACCCAGTCCAACTACATCAGAAAAAATCACTGTTTGCAATTTTTTGTTACTGAGTTTATTGAAATTGCTTCCTTGCATGAGCCTCAGACCCATATTCATTTTGGATTGCTCGATGAGGTCGAAAACAAATCTTGCATTTCCAAAGGACTTGTCTCTATTTCTGTAAGCTTCCACAATGATTTCATGGAGCCTTGATTTTGCTGATACATCTAATGTAACTTGTTTTTCATTGGCTGCGATATCAGCGATTTCTTGAAGTTGTTGTGGGAGATAATCTACAAAATTATATACATTTTTAAACCTAGAATTGAGACCTGGATTTGATTCTATGAAGGTCTTCATTTCTTTTGGATAACCAGCTACAATTACCGCCATATCCTCATTGTTTTCAGACATTTCTTTGACCAAAAGTTCGATGACTTCTCGCCCAAAATCTTTTGTGTCTTCCTGAGATCTGGCTAAACTGTAAGCTTCATCTATGAATAGGACTCCTCCTTTTGCTTTTTTGATGGCCTCTTTGACTTTGGGAGCCGTTTGGCCAATGTATTCACCAACCAAATCACTGCGATCAACTACATGTACATGGCCCAAACTGAGCAGTCCCATTTTATGATAGAGTTTACCCATCAATTTAGCAACGGTTGTTTTACCAGTTCCAGGGTTGCCAATGAAGACAGAATGTATTTCAAAATGTTGTTTGTCGTTGAATCCTTTGTCTTGCCTCAATTTCAAAAACTTCAAATACATGGCGTGATCATATACTTTTTGTTTGATTTCTGTCAAGCCAACCAAGCCGGTCAATTTCATCATGACATCTTCAAAGCTCTCGTTGTTTGGATCAATGATGGTTTGAGGAAGCAATTGTCTGGAGTCAGGAAGTAATACTGCGGGAATGCCTTTTACCAATCTCTTGGAAACTTCAAAATGGCTAACTGCAATGATTTTGTCGAGAAATGAAATTTCGACCCGATACTTTCCCAAGTGCCACGAACCAGGTGTATTCGCTCCATAACCGCTGAGTATGCTGAAAAATTCTTCCTCTGCTTTTACCGTCTGGAGTCGGGTAGTGCTTGCTTTTAATTCGCCTGCTTCGTTGTAATATTTGATAAACAATTCGCACTGCCATTCACGAGTTCGGTAAGTATTTTTGAAATAAGCTTCGGTGAATATATATTTGGTCTGTTCTACGTCAAATTCTATCAAGAAGTTTCTTTCATTACTCATCATTTCATCGTAATGACCCTCGTAAAATTTCACTGCCTGGATTTGAAGGTAATTATCAGGGCTGAGATTATTGGATCCAGTATCTTCGATGTAAAAATACTTGGTTGCGATGGCTTCCCCGTTGATGAATGCCTGCCAATAATAAGAACCTTTTTTCCAAAATGACCCTTCTTTTTTATTTCCCCATCCTTCTCTGATGAAAACAATAGGGTCGTATTTACTCACTTTTTTTCTAAAGGATAAATTGCAAATGGATTTCTGGGTTTTGTCTGCTTCAAAACACTTGAGCATGATGTCTACATCCCAACTATCAATGTCAAAAAATTTATTGTAAAGTGACAATTCCACGTAGATGTAATCTGTTTCTATGCGGTCAAATACTTGCCTGTATTTCTTTCTGTTATCATATAACCATTCGATTGAAGTGTAAACCTTCAGTTCCTTAAACTTGAATTTGGACTGTTGGTTTTCACTTGCGTTGAGGCTTACTTCTTCCATAATATTTCGGTTATTCCTAGGGTAATATAATATTATATGATTATGATTTCCAAAAATTTCGAATTAAATATTAAAAGTTGATAGATTGGAGATAGGAAATGGGAAAAGATAAAATGAAGAACTAAGACAGAAAATGGTGAAGTTTCATGATTTTAGCTATCGTTAGCCACGAGCTTCGAGCCACGAGCGATGAGCCTTTTGTGAATTAGTTTTCAGCTTTCAGCAAACAGTTTTTGGATTTTTCACAATTAAGACTTTTAGCTACCATACGTGAAGTAGGGTTTCAAGGCTAAATGTTGATTTGAGCAGAACCTGGGGTCAATATGAATAACCCGGTGAAACCCGGAAAAAAGAAAGGCAGAACCCATCTTAGCACAATAGAGCAGAACCCGAACAGGGTTCAATGTCAATAGCCGCGGGTGAAACCCGTAGATAAAAATTAAATGTTCTAGCAACCCCGAAGCGGGTTGAATAAAACACCATCGAAGTTTTAGGATGAAAATCGAATGTTTTCTGATTATTTGGATTGCAGCGGAAATAAAGGGCGTCCAATCATAATGCTACATACTTAGATTAGAGCAGAACCCGAACAGGGTTCAATATGAATAACCGCGGGTGAAACCCGTGGAAAAAAAATAAAAGTGTAGCAACCCAGAAGCGGGTTGAATTGAACCATTCCAATTTTAGGTTAACAATCGATTTTTTTTAATTAAATGGAGGGCCCAATCTTGAAGATACAAAATGTAGATTAGAGCAGAACCCGAAAATGGTTCAACTTGAATAACCGCGGGTGAAACCCCGTGGATAAAAAAATAAACGTCTAGCAACCCCGAAGTTGGTTGAATTGAACACCATCCAAGTTCTAGGATAAAATCGTATTTTTTATTATTTGAGATTGTGGAAATAATAAAGCGGAACTTGAAGATACTAATTGTAGATTTGAACAGAACCCGAACAGGGTTCAATATGAATAACCGCGGGTGAAACCCGTGGAAAAAAGAATAAAAGTCTAGCAACCCCGAAGCGGGTTGAATTTAACGCAATGTTAGTTCTAAGGTGAAATTTCAAATAAAAAAGACCAACATTAAAACATTGGCCTTTTTCTATTTTCCATTTATTGAAAGACTATTTCAAATAATCATCCATATCATCGTCGTCATCGGCATCATCATCAAAAATACCAGAAATTGGATCCTTAAACAAAAACTGTTGATCCAGATATTTTCGACCAATGATTTCATATTCTGTGAGGCCATGAACAATCAATTCCATGAAAATCAATTTGTCATCACCTTTGATACCTCGCTCAGCTGCCAACCGCTCAAGGCCTGATACTTTTTGCAACTCTTTGGCGTAATCTTCGTCAGAAGCTTCCAGGAGTAAATTAATTTCATGACCACCTTGGAACCACATCTTGGTTGCTCCATACGGATCTTTACCCTTGACTTTCTCTGGATTTTGGAAGTAAGTGTCAAAGACATTTTTCACTGCTTTGCCAAGTAATTTCATGGCAACATTGTGAATGCCTTCTTGTTCGCCTTCATAGACCAATTCAACTTTTCCAATGATTGCAGGAACCACACCCCAGAAATCTGTAATTCTGGTTACGGTTTTTGTTTCACCGTTGATCAAGCGACGTCTTTCGGCACTACTGACCAAGTTTTCTATGGCAGAAATGCTCATTCTGGCAGAAACTCCTGACTTTTCATCTGTATAATCGCTACTTCGTGCCAAGGCAACCATCTGCTCCAAAATGTCTCTGTGTAACTCTGGTATGGTGACTGTTGTTAATTGGTCTGGGTGAATTTTAGCTTCAGATCTGGTAATTTCTTTAGCAATATCAACCGTTTTCGGATAGTGGGTCAATATCTGACTTTGAATCCTATCCTTTAATGGCGTAATGATGCTTCCTCTGTTGGTATAATCTTCTGGGTTGGCTGTAAAAACGAATTCTACATCCAAAGGCAATCTCAATTTAAAACCTCGTATTTGTAAATCTCCTTCTTGCAAAATATTGAACAAACTCACTTGAATCCTGGCTTGCAAATCTGGCAATTCATTGATCACAAAAATACATCTGTTTGCTCTTGGCACCAATCCAAAGTGGATGACTCGTTCATCAGAGTAGGGTAGCTTCAACGTTGCAGCTTTGATGGGATCAATGTCACCAATCAAATCGGCAATGCTCACATCTGGTGTCGCCAACTTTTCAACGTATCTTTCAGACTTATGCAACCAAGCAATCGGAGTGTTATCGCCATGCTCTGCAATGAGGTCTTTGGCAAATTTTGAAAGCGGATTCAATGGGTCGTCATTGATTTCAGATCCAGAAACAATGGGAATATATTCGTCCATCAAATGTGTGAGCAATCTAGCAATTCTAGTTTTAGCTTGTCCTCTCAAACCCAGTAATAATATGCTGTGACGAGAAAGTATGGCTCTTTCGATATCAGGAATGACTGTGTCGTCAAATCCGATGATGCCTTCAAATACTTTTTCTTTTTTGGTTATTTTTTGAATCAGATTTTGTCGTAATTCTTCTTTTACTCCTTTAGAAACGTAACCGGCTTTTTTTAATTCACCGAGGGTTTTTATATTATTAATGTCCATAAATATTTTGTCTGTTTTTGAATGCTCTTGATTAATTTCTTGATTTTCGTTTATTGGTTTTGTAATCCATAAAGATGAATTCGCCCAATCCTTGTAATGAACTGTAAAACGCTTTACCACCATTCGCCAACGTAAATTGGTCTACAAAATTGACTAAATATGGATCTCGCGCGATCATGAAAGTAGTCACTGGAATGTGTAACTTTTTTGCTTTTAATGCCAATGCTAGCGTCCGATTGACGATGGTGCGATCTAGTCCAAAACTATTTTTAAAGTACTTTTTTCCTTTTTTGATACACGTAGGTTTCCCATCAGTGATCATCATGATTTGTTTGTTGGGATTTTTACGCCGTTTCAAAATATCCATGGCCAATTCCAAACCAGCTACTGTATTGGTATGATAAGGCCCTACTTGCAAATAAGGCAAGTCTTTTATCTGAATTTCCCATGCATCGTCACCAAAAACGATGATGTCCAGCGTATCTTTCGGATATTTGGTAATGATCAATTCGGATAACGCCATCGCAACTTTTTTCGCAGGTGTAATCCTGTCTTCTCCATATAAGATCATAGAATGCGAAATGTCGATCATCAAAACCGTACTTGTCTGGGATTGGAAAAAGGTTTCATGAATGGCAAGGTCGTCTTGCGTTATTTGAAATTCTTCAATTCCATGGTTGATGTGTGCGTTTTGATGGTTTCAGAAATGGAAATATTATCCAATTTATCACCAAATTCATAAGGTCGCATTTCGCTGGTAAATTCATCTCCCTGTCCAGTCGACTTTGTATGGTGCTGACCACTTTTTGATTTTTTAAGTTGGTCAAAAATATCATCCAGTGCTTTTCTCCTCAAAGCAATTTCCATCTTTGAAGTAGGTACAAAACTTGGCGTCTTTGGATCGTCTGACTTTCCAATAAAACCTTTGTCCATCAAGTCTTGGATAAAATCACCAACGCCATAATCCGCGTCTGTCAATTTATACTGTTTGTCCAATTGAGTCAGCCAAGATAAAGCCTCTTTCACATCACCCGAAGTATGCAACAGCAACTCTTTGAAAAGATCCAAGAGTTTTTCGAACGGGTCTTGCCCATTTTGTTCCAGGTTGTGTTCACTAAAATTAAAGCCGATCATTTGTTGTTCCTATATTTTATGGACGTCAAGTGTTTAAGTTACTGACAAAATACACCGAGTCTGTGTAACAACAAAATAAGTGTCAGACGGTTTATGATTTTTTAACATACTTTGTCAAGATGACAATTTGTTGCCCCTCAACCTTACCTTCAATCTGTTCTGCATTGTCAAATACCAGTCTTATTTTGCGCACTGCAGTTCCCCTTTTTGCTGTAAAGTTCGCTCCTTTCACATTCAAATCCTGGATCAAAGTGACGGTATCACCATTTTCTAAAACATTGCCATTGGTATCTTTGTGTATGAGTTGTGTTTGTTCTGTTTCTGCCCAAGCCAATGTTTCTTCATCCAGATAAAGCATTCCAGCTAAGTCATTGGCCCACTCCTCAGCCGACAACTTCTTCAAAGTGCGATAGGCTACGACTTGCACCGCAGGCACTGTACTCCACATGCTTTCCGTAAGACATCTCCAATGATTGACATCCGCCGTAACATCATTCTCCAATAGGTCAAGACAAGTTGAACAAACTACAATTTCTTCATTTTTGGGGCTTACCGCAAAAGCCGTAAGATTATCAGCATTGGCACATAATTCGCAAACATTGCCCGCTCTTTGTAATAGATCTTTCAAAATTTATATTTTAATGAGGTGCAAATGTAGAATTATTCTGGAGGAAATTGGATATGATCTTAATTGGTTTGGGAGATAGGTGGAAGTAAGAGGTCTCGACTTTTAATTCATTCTGTTCTTGAAGAAAATCTTGAATATGATCAATGAGAGGATATGTATATATTTTGTTATTGCATTAAAGAAATAAATGAACTAATTTCATTGTAAAAGGGTCTTTAGTCGGTAATAAATACCGTTGACAAACCTTGTTTTGTAATATTCCCACTAAAAAATTTTGAGCGTATCATTTATTTTGTATTTTGGTCGCAAGTCCATATTTTCAAAAACAGATCCATTTACATATTAAATCAATCGCTTTGTCAATCCGTACTATTATTGTTGAAGATGAAAGAGCATCTCAAGAATTACTTTCTACCATTGTATCAGAGTATTGTCCCTACTTGCAATTGGTTGGAGTTGCAGAAAGTGTTGAGGTCGCATATTCCTTGATCCAAAATAATCAACCAGATCTTATCTTTTTAGACATCCACATTGGTCAAGAAACTGGTTTTGATTTACTGGACACTTTGGAGGAAAAGGATTTTAAAATCATCATCACCACAGCACATGAGGAATATGCTTTAAAGGCTTTCAAATACGAAGCAGTTGATTATATTTTGAAGCCTTACACACCAAAAGATGTCATCAAATCTGTGGAAAGGATCAAAGAAAAGATGGACGAAAGTAAAGCCTTTCAAAAGTTGGAGAAATCCATTAAAAATAGTCAGTACAATAGAGATTTTGAAAAACTCACCGTTTCCACCTCCGACGGACTCAGAGTTTTTAAGATCGAACATTTGACAAGAATAGAAGGTAGTGGGGCTTATTGCAAAATATTTTCTTTGGAAAGTAAACCACTGCTCATCAGCAAAACCTTAAAAGAAATAGAAAAATTATTACCACCTAGCCAATTTTTCAGGCCTCATGACAGTCACATCATCAACATGCGACATGTGAAAGAATTTAAAAAGGAAGATGGTGGCGTTGTCATTTTGGAAAATGGAGAGCAGATCCCTGTTTCAAGGAGGAGGAAGCAGGAGTTTTTGGATTTATTGATGGAATTGTAAATGTTATGAAAGCAAGAAATTGCATTTCTATAATCCTGATATTCCTAATTGTCTACGGCACTACAGGACAAATCACAGATTATGAAATAATCAACTTCTCAGTTGAAGATGGCATTCCAAGTAATGAATGTCATGACATCGTCAAGATTCCCTAGGTTACGTTTGGATTGCTACGGATAGAGGACTTTCGCGATTTGATGGCTATGGTTTTAAAAATTATGGAAAAAAGGAAGGACTTGGTGATTTATCTTGTTTGAAACTTTACTTAGACAGACATAATAATATCTGGATAAGTACCTTGGGTAAAAAAATTTATAAATACATTTCACTTAGGGACACGATAGTAACTTATGAATACAATCACTTACTCCAGCCTTATTTTAATCAAGCCACCTTCAATTTTGCTTCTTATTTGGATGAATACGGGAATTCTTATTTTGGACTCTTTAGTATGGGAATAGTTAAAATTACGCCAGAAGGTTTAGTTTCTGTTATAGCCTTAAATAGTAAAGCAACAGAATCCTACTATTCATATGAAATAGAGAGCTTTTTTATGCTTGGAATTGGCCTACCAAATTATAATGCAAAAAAAATAAAACTAGCTCTGGGACAAGAACGACATGTAAGTTCATTAAAACACAAGGACCTAATATTAACTTTAAAGGATGATATAAATCAAAATATTTTTGGCAACCCTAGAGCTTTTAAATACTCCGATACAAATTATGTCTATACCATTAATGGTTTTCATTATTTTTTCACAAATCAAGAGTTACAAAAAGTAAGAAAGGGAAATGAAATACTTGATATTATCGTACTGGATAATAAGATAATTTTAACTGCTCAAATATTTAAACAAGGTGTAAAAGCATATAAAGACAAATCCGACTTTATGAAAGATAAGTCTATTACTTTTTTAGAAAACATTTCTGCATCGGGATTACTAGAGGACAAACAAAAAAATATTTTTATTTCAACTTTGGAAGATGGTTTTTATTATTTGAAAAGAAAAAGCATCAAACCTATTCATTTAGTGGAAGATTCAAATACAGAAATATCAAAATTTGCTAAAAAAGATGATGAAATTTTATTTATACTTCTGAATAAAAACAGAGTTATTGAAAAGAATATACACAATAAAAATCTAAAACCTAGGTATGAATCTCCAAATGAAATTTTGGATATCCTCTATAATCATAAATCTTCAGAATTATACCTAACAGGCCAGACTAGTTATAGACTATTGGATATTACAGGGCAAATGATACCTCATGGATTTTGTGGGGAGAGATTTAAAAACAGTATGGCATACAATCGATATATTCCATTAAAAGATAAAATTCTAGCTTTAGGTCATCTAATGTTTGGTATTTTTTCCGACTTGGACAATACAGCTGTTTTTTGTTCAGAAGGAATAATTCCTTATAAAAGATTCCTTTCAGGTTCAGACTTTAAAAATGGTTCCTATCTACTTGGTGCTTTGGATGGTCTATTTATTCTGAATGGAAATAACATGGTAAAATCAGATTCAATCCACCCCATATTTCAATCAAGAATCAACGATATTAAAATTTTCAAAAACAAGTATCTCCTTGCCACCTTAGGAAATGGCCTCGGGGTATGGGATGGTGAGAAAAATATTTCTGTTATACAAAAATCAGATGGTATCCTAACAGATAACATAGAAAGGATTTATGTAGGTGACGACTCCAAAGTCTACCTGTGTACTAAAAGCGGTTTATCAGAAATCACCTTTGCTGAAGACTATACATTTAAGATTAAAAATTATACCCGACACCACGGCCTATCCTCAAACATTGTCAATGATGTTATCCAGATGGGAGACAGTTTGTATATTGGTACAGCAAAAGGTTTGTGTATTTTGACTAAAGAAACACAAATTGAAGAAGTTGCAAAAATGCCAATTATAGAGTCAGTTGAGGTAAACGACAAAACATATAAAAGGCACGAACTACCCGCAGTTATGCCCTATAAAGAAAACAACATAACCATCCAATTCAAATCACTAGATCTCAGTCTCTCAGGGGATATCCTTTATAAAATACGATTGAACCAAGACAATTGGATAGAAACTAAAGCCACCTCTGTTAATTACTTTTCTTTAAAACCAAGGAGTGAGTGCTGCCAACTGGGCAGTGGATGGAAGTGGTAATGCTTATAGATTAACTAAAATAGGTGCCCAGACATGGATAAGACAAAATCTTAGAACTACTAAATATAATGATGGGACAGATATTCCAAAAGTTACTGATAATGCCACTTGGGCAGCTACATCTTCACCAGCTTATTGTTGGTATGGTAATGATAGCATAAATAATTTTATACCGAGAGGAGCATTGTATAATCAATATGTAGCAGATTCTGCTTCAAATGGTAATAAAAATGTTTGTCCAATAGGATTTCATGTTCCTTCTGATGCAGAATTCTCAGTACTTAATACTTTTCTTGGAACTGATGCTGGGAGTAAGCTAAAATTGATAGGAACTACATATTGGCTTAGTCCAAACCATGGTGCAACTGATCAATTTTTATTTTCAGGGGTTGGCACTGGAACTAGGATTGCTTTTTTGGGATCCTTTGATGGACCTCCAATAATATTTGGGTATTTCTGGACAAAAACAACGCAACCTTCTTTCTCTTTGGGAGCATTTTATGGGAAGCTTACATGGAACTTAACATCCTTTGTTCAAGAAGGAGGTTATAAAAACCAGGGCATGGCAATAAGGTGTTTAAAAGATTAAATAAAAGATAAGGAGGAATCTGAAAATCCAAAAAAAGAGTAAGACAGGGCAGCTGAAAACTGGGGAGAGTAGGTGGATTAATTATTTTACCTAAATAAAATATTTTCAATTATGAACAACAAGGTCAATTTTTTTACAATCTTTTTAGTGGCTATTTTTTATATCACTACTTGCTATTCAAAAGCACAGGCTCAAAACATTCTTGACAATGGAGACTTTGAATCTAGTCCTCCCACAAGTTTTGGTAATAATATTGGATTTTCCGTTACTCCCTGGATACTTGGACCTGGAAATTCATCAAATGTCGTTAGAGTGGATGGTCCTCTAGGATACAATTATGGTGCTGCTGGACCACAATCAGATGCTTCAGGAATTACTAATAGTCCTAGACATTATCTAGATATAACTGATGGAAGTAATTCTTTCTATCAAAGCTTCATACCTAGATGTTCTGGCAAAGTGAATGTTGGAGGTTTTTTTTCAACAAGAGCTAATGCAAGTGGTAAAGGGAGTATTGAGGTCCGCCAAGGTAATGGATTGACCGGCACTATTGTAGGACAGACAATACCAGTAACATTACTGGGTGGCAATTCACAGTTTGATGCTTGGACTCCAGTTTCCACTCAGGTTACAATTCAAGCAAATCAACCTTATTCTTTTATAGTATCAATGGATAATAATATGAACTTTGATGAAGGATATGCGATATACGATTTTAACTGCCCAACTCAACCCGATCCAAATGAAGTTGACTTATGTTGCCCTCCTTTATTTGCTGATGAATTTAAAGATATGTTTTCTATACAAGGAGATTTTCAAAACCACACAATTAGCTTTACACCTACGTTAGCATGGAGAAAGAAAATGCAAGCTTATGCAAATTGGAGATTTGCTACGAACCCTTGTTTTGAGAGTTTATCCTTCATCCTTACAATAAGGAAACCTAAGGCTGGCACTTTGGATGTCTTCGATTTAGCAAATAATACAGCATTGGCAAATCTCTGGATGTATTTTAAGCCCAATGACCCCAATTCAAACTTATATGATGGAAGTGGTTTAGCAAATGGGACTCAGCAATTTGCTGGTACATTTCCTAGCAATCAATGGCATAGAATTCATCCATCTTTAGGGTTTAGCCCATCTTCATGTTCTGGGGCGACCGATGGTGTTTGTGATCCTTGGAAAAAAGGATTTAATTATAGTTTACAGGTGGTCCAAGGTAAACGTTCAACCAATGCAAAAATACAAGGTAAAATGAGTGAGATCTTTAAGTCTCAAAATAAATAATTCATGCGATACAATTTGCTCATAACATTATTAATTGCTTTCAACAGTTTATATTCCACTTCGATAAAAAAATGGAATATGGGATGCGGTCTAATACAAGTGACTATTATTATCGACAATACCTGTAATGGAATATATGATAATGGCGATACATATGCCTTAGATGTTTCAATCCGACTTCAGGGACCTCAAAACTTTAATCAATCAGTCGAAACAGACCAAAATGGGCATTCCTTTTTTAGTAATCTAGAATCTGGAAATTATACATCGCATATCACAGTTCCTCAAGGTTTTACAGTTACAAATACTCAACAATCAATAAGTTTGTCTCCAAATGAAGTAGGAATTATTAATTATTTCATTTGTAAGAAGTGCGAGCCACAATTTAGTATAAAGCAAACACAAATGAAACCAGGTTGCTGTCCAGTAGGAATGACAATGAATGTAGAAGGTAATTACCCTATATTGTCGGCAACTTGGTCTAATGGAACAAACGGGATAATTGCTGCTACGACAAGCTCGGGAAATTACTCTGTAACAGTAAAGTATAATTGTAATGGTACTGTTCAAACTACATCTGTGAATTCATTTGTTAATCTATTTAAGTCAGGATTTCCAAATTTGTCATACTTCCCAAATGCTGTCAGACCTTCTAATCCTCTTATTATGATAGATAACAATGTAAGCATGGGTGCTTTGGGTGGGTATAATGCAAATGAATTCGCATTAAGGATTTTTGACAGGTGGGGCAATTTGGTTTATGAGCAAAAAAGAAAAGATTGTGAAGGTCTAATAAATGGTGAAATTAGATGGGACGGCAAAGACTTAAATGGGAAAGTTTTAAAACAAGATATGTATGTAGCATATCTTGTTTTAGAGAATTGTGAATATCAATGTAATAATGATAATTGGAGTCAAAATTTCATAAATGGCATTTTAAGGCGATGTAAGGAAAACATTACTCGATTTGAAGTTTTCTGGTTTCCTTAATTTTTTAAATAAATACAATTTTTTTATACGATCCAAGAAATAAAAGTTATCAAAAATGAAAACAATAAAAAGTTTAATACTTATTCTAAATGCCTGTTTATTGCAGAGCTGCACAAACGAAATCAGTGTCTTGGGCACTTGGCGTTGTGACAGAACTGGGACTGTTAAAGTGGAAACAGGAACGGATAAGGAGCGGTCTTTGTCAGTTGTAGAATTTTATGATGAATTAGGTATGCCACCTATGGCATATGAGTTTCTCGAGAATGATACGATGATATGGCACAATTCACTTTCTAAGAATACGTCAATTGGAAAAGTCACAACTAAGTTTCGAGATAAAAAATATCCATATCAATTAAAATATCAGGGTAATCCAAACAAAGTTCTGATTCGAACAAATAATGGAAAAGACGAAAATATAATGACCATCAAGTCCATATCGTCTAATAAAATGAAAATATCATTTGAGTCTGGAGGGGATAAAATGCTTTTTGATTTGGTTATGACAAAGATTAAATAATTTTCTAAACGATCATAGTATGTTTAAGACGCTTTTAATGATTGGCTTAGTTGTTGCTGCAACCTCACTTTCAGCACAATTAAAACCCAACCCTAAACCAATATCTCCATCAACAGAAATTAAAGGCCCATCATTAGAAAAGCCTGTTAAGCCAGATTTTGCACTTTCTAAATGCGAAAGGCATCTCAAGTACCAAAAGATTATGTGGAAGGTATTGCTAAATGCTAACCCATCCAATAGTAATCCGTTAGAATTATCTAAGGAAGTTAATGGTCTTCGATTTGTACCTGCGAATAATGCCACAGGATCTATCGTTTTTGATAAAACTGCGGGCTCCATTCCTATTCCTTTAATCTCCATTTTAAGTACGGTTCAAGGATACAGTCCTTATCCAGTTCCAGTTACCGGAACTTCTGTATTGTATCAAAATAATAACTCAAACTGTATACTTAGTTTTCATTGGGAGACTGGAAGTTATGGCATTGTAAAGGAAGTTAAAGAAATATATAAAATTGGAGTGCAAAATTATATTGATGTTATCAGCTCAACGGGAAGTTCATATACAATAAAAATCTTTCCGGGCTATTTGATGGATGGCTGCCAAATACCATAATTGAGATGAGAGCTTATTTTTTAATTTTCTCAATTAATTTGATAGTTTTACTTTCATGTAAATCAACACATGAAAGCAAAATTGAGGATGAAGTTAAAGAAGCATCTGCTGCTGTTTCTGATACTCAAAAACTAAAGCAACATGGGTATAAAAATTCGAACATAGACGCATTACCTGATTACTTCTTTGACCAAACTTGGGAACATCATTACGAAGAGGATAAAGGTGATATCCTATGTTTCAAACCTGCTAGTGTCAAAAGTCGGCCTTCCAGATTTAGGAATCAGTTAATCTTTACTCAGGATGGTACTTGTCAAAATAGGTGGCTTGCTCCCAATGATGCCCATGAGATGAGAGATGCATCATGGGCCTATTTCCCAGATAAAATCTATATTCTTGAAAACAAGGTGGATATCATAAGCATGTATGAAGTAGTCGAGCTTTCTGATACTCTATCATTAATGAGAGAGATACCAGAACCAATAAATAAAATATCTGGAAAATGGAAGTTAGTTATGGTAGAAGATCAGGATTTTAGCTCTAAAGGATACACCATAGACATCAACGACAGAAATATAATCATCCATGATAGACAGGGCAATTCAGATACTTACGAAATGTCTCATTCCCCATGGAGACTTCAAGAACCATTGGCCTTACATTTTGACCCGAAAATATCCTATACTTACCCTTGGATAGGAAGTGGTCACTATGGAGTAATTAATGATACTTTATTAATAGAAATTGATGTAAACAAGAATTCAAAATTTATAAGATCATATTAATTTATGGCGCCAGTGGTATCAATATTGACAATCATTTTAGGGATTTGGTTGATAAATAGTGCAATAGCAACATACCTAAAAACAAAAAAAAATCATAGAAAACGGAATTCTTGCTACGGCAATTGTAAAAGATATAATCCAGGTGGTGGATAATAGGAGTGATGATGGTTCTACTATTTCTTATTTTCCTATAATAGAATATGTAGATCTTAACAGAAATGTTCAAGTGTACAGGTTCACAAGTACAACCTCCTTTGTAAAATATAAAATAGGTCAAAACCTTAATATAGTATACAGCCCAACAAATAACCAAGATTTAATTGTGTTAGATAGATTTGGAATTTGGGGTGACGTTTTAGGATTTGCAATTTGCGGAATTTTTTCAATACTTGTAGGAATAAGTTTGTTTTTCGTTTAGGTAATGGGGATAGGTCAAGAAAGCTTTATCTATAATTTTAAACTTTTTTATTAATGCTCTTTTTATTCATGTAAAAGGGTTTTATTAATCTGATTTGTCATTTCTACCTCCTATCCAAATACCCCCTCAATACCCCAAAAAAATCATCAGCCTGCTCCTCCAAAATCTCATGACCACATTGCTCAATCACATGCATTTCGCTGAAAAGTAAACTTTCTTTTTGCAGATAAAAAGTTGATTCTCCTTGGTCGTCTTGGCGGCCATAGACAATGAGGGCTAGGGTTTTTAGCTTTTTTAGTTTTTCGGTGATGTCCCATTTGGTTTCCAGAACTTCCTGGTCGATGATGGGAATGGGTTGGAAATTGAAATTGTAAAAGAGGTCATTTATATTTTTGGGAGATATTTTGGATCGGTCATAATACATGGCTCTGACGTGGATGTCAATGAAGGACTTGTAGGACAGGACTTCTTTGCTGTTTGGATTTACCCTTTTCAAGGAGTCCAATTCTTTTTCTGTTTTGGTGGAGAATATCTTTTGCAAAAGGTCCATGGAATCAAGTTCTGATTGGGATCTTCTCGCGTATTGATTGTCAAACAAAACATTCCAGACTGAATGAGAGGGTGGTGCTGAACTAACCAATAGGAGATTGGACACATGGTCTGGAAAATGGGCGGCATAATTCATAGCCAATAGCCCTCCCCATGAAATTCCCATTAAAATGATTTTGTTATCTCCTCGCTCTTGGCGCAACAGTTCAATGTCTTCGGTATATTTCCCAATGTTTATGGTTGATTTATTGATAGGCATATTTCTGGATTTTCCAGATCCTCGTTGATGCAGCAAAACACAAGTATAACGAGATTTGAGGCTGTCTATGATTAAATGATAGGGATGGTCTGGTGCTTCACCGGGCCCTCCTGATAAAATATAAAGGGCAGGCCCACTCCCATTGGTCTCGTAAAATAATTGGATGGAATCGTTATAAAAACTCTTCAGTTCTTGCGCTGTAACAAATAGTATTAGTCCATATCAAAAAAGTAATAGATAAAAGTGTACGTAACATTGGAGTCTTATTTAGGGGTGTTTTTTGGTTTGTATAACATAAAGCTGAGCTTACTATGATATCAAAGATAACATCTGTCCCACTTTTTTTTTGATTTGATCATACGAAAATGCCTTCATAATGCCATCTAGAGATGTTGATTTAATTTTGGTTTATTTCAACTAAAATCTGTCAATGTTAACCAAAAGCATCCCCTATGTAACCTTAATCTTAACCATTCACGTAAAAAAACGCATCCCTTAATATTCTCGTAAACTAATGATGATTTTTAGATAATTGTCTCGATTCTACTCTTTAGATCAAGTAAGGTTTTCTTTGCATTTGAGATTGACATTAACAAAAATCATAAGTTATGCTAAGAAAAATTCTACCCCTATTACTCATTTTATGCCTTGCAGCCACTGGCTTTGGGCAAGAATTAAAATTTAAAAAGCTGGGCACTTATGCCACTGGAGTCTTCGATGAAGGTGCAGCAGAGATCGCAGCTTATCATGCAGCAAGTAAAAAAACATTTTTTACCAATGCTAGTAAAAATTCCATTACTATCCTTGACGTAAAGAATCCTTCAAATCCAACATTGATCAAAGAAGTTTCGATGGAAACTTATGGTGGAGGAGTCAATAGCGTTGCTGTTTCACAGGATTTGGTTGCCGTTGCAGTTGAAGCCAAGAACAATTATGAACCTGGAAAAGTGGTATTTTTAAACTTGGATGGAGAGGTGATTTCATCAGTAGAAGTAGGTGCGTTGCCTGATATGCTTACATTCAATCACGCTGGAACCAAAGTAATCGTTGCGAACGAAGGCGAACCTTTCAGTGGTGATGGTGTCACTGCCGATGATTATGTTTCAAAGAATCCAGAAGGATCTGTTTCAATCATCGATGTGAGTAGTGGCGCAATGAATGCACCTGTGACAACAGTAAGATTCACGGCATACAACGCAAGGAAATTTCAACTCATCAACAGAGGAATAAAATTAGATGTAAATCCTGCGATCACGGTAGCAATGGATTTGGAACCTGAATATGTTGCGGTTTCACCAGATGACAAACAAGCTTTTGTTACCTTACAGGAAAATAATGCCTTTGCAGTGATCAACCTTACTAATAATGCCTTGGTTGAAATCAGTCCACTTGGATTTAAAAATCACGCAGCTCAACCAACACTTAAGCAGACTGCAGATTTGAATTTTCCTAATTTCGGAACTCAAATCAATGGTAACGCGGTAAAATTTGGCGGGCTTTCTGGCATTTATCCTCAAAGTGTGGAAATGGCAGACGGAAAAGTTTCAAAACTTCATTTTGTTTCGCATCCAGACAGAGGTCCCAATGGCGAGCCAGTTGATGGTGTAAAAATCAGTGATAATAGTGCTGTAAATGCATTGAGACCTTTTATTTTACCTGACTTCCAATCTAGGATTTTGAAATTCACTTTGGATGTGAATTCAGGACAAGTAAGTCTTCAAGATACTACTTTTCTTTATTGGGAAGATAGCCTTGGCGTAAAACACCCAATTACAGGTTTACCAAACATTCCAGGAGCAGACGAAATTCCTGTGGCCCCATTAGCAAGTGCAACTGGTGCAGAATTTAAGTCTGGAGATGTATTTTATGACTCACTTGGTTATGACAGATTTGGCGCAGATATGGAAGGCATAGTAATTGATGACGACGATAAAACCTATTGGATGTGTGATGAATACCGCCCTGCAGTTTATCATTTTGATACTAATGGAAAGATGCTTCACCGTTTTGTTGCAAAAGGTACAGGAACACTTGGTGGCAAAGCTGAAGGGTATTATGGTACAGAAACGTTCCCGGAAATATATAATAAAAGGAGAGCAAACAGAGGATTTGAAGCCATTGCGATGGATCAGACGAATGACATGATTTATGCTTTCATCCAATCGCCTTTGGATAATCCAAATACTTCAAAAAGAGGAACTTCACAAGTGATAAGAATTTTGGCGATGAACAAATCTGGAATTCCACAACATGAATACATCTATTTGCTTGAAAGACCTGATCTTAGAAAGACTGCAATGGATAAAATGGGTGATGCATTTTATGCTGGTAATGGAAAGATTTATGTCATGGAACGTGATGATGATGTCACTGCAAATGGTAAAAAATATGTGTACGAAGTTGATTTGAATTTTGCAACAGACATCCTTGCAAGAACTGCGGAAGCATGGGAAGGCCGAACTGCTGAAGAAATTGCCGCTGAAGGCGTAAATGTTGCATTCAAACTCAAAATGTTTAACCTTCCTTCTCTTGGATATACACCAAATGATAAAGCTGAAGGTTTGGCTTGGGTAGAAGAAATGAAGTCTTTTATTGTGATTAATGATAATGATTTTGGTTTGGATCCAGCAAACGCAGCAAAAGTACAATTGGGTGTAATCGCTATGGAAGCTAGTAAATCAGGCCTTGATGCCAATAACAATGATACGGACATCAAGATAAATGATTACAACGTATTTGGTATGTATCAGCCAGATGCGATAACGGCTATGCAGTACAATGGTCAAACTTATTATATAGCTGTAAATGAAGGTGATGTAAGAGAATATCCTGGCTTTTTAGGAGGCGCAGAATCTGAAAGAATTAGTGCTTTGACAGTAAGTCCAGCTCTTGCAGATACCAAAGCTAAGGCTGGTAGATTGAATGTGACTAAACAAATTGGTGACCTTAATGGAGATGGCACATTTGATAAATTGTTTGCTTTTGGAGCAAGATCATTTACCGTTTGGGATGCTTATGGCAATATGGTTTGGGACAGTGGAAATGAAATGGAGAAAATTACTGCTGAGGCTTATCCTGCTAATTTCAATGCCTCCAATACCAATAATACCAAGAAAAATAGAAGTGATGACAAAGGCCCTGAACCGGAAGCCATCACTATTGGTGAAATTGATGGAAAGACATATGCATTTATTGGTCTAGAAAGAATTGGTGGCGTGATGGTTTATGATGTTACTAATCCATTGAAACCTGAATATAAAACATACTTCAATAACAGGAATTTTACAGCAAATGTAGAATCAGCGGATGCGGGAGATTTAGGACCTGAACACATCATTTTTGTACCTGCAGAGGATAGTACAAGCGGTTTTCCAATGTTGATTGTTGCCAATGAAGTGAGTGGGAGTGTGAGCTTTTTTAGCATCAATGATTTATCTACATCCAATGAGGAAGTTGCTGGTATTCAATCGAATTTAATAGTCTATCCTAATCCAGCCACTAAAGAAATACGACTAAATCAAACTACAGATTTCGCTATTTTTAATTTAAGCGGCAAATTTTTGCAGGTGTTTAAAAATACAGACAATGCAGATGTAAGTGACTATCTGCCAGGCATTTATTTTATTCAGACTAAAGACATGCAAATGATCAAGTTTGTGAAAATGTAGATTTCATATTTTGGTTTTAATAAATAATGGCAAGGCACACTTATTGGTGTCTTGCCATTTTTGCTATGTTGCCAAATTGCGAAACTGCTGAACTGCAAAATTGCTGAAAACTTGACTGCGAAAGCGAAGCGAAGGGCTCGAGGCTCAAGGCTCGTAGAAAACTTCCAAAAGCATCGGTCATTTCTAATAATAATCTGTTAAAATAAAGCAATCTTTGGCCTTTCCCTTTTTTGGTACGTTATCAAGGAGCTATAAGTGTTTTTATGAAAGTAAATTTTTTCATTTTTGTTTTTCTAGTAGTTTCTGTAATTACCGGATACGGCCAAACAGATTTTATACTTTTTTCTGATTTGCAGGAACGATTTGAGGTGAAAGCCCCTGGCCATTTCAAATATTTGGAGAAAATTATTCCAACGGTGGTAGGGGATGTAGTCAATGAGAATTTTTCATTACAAAAGACAGACCATCCTAATACACTTTACACGGTGAATGTGGTAACTTATCCAGATGCCGTCATCGACTACGATAGCACGGAAGTCAATGAAGAATTTCTACTTAACACACTTGCAAGCATCGCAGAAAAAAACAATTGCCAGGTCGTTTACAAAGATATTTTGGCCAGTCAGGAAGGTTTACCCATGATGGTTTATAAGTTAGTTGACAAGGTTACTAAACAATCGATCAAGGGGGTGGTGAAATTGCAACCCAATAGAATTTATACGGCCCAGGTATATTCTCCAACAGGTTCTAGTTTGAATGAGTTGATTGATATTTTTCTGAATTCTTTTGTGGTGAAGTAGCTGTCAGCTATCAGCGTTCAGTTTTCAGAGGTCAGCTCTCAGTTTTCAGCGGTCAGTTTTAGCCGCGAGCTTCGAGCCACGAGCTACGAGGTTTGAGGGAAAACGGTTCCGATAGCTATCGGAAGGAAACGGGAAAACCGGAGGGCTATATGGCAATATAATAATGGGCAATTTGGCAAAAAGGCAATTTGGCAAAAGGCAATTTTAAAAGTTATTCTTAAATAAGAATAGCTTTTATTTTCCATTATAATTAACTAATCACTAAGTATTTTCCATTAAACTAAACTAATCTGTAAGTATTTTCCAGTAAAAAGAAAAACACCCTTGAGAATTTCCAATAAAACTTATCAGAAATATCAAGTTAAGTAATACCCTGACATTAACATCAAATATTCGTCATCAACCTATATATAAAAAAACTACCTTGTCTTTCTATTTATGGTATTAAGAAATGCTGAAAACTGATCTCTGACCGCTGATAGCTTAGAACCGACTACCAAAAAGCCGCATACAAAAATGCCAAAATCAATAAAATGATAAATGATGAAATATTGAATGCACTACTCGTCGTAAATGTGCTTCCATCCGTTTTAATCGCGTATTGATCATCAAGTCCTTTACCAGAAACATAACTGACACCAGCAATGACCAAACAAGTGATCACAAAAACCAAAGATGTTTCATGCATCCAAGGTAAACCAAGACCTGAAAACTTGAGCACCAAGGCAAAAACAATAGAGAAAAGAATGCCGGTAATAGCCCCTTTGTTATTTGCTTTTTTATAAAATAAACCCAACATGAATACCGCTAAGATTCCCGGGCTGACCACTGCTGTATACTCCTGAATGACGTTGAAAATTCCTCTTCCATTGGCAAGCATGGGCGCGATGATCATAGCAATTACCAAGGCAACAGCCGCTGAAATTCTTCCCACATTTACAGTAGTTTTTGAAGAAGCATTTTTATTGATGTATTGTTGGTAAATATCCATTGTGAAAATCGTGGAAATGGAGTTCATCATACTCGCCAAGGAAGAAATAATGGCTGCTGCCAATGCCGCTACAACCAAACCTTTAAAACCAGTTGGGATGAGATTTTTGATCAACCAAGGGTAGGCGTTGTCATTGGCTTGGAATGGAGGATTGTCCACTTGCAAAGCAGTAGAAACACCTTCCACAACCGAAGTTCCTGCTCCACCTGCGTAATATGAGTATGCGGCAATACCAGGAATCACTACTATAAATGGAATGAGTATTTTCAAAAAGCCAGCAAGTACCAAGCCTTTTTGAGCTTCTTTGATGTCCTTTGCGGCCAATGCTCGCTGTATGATGTATTGGTTGAAACCCCAATAGTAAAGGTTGGCGACCCACATACCGCCGACCAGAACGGCAATACCCGGAAGCTCTTTATACATTGGATGATCTCTTCCCAGAATCATATGAAATTTCTCAGGTAATGTGCTGTAAATATGCTGAACACCATCCACAAACCCTCCTGAAGGCGTAAGATGAGAACAAGCCAAGTAGGTCGTTATGATTCCTCCTAAAATGAGCAATACTACTTGTACAACATCAGTCCATGCAACTGCCGTAAGCCCACCATAAAGAGAGTAAGCTGCGGAAATCAAGGCCAATCCAATGATTCCATACATCAATAGGCTTTTGTCCCCAGTTCCAATGATGGTGTCGAGCGCCATTGCTCCCAACAATAAAACCGTACTCAAATTGACAAAAGTGAAGAGGAAAAGCCAGAAAATGGCCAGAATAGTTTTGAGCTCATCACTATACCTTTCTTTTACAAATTGGGGTATTGTAAATAATTTTTTCTCAATGAAAATGGGTAAAAAGTATTTACCAACTATGATCAAAGTGGCTGCTGCCATCAATTCATAGGATGCAATGGCTATGCCCATACCAAATGCCTGTCCTGACATGCCTATCATTTGTTCAGCAGAGATATTGGCTGCGATCAATGAAGTACCAATGGCCCACCAAGGCAGTGATTTACTGGCTAGAAAATAATCCTCTGCGGTTTTTTCAACCCCATCTTTTGTACGAGACATGTACAATCCAAGGGCAACAATGCCAAGAAGATAAACAACGAAAATGACAATATCGAGTGTAGCAAACATGTTGGTAGGTGTTATGTAGTGGCTTTTAAAACAATTTATTGAAAGACCAATATTACACTACCTTGATCGTTTATTTGAATTTTGCTCAAAAAAAATTCAACAAATCATCATATCAAATGCCTTCATCGCTTATTGATCAGTTTTAAAAACTCGTCTTTGTGTTTTCTTGAGACGTCGACCAGCGATCCATTGAGCAATTGTATTTGTCCACCGTCTCCTTTGATGTATTTGGAAACAAAGGAAAGGTTGATGATGTAGGAGTTGTGTGGCCTATAAAAATGGTCATCAGGTAGTAAATCTTGAAATTCTTTGAGGGTTTTGGAAGCTACAATTTTTTTGTTTTCGATAAAATAAAGGTTGGTATAATTGCTATCTGCTTCCAAATAAATGAGATCTTTTAAATCGTAAAAACAAATACCATCTATAGTAGGAATAGCTAATTTTTTTAGAGGCCTATTATTATCTTGAAAATTTCCTTGTAAGAGGTCTATTTGTAAATCAATATTTGACTTTGCAGTAGCCATCAATTTTTGGGCAGTGGCTTTAAGTTCTTCAATATCGATAGGTTTTAGTAAATAATCGAACGCTGAATATTTTATGGCTTTAATAGCATAATGATTATATGCTGTTGTGAAGATCAAATGAAAGTTTCGCTCTTTCAAATTTTGAAGCATTTCAAATCCATTGACTAGCGGCATTTCTATGTCTAAAAAAACAATGTCGGGCTTCTTTTCATTGATCAATTCCAATCCTTCTTTTCCATCTGCAGCTTCGCCAATAATCATTATGTCTTTGCAATAATCCAATATTTTTTGCTTTAAAGCCAGCCTCCCTTTGTATTCATCATCAATAATTACTGCGCTCAACATTTGTTTTAGTTTTCGATTTTCAATATCACTTTGATAGATGTTCCCATTGCTTTATTATCCTCGTAAAGGTCGGTTATGATGACATTCTCGTCTTGATCATCGTTGAATAATTGTACCCTGTCCGTACTCAATTGCATTCCATAAGACGTTCCACGATTTGACCTCATGTTTTGTGCGGCAACCCTGCCAATTCCATTATCCTTGATTTCAAACACAAGTTTGTCATCCACTTTGGAAACAGAAATTTTCAACTCTCCATCAAAGTCATTTTTAGATTTTAAGCCATGGATGATGGCATTTTCTACATAAGGTTGTATGATCAAGGGTGGAATCAAAATATCTTCTTCCAGAATGCCTTCCTCTATATCAAATATAGTTTTGAATTTATTTTCAGTACGCATACATTCCAGTTCGGTGTAAAATTTTAAAGTTTCCAAGTCAGTGGACAATGGTACTAAATTTTGTTTGCTGCTGTCCAGAATATTCCGGATGAGTTTGGCAAATTTATTCAGATAGATGGAAGCGTTGTATTTATCATTGGTTTGAATGAAAGCGTCTATACTGTTTATACAGTTGAAAATAAAATGAGGATTCATTTGCGCTTTTAGAGCAGCCATTTCTGTTTCATTGATTCTTTGTGTTAAAAGCGCTTTATTTTTGATAGCAGAAATCCTTTGTTTATAAAGGTAAATACCCATTCCAATAATATACAAAGTGATGAGGCTCAAAAACCAAAAAGTTTTATACCATGGAGTCAAAATTGTAACTCTGATTGATTGACGCTGCGACCAGCGTAAATCTCCAACTGAAGACTGTACTTCAAAGGTGTAATCATTTGGCGTGAGTTGTGTATAATTGATGAAGTTGCGATTTCCATTCAATTGCCATTCTTGCTGAATGGGCAATAATCTGTATCGATAAATAATGTTTTCTGTTTGGGAATAATTAGGACTCTGAAATTCAAAACTGATGAAGTTTTTATTGGGTGGTAGTGAGAAACCTGCGGTATAACTGATCATGGAGTCAGTCAGCAGAGGTTCATTCATAACTTGTATATTGGTAATGATTGGCTTTGGATTGTGCCTTTGCGTATTTAATAATTTTGCTGGGATTTTATTGAATCCATTGACCCCTCCAAAATATAAATTTCCTTTATCATCTTTAAAACACGAAGCGGTATTAAATTCTAATGATTGAAGTCCGTCCTTTTCATCAAATTTTTTAATCAATCCAGTTTTTGGTTCGATGACATTCAATCCTTTATTTGTACCCACCCAAATTTTACCATAATTATCCTCTAAGACTGAATAAATAACATCGTCGGAAAGGCCAGTTTCGACATTCCAAACTTTTATTAATTTTTCTGTTTGAGCATCCATTTGCATCAAACCTTTTGTTGTGCCGACCCACCAATATTTTTTGCTTACATAAATGTGGGTTGCCATACCTGAATAATGGCCCAATTCTGGATATTCTTTGAAGCTTCCTTTTTCAAAATTGTATTTGGTGAGACACCGATTTTCTGAGCAAATCAATATTTCAGTATCATTCAACTGATGCATAAATCTTGGTCTAATTTTGGAATTTTCTAAGAAATGCTCAGGGTCATAAAGAGCCGACCATTTTTTAGTGTCAACGTCAAAATACCTTAAAAAATGAATATAGCCGCCTACCAAAAGTTTGTTTTGGCCTTTTAATTTCAATAAACTCGCCAATTTTTGTGTCTTACCGTCTTGGTCGTTGTAAAGTAAAAAATTCTTTGTTTGAGGATTGAAACTAGCCAAACCTCCCCAAGTTGCCATGTATAAAAGTTGGTCATCGGCTTTGGTGATGGTGTATATGTTATTGACTTCTGTGTTTGAGGATTGGTTGGGAGGTTTATAATAAGCAGATTGGTTTTGTGTGACATCCCAATGCAATAATCCACCAGTGAGCGTTCCTGAATAAAAATCTTTTCCATTGTCTGAATACAAACTAAAGATCATATTATCCTTCTGCGTTTTACCGGGTAATGCATCATTGCGAAACAACTCAAATTGTGTGATTGCAGGATCATATTTAGAAACACCAACACCACTTGCACCAACCCAAGTGATGCCTTGTTTATTTGTGAAAAAACTCAAAATAAACTTATTGCGCAAGGCGGATTGGTGCATAAAGTCTGATGATTTCTTTACTTTGTAATTTGTAAGGTCAGCAACTAGTACGCCATCGCTACGGCTACCCACCCATACTGAGTTATTGAAATCTTTATGCAAAAGATATGGATCAATCAAACATGAGGTACCAAATAATGATTCAAAGGTTTTCCAATTAGGCTTTGAGTCGTCGCCTGATATCCAAATTTTTTTATCTGAGGTAATACACCAAAGCATATGATTAACAGACAACAAAGTTTCGATTTTCAGGCCCCTAGATTTAAATACTTCAGATTCGATTTCCTTATAATCACCTTCTTTCACGACAAAAATAGATGTATCTGTTGCAAGGTAAATCCTTTTTTCGTCATCACTTTTTGTAAGTGAAATTGTATTTTTTAAGAGCTCAGGTCTGGCAATTTTCAACATTTTTTTATTTACCAAATCATAACACCAAAGAGTTAATCTATCTCTAATCCACAGTCGATTTTGGGCATCAGTAGTTATTTCCTTGATCCAATTACCTTTGAGTGATAAGCCTGGGTAATTTGAGGAGGTTTTAACCACTTCATTTTTATACTTATCATAAAGTACCAATTCTTCGGTAGTTCCAAGCCAAAAGTTATCATTCTTGTCTACGTGCATACATACAATCATTTTTGAGTTCATGATAGTATCAGCTCTTTTGGTAAAGTCTATTGCTTCAAAATGCAAACCATCAAATCTATTTAATCCGTGTTGGGTTCCAAACCACATAAAGCCTTCCTTAGTTTCTGTAGAGCTGTACACACTATTTTGTATCAATCCTTCTTTGGTTCCATACGACGTAAAGTGTAGGTTTTGCCCATAAAGCTGACCCACCATTACCAGTAAAAAGGAAAATATACAAAACCTTTGTTTCAAAACATGAAGTACTAAAAGAAGTGAATTAAATTACAAATAGATTGTGGTTTAAAACTAATTAAAAAAAGAAAACTAAACAGAAAATGAATTGACTATCAATAAAATGTAGGGTAAATTGATTATTAAATTGCACTCATCCTTTCCGCTTAGTTTTCAATAAGATGATCAATTAGGGTTGATGAGGTTTTTTAGTAAATTCTGGGTGCCCACACTGCCACAACATAAAGGATAATTGATCTGCGTAATTGGCGAATGCTACATTAATATCTTCCGTAAAATGGCCATTGTCATAATTTACTTTCAACAATGCAGGTTTACCGCTTTTGGAATTATTTTGCATGGCTGCAGTAAACTTGCCTGGTTGCCATGCAATAACTCTTGGATCTGTCCATCCAGCTACGCTCATCACGGCCGGGTAATGGACACCATATTGTACGTGTGCAACACCATCCATTTCATACAATGCTCTACATTCTGTGCTATCTTGCACTGTTCCAAATTCAGGAACATTTCCAGGGCCATTTGGTGTCGCTTCAAATCGCATAGTATTTGCACATCCCACATCACAAATTGCAGCAGCATAAAGATCAGGCCTTTCTGTAATAGCCCTCGTAATTAAAATACCTCCGGCCGAAGTTCCTGTACCTGCCAAATGTTTAGGGAGGTATAACCATTTTTAATCAAATACTCAGCACAACTATTAAAATCTTTCCAAGTGTTTGGCTTTGTTGTTTTAAATCCAGCTTTGTACCATGCATTTCTTTTTCTCCACCGCCTCTTACATGTGGATATGCCAACACCACGCCTTTTGTGACCAAATAAATGGTCGAATAGTTAAAATAAGGAGTCATACTTGCTCCATATGCACCATAACTTTCCATTATACAAACATTTTCCCCATTTTTCTCTAAGCCTTTTTTGTAAATAAGCGATAAGGGAATTTTCACTGCGTCATGACCAGTCACTTCCACTTCTTCGACAACGATGTCCTCAAATTCCTTTGGATAAACATTCTGTTTATTAAATTTGCTGAGTTGAGTTTGATTGTTCTCGAGGTTTATTTCAAATTCTTGCATGGCTTTGCTCCAACTTGTCATATTGACAAAAATTGTATTGGACTTTTTATCCAAATTGAAAACAAAACCTGTTCCCGAATAGGGTAGTGTAATTTGAGAAGTTACTTTGGTTTGAGGATGATATTTAAACATGGTATTGTTTATACCATCTGTATATACCAATACCAGGTAATCTTTTGTCCTTATAAACAAGTCCAGTTTTGTTTCTTTTTCACTTATTATTGTTTCGGCAGTTTTCCAATTTGGAGCAGCGGCATCAGTTGCAATGATTTTGAAATTGGTGGCACCCATGGACGTTGCAGCATAAATTTTACCATTCATCAACTCATAAACCCCATTTATGGTATCTTTTTGCTCTGAAATGGTTTTCCAATTTATTTTGGTTTATGGATGTCTGAAATTGGAGCGTAATAAATTCTTTTTTCGGCCTGGACTGTTCCAACTTCAGCAAAGATGTATTCGGGCATGTGATTACTGACAAAAACCCAAGGCCACTCTTGAGGTTCAATGCCAAGCTCTGGACTTGTCACATTTGAGAAGTACTCTTTATCCATTTTGACATCTTGGCCCATAACGTGAAACATCACTTTGCTGTTTTTCAAAGCTTCTCCATCCGTATTGTCACTACTACTCAATTTTCCCCACCAAAAACCTTTATTATCAAAGTTCCATTCCATGATGCCGCCCCAAACAGGTGAAAATCTTTCTTTAAAGACCTTTTTTGTTTCAACCTCCAACAGAATCAATGTGCCGATTTCAGCGCCATTCTCACTATATGAGATACCAACATATTTACCATCGTGACTTGGTACAATGCTACTGACAGACAATGTTTTTCCAGCTTCAAATGCTAAAGGGTCAAATAAAAGTATTTCTTCACCGTATAAACCATTTCGATAATACACTTTTCCTACGGATTCGCCCGGAATAGTTTTGCGATAAAATATTCTGCCACCTCTAAATTCTCTTGAATTTATTCTTGGATTCTCCAATCCATTCAGCTGTTTCCATGTTGCAATTAATTCGTCCCTGCCATTGATGTTACTCAATGTTTGATCTGTCAGATTTGCTTGGTCTTTAAACCAAGTCTCCACTTCTGGGTTCTTGATGTCTTCCAGCCACCGATATGGATCTGGATAAGCAACTCCAAAGTGAAGATCAATATCGCTGCTAGTCTTTGTGTGGGGATATTGATTCTGTGCATAAATCCCATTATTTACGAATAAAAGAATAGTGCAAATTTTAATTAGTATTGAATTCATTTTTGATTTTTTTTTGGTTCTTTAATTTGATGAGGTTGAAATGCTAAACTTGAATCTGTGCATTTAAATTTAGATTTTAGGCCCATTTTTGAGGATGAATAAATGGTTTCCTATAAGTTCTCGCCATGTAAGAAGATTGCTCCACTTCAATTTGCGAAGGGTTTCCATCTGTTAATTTGATTGTGGTTCCCAAATTCATTGCCATTGAAGCATAGATCATCGTCGCAGTTGCATAATAGGCATTTTGAAGATTTGCTATGATGTTGTTGTTGGATTTGAATAATGGCTTCATACCAATTGTCGAATAAATTGACGAAACTTTGATTTAGTATTTCACCCATTGTGGATCCGGCATGAATTAAAACCGCCTGGTGGTAACACACCAAACACCCAAAAACGCCAGGCACCGCCGAAACCGGGGCCGGACCGAAGGGGGGGCCAAAGGAACGCCGCCAAGGACAGGCAGCGCACGAGCTGACCCCACAAAGAAACTTCGCGCGAGCAACCATGTTTCCGTATTTTTTTTGATAATTCAACATGGTTTGACCTTCCATTATGTCAAAGCAAATGGCTTTCGGGGGGGCCACCGGGAAAAACGCCCCCGCCGCCGACTTTATGTCTTTTTAGTTAGATTGGGCAATAAAAGAGTACCAGCAGCCAAAGAACTATGTTTCAAGAATATTCTACGTTCCATTTTATGATCTTTTAATTTGAATATTTGATTTTAATTTTATTTCTCCAAGGCACTTCTATTTTTTCATAAACCAAATAACTAATCAATAAAGTAAATGCTATGAAACCAATGGCTACCAACCAATTAACTAAATAGGAAGGAGCGGGAGCTTCACCAATTGGGGGATTTTTTGCCATCAAAGCATGGATAGTTTCCCGGGTATAAATAATGGGTTGATGCACCAAATAGATGGCAAATGACCAGTCGCCCAATTTTTGCATTGGCTTTGATTCGAATAAACTATTCATTCCTTTACTTCCATAAGAAGCAGACAAAAGGATGAAAGGAAAAATCAAAACAATGTAAAGATCTAGTAAAAAGAGATGCATGAATAGAAATAAAATAATTCCTAATACAGCGAGGGTATAGCCATTTCCAAGTACTTTTGATCCCCATTTTTCTTGATACAATCTGTAACACATCATACCCAGGATGAATCCAAAAATACATCTTAAGTATCCGTATTGATAAGCAACATTGAGTGTTTTAGCGGCAAATGGTTTTATAAATTCCATGCCTTCTGGATAGGTCACCAAATCTTGAAAAAAGTAAATAATGCTCAAATACCCACCAATACAAGCCAGTATGATCAACCATCTTCCAACTGACTTCAAATTTGCAAACCAGTAAACCAAAAATGGAAAAACCATATAAGCCCACCATTCCGTGCTGATACTCCAACTTGCATTATTCCATGTAAACCAACCGTGAATATTCATACTGTGAATCAACAAAAGATTGGTTGGAATACTTTGTAAGGTGAAGCTATTTGCAGAAAATGGATCATTATAAGTGCCTCCCATCATCCAAAAAACTCCTTGCAGCAAAATCAAGTAGAGTAGGGTGAAAAAGTGGAGCGGATAAACCCTCGCAAAACGCGCAATAGTAAACTTTTTGAATGCCTGTCTGTCAAAACCGTTTTGAAACCATCCTGAATAAACGTGTACCATGATGAATCCTGACAGAATAAAGAAAAAGTCTACCATGAGGTAAAGTTTGTCAAATCCATGCGACAATTCTGGGTTGAGCAAAGCATTTGATCCCAAATTGAGGTGAAATAGCACCGTAAGTAGCGCAGCTATTCCTCTCAAAGGAGTAAGATTGAAGAGGTAATTCTTATTGTCCATTGTATTTCTTTTTGAATTGTACAAGGGAATAAAAAGAATAAGCGGTAAGCAGACAAAGCACTACAACGCTCAGGCAGGTAGAAAAGCCTACAACAATGCAGTGGCCGTCTTTCATAAGTTGTACATTTGGAAGAAAAGATTCCATGGTATTTTTGGATTTTAAGGTTAAAAAAATAAGGAATTTATAAGCTCTAATTTGCAACCAAAGTTTAAAGCCAATTGTCACTGTACTATTGTCAATTATGGATTCTGTGATTTTTTATCTACCGATAAGATATTATCAGCGATTTCTTTTGTTTAGAATAAATTTATTACAATCCACTTTGCAAAGTTTTGCCACCATTCAGAATGTCCAGCACCGTCCAAATAAATTGCAGAAATGGTTATTATGACAAAAATTAACAATGGTATTGGTGATTTCTTCTTTATAATATCAATAACTAGCCAAATTATTGGCACTAATAACATCATAATACCCATCGTAGCGCCTGCTACTTCAGGTCTAAAATTTGCAAAAGCAAATCTTCCAAGTCCAGGGCCTAATACAATTAGCCCTGTGCATGTAAAAAATCGAAGATGCCATGAAGTTTTTGACTTATAGAAAATAGCTAATCCATACAAGATACCCATATACAAAATGTCTCTTAGGCCACTTCTGCTTAATCCTGCTAAAGCATCAATCTCACTAAGTTGTCTAACAGAAATATTCTTGGTGTAAGTTGCTTTCGCCATTAAAAAGAAAGAAAATAACAAAAGAGGCATTACGAAATATGATAATTTACCTATTACTTTATGAATTTCATATTTCTTAGCTCTAATAAGAAATGCTTGTGTAATAAGCATGCATAACCAAAGTAAGGCCAGGACGCCATGGAAATGAAAAGCCCATGAAAACCCTTCAAACTTTGGGAAATGAGAAAAATAAGATGGATAAAATCCGAGTAAAGTAATGATTAAAATAGCAATGAAAAAGAACCCAACGCTGTTTTGCAATTTGTTTTCCATAATTATTTATTTTAAGTTGCTTAATGCCTCAGTAAGTGAAGAATAAAACCTTTGAGGTTTTTCGTACATTGGAAAATGACCACATTTGTCAAGCCACTTAACCTTAGATTTGGGAGCAAATTTGATGTATTCATCAGTGAGAAAAGCCAATGGATCTTCTTTACATGTAATTAAAGTAATGGGCATATTTAATTGTCCTACTTTATCAGTAATATCAAACTTGACCCTTTCCAGATCTTCGGTTATTAATAGGTTTGTATTTGTGTTTTTCTTTGTTTGAATTTTTTTATATTTCCAATCCCAGTTTGTAGTGTCAAATGTGTTAAAAACGGTGCCCAAAAATGAGATTTCATTTTGTTCCTGAATGGATAATTTTTGTTGATCAATTTTAGAAAGTTCGTCAAATCTTATTCGTTGCTCTGGACTTAGTTTTCTCATCCTATTGGCAAATATTTTGTTTTGATATGATTTGTCAAGTTTTAAATACCCCGGTCCTGTTAAAATCAAAGCACTTACTTTTTCGGGATATTTGGTTGCAAAGTATGTTGCGCATTCACCCCATGAGTGTCCATAAAATTTGGCAGCGTTTATTTCGCTGTCCATCACAAAAAGCAAATCTTTGATGTAAGCTTCTAAATTTATAGTTTCCTTGTTCAATTCTGGTGGCATGGAAAGCCCTGTTCCTCTTTGTTCAAGTAGAATAGCCATATAATGCTCTCCAATTTTCATTGCAACATCTTCTTCCTGATGACAGTCATTTCCAGGTCCGCCACTTAAAACAAAAACTGGTTCTCCATTTCCATATAAGTGAAATCTGATAAGGCTAGGGTCATAGACTGTTTCCTTTTGTCCACATGATGACGCAAAAAGTAAAAGCCATAAAAGTGCTGGTATTATGAATGTTCTATTTTCTACATAGTGAATTAATTGACAAATAGAATCCATGGTTCTTTGGTTTAGCGGTTTAAAAAAGTGTTTCTGATATCCATCCAGCAATACTTTGCCACCATGGGTCTTGACCGCTTGAACCAGTAATAATGACCATTATGGTAATAACCAAGTAGGAAATCAAAGGAAATAGTGGTTTTTTGTTTTTGATGTCGAAGATCAACCAAGTAAGGGGCAGCAGGGCAGTAAGCGCAACAATGGTCACGATGACCACTGGAACAGGCATTCCAAATGCAACAACCATCATCCGACCAAGTCCAGGTCCCAGCATCATAAAGCCTGTACAAGCCATGAAACGCATATGGATAGAAACTTGCTTTCTATAAATCATGGCCATGGTAAAAAAGAAACCCAGGTAAATCAAATCTGGAATTCCGTTGGTCATTCCAGCCAATGCAGTTTCTCTCCCTTTTGCAATCAAAGCAGCTTCGTATGAGGCTTTGGCTACAAAAAAGAGCGAAATCATAAGTAAAGGCATGATCACATAAGACAGTTTTCCAACTTGCTTATGTAATGCATTTTTCTTCAGCCGAATAAGAAGCGGTTGCACAATAAGTAGTAAGATCCAAAGGAGTGCCATTAATCCGTGAAAGTGATGGGCTGTTTTGAATCCCTCAAATGTTGGAGCTTTGACTAGATAGGTAGGATAAAATCCCAAAAAGGACGTCAAGAGCAGCAAGGAGAAAAACCAAACAATGTTGCGTTGTAATTTTTGTTCCATTTTCTGTTGTTTTTTAGTAGTTAATACTTCAAAACTCCAGAAAAGCATTCAAAAAAATATCATCATTGAGTGTTTCACATGAGCCAGTTAGTAGATAACATAGTTTTGGTTAATTTTATATAGATAATATAAAATATTAGTACAATAGAAATTAACCTATGTTCTTAAATGTAATCTCTAGAAGAGAAAAGGCATAATTATTTTCAATATTAGTATAAGATATATGTAGCTTTACGCGATCATTACTTATTAAAATAAATTAATTATGGTTAATTCCAATTTAAAGTTGATATGGTTTTTGGCATTATCCTTTTCAGGTTTTGTGCTTGGAGCTCAAGAGGGATATGAAGGCTATAAAAGTTTCGCAAGTTTAGGATATCCGAGGCCATTGATTAACGATGAAATTTTCAAAAAAACTCAAATTTTGCCAATGATTCATATGGATAGAAAAGCCTTTAGTGAACATTTGGAAGAAAGCGCTCAATATCTAGTTGATAAAGAAGATGATATAGTGAGAATATATTTAGTAATTGAAAAAGAAGGTAAAATAAGGAATTGTATGGCTGGTTCATTAAATGGTTCTTCCATAGACACCGTAAGCCTTAGAAGATTTGTTGAAGAAATACAACCTTTTCAACCAGCAAAACAACGTGATCAATACGTTAACATTCAAGCACATATTACTTTGGATTATAAAAAAGGTAAGGTTGTAGACTACAGGTTAGATAATTTAATGTTGAGTGAATGATGCTCTATTCAAATGCCTAAACCGTAGAACTTATACTTTTAAGTTACATAGTATTACAATCAAGATGGCTGCAATATTTATTTGTTTGGATAAACTATTCAACTAAAATAAGCGGTTTACTTATCTGGTTTGCTCCAGTGACCAATTTTACAAAATATATACCTTTCGACAAGTTATTGGTAGAGAGATGTACCGCATGATCTCCACGACTAAAAAAGCTGCCTTTTCTGAGAGTCCTAACCATTTGCCCAAGTGCATCAAAAACCAAAATATCTACTGGTTGGCCTTGATCCAATGAAAAAGTAATATTGACCAAACTACCTGAGGTGACAGGGTTTGGAGCAAGTACAAATTTTGCATCATTGACCGTTTCGGTGGTACTAGTTATGGTTTTATCTTCGAAAACTACCGACTCATCACCAGCTTTGTATGGAACAGATAAAATGGGCAAGTAAAACATTTCATCGGTGGTATTTTCGCCCCATGCAACCGTTTTGGGCGGATTACTAGGGTTTAAAGGATTGTTGGTTGTATTGTCGTAAGTTGCTTTTGCATAGATGATGCTTCCTTTAGGCGCAATCATGAATTTTTTGAAATAGTAATTACTTTGCCAAGAGAAATCCCAATCATTTATTTTGATCAAATTCTCTGTAGTTCCATCTGGTCTTTTCAACCAAACTTCCCATTTTTTACCAAGCATGTGCATGTGTGGAAAAATCCCCATGATGGATCGATCTTCTGGAAGAGTCATTCTACCTTCAAATGTCCTGACTGTGCCTGGGTAAATGACAAAAGACCAAGCTCCAGTTGTCAAATGAAAAGGTAACATTACGTAGTCATCCACAAACCTGTCGACCTTTTCTTCCTTTTCATCAGCAAAAAATAAATTGATTGAGGTAGAGTCCGATTCGTCAACTGACGTCGGTGCATAATGGATTTGCACGACTAAATCTGAGCCTTTGCTGAGCTTTTGGCCCATGCCATCAGGAAAGAATAATGGTTTTTGACCAGGTGCATATCCCGGGAATTGATTGTACAAAATCACCTCTTCATTGGTAAATCCGGAGACTCCTTCAAAGCCATATTCTGGAGTTTTTTGATCAAATTGTCTGGCTCTACCCTCAGTATCTTCAAAAAATAAAGCATGGTGCACAATTTTTTTATTTCCCGCACGCATTTCTATGGCCTTAAGAATTTTATCTTCTTGTAATCCTGTGGGAATGACAAAATAACGATATTCATCCTTTCTATTTCCCTTATGGACGTGGGTTTTTGCAAAGGAGACGACCATATCTGGCTGACCTAGCGCACTTCCTTCCGAGAAGATAGGGAGCGCTGGTTCTTCTAACATATTACCATAAGGAACTCCTGCATCCACCCAATCTGCTATCGTTTTTATTTCTGCGTCAGACAAATAGTTTTCAGAAAGATAATGTTGATAAGTGGGGTCTGCCTTCCAAGGTGGCATATACTTACTGCCAGTAACATACTTGATGGTCGAAGCCCTACCTTTTACTTCATTATAGTTTGTCAATGAAAAAGGTGCAATTTCTCCCGGCCGATGACAGCTTGTACATTTATTATAAATGATTTTTGCAACATCTTTGGTAAAAGTGACCTGAGCATTTGCAGTGAATTGTCCTCCAAAAACGAAGATTACCAAACACATTTTGGCCACTCTGTTATAAAAATATCTTTCCATCATTTTTTTATTAAGTCCTCAAAGTTAATAAAACAACCAATTGGCGTTGTTTTTTTATTGAATGGTATTCCAGCCACAATCCCATTCAATGCGTTACTCAAATCGTGACTGCCCACTACTTGCTTTCGTTTACCTATGGCAAAAAATTCATCATCGATTCTGCCTTGATACAAAACCTCTCTTTTTAGCTCATCATAAACGATCACTTCTGGGGTAACAGTAACATTAAATTGGTTGGTGAGAGTTTTGAAATAATCCGTTTTGGTAGGAAAGGAAATGCCATAATTTTCCTTGAATGATTGAATGTCTTTTTCTTTAGAAATGAAATTTGGAAAAACACCAATGAAATTGAAATTTGATTGATGATTTTGATAAAGTTCTTCCAAATAGGGAGCGTATGATTGGCAGATTACACAATCATGTAAAAGAAAAATATAGACACTTTTATCTTTGGATTGGTGGTTGTACTTTGACTTATAGCAAGAGAGCTAGTGAAAAATAAGATAAAAATGCTTGTAAATATCTTGCCCATGATAACATAACGCATTTTTAGAATGGATAGTTGATGCCAATTTGCGGATTGCCAAGACCTTGTCGTCTGATGTTGCGCCAATTGTACCAATAGCCACCCCCTGTTTCTTGAGGATAAGGATTTCTTACTTTGTAGCCAAAATCAATGCGGATAATGAAATAATTGAAGTCCATTCGTAAACCCCATCCAGCAGCAACCGCAATCTGCTTATAGAAATCCTTCGTAAATCTAGCTCGAGGTTCACTTACAGAAGTGATTTGCCATACATTCCCAGCATCAACAAAAAACGCTCCCTCAAAAAAAGATACCAGATCAAACCTGAATTCCACATTGGCTTCAAGCTTTATATCACCTTGATACAAAGGCAGAAAAGTAGAAACTGTATCTACCAATTCACCAACTAATTGTCGAGGCAACCAACCGCGTAAACTATTGGGTCCGCCAGCCGAGAATTGCCGGATAAAAGGAGTAATTTTATTTTCACCGTAAGGTATCAAAGCACCAATGTCAAATCTCCAAGCCAAACTTCTGTCTACGGCTATCCTTTTTGTGAATCGGTTATCAATTTCCATTTTGATAAATTTCGAAAATTCAAAACGATCATTGAAAAGCCTCCAGGGAGTATTATTGCCGGTAATGAGATTGGAAAGTTTATTGACGGCAAATATTTCTAAGCCAGAAGTTTCGAGATTGAAAACTGCACTATAATTGGTATTTCCAAAAAGATTTGGCCTGTTATAAACATAAAGTAAATTATTAAATAGAATGCCACTGAATAAATTGTCTTGTAGATTGAGGCAATAAATAGGTGACCGTAAACATAAACTGTCAAACAAAGGTCCTGGTGTCACGTCGTTGAGTGTGATGCCAAATTGATCTAAACTCACATTGTGTTTTAAACCATCATTGTATTTGTATCCCAAACTGGCCTTCGCCGAATTTACACGGAAGTAATTGAGCAAATTCTGAGTACGAAGTCCTATACTTACGTTACTTGTTGCGTCTTCTTGAAAACCCTCATACAGGCCATTCGATATGATACCAGTATTTTTAAATAGTTTTGATAACTGAGTGTATTTGATAATCCGCGGATATTCAATTGAGTTTTGAAGCCCGGCGCTGAACGTTCTCGCCACCACAAATTGTCGGTTTTCGCCAGAATTGTTGTCAAAACTGAGTTCGGTGCTGACATCACCAGTTAGTGAGTATTGCTCGCTCCCTTTTAGGAAGTTTCTATTGATCAATTTACCATTGACAGAAAAGCCAAAAAGGTTTCTAAACTGTGCTCCTGAAGAATAGTACGTTTCTAATCCAAAATCCCCGACCCATTTGAAGTTTTGGGGAGTGAGTAAAACATCATATTCTATTTCTGTACTGTCATTTGGATTAGCATATGCATTGATGGCAGCAAACTTATAAGCACTTAGCTCTGACATCTTTCTGAATGTACGACTCCTTTGTGATCTGTTGGTTTGTTCGTTTTTGTTGAAATAAATTAACTTACTCAGGTGTTTGGGCTCAACCACCCAATCTGAACTTTCACGTAAAAAAGTAATGCCATCTATTTCTTCTGAGACCAATGAAAAGGTATCTTGTTTGTTGTAATAGTCAGTATACACTCTGATTGCTCCATTGGTATAAATCTTATGATTTTCAGTGGGTGAGGGCTTGAGAATTTCAAAAAATAATTCAACATTTTTTTCGGTAAAGCTGCTGTCTCCTTTGATGTCAATGTATTGTGTCAAAAATTGAGCATAACCTTGATCTTGCAGCTTATTGGTTATCCTATTTTTTTCTAATTCTAGGCTTGCACCATCAATATAGTCACCTTTTTTGACCACAGCATTTCCAGCATCTTCAATGATGGCTCTTAAAACTGCGCTGTCTTCAGAAATATAACTGATGGATTTTATTCGATATCTGTCGTTGAGATAGGTGTTGTAGGTAATTTTAGCTTTTCTATTTTCAATTTTAGAAACGGAAGTAACCTCGGCTTCATAATAACCTTTTGAAACTCTGAGGTAGTTTTGCATATCAGCCACCGTATTTTGAACCAAAGTGCTATCATAAATAGTTGGGGGTTCGCCCAAAGTGTTTCTCATAAATTTTCTGAAGCCTCGTTCGTTTTCCTTTTCTTGATTTTTGTAGTATATATACTCTTTCGGTATCACGAAAAAAGAATTAGTATTTGGCTTTAAAGCAATGTATGGATCAAGCTCTAATTCAATGGCTGTTTTGGAAACATTGGTGGTATTGTTGTAAACTTTAATTTGTGAAGAAACTACAAGATTTTCTGAATCGCTTAGATATTTAGTAGTATTGCAGGCAGAAAGGATCATCGTTATTACTAACATGAGTCCAAATACAATCTTACGATACTTCATATGCAATCTTTGTCAAAAAATAAACTAAAGTATATACGTTCACTTCATACTTCAAAGTACCGACAAAAGTATAATAATTTCATTGTAGAAGGACATAAATCCTGCATTGAGTTCCTAAAAGCAGGTATTTTTGAAGTGGAAGAATTGGTTTCTACAGACAATTGGTTTAAAACTTATGAGAATTATTGCAAACAAGTTGATCATTCCAAAATCAACATTGCAAATGAAGTCATGATGGCAGAAGCGAGTCAGTTTAAGAGTGCACCTGAAGTTTTACTTATTCTCAAACAGGAACAATCAGACAGCAGTCAACTCATACAAGCAAACGCACCAATTTTTTTAGTGGATGATGTACAAGACCCCGGCAATCTAGGCACCATCATCAGAATAGCAGACTGGTTTGGATTTTATGGAGTTTTAAGGACTAATGGCTCAGCGGATTTTTATAATGGAAAGGTCGTGCAATCGTCAATGGGCAGTCTCAATCGAATAAAAATTGCGGTCTTGGATGATTTAAATTCTTTGCCTTGGGATAGGGTAGTGGCCTTAGACATGTCAGGTAGCAACATTGCCAATTGGCAACCTGGTCATCACCCCATTGTGGTGTTGGGAAATGAAGGTAATGGTGTAAGAAAAGAAATAATGGAAGCTGCAAAACAAATTATATTAATTCCAGGAAGTGAACATCGCGTAGCAGAATCTTTGAATGTCGGAGTGACTGCAGGAATTATTGCCAATCATATCTATTCAGCTCTTTCAAAAAAATGAAAACAAGTCATGGTTTTTTTAGTTATATGTTGGTCATCTTCCCTAGTCAATATTTTAAACACAAATAAATAACTTGAAGAATATAGGTATTGTTTGGTTCAGGAATGATTTAAGGCTTTTGGACAATGAGGCTTTGACAAATGCAATCAATAGTTGTGATGAAGTGATGCCCATTTATATTTTTGATGAAAGGATATTTTTGGGCAAAACAAAATTTGGATTTAGAAAAACGGGTTGCAAACGTGCAAAATTTATCCTTGAGTCTGTTATTGATTTGAAGAAAAACCTGCAAGAAATTGGATCTGATCTTTACATCCGCATCGGTAAACCCGAAGAAATCATAACTCAAATCGCCAATGAATGTAAAGCCAGTTGGGTTTTTTGCAATCGTGAAATGACTTCAGAGGAAATTGAAGTACAGGATGCATTGGAGAAAAATTTATGGGCAACAGGAAGAGAAGTATTTTATTCTCGAGGTAAAATGTTGTACTACACCGCCGATTTACCTTTTCCTGTTTTACACACTCCCGACATTTTTACCAATTTCAGAAAAGAAGTGGAGCGATTTGTGGCAGTACGTTTGCCTTTGGAAAAACCAACTCAACTAAAACCATTCGCACAAAAAAATATTGAGCTGGGAGATATGCCATGCTTATCTGATTTTGAATTTAAAGATCAACAGGTGGATGGCTTGGAGCAACATTTTGTAGGTGGTGAAACTACTGCACTCTATCAATTGAATTATTACATCTGGGAAACAGGGTTGATAGCCAAATATAAAGAGTCTAGAAATGGACTACTTGGCTGGGACTATTCTTCCAAATTTTCTGCATGGCTCTCGGTTGGAGCACTTTCACCAAAAACCATCTACCATGAGATCAAAAAATTTGAATCTCAAAAGGCGGCAAATGAGAGTACTTATTGGTTGATTTTTGAATTGCTTTGGCGAGACTTTTTTAGATTGATGGGCAAAAAATACATCAACAATATTTTTAAAAAAGGAGGTCTTATTGGAAAAGATCCAGGTGGACAAGTTGATTGGGCCTTATTTGACGCATGGGCAATTGGCAAAACTGGAGTCCCATTTATAGACGCCAACATGCGCGAATTGAAAGCCACTGGATTTATGTCAAACAGAGGTAGGCAAAATGTTGCTTCTTTTTTGGTCAAAGATCTGGGCTTAAATTGGCTGATGGGAGCAGAATATTTTGAATCTCAATTGATAGACTATGACCCTTGTTCCAATTATGGAAATTGGAATTACATTGCAGGTATAGGCAATGACCCAAGAGAGGACAGATATTTTAATATCTTATCTCAAGCCAAAAAATATGATGGCGATGGTGAGTTCGTCAGATATTGGATTCCTGAATTATCCAAATTACCAGCAAGTCTCATCCATCAACCCAATTTGTTGTCCTCAGAACAACTACAAGAATTGGAGATTGAAGATCTAAACTATCCTCAACCGATCATCGATGTGTCTAAATGGAATTGAAATCCCACGTATCCCTGCTTTTGCAACAGAATGACAAATCAATGTTGGACAGAAATGATATAGGCGCAACCATGCGCCACTACTGAATTGTAATATTCAATATTGTGCCTGTCTTTGCTCCTGCAAGGAATTGACCTCCCATTGACCTCCCATTGAAATCCCATTGAATCCAGTGTCCCTGCTTATGCAAGGGAATCGCAAATCACTGTTGGACAGAAATGATATAGGCGCAACCATGCGCCACTACTGAATTGTAATATTAAATATTGTGCTGTCTATTCTTCTGCAAGGAATTGAAATCCCATTGAAATCCCATTGAACTCCCATTGATATCCATGTGTCCCTGCTTATGCAACGCAATTACAAATCATTGTTGGATAGAAATGATATAGGCGCAACCATGCGCCACTACTGAATTGTTATATTAAATATTGTGCTGTCTATTCTTCTGCAAGGAATTGAACTCCAATTGAACTCCCATTGAACTCCCATTGAACTCCTATTGACCTCCTATTGGAATCCACGTGTCTCTGCTTCTGAAAGGAATTGCCCTCCAATCAAAAAATGAAATTTATCCAATCTTTAGAAAATCAGAAGGAACCTTACTGTTTTTTTAATAAATCCTCATTTTTATTAAATACAATATTTTGATTTTGCAGGTTTAATGAAATTATTGTTTTTGAGAAATGAAGGCCTACATTGTGAAAACAGTATTTATTTGTTTTTTTCGAAAAAAAGTACCTTTTATATTCGTTTTATGTGTATGAATAGCTTTACATTTGCACTTAGTGTCGAAATGACGATAAGTTATGTTCAACTAGACACTAAGCATAAATATTTATTAATTCAATTGTGTACAAGCCATGTTTATTAAACAAAAAAAATCAAGGTACTTTTTACTAAGTCTATTGATTACGTTGACAAGTGCTCTTATTGCGCAAAAGACAGTATCAGGTACTGTTTTGGATGCAAAAACAGGAGATCCTTTGATTGGTGCCAATATCATCGTACCAAATACCAGTACCGGAACTATTTCGGATTTTGACGGAACATTTTCTTTTGTAGTTGCTGATGATGTAACTCAACTTGAAGTAAGTTACATTGGTTACAAGCCTATGCTGATTGCAGCAGGGGTGGGCGTGAATGTGAGTTTAGCGGAAGGCGAGATTCTGGACGAAGTTGTTGTGATTGGATATGGAACAGTGAAGCGTGAAGATGCAACTGGTTCTGTACAAACCGTAAATGCTGCAAGTTTCAATCAAGGCGCCATTACATCGCCACAAGATTTGATCACAGGAAAGATAGCAGGTGTGCAGATTACTGGAGCATCAGATCCTGGCGGTGCATCAACCATCAGAATCAGAGGTGGTTCTTCACTTTCGGCATCAAATGATCCATTGATTGTCATTGATGGTTTACCCATTACTAATGATGGAATAGGAGGTGAAAGAAACGTCTTGAATATTGTGAATCCAAATGACATTGAAACTTTTACCGTATTAAAAGATGCTTCTGCAACTGCAATTTACGGTTCTAGAGCTTCCAATGGTGTGATCATCATCACTACAAAAAAGGGAAAACTTGGCAGAAAGCCTAGTGTAAATTACTCTGGAAATTACAATATCAGTAATGCCATCAATACCATTGATGTTTTAGACGCAACTCAATATAGAAGTTTAATTGAAACAAGATATCCTGAAGGACACCCTGCAAGAACATTAATGGGTTCTGCCAATACCAATTGGCAAGATCAAATTTATGCTCCAGCGGGTGGATTTGACCACAGCTTGAGTTTTGGAGGTGGAGTTGGTCAACTTCCGTTCAGATTATCATTGGGTTATACTAACAAAGATGGTATTTTGAAGTCAGACAACTTCAAAAGAACAACAGTAGCACTAAACCTCAATCCAAGTTTCTTAGACAATACATTGCAGGTCAATTTGAGTGCAAAAACCATGTTTAGTAAAAACAACTTTGCAAACAGAGGTGCAATTGGAGCTGCAATTTCTTATGATCCAACGCAGACAATCAACTCATCAGATGCAAATCTTTTTGGTGGTTATACAACTTGGTTACAACCCAATGGTCAACCAATTACCATTGCAACTGCAAACCCAGTGGCGCTGCTCAATCAAAGAAGTGATAAATCAGATGTTAGAAGAGTCGTTTTGACGGGACAAGTAGATTACAGAATGCCTTTCTTACCAGACTTGAGGGCAAACTTAAATTTATCTGTGGACAGAGCTGATGGAGAAGGAAACATCTTCACTCCAGAAAATGCAGGCTTTTTACAAGGTGGCGACGGTCCTGGTTTTAAATCTGCATATTCAAATGACAATACCAATAAGCTTTTGGAATTTTATCTTGATTATGGTAAAACATTCAACAAAAACAAATTGAGTTTATTGGCTGGATATTCTTGGCAACATAATAAACTAGGATCTGCTTCTAAAACTTCAAATGCACCTGGGACAAATGTCCTTTTTAATGATACGGATGCAAAAGAATATTATCTATTATCAGTATATGGTAGAGCAAATTTAAACGTAGGTGAAAGGTTATTGATTACTGGTACTTTGAGAAGTGATGGTACGTCAAGATTTTCTCCAGATTCCAGATGGGGTCTTTTCCCAAGTGCCGCAGTTGGTTATAAAATCTTCGATGGCAATGGCGAAGGCAAACTTTCCAATTTGAAAGCAAGATTTGGATATGGCGTCACAGGCCAACAAGATATTGGCGCAGACTTTTACCCATACTTATCAAGATATGTGACCTCTACAGGAGATGCAGATTATCAATTGGGTAACGGATACATCAATACTATCAGACCTGGCGGTTATAACGCTGGAATCAAATGGGAAGAAACAGCAACGCTCAACTTTGCTTTGGATTATGGATTATTCGATGACAGAATTTCTGGTAGTATAGAGTATTACATCAGAAATACCACAGATTTATTAAATTATGTTCCTGTTCCAGCAGGTACCAACCTTACTAACTTTTTAGTAACTAATGTTGGCGATTTGCAAAACAAAGGGGTTGAGTTTTCCATTTCTGCAAACCCAATTAGAAAAGCAAAACAAAATTTAGATTTGACTTTCAACGTCACTGCGAATAAAAACAAAATCACCAGACTTACTGCAACAGAAGACCCAACTTATCAAGGGGTTGCAACTGGAGGTATTTCAGGTGGTGTTGGTAATAACATTCAAATACACAGTGTTGGATATCCTGCGAGTTCTTTCTTTGTTTACGAGCAAGTTTACGCAAAAGACGGAAAACCTATAGAAGGCTTATATGTAGATAGAAATCAAGATGGAACCATAACTCCTGATGACAGATACCGTTACAAAAGCCCAAATGCTGACTTTTTTATGGGCTTCTCAGCAAAGTATACCATTGATAAATTTGATGTAGGATTTTCTGCTAGAGCGAATGTGGGCAACCATGTTTACAACAACGTGCTTTCCAACTCAGGTTTATACAACAACCTATATAACAGTGCAGGTTACATCAACAATGTGGTTTCTGGAACTGAAGGAGTAGATTTCAAAAATGCACAATACTTCAGTGATCATTACATCAATAATGCATCGTTTTTGAGGTTCGATAACATCACATTAGGATACCAACTACCAACAGTTTCTGTATTTAAAGGAGCAAGACTTTGGGCAACAGTACAGAATCCGATTTTGGTTACTAATTACGAAGGAATCGATCCAGAGATCAGTGGTGGTATAGACAACAATTTCTATCCTAGATCAAGGACATTTTTGTTCGGTTTGAGCTTTAACCTATAAAATTAAATAGTTTAAAAATGAGAAATATAAATTATAAATATTTGACTTTATTCCTACTTGTAGGAAGTTTCTTTTCATCATGCTTCAATGATTTGAATACCGTTCCAATCGATGATGATGAATTTGTATCAGAAGTTGTATTTAAGGATCCAGCATCTTACAAACAAGTTTTAGGAAAGTTGTATGCAGGATTGGCAGTAAGTGGTCAGCAGGGCCCTGCAGGAAGACCAGATATTGGTGGTATCGATGAAGGTTTTTCTACTTATTTGAGACAATATTTTAAAGCTCAAGAATTGCCAACTGATGAAGCGGTAATTGCATGGAATGATGGAAATCTTCAAGATTACACCAGACACAACTGGGATGCTAATAATGAATTCGTTGCAGCGATGTACAACAGAATATTCTACCAAATTTCTTTGTGTAATGAGTATTTGAGAGAAACTACTGACGCCAAAATGGCTGAGAGAGCAACTCCTGCAGCTACACAAACTGAAGTTAAAACTTTCAGAGCAGAAGCTAGATTTTTGAGAGCATTGAGTTACTACCACGCTTTAGACTTTTTCAGAAATGTACCTTTCGTCACTGAGAATGACATCGTAGGTAATTTCTTCCCAACACAGACCAATGCCAATGATTTGTTCAATTACATAGAATCAGAATTAAAGGCAATTGATGCAGAATTAGTGGCACCAAGAGCCAATGAATACGGACGTGCAGACCAAGCTGCTGCGTGGACACTTTTGGCAAAATTATATTTGAATGCAGAAGTTTACACAGGAGTTAAAAAATATACAGAAGCAGCCGAATATTGTCAAAAAGTTATAAGCGCTGGTTTTGAATTGGAGCCAGATTACAACCACTTGTTCATGACAGATAATAATACTTCAAAAGAGATAATTTTTCCAGTAAACTTTGATGGTGTTAGGACTAAAACTTGGGGTGGCATGACTTTCATAGTTCACGCAGCAGTAGGTGGAAGTATGTCACCGGCAGAATTTGGCATCGATGGTGGATGGGGTGGAATGAGAACCACAAAAGCCATTGTTGAGAAGTTTCCAGCGGTTGGAGGAAGTACTTTATTTGCAAAAGCAAATGGACGTACTGGTTTAGCACTTTTGAACATACCTGGGGGATATCAAGGTTGGGACCCAACAAACACTAAGACTGCATTGGCGTCTGTCAATAATGATAAAAAATACGAAGGATATATCTATTTAGCTGATGCAAATTCAGAATTTAAATTTGCAGTTGGTGGATGGGATGAAAATTATGGTGATACAGGCGCTGATGGTACTTTGGAGCCAGGTGGTGATAATATCAAAGTTGCAAACGCCGGATATTACAGAGCTTTCGTTGATTTGAATGCTAAAACTTATTCATTAACTCCTGCTCAGTGGGGCATCATTGGCGATGCAACTCCAGGTGGTTGGGATGCTGATGAAAATATGACTTACAATGCAGAAGAAGGCGTATGGCAAATCCAAGTGGTTTTGAAAAAAGGTGATTTCAAATTCAGATTGAATGATGGTTGGGATGTCAACCTTGGTGACGATGGAAAAGATGGCCTTTTAGAAGGTAATGGAGCCAACATCACTATTCCATCTGCAGGAAATTATTTGATAAAGTTATATGCTGGAGCTCCAGATTATACATTCTCAGTAGTAAGAACTAGTTTTGACAGAAGAGCATCTTTCTACACAGCTGGTCAAGAATTGGAGATTGATGACATTTCTCAATTTACAAACGGATATGCGGTAACTAAATACAAAAATGTTTCTTCTACCGGTGCTGTAGGATCTAACCTTACTTTCCCAGATACAGATTTTCCAATGTTTAGATTGGCAGATGTTTATTTGATGCATGCTGAAGCTTTATTGAGAGGCAATGGAAGTAAAACTGCTGCACTACAATCTATCAATAAAGTAAGAGAACGCGCTTACACAGATGTATCTGGTAATATTGCAGAGCCCGCATTGACCTTGGATTTCATCTTGGATGAAAGAGCAAGAGAATTATTGTGGGAATGCCACAGAAGAACAGACTTAGTAAGATTTGGTAAGTTTACTGGTGGTGATTATATCTGGCCATGGAAAGGGGGCGTCAAAAATGGCGTTTCTACTGCTGCATACAAAAATGTATTCCCTATTCCTTCTTCAGACATTGGTTCCAATCCAACGCTCAAGCAGAACGAGGGTTATAATTAATGGTGTTATTCAAAATAGATTAAGATGAAAAAGATTATAAATAATTTATTGATATTTGGTTTACTCGCTATGGTGATTGGTTGCAGTGATGAAGCTGTTGGGCCAGTTTTGCAAACTGAAAACATCAAAGCACCTGTTTTTATCACGCCAGCAGCTAGTGCTTCTTTCACTATGGAAGAAGCAAACCTACCCAATCAGTTTGCTGAATTTACATGGAGTCCAGCTGATTATGGCTTTGATGCGGGGGTAACGTACACACTTGAGATGGATTTGGCAGGGAACAATTTTTCTGAACCAACAACTTTGGGTAATACAAATGGCACAGCTTTGAAAGCTAGTAATGTCCAAGTCAATTCCATATTATTGAGCAAAAGTGTTCCAGATAAAGTTTTGACAGACGTTTCTTTCAGACTTTTAGCAAAAATATCTGATGAAGTTGATGTCATTATTTCACAACCAGTCACTCTCAAAATTGCACCAGTTAAGGTGAAAGTTGATTATCCTAAAGTTTATGTACCAGGTAGTTACCAAGGTTGGAATCCAGCAGATGTTTCAACCGTTCTATTCTCTGTAAAAAGTGATAATAAGTATGAGGGATTTATCTATTTTGGAGAGGACAATGCAAAATTCAAGTTCACACCAGCTCCCAATTGGGACTCAGATTTTGGAGACAATGGTCAAGATGGCACATTGGAACCAAAGGGAAGTGACATTGACTTAGCAGGTCCTGCGGGTTTATATAAACTCAATGTGAATTTGACGGCTTTAACTTTTACAAAAGCTGCTACAAATTGGGGCCTTATCGGTAGCGGAACGCCCACAGGTTGGGATAGTGATACTGATTTGGTTTATGACCCAGTTTCAAAAACACTGAAGGTTACTTTGGCTTTGTCTGATGGCGGAGAAATAAAGTTCAGAGCAAATGATGCTTGGGATCTCAATTTTGGCGATACCAATGCGAATGGATCTTTAGAGTATGGTGGAGATAATATCAAAGTTCCTGCGGGTGGCGGTACATTTGAGATCGAATTGATTTTGAATACTGGAGATTATACTTATAAATTGACGAAGAAGTAATCGAAAGCTTTGATAATAAAGTGATAAAGGGCTCAAGGAATTTTCTTGGGCCCTTTTTTATTTGTTCTTGGTCATATTTGCGGTGTTTTGGGGAGCCAAATTTTTGGGAAGGTGTGTGAATTTATATGGATCGTTCCTATGGAACTCCATATTTTATTTTTGTTGGTTTCCATGGATTAAAATCCATGGTTAATAAATGGGTCGAGCCTATGGCTCTGATTTAAACTGTTTTATTATTTGCAATTGATCAGTCAGATTGAAAAAACCAGCTGTTTTAAGTTTGCAAACTTAAAATAGCAGTAGTTGGGAGACTTACAGACTTAGAAGAGCGTTAAACTAGGATTTTTAAAAGCATTCAAAACTCCTGCATCATTACGTGAATTACATCCAATTCCTTCATTATTTCCATTATGTGTTTAACTTTAACCAATAAACCAAAGAAGATGAGATACCTTTTTAGCTTGTTGATGATAGTTTGTTTATTCAGTTGTGCCAATGATAATAATCAAAAGGATTCCCAGACTATGCCGCCAAAATATGCCTTAGTCATCCACGGTGGGGCAGGAACAATAGAGCGTTCCAGTATGGATTCAGCAACAGAAAAAGCATACGTAGATGCTTTGAATTTTGCTTTGGATACAGGTGAAAAAATCTTGAAAGAGGGAGGAAAAAGCATTGACGCTGTGGAGGCAGTAATCAAAACAATGGAGGACAATCCTTTATTCAATGCTGGGAAAGGGGCTGTATTTACAAATGAAGGTAAAAATGAGTTGGATGCCAGCATCATGACTGGAGATGACCAAAAAGCGGGTGCCATAGGTGGCGTTACAACTGTGAAGCATCCGATTTCTCTAGCCAGAGCCGTCATGGAAAAATCTGAACATGTGATGATGGTGGGAAAAGGCGCTGAAGCTTTTGCTGCTAAATGCAGTCTGGAGATTGTCGATCCATCCTATTTTTTCACAGAGCGACGGTATAACAGTTTACAGAAAATCCTGAAAGAAGATTCTGAAAAAGTCGAACTTTCAGAGGATGAGAAAGGAAATAAAAAACACGGCACTGTAGGATGCGTTGCACTCGATCTGCAAGGAAACATTACAGCAGGAACTTCCACCGGAGGTATGACTAATAAGAAGTTCAATCGCATTGGAGATGCCCCTATCATTGGAGCTGGCACTTTTGCAGACAATAAAACTTGCGGTGTTTCTTGTACAGGGCACGGAGAGTTTTTTATCAGATATACCGTCGCCAGAGATATTGCAGCCATGATGGAATATAAAGGCTCGAGTTTGAAGGAAGCATGTGATTACATCATTTACCAAAAACTAGTAGAGAAGGGTGGAGAAGGCGGACTCATTGCCATTGACCATCAGGGAAATATTGAAATGCCTTTTAATTCTTCGGGTATGTATAGGGGTTGGGCAAAAGAAGGACAAAGAGAAGTTAAGATTTATAAGGACTAGTTTAGCAACGAGCCACGAGTTTCGAGCCTTCTAGTTTCAGATGCAGATTTAAGTTTTAATTTTAATCCAAAACAAAGAAAGCAGGCTTTTTGGGCCTGCTTTCTATAGTTAATTTAATGATTCATCAATTTCTAGGTCTACCACCATCTCTTTGACTGCCCGAATTTCTTTTATTTTTTTCAGCACTGGTCCCTTTATAAGACTGATTTTCGGCATTATCCCTAGGTTTCGGAGACTTTGGTTGTTCGTAAGATTTTGTTTTGACGAACTTTCATCATTACGATAAGTCTGATTTCTTTGGCCCGAATTCTCCTTATTCCCAGAAGATTCTGAGTATTGTTTTTTTGGTGATTCATTATACCTCGGCGTAGCATTGCCATAATCCCGGCTTTTTGTTACAGGAGCAGATGGACGCTCAGTTCTGCCACTATCACCTCGATCCCGCACATTATCTCGATCTCTTGGACCAGAGTTTTCTGCTCTGTACCGGTCTCTGTTATCATTATCTGAACCACCGTTTGTTGCATTACTGCCTTCATTACTCCTGGAACCGTTGTAGGTTCTGTTAGTATTTGATGAGCTTTGATTTCTCCTACTACCATAATAACCGTCGTTCTTAGGTGTATTGTGCACATAACTTGGTCTATTGATTGGCGCATGTCCATGTACAACTCTTACTCTATTGCTGTGTACAACAACTGTATTGCAATACGCCCTGTAAGGTTTGTAATAATTATGCACATGAATCAATCTAGGTCTCACTACTCGGTAATGATTGTGAAATACAACAATACGAGGTCTGTAAACATTCCATGAAACTACATTCCAAGGGCTCCACCAAGATGGGTAATATTGCCATCTGTAAGGTGAGTTATAGACTTGATATTGATTGTCTAAAATTGATTGCACTACCGGCCATCTGTAAATATCACGTTGGCTGTCACCATATGATTCCACAAATATCTCATTTCCGAAGATATCCTCATCTCCTACGATTTGAAGATCTACTTTTTTATTACCTACTTGTTCAAGTTCTATGACTGCAATGTCTTGGACGTCGTTTCTGCCAATGGGTACTTGTAATACTATGGCATGAAAATTTCTGTCAAATCTTCGGTGTTCTACGCGGATGTAGTCAATACGTCGATCATCATCGAGGTCAAGGTTATTGATGTAAGTATCTTCTCTGTTGAGTCTTCTTTCAAAGTCTTCCAGTGAATACGATTGTTTAAATAGGTCTAGCGCACCTTCGAGGCTGAAGTTATCTCCATGATAGCCACTTCTGTCGTTGTTGTATTGGCCAAATGCGGAGGCTAAAATAGTCATCGAAAACAAATAGGAATAAAGTACCTTTCTCATCTTCTTAAATTTAAAACTCATTAACATTCATTTTGCAAAGCTTTTTTTTTCTATAGATTGCTTTAGTAAATGACAGGATTATTTCACAAAGAGTTACTTTTTTTGATGGTACTTAATTTAGAATTAACAATGGTGTTAAGAATGTGTGATGATATTTTATTAGGTGGATTTTGTGAATGCGCAAAGGTTAATTGCAAAAATGCTGAATTGCTGAACTGCTGAAAATGAGTTCATAAAGTGGAAAGTTCATAAAGTAAAAAGTTCATAAAGTAGCCATGTTGTAATAAACGCAGAGACGCAGGGCCCTGCGTCTGTACAAAGTAAAAAGTTCATAAAGTTTAAAAGATTCTCGTGAAATGCTGAAACTTCAGAAGCTCAATTTCGGTCGTAAACTGCCTACGTGTCCCTGCTTATTGCAAGGGATTGCCAAATTGCCTATTGGCCAATCATTCACACCTCACAAGTTACATTTCACATCTCACATTTTACATTTCACACTATTCACTATTCACCATTTACTATTCACTAAAACCGTATTTCAAGTCTCACAATTTACATTTCAAGTTCTGCGATTTCATTTTTCAAGAGCCAATCATCGGGAAACTCATTGTCTAGAATTTTAGCAATTTCCGAAAGTTGGTGGGCATTTTTAGTACTCTTGATTCTCATATTCCTTACTTCTTCATAGAGATTTTCGAGTTTTACTCTTTGTGGTTCTTTGACAGTATATTCCTTTTTTGTAATTGGGGGAAGAGATACCAAATCAAAAGAATCCAAGTCAGCGGCTCCTGCAAAAGCGGAAATGATCTCACTACCAACAGCCATGTTGTAAATGCCCCATTCAGGTTTGAAAAGGATTTGATCTCGATATTTCACAGTACAGTTTTTAAAACTGATCAAGATGATTTCACCCATTACAGTGCGAATTCCTGTAATGACATCGCCTGCCACTTCAATACCGCCTTCAAACTTGAGTGTTGTGAAAGCTCCTTCCCTGATTTTATATGCTTCCAGATCAAATGGAGACATTCGTTCTATTGGAATATTGATGTTTTGAAGTTTTCCTATGGGGGCTCCAAAACTATTGGCATGATGCTTTATGCCATGACCAATTAATTCTTTTTCATGGTATGCTAATGCCGTCGGGCCTTTGATTTTAAAATAAATTGGATTGTTATATTCGTCTGTTATGAGCTTAGAGAAATAACCAGATACTTGCAAGCCAGTGTTATATGTAACCGTACCAAGTTGAGCAGAATCGATCAATCTTTCTATACCTTGTCTGCCTCCTTTTCTTATAGACATTTGATTTGCAAACTCATCTAATACAAAGCTTAAATGTGCAAAATCAGGAGTAACAAAAAGTTGCGGTTGTGGTCTGGTTACATCAAAGTTGAAATTTGCAGCTTCAATGTTATAGGGTAATTTCAAAACTTCTGGTTTTAGGCAAGAAATACTTTCACCAATGGATGACAACAAACCAGCTCCATATATTTTTGGATTCTTTAAGTCACCTATCAAGCCATATTCAACAGTCCACCAATGAAGGCTTCTCAACCTTGCCATTTCTGAAAGTTCTCCAATATTTGACTGGAGGAAATCTACTTTTTCCTGCGCTTCAATAATTTTTTTTGAATTACTTCCATATGTTTCCTTTATGATTGCCAAATCTCTGGTTGCCTCATAAATAGCTTGATCTTGGGCAGAAGGAATGGCTCTACAGCCTATTTCGCCCATTCGACGCAAATATTCAGAATATTCCTGATTGGCAATAATCGGTGCGTGCCCGGCGGACTCGTGTATGATGTCAGGAGCTGGTGTATATTGAATATTTTCAATTTGCCGGATATCTTGTGCAATTACCAACACTTTATAAGCCTGAAACTCCAAAAATGCTAACGTGGGTATCAAACCATCAACTGCCACAGCAGCCCACCCAATTTTTTGGAGAATCCTATTCATACCATACATCGATGGAATTTTTTCGGTCGAAATACCAGCAAGCTCAAGGCCCGATAAGTAGGAAGGGTGCGCTACTTGGGGTAAATAAGCTACATTTTTACGCATTACGTGTCTCCACACAGCCTGATCAATTGCTGAATATTGACTATAATCCTGATCCAAAACGTATTGCTTGAGATGTTTGGGTAGTCTAGCTATATTCTCATTTAATTCCATGTGGCATACAATTTAATTTATAATGGACAATATGGTTGCCCTAATAAGGTTGAATTTAGCCTGATCAAAGTAGAAATTATTCCAACACAGTATTGACTAAGTTTCCAAAACCAATTCTTTTTCCTGCTTGCTCACCATATCCTGACATCATTATAGAATCTCCGTCCTCCACAAAAGTTCGAGTGTTTCCATCCTCAAAAAGAATTGGATTATTACCTGACCAAGTGATTTCCAATAATGACCCAAAACTTCCTTCACGATCACCTGAAATGGTGCCAGACGCCAATAAATCTCCAACATTCAAATTACAACCATTCACCGTATGATGTGCTATTTGTTGAGCAACTGTCCAGTAAAGATTTGAGAAATTGCTCTGGCAAATCAACTTTGACTGACCCTCTTTAGTTCGAAAATGAACAGTCAAATCCACATCATATTGGAATCCATCTTTCTCTTGAAGGTAAGGCAAGGGTGGGGGATCTTGAACTTTTGACTTTATTTGAAAAGGTGCTAAAGCCTCAGTGGTAACAACCCAAGGTGAAATGCTGGAAAAGAAATTTTTACCCAAAAATGGCCCTAGAGGTGCTGTTTCCCATTGTTGAATATCTCTCGCTGACCAATCATTAAACAAAACATATCCAAATACATAATCCATGGCATCATCAACAGAAATGGGTTCTTGCCATTCTGATTTCTTCCCAATAACTGCAGCCATTTCCAACTCAAAGTCCAATTTCCGGGTTGGGCCAAATCTCGGGCCTTCCTGGTCAAGATCTTTTATTTGCCCAAGGGGTCTTCTGAAATTTGTTCCTGATACAAAAATAGAACTTGCTCTTCCATGATAAGCCACTGGTAGATGTTTCCAATTTGGCAATAGGGGATTGCTGGGGTCTCTAAACATCGTGCCCACATTACGAGCATGAGATTCCGAAGAGTAAAAATCTGTATAATCTCCTATTTGTATTGGCAAGTGTAAAGTAACCTTGTTTTGATGAAACAAAAACTGGTTTTGGGCTTCCCAAATCACATTATCATCATCCAATAAAAAAGCTTGGATGTCAGATCTTACCCGATTTGTTACCGATTTGCCAAGTCCAATAAAATCATTTAGGAAAGGCTTAGCAAATACTTCTCCATCAATATCTATTGAATCGAATAATCCAAGCTTGGATAAAATATAGCAGTCCAAAATGTAATCACCATAAGCGATTGCAACGTGCTTTTTTCCTCCGTCGATGGAATAAATTCCAAAAGGAATGTTGTGAATGGAAAAATCTGAATCAGGACTTATTTCTATCATATCCAAGATTTATAATATTTACCATCGTCAATTTTAAGGGCGTCCTCTGTCAACATCAATGGTTTGAAAGTGTCGATCATTACTGCCAATTCTTGAGTTTCTTTTTGGCCAATACTTCGCTCGTAAGCTCCAGGAGCAGGGCCATGTGGAATGCCACCAGGATGTAAGGTTAAGTTTCCTTTCGCGATGTTATTTCTGCTCATGAAATCGCCATCTACGTAATAGATCAATTCGTCAGAATCTATATTGGAATGATGGTAAGGAGCAGGTATGCTGAGCGGATGATAATCATAAATTCGAGGGACAAAAGAACAAACCACAAAAGCCGTAGTTTCAAATGTTTGATGCACTGGAGGTGGTTGATGGATGCGCCCCGTGATAGGTTCAAAGTTATAAATAGAAAAACCATACGGAAAATTATACCCGTCCCAGCCAACTACATCAAAAGGGTGGTGACCATATGCAACATCATAAAGAATACCTTGCTTTTTGATTTTTATGATAAAATTTCCGCTTTCATCTCTAGTCTCTAAATCCTTTGGTAACTTGATATCTCGTTCGCAATATGGGCTGTGTTCGAGCAGCTGACCAAAGTGATTTCTATATCTTTTAGGTGTGTAAATTGGTACAAAGGACTCAATAAACAACAAACGATTGGCACTTGAATTAAATTCAAATTGGTAAATCATGCCTCGTGGAAGGAGAAGATAATCACCGACTTCAAAAGGGATTTGTCCAAATTGTGTTTTCAAAGTTCCACTTCCTTCATGGACAAACCACAACTCATCAGCATCAGCATTTTTAAAGAAATAATCACTGGTCAATTCAAATGGACTAGCCAATCCAACGTGCACATCCTTATTTACAAAAAGGGTTTTGCGACTATCAAGAAAATCTGCTTCTGCTTGGATGTTAAAGCCTTCCAGTAATCGTGCTTTAATGTCATTTTTTACAGCAATTTTTGGATTTATATCTCTTTGTCCCAATATATCAACGACCATGGTTGGGCGGTGCAGGTGATACATCAAGGAGGACATACCATCAAAACCAATCGTACCAAAGAGCTGCTCATAATACAAAGAGCCATCAGCTTTTCTAAACTGAGTATGTCTTTTGGCTGGTATTTGACCCAAAGTGTGATAGAAAGGCATCTTTTTCTTTATTTAAAGGTTTCCTCTGAGTGCTTGTTCATGTTCGAGGGCTTCAAAAAGGGCTTTGAAATTGCCTTTTCCAAAAGATTGAGCACCTCTTCTTTGAATGATTTCAAAAAATAGGGTAGGCCTATCCTCTACAGGTTTAGTGAATATTTGCAATAAATAACCCTCTTCGTCTCGATCTACTAATATATTCAAAGCTTTCAATCTTTCCATGTCTTCTTGGATTTTTCCTATGCGCATAGTGAGATCTTCATAATATACTTCTGGCACATACAAAAATTCAACACCTCGTTTTCTGAGTTCCGTCACAGTGCTTATGATGTCATCCGTAGCAACTGCAATGTGTTGTACGCCAGCACCTTGATAAAAATCGAGGTATTCTTCTATCTGGGATTTCTTAAGTCCATCTGCAGGTTCATTGATAGGGAATTTGATGTAGCCATTTCCATTAGCAACAACTTTAGACATGAGCGCTGTGTATTCTGTTGAGATGTCATGATCATCAAAAGTGACCAGCAATTTGAAACCCATGACGTCCTCATAAAACTTCACCCACTTATTCATTTCCCCTTCACCAACATTACCTACACAGTGATCGATGTGTTTGAGGCCTACAGATTTTGAAAATGCACCCGAACTTCGAGGAACAAAACCAGGCATAAAGAGCCCAGAGAAATCTTTGCGTTCTACAAAAGTGTGAATGGTTTCTCCATAAGTTTTGATCGAAGCCATGGTTACCTTTCCAAATTCATCCTCCAAAGTAAAAGGTTCTCTGACACTAATAGCTCCTCTTTTTATGGTTTGAAAATATGCATCTTTTGCATCATCCACTGTGAGTGCTAAAACTTTTACACCATCTCCATGAGTATAAACATGTTTGGCAATTTCAGAATTTGGTTGCAATGAGGCAGTAAGCACAAGGTTTATTTTTCCTTGTCTCAAAAGATAACTCACATGGTCTTTGCACCCTGTTTCTGGGCCTTTGAATCCAATTATTTCAAAACCAAAGGTCTTTTCATAAAAGTATGCCGACTGTTTTGCATTTCCTACATAAAATTCGATGTGGTCAGTGCCCAAGAGTGGCAAGAATTCGGCTTCGATATGTTTTGCTTTAACTACTTGATCAATCATCATAAGAATATTTCTTTGGACAAAGGTCCAAACTTTTAAAGCACAGATCAAATAGTATTTTCTACTTTTGTATAAGTAAAACTAATACTTGTGGAGATTAGACAATTAAAATATTTTGTTTCTGTGGCACAAGAAGGGCAGTTTGTGAAAGCGGCTCAAAAGCTTTTTGTTTCCCAATCTGCATTGAGTCAACAAATTTTGCACTTAGAAAAGGAATTGGGTGTTGCATTATTCGATAAAAACAAAAGGAAAAAAAATAGAATTGTTGAACTCACAGAAACTGGCAAGATTTTCCTGAAAGATGCAAAGAAAATCCTGGACTTGGCTGAAAGGGCAAAAGCAAATGTCCAATCAAAACAAGACCAGCAGAATGTGATCCGCCTTGGTTCCTATCATATGATACATAATCAACGTATTGTGGATACCATAAAGTTGTTGACGGATAAATTTCCAAATTCCGTATTCAACCTAGAAGAGTATCGAACGCATTTGGATGTTCAAGAGGCGGTTCTGAATGGTCATATTAATTTTGGCATCAGCATAAAACCATTGATCGATCCACTTTTGGATTCTATTCTTTTGAAGGATAGTGAATTGCAAATTTTGATGCACGCTGATCATCCATTGGCCCAAAAAGAAAGCCTGGAATTATCTGAATTGCGCGATGAAAATTGGGTCGAGATAAAAGCTAATTTACATCCTATTTATGAAGTGATCGAGCAATTTTGCAAAAACGCTGGCTTTGCCCGATCTGGACACATTGTCCAGGAAGTTTCCTCCCTGGAACTATTGTGTCATTTTGTAAGTCTCAAAAAAGGGATTGCTTTTGCTCCTTCTTTTTTCGATACTTCAGCTTATCCGGAAGTCATCAAAAAAAGGCTAAGTCATGATAAATTGATATTTGATCAATGTATTGTTTTCCTAAAAAACAGCAAATATGGCCTTAATTGATTGCCAGTGACTGATAAATAAGAGTAAGAGTAAGCAGAAGCCTCTTTCTGACAGGTTTAGAAAAAATCTTGAGATGATACTCTTTAAACCTTTAAACAAAAATAAAGTCTAATGCAAAAACCTATTTCAAGATGAATTTCAAAATATTTGCATTTGTAGCTGCTTTAGTTTTGCTGGCTGGTTGTATGAAAGAAGACCCCGTTCAAACCGAAGATAAATCTTATTATTTTCCGCCGATAGGAAAAACAGATTGGGATACTTTATCAATAGAAAGTCAGGGATGGAGTCGATCAGGTCTTGCAGAATTAAAAGTATATTTGGCTGAAAAACGGACCAAATCTTTTATGATTTTGGTCAATGGAAGAATAGTTGTCGAAGAATATTTTGATGGGCATACACCCACAAGCACTTGGCAATGGAATAGTGCTGGTAAAACTTTAGTGAGTTCTTTGACTGGCATCGCACAAGAAGAAGGTCTACTCAATATCAACAACAGCGTCAGTGATTATATTGGCAAAAAATGGACTTCAGCTCCTGAAGAAAAGGAAAACCTTATCAAAGTCAAACACTTACTCACTATGACATCAGGCATAGATGATGAAGAAAGTCAATTGACACTGCCTTCAAAATTGGTGTATAAAGCAGATGCAGGTACACGATGGGCTTATCACAATATTTTCCAGAAATTGATGGATGTCGTTGCTGAAACTTCAAATAAATCTTATGATGATTATTTCAATCAAAAGATTAAGGATAAAATAGGAATGGATGGATTTTGGAAGCATGGGGTCATTTTCAGATTGTATCATAGCAGTGCAAGAAGTATGGCGCGTTTTGGAATTTTAGCACAGAATAAAGGTAAATGGGAAGACACTCAGATCATTCCAGAAGCTTTCCTTTTTGATGCAACTAAAACTTCCCAAGACATCAATCCATCATACGGATACCTTTGGTGGCTAAATGGAAAAAGCAAATTTATGTTACCTGGTGGGCAAGAAGTTTACAATTCTACATTGATACCTGCAGCTCCTGCTGATTTGTACGCTGCAATGGGTGCTGAAGATCAAAGGCTATATCTTATTCCAAGTAAAAACATGATCATTGTAAGAATGGGTGAAGCTGCTTTCCCACTTAAACCAAATTTTGCCGCCTCAGATTTTGATAATGAATTGTGGGTGAAAATCAATAAAGTCATTCAATAGGTATCAAACTAAAAGTTAAAATCTATCTGCAGGCTTTTTGTTTCATTAAATACACCTAAAGTTTGTCAAATTATAGTCAAAAGCAAGGAAGTTAGCTGGATAATTCAAGGCAATTTTTCCCATTTTATGATCTAAACCCAATGCCATTGCAGGTCTCAAACTGGCCATTTCAATAGCTGTTTCTAGTGGAGTATTTAAATGATTAACGGCATTAATAATGGCTTCTGGAAGAGAAATAGCAGAACCTGCCAGGTTGCCTTCTGAATTGATGTATTCTCCATTCTGCAATTCGGCATCGAATTCTTCCCATTGAAAACTTTGCTTTATTCTCCCTAAAAATAAGGCATCTGAGATCAAGAAAAGTTTATCTTTTTTTGCCAAATAAGCCATTTGTGCAGATCCAAAATGACAGTGTTTTCCGTCCAAAATGATCGGGGCCCAAACTTTTGGATGTAATAATGCTGCTCCGACTAAACCTGGATTGCGATGGTGGAAAGCAGACATGGCATTGTATAAATGAGTAACCAAGGATATTCCTAAGTCGAAAGCATGATTTGCCTGCTCAAAAGTTGCATTGGAGTGGCCCACAGATAAGGTAATACCACTTTCCATGATGGTTTTTAATTGCCGATCTGTAAAAAGTTCTGGCGCTATTGTCCATATTTTTATGACCTCTTTTCCAACTTCCAATATTTGAGCAATTTCATCATCATCCGGTTTCCTGAGGTACTTTTCAAGGTGCGCCCCTCTCTTGCTCGGATGCAAATATGGCCCTTCTAAATGAATACCTAAAATGCCACTGTTTGGATTTTGGGCCATGAAATCTTTTGCCGATGATAAAGCATGTAAGATGTTATCAATAGAAGATGTTATCAATGCAGGTAATAAATAAAATGTTCCTGATTGGTGAGATGCAGCAGCCATATCATGCAGTGTTTCGAAATCAGGTTTGGAGGTGAAGTAATAATTTGCTCCCCCATTGATGTGTGTGTCGAATAGTGCAGGAGCTATATTTTCAAAATCAAAATCTCCCTTCCAATTTTCTAATCTTGAAATTTTGCCATTTTCAAAATGAATGGCTTGTTTGTGTAAAACTCCATCGTTGGTAAAAACCTTGCGAGCTGTAATATATGGCATATTAAAATTTGTGCTAAAAATAAGGAAAGTCAAAAGAGAAAAAAATAAAACTCACAAATTGCAACCGTAATTTAATTAGCTTCGTCTATCCTCTACAACAATGTAAACTGAATGCTCTCGCAGCTTGACCTTATATCCGGTTTAAAAAATAACAACCCTAATGCCATCAGGCAAATGGTGGATGAGTATACAGATTACGTTTACAGTTTGGCCATAAAAACTTTGAGAAACGTTGCTGATGCTGAGGAAGTTGTCAATGATGTTTTGATGAAGGTCATCCAGAAAATCAATGACCTCAATGAAGGCACCAGTATTAAATCCTGGATTTATGCCATTACTTATCGTTCTTGTATAGATAAAATCAGGGCTAGAAAAACATTTGATGAAATCAATCAAAACCACGAAAGTATTGGTCACGATGATCTCAATGATGGAATAGATGCCAGTGAAAATCAGTTAATTGTTCAGAAATTGCTTTCCTATTTATCCCCGGATGATGCGCTTTTGATGAGATTATATTACTTAGAAGAGTGTAAAGTCAAAGAAGTTTCGGAAATTACAGGCCTGAATGAGGAAAATATAAAAACAAGATTGTTTAGAGCAAGAAAACTTTTGAGTCAAAAAATTAGTTTACAAAGATGATGAAAGAAGAAAAACAAGAATTGGTGTTGCGTCTCATCGACGGTTTTCTATCTTCAGAAGAAAGGAGGGAGGTAGAATTATTGCTCTTGCAGGAAGAGGAAGCCAGACTTTTTTATGAAAACAATCTCTTAGTTCATCAACAATTTACCAATGATGAACTAATCAAAGCTCCTTCTTCCCTCAAAAATAAACTAAAAAGAAGTCTTGCCCCTCAATCTATCCTCGCTCAAACAGCAAGGATCAAATCCTTTAAAAACTCACTTTTATTCAGCGTTTTGGGCTTGGCGGCAATTTTTATTTTCATCATCAATGCGGTATCCAATCAAGCAAATATTGGAAGCCTGAGAATTCTCAGCATTCCATTCGATTATGTTTTGACAATCGCTTTGATCAGTGGGTCCATCGCCATTTTAACTTATTTGGATAAATGGTTGACCATGAAAACGCCCAGTAGAAGAGCGGTCTAATTATTGTTTTGAGTTATTTATCGCTTAACTCCTCAATTTTAAGTCTACACCTGATGGGGCAGTTGAATCAGTAAACTATTTCATTTAGAGTATCTTTCTTTAGTTCAAAAGAACAATATTCCCAATTGTGCAAATAGTATTATTCCAAGTACAACAATTGAAAAGTTTGTAATATTCTTGTCTGCTGTATGGACATTTTTTCCTTACATTTATAAGTTGATCATTTGTAAGTTTTGAAATCTTAATCAAAACCTTACTTTTGCCCGACCTAAAAATGAACGCTAAAATTGTATTTTTTAAAACAGAATCTACGTTTTGGTGTTGAATGTAACGTACAAAAACTAGTCAATGATCGCCGAGTCTATAGAAAATCTTCATCTGATCGAACAATCTGCAAAGGAATTTGCTCAAAATAGCATATTACCTCACGTAATGGAATGGGACGAGAGTCAACATTTCCCCAAAGATTTATTCCATGAAATGGGCCATTTAGGATTCTTAGGAGTCTTGGTTCCAGAAGCTTACGGAGGCTCTGGTTTGGGATATCAAGAATATATCAGCATCATTGTGGAAATTGCTAAAGTATGTGGTTCTATTGGCTTATCAGTAGCCGCCCATAATTCACTTTGCACCAACCACATTTTATCCTTTGGATCTGAAGCCCAAAAACATAAATATTTACCAAAATTAGCTACAGGAGAATGGATAGGCGCTTGGGGTCTCACAGAAGCAAACACTGGAAGCGATGCCATGCGGATGAAAACGGTTGCTGTAAAAGATGGAGATCATTATATTCTGAATGGTGCCAAAAACTGGATTACCCACGGGAAATCTGGTGACGTTGCAGTTGTGCTTGCTAGAACTGGGGATTTATTGGACAGCAGAGGCATTACCGCTTTTATTGTAGAAAGAGGAACTCCTGGTTTTGCTGCTGGAAAAAAGGAAAATAAGCTTGGAATGCGTGCTTCTGAAACTGCCGAGATGATATTTACCGATTGTAGAATTCATGAGAGCCAAGTTTTGGGCGTCGAAGGTGAAGGTTTTGTTCAGTCGATGAAAATCTTAGATGGAGGTAGAATCAGCATCGCAGCTCTTTCATTAGGTATTGCAAAAGGTGCATATGAAGCGGCTTTAAAATATAGCAAAGAGCGCCAGCAATTTGGAAAAGCCATTTGTGAGTTTCAGGCCATCTCTTTCAAATTAGCTGATATGGCTACTAAAATTCAAGCAGCAGAATTGATGACCAGAAAAGCTGCTGATATGAAAAATCATGGAGAATCAGTAACTACTCAATCTGCAATGGCCAAGTATTACGCTTCAGAAATTTGTGTTGAAATTGCTACAGATGCCGTCCAGGTTTTTGGCGGTTATGGTTATACCAAAGATTATCCCGTTGAGAAGTTTTACCGTGATTCCAAGTTATGCACAATTGGGGAAGGGACAAGTGAGATTCAGAAAATTGTCATTGCCAGAAATATTTTGAAGGACTAGTCGGCTTTGAGCTTTCAGTTTTCAGCTCTCAGCTCTCAGTTTTCAGTGGGCAGCTTTGCGTGGAAATTGAAGGATGGAGATTTTAAATTGGGATTCCGTTTTTTGCCGCGAGCAACGAGCCATGAGCTACGAGGGAGGAAAGCAGCTAGTTCCCAATTCAGCAAATTAGCGATCAGTTTTAGTTCTATTTTAAAGTCCTTTATCAAACGGCTTCCCTCGGTTATAAGTCGGTGCCCGAAGGGTTCAATGTGCATAGCCATGAGTGCAACTCGGGGAAATCAAAGCCCTGTACACCAACCTTGAATGGCCCTAATGGGCTTGAATAGGTTACGATTTTGCGTTAACCTCAGAATCAATTATAAATTCCACTTTATGAACTTTCCACTTTATGAACTCAGTTTCGCAATTCAGCAATTCAGCTACCTGAACTTTAGGACTTTTTACTTTACGAACTTTCCACTTTATGAACTTTCTACTTTATGAACTTTCAAACTTTATGAACTCAGTTTATTCATCTGCGCAATCTGCAGGAGTTTGTTTCCCGCTGATCTCACAGATCTTCGCTGACTTCTTTTTCTGCGTTCATCCGCGCAATCTGCGGGACACCTTTTACTTTCAAACTTTATGAACTTTCCACTTTGTACAGACGCAGGGCCCTGCGTCTCTGCGTTTATTACAACATGGCTACTTTATGAACTTTTTACTTTCTACTTTATGAACTTTCAAACTTTATGAACTTTCCACTTTATGAACTCAGTTTCGCAATTATTTGCAAAAAATATATTAAAAACTGCAACGAGAATTTTTTTGCCCTCGTCTACTCATAAATAAAAAAATATTATGGGACCAGAATTATTAATTCCTATTGTTGCGATAGCAGGTTTTTGGGGTGCAATCATCACCTTTATTGTTTATTATTACAGAAGCCGCCACATAGAAAGAATGGCTTTGTTAGAAAATAATAAAGATGCCAGCATTTTCGCAAATACCGTGGAAGAAATTAAAAAAGAAAAAGGCAACAGTACTTTGAAAGTAGGATTGCTTTTTGTGGGGCTTGGCCTTGGTTTGATTGTAGGTGTGATCATAGATTCTATCTTTGATTCAGAGCCTGCAGGAGTTTTTTCCAGCATGTTGGTTTTTGGTGGAATATCTCTCATTGTTTATCACTTGTATGATATCAACTCAGACAACCACAAAAACAGGGGCGGGGACATCGTGTGAAAATATTAAAACAAAAAGGCGGCAAAAATACCTTGTATTGCCACCTTTTTGTTTGATTTTAATTCCCACCCAAAATCAAAGGTAAACCGCCTTTACCAGCTTCCCCAATAATGACGACTTTAGCGTTGGGTGATTTTGCTAGATCAAGAGTCGCTTCAATACCTTTGTCTTTCAGGATTTTATCTGTAAGTGAAGCATTTAAAATTTGATTGGCGTCTGCTTTCGCTTTGGCTTCAATGATTCTTCTTTCAGCTTCTTTGCGTTCTCTGTCCAGTTTGAATTCATACTGGAATGCCAATTGCTCTTCCTCCAATTTCATTTCAATCGCATTTTTGAGTTTTGCGGGCAATTGCACAGAACGTATCAAAACAGCATCGATTATGACATGTTTGCTTGACACAGCTGCTTTTGTTTTGAGAAATATTTCATCTTGAATAGCCTCTCTTTTAGTTGAGTACAATTCTTCTGGTAAGTATTGACCAATGACTTCTCTGGTTGCAGACCTGATTTCAGGTTTTACAATCCTTGATACGTATTCCGGACCGATTTCTTTGTGTAATGCCCCAATTTCTGAAGCATTTGCAGCAAAACGGTACGATAATTCTACTTCAATGTTCAATCCATTTTTACTCAAAACGTCCATTTTTTCAAATTCTTCGTTGATCCGCACATCGTAAACATACATTTTGTTCCAAGGAGCAACAAGATGAAACCCTTCGCCATAGATCGTTTTGGTGTCAAGTCCTCCCGAAAAAGGTTTGAATATCACGCCGCCTTTTCCCGCATCAATCGTATAAAAGATAGATCTGGATAGAATTAAGGCTAAAATAATGCCGATTACTACAAAAATCCACACTTTGGGAAAGCCAAACTGAGGGATATTAATTCTGGTATTTGTCATGATTTGTTAGTTTTATTTTAATAATTGCATTTGATCGCCATAAAATTCCTTAAGGATCGTTAATATCGATAGACTAGTAAATAAAATCTACGTAAGTAGAAAATTCGACCGTCTTTTAGTAACTCAAAATCTGTCTATGAACATTGTAAAATTGACTTTACTGGCAAAGTATACTATTATGAAGAGATTAGCGGTATGTTTCTTGGTTTATTTCAGTTTTCAATTAAATGCCCAGATTCCTGAAGAGTTGGGCAAGGTGACTTGGTTGCGCGATTTTAAAACAGCCCAAACGAAATCCGCAGCTTCTCAAAAGCCCATTTTGCTATTCTTCCAAGAAATTCCTGGTTGCTCAACTTGCAAAAAGTTTGGAAATGAGGTCATGAGTCATGCGTTGATTGCAGAGCTCATTGAGACTTATTTTGTCCCAGTAGTTGTTTACAACAACCTGAAAGGTGAAGATGCTAAAATGCTTACCAAGTTTGGAGAGCCATCATGGAATAACCCAGTTTTGAGAATCGTAGGTGGCAAAGGGAAGGACATCATTCCAAGGCATGCTTCTAAGTATGAACCAGGTTCTGTCATTTCATACTTAAATAAAGGCATTTTTCAAAGTGGTAAATTAGTTCCAGAATATGCTCGATTATTGGAATCAGAATTAAATGGCCAGGCAAAAGAAATTACGCTGGAAATGTATTGTTTCTGGTCTGGTGAGAAAAATATTGGAGGCCAGAAAGGCATTTTATACACAGAACCTGGCTACAGTCAAGGCCATGAAGTGGTAAAAGTAGTCTACGATGAAAATGTTACCAATGCCTCTACCATTATTCAAAATGCCAAGAAATCGGATAATGCAGACGCAGTCCATGGTTCAGAAAAAGAAATAGTCGGAGCAGCTCATAAGTTGAATGTAAAGGTGAAACCACTTGAAACTTATAGAATCGATAAAGACGTCCATTATTACTTAAAAAATAGTGATTATGCCTCTGTGCCTATGACACCGATTCAAGCCACAAAAGTCAATAGTGCCATCGGGAACCGTACCTCTCCAGATGCCTTTTTATCTCCACGCCAATTGGCCATATTGCAAAAAGTGAAAGCTGGTAAAATGGTAGACACCAAAAGATATCTACAAAATGTAAATGCAATTTTTGCGTTGAATAAATAATTACAGAAAAAAAATATGAACAAATAACCCTAATTAATTTAAACTAAACCCCGAATTATGCTGCATTTGTCAATCATTAACGCCCAAAAATTTTAAATCCTAATTGAAAAATAAAAAATGAGTATGAAGAAAATTTACCTTTTGTGCTTTTTTTGCTTGTCTATCTCAAAAATCTTTTCACAAACATTCACCATTTCAGGATACATCCAGGACTTAAGTTCCGGTGAAAAATTGATAGGAGCCAACGTTTACAACGAAGCCACCGGCGAAGGCACCATTACCAATAATTATGGTTTTTATAGTTTGTCATTACCTGGAAATCAGTCAGTTGAAATCACTTTTTCCTATATCGGATATCAAAATGAAGTGAGAAAAATCAACCTTTCTGCCAATCAAAGCATCAATGTTGATCTCACTGCAAGCATTACTTTAGATGCGGTGGAAGTAGTTGCTGAAAAGAATAAACGTATAGAACGTGAAACTCAAATGAGTGTGGCGGAAGTGCCTATGGCTCAGCTCAAAAAAGTCCCAGCGCTACTAGGTGAAGTGGATGTTTTGAAAGCTTTACAATTATTGCCCGGAGTTAAATCTGGTGGCGAAGGACAAAGCGGTTTGTATGTCAGAGGTGGCGGACCGGATCAAAACTTGATTTTATTAGATGGTGTGCCGGTATACAATGCTTCTCACTTGTTTGGTTTCTTTTCTGTCTTTAATGCCGACGCCATCAAGGATGTGAAACTCATCAAAGGTGGTTATCCGGCAAGATATGGTGGAAGGCTTTCTTCCGTACTTGAAATAAACATGAAAGATGGAAACATCAATGAATTCAAAGGTACAGCATCTATCGGTTTGATATCTTCCAAACTAACGCTGGAGGGTCCGATTAATAAAGGAAAAACTTCATTTATTGTATCAGGAAGACGAACCTATTTAGATGTTTTGGCCAGACCATTTATCAAAAAGGGTTTCAAAAATGAAGGACAAGATGGATCAGTAGGTTATTATTTCTATGACCTCAATGCCAAAATCAACCATAAATTTTCAGATAAGGACCGCTTGTATTTGAGCTCATATGGCGGCAGAGATCGATTTTTTTTCAAAACAAAAGATTTGGAAGGCGATACACGGGACTTTGCTGATAACTCCTTGGCTTGGGGGAATTTTACAACCGCACTCAGATGGAATCACGTCATCAGTCCCAAGATGTTTGTCAATACTATGGCAACCTACAGTGATTATCGATTGAAAACAGATTTTGAGTTTGGTAGCAATAGGTCCAGTGATCCAGATTATGTAGATGCTTTTGGTTTGAATTATATTTCAGGAATTGAAGATTTAGGACTGAAAGTAGACGTTGATTATGTTCCAAATCCCAATCATTTCATTCGTTTTGGAGCAAATGTGATCAAACACACTTTCAAACCAGGGGAATTTAGTTTGTACAATGAGTCGTCCAATGAAAATTTTTCATTTAAGGATACTATTGGTCAGGCAAATATTGGTGCTGTGGAAACAGGTTTATATGTTGAAGATGATTGGAATATTTCAAAAAATATGAAAGTCAATGCAGGTCTCCATTTTTCAAGTTTTTTATTGAATGAAGAGTCTTATTTTTCGCTTCAACCTCGGGTTAGTAGCAGATTTTTATTGCCAAAGGATTGGAGCATGAAGGCTTCTTTTGCGACTATGCGGCAATACATCAATCTGCTTTCCTTTGAAGGGATTGGTTTACCGACAGATTTGTGGGTGCCATCTACTGCTAAAATCAAACCACAAGACTCCTGGCAAGCTGCATTTGGCACAGCAAAAACCATCAATGATGCTTATGAATTGAGTGTAGAAGTATATTATAAAAAGATGAATAACTTGGTTGCGTACAAAGATGGAGCCGGTGTATTTCAAACTGATGACTGGCAAAATAGGGTGGTGCAAGGAAAGGGCGATGCCTACGGTACGGAATTATTTCTTCAAAAGAAAGAAGGGAGGTTGTCTGGTTGGGTAGGTTACACCTTGTCGTGGACATATCGCAATTTTCCCGATATTGATAATGGTGCACGATTTCCTTATCGATTTGACCGGCGACATGATTTTTCCATCGTGGGTAATTATAACATTACACCAAAAATTAACCTAGCAGCAACTTGGGTATTCAGTACAGGAAATGCGGTAACCTTAGCTGGAACAAGATATGATGGCACATTACCTCAAACTGATAATGAATTTTTTGGCTATTCGGGCAATGATATTGAGGTTTTTGGTAATAGGAATAATTTCAGAATGCGGTCTTACCATCGATTGGATATCGGTGTGAATTTCACCAAAAAGAAAAAAAATTATGAAAGAGTTTGGTCTTTTGGTGCTTACAATGCATACGCAAATAACAATCCCTTTTTCTTATATTATGGCAATACTTATGATGAAATTACAGGAAATACCAAACGCGTGTTGAAACAAACCGCATTATTTCCATTGGTTCCTTACATCACTTGGACTGCTAACTTTTAAATTAAAAAAATCATGAAAGCAAACCAAATATTTTATTTTTTGCCAATCGCTTTTTCTGCATGCTTTTTGATTTCATGCGAAGACTTTTTTGATACAACTATTGAAATCGACCCTCCCCAACATGATAAAAGGATCAGCTTGGTTTCTAGGGCGTTTGCTGGTGATACAGCACTTGTTATGAATATCAAAGGTAGTTTAGCCGTTTTGGATGCTAAGGAATTCCCTTTGGTTGAAGATCTTTCATTAGCTGTTTTATTGAATGGATTAAATTGTCAAATTACAGAAGAGCCTACTTTCTCTCAAATAAGTGGACAAGAAACTATAGAGTACAAAGCACATTTTAATTCTCCACTTGTGCCGGGTGATGTTATAGAAATTAAAGCATCAGGTAATGGATATAATGACATTTATGCCACTGACACGGTACCAAATAGCCCAATAATTGAGGATGGAACTTTTATTTTGGATGGCGGCCGGGACGAACAAGGAGAAGAGATGATGAAAGTTAATTTTTATTATGTACCAAATGAGTCTAAAGCCCAGTATTTCAACCAAAGCATAATTATTGAAGGTGAACAATGTTTTAGCTTTAGCTCGAATGAGAAAGGTGAGCTTATCTGCCTTGAAAGAAGAAAACAAACGTCAAAATCACCATGTGATTTGATTGACCCTAGAGCAATAAATGGAACTCAGGGGTCATTGATGAAGCAAGAAATAAGTGATGGAAGAAAACTTTATACTTGTCAAACCAGAAGAGTTTTCGATAGTAATGATAGTATTGTAGGCGCGACCATGCAGGTTATTAATATGTCAAAAGCGTATTACGAATATGACCACAGTGTCAGCAATTATTTTGATAATGGAGAAAACCCATTTGCTACACCAATAAATGTAACCTCGAATATAAAAAACGGATTTGGTGTATTAGAATTGGGAAATAAAAAACTCTTCCCTCTCAAAATACAATAAAGTTAGTACTCTTTACAAAGCAGAAGCAGGATTTGCTATCTTTTTAAGCATCGGTGCATTGAAATCCCATTGCATTCCAAGTGCCATAACATTTGCTTTTGTTTCTTTATTCCAACCATATTTGAGCGTTCCTGCAAGTGCAAAACCACTGATGCCAAAACCACATCCAACTTGTGCTACATAGGTTGGAAATAAAGATCTGGTAGTACCTTCTACAGCGTATGAATCTCTTAAGCCATAAAGTTCTGTGCGAGAATATTGAATGCCTCCGCCTACAAAAAAACCAACTCTACCTTCTTTATCCAAAGCAGATAAACCATTGAAATTGAGTTTGGCCATGATTGGAAAATAGGATGTTCCCATGCCTTTGTAATCCTTGACAGCAAATCCCAAAACACCAATTCCAGCAAGCCCTTCTACAGAAAGTGAAACATTATTACCGCCTACCCAAATTTTTGGGCCAATGGCAAAATTAAGGATGGCACTACCTGCAGATCTGTATGCATCGTCCTCGGTTACTTTTGGATTGGTAAAACGATGGTAAATATCATTGTTGAAAGTCAAACCTATGCCAAATTGTGCACTGACAGTTTGTGCTCCAAAAAATAAGAAAATCAATGCAAAAGTATATTGCCTCAGACTCATGAGATATGTGTTTTTATGTAAGACGGTTATTTATGTAAAATTGTTGCATCAGTTGTTTGAGTTTAGCATTTCTTTGATGCTTACACTGCTCAATGCAAGTTTTTCATGCACTTCTTTGTGAATGCTTTTCATCTCATCAATGGCATTTTGCTCATTCTCCAGATGTTTATCAAAAGTGATGAAGTTGCTATCTATTTTATCTTTGATTTTGTGCGTATAGTCACTGAGTTTGTCTGTGATTTCACCTTCTAGCATCATCCTTCCTTTGGTAATTTCCTCACTGTATTTATTGAGGATTTTTCTTCGGTTGAGTCCAAGTGAAACGCCCGCAAATAAAACTCCAACGGTTGTCAATATCCCACCAGTAATATCAAAAACTGCGCTGTTGACCAATGCGGTGATGATGACGCCAATGATGGCAATTCCCCCACCTGCAGCTAGGTTAGGAGCCATTTTGGAAGTTTCTTTCAGAATGGTTTCATCATAAAAGTTTTCAGATTTGCTCATGAATTGGTGGAAAGAGGTTTGCAAATCGCGCAAAACATTCGCTCTACGTTCGGCAATATCTGCAAAAATTTCATCAGAATCAGTCAATACAGTTGTGCTGGTTTTGATTTTGGCATCCACCAATTTGCCCATCATTTGGATATTATCGGCTACATCCAAGATTCCCGTCTGCAATTTATCTTTCAAAGACGTATTGAGTTGCAATTCAAAGTCTTTTGCATGATTTCCTAACCAATCTTTTAAATTGGTATCATTTCCAAATATGGAAGAAAAAGCCCTTTTGAAAACCGTGAAGAAAGAAAGACCATCTTCCAGTTCTTTGTATTTTTTATCCGTAATTTTATCGTATGTCGCCACTAGATTCTCCACCAATTGAGCTACCTGGTTGGTTGTTTTCTTTTCTTGATGATCAAGTGTTTCACTTATTTCTTTCCGGAAAGCAACATCCAAATCAAATTGCTGTTTTCTCAAATCCAGACTTTTTCTGATGGTATCGTTGATGCGATCTGCTGTATTGATGGTATTGGAAAGTTTGAGGTAAGGAGCTTTTCCATTGGTAATGTTGTCACCAATGTATTTTCTGAGCTCTTTATAGCCGCTGATTTCAATAAAACCTTCTTTTTCCAATTTTGCTGAGACTGCAAAAACCTTCGGATTTACGATTCCTTTTTTGATGGCGTGGTCAAAAACACCTTCTTTATTGATGGCCAGATCTGCTTCATTCATCAAGTCTTTTTGTTGCAAAACGAAGATGATTTTGCGTTGCCACTCTGTATTGATGTAGTCAAAAAATTCCCAGGCAGATTGTCTGTAGGGGTTTTTGGCTTCAAAGACAAATACGATGAGATCTGAATAAGGAATAAACTTTTCTGTGATCTCTTGATGGTGTGCCATGATGGTATTGGTACCTGGTGTATCCACAATGGCAATTTCTTTCAATATTTCAAAAGGAGCTGTGATGCGTTTGATGTGTTCAGAAAGGTGGACAACCGATTCTTCTTCCCCATAAATAATTTGCTGTATGGTGTCAGTCATCGGTGATGGCGCCACTTTACAAATATCTTTCTCAGACTCCAACAATGCGTTGATAAAACTACTTTTGCCAGCTTTTACTTCTCCTACAATCACAAAAGTAAAAGGAGCCTCCAATTGCATCATGATATTTGCAACCGTTTCATGCATCTCTTGGTGTCTCACCAAAGTAGTCAGTCTTTCAAGTTTTTGAATGGTGCCACTCAAATCGGCTACCAATTGGGGAAACTTTTGATCAATATGATTTTTCATCGTAAGAAATTGGTGAAGTATTTGTGTTTATACAAATCCAACTCAAAGCTAAGGGATTTCTGTTATTTTTCATCAATAATGAGTTGGCTAAGTGGATTCTGAATTGTATTTATAAGTTTGAAATTCGAAGTGAGATCTAAGGCATGAACTTTATTGATAAGATTGTTGTGCGTTTAATCGAGTTGGAAGTTTGAAAATAATTTCCCCTTTTCATAGTTTTAAGCCCATATCTTTTATTAAAACATCTATACACTAAGGAAATTTATTAATTTATTCTATATCTCATTTATGAACCTCAATGAAACAACTTTCCCTTTTGTGGTCGTATTAAAAACTCTTACCCTCAGAATTTCATGGAAAAGGAGTTGAAGAAGTATTGATAATAGCTACATTATTAAGGAGTAATGACCAAATTTCATTTTTTTTTAATTTTAAAATATTTATAGACCTTTAAAAATAGATTTGAGCAGACAGGTATCGCTTTTTCTCCAAATATAAGATTTGCTACTCATACTTTCTATGGTTTGCTGATGATATTTCAATTGGGTTATCCTTTAACTATGGGGTACGTGTCTTTTATAATTTATTACCACAAGATATATGCTATGCTACTTCATGTCCAGATTGCTCAAACTACATTTTCAATAATAACTTACAACACGCTCACTAATGAAAAAGCAAAGGATAACTATCAAACTTTTGGACAATTATTTGAGCAAGTATCAAAAAATTGGTTGATACCCACCCAAAGGCAAAGATAATGGGAGTAGAATTATTAAGTAACTCTCCAAATCAACGAACTATTTGAAATTGATATTAACGATTTAGTAAGAAAACTAATCACTAAAGATGATTTATTAAAAAAATAATCCATATTTATTCCAATTTTTAATACCTAAACTTAAGTAAGTAATTTTTAGCGTGATTTTATGAAAATAATTAATAAGTACAAAACAACATTTAAAGTATACAATGAAATTTGAAAATAAAATTTGCCGGTTCATTTATATAAAATTTTATATGACTTGCTAATTGGAGATAGCAAATTAGAAACAAGTATAAAGGGTGAAAAAAAGATTGGTTTTATTCAAATAGAAAAATTGGAGCTTGCAGAAAGAATATTGCTTAGAAAGATGATAAGTGAATATACTGATTACATTGTTATCATTTCATCTGATCCAAAAATTGCACAGTTTGCGTGGAAGGTAGGTGCTTTTCATTTTATGGAATTTCCTTTTACTATAGCACAGCTGAAGGTTTTGAAACAAAAGTTTGAAGAAGTTAAACTTACTTCGAAATTAGTCAATAAAAAAATAAGATTAGGATACACCGGTGGTTATGATTTTATTCCGTTGTGTGAAATAAATATAATACTTGGACAAGGTGATTATGTAACATTATATAGACAGTCGATTAAATCTAAAACTTATACATATAGAATCAGTAAAATTGAAAAAGTGATAGAATCTCATTTTAACTTTATAAAATTGACCAAGTCAATCATCATTAATATCAATAACGTAGCTCAAATATCAGGAAATCTAGTAAAGTTTACCGGAAATCCGTCAACAAGTTTGGAGTTAAGTCCAAGAGCCATCAAGACCCTAAAAGACGAATTATTGTGGATAAATATTTAAATTTTTATAAATGAGCAAGATAAAAGTTGGACATGTAAGTAATCCAGCAAATCATGTAAGAATAAATGATAACTCTGTAAGTCGAGAACATTTAGAAGTAGAAAAGATTGATACTGCTACATTGCGTATCATAGATTTGGGCAGCTTGAATGGAACTTGGATTGATGGCCTGGAGATTGTAGAAAGTACACTTAAAAAAAATCAGACAATACGAATAGGCCATCAAAATTACACAGGTGATGATTTTTTCCAAAAAGTGAACAAATATTTCTTAGATAAGAGAGTGCATTGGATGCAAGAATTTTCAGCTTTGGAAACGGAATTTAAAAAATATGAAAAGAAAAAATCAAGGATTAGTCAATCTTTACAAAACAAAATGAATATTCTTAGAGGCTCGTTATCAATTGGTATTGCTCTGTTTTTCTTTATGTACGGTGAAGGTTTAGGAATTCCGCCTGAACTTAGATTTATCACCAGTATAGGTGGAGGAATCTTAGCTGGGAGCATTGTACCTTATATGGTCGCCAAAGAAAAAGTAATAGATTATACTCTAGAATTAAACAAAGAATATTCTAAGGTTTTAGCCTGTCCAAGGTGTGGTAGAGACTTGTCCAAAATGACGTATAAACACTGGAAAGGAGAGAAGAGGTGCATTGCTTGTGATGCAATTTGGGTTGAATAACACACAAGATGTAATTAGATTGCTATTAGATGTATAAGCTAAAATTGCCATTAATGATATAAATTACATGTGTAAGATGTTTTCATTTTTAATAAAAATTATTAATAACATGGGTACATTTAAAACGGAAATTGATAATGCTCCTAAAGCTGAAAGATTGCTAATAAGAGAAGAAAGAAAGGTAAAATTGAGTAACTTAACAGAAAAGCAAAAAGGCCTTTTAGGTGCAGCAAGTGCTGGGGTAGCAGGGGTTTCACTTGGAGTAATTGCGATGGCATTAATGGGTGCTGCTATACCAACAGAAGGCGAAGGTGTGCAACCACCTATTACTTCAGGATTAGGAGGAAATGAAGAAATTGAAGTGATTATTCATTCTGACGCTCCTTTTGCAGATAATGTGGACAATTCTATGAGCTTTGGGGAGGCATTTAAAACTGCAAGGACAGAAGTTGGTGCTGGTGGTATTTTCGAATGGAAAGGCAATCTGTATAACACGTATTATAAAGAAGAATGGGACTCAATGGATAAAAGTGAACGTGCAGATTTTTTTGCATCAATAGACAAAGATTTTTTGCCTGGAGATGAAGATAAAGAAGCGGAAATTTTAAATATTGTAAACGATGATCCTACCTACATTGATGACACAGAAGATATAGTGATTGTTGAAGACTATGATAATGATATTATAGAGCCTGAAGATAATGGAAATATTTCAGTTGTTGATTCTGATGATGACGATGATATAGTGGTCATAGAGTCCGGTGGTGACGATGAAATCGTATCTGTTGAACCAGTAATTCAAGGTGACGATGGATTGGGAATCGATTCTGATTCAGATACAACGGGATTTTATGATGAAGATATCATTAACATAGATGAAGCTTAAAATGTAGCATGTATGAACGATCAAATCAGCATAAAATGTAAACACTGCTCAAAGATATTTGAAGTAGATAGACTAAAATTGGCTTCGCATTGGGGCAAAAAGTAAAAATAAGATGTAAGCTTTGTAAGATTTACAACGAAGTAAATGTCAATGCAGGAATAATGTCAGGAAAAACTCACTCAGCCTCTGAAGCCGAACCCAAAACTGAGTTCACAATCCACATCAATCCAAATGATAAGAGTCTCCAGATAGCTAAACTTCATGTGATAGCCAATGAAAATAATAGAGCACAATCATTTTTTCTTGAAGAAGGCGAGTATCTCATAGGTAGGCAATCTGATGATGATTTAAGTGTGGTAAATAAAATTAGAATCGTCACAGAGGATACTAAAATGTCAAGATCTCACTGCCAAATAAGTGTGGTAATGAAAGCAGATAAAACTTACAGATACATTTTGACTGACCTAGGTAGTCTAAACGGAACACATCTAGAAACTACATCTGGGACTAAAAAGCTGGATAAAAACGAAAAAGTTATTATTCAATTAGGTGATATAGTAGGTCTAGGATACAGAACACAAATAAAAATTGAAATATGAGATACACTCTTCAATTTTTAGTTTTAGTAATGTTGATACCTCAATGTAAAGCGAAGGAAAATGTTGCAACTAATACAAATGGACATGGGATTATGGCCAGTGAAATGATTTTTAGTTCGCAAAAGGATTCAATTTGCTGTTATAGAAATGATACTGTTTTAATTAGCTTACCCGTTGAATTTAACAAGGGTAGGTTTTGGGAGTCAAAGAGACACCGTTAAACAAATTTCTTCCTTAAACAAGACGAGACACAGCAATTTAATGGTCAAGAATTAAAAGACTTCCAAAGATTTTATTACACTTTCAAAGATACAGGGTCATTTACTACTTATTTTCTTCGATCGCCTATCGGAAAGGATACTACAGTATATGCGACCCAATACAAATATTTTAATATAAAACAATAAAAATATTATCATGCTTAAGATACATATAAGTGTTGTTATTTTCTTTCTATTGACCATTTTTCAAAATGGATATGGCCAACGTAGCACAGGACTGAGAGATATCACTGAAAAAGAGCAAAAATCAATATCAAAGTATATTAACCAATTTTATGCTAGTAATTTCAAGTCATACAATACCAATAGTTTTGATATTGAAGGAAATGAGGTGCTGGCAAAATATGACATGCGAAGTGAAAAGCTTCTAGGACCTGTAAGAAGTCAAGGAGATTGTGGCGCTTGTTGGGCATTTGCAGCTGCGGCATCATTTGAAAGCAGCTATGCTAAAAAAAATGGGCAAGTGATAGATATTGCAGAGCAAACAATGGTCAACTGTACTAATAATTCTAGTTGTAATGGCGGGCTTCCCCAAATAGTATTTGATGCCTGGGCAAATGACTTGCAACCTATAGTTGATGAGAATACTGAGCCTTATGAAGAGACGAATGGATCGTGTCAAGGATTTACCAGTAAATATCAAATATCTAACTATGGAGTAATGGATATGAATTATATATTTCCCATATTTTCAAAAGTGACTGAAGTTGAAATCAAAAAATGCTGTACTTTCTTATGGTGCTGTAACTACAGGGGTTTACTCTGGAATGGCATTCGTCAATTATACGGGTGGCATTTTTTACTGAAAACAGTCAAGCTAATAGACCTAATCATGCTGTAAATATCGTAGGCTGGGATGATGTAAGCAATCTTGGCTGATAAGAAACAGCTGGGGCAAAGACTGGGGAGAAGATGGTTATATGTGGCTAAAGTATGGTACAAACGGAATTGGCATTGGTGCATCATGGGTAGAAGCGAAAAAAATACCTGGCCAACCAGATTCTGATTTTGACCCCAATATAAACCCAACAAATACGGTTAAATTTGGATTATTTTCACAAGTAAACCCCAAACAAGAATACGAGGAGTTTTTTTTGAGTATCGGCGATCAAACCTACAACTGGAGTATATCACACTCAGGATGTGCCCAAAGTATTGCGACGTATTATCCTTGAGAAAGGGACTTATGACTACAAATTACTTGTGAAATCCATAGCTAAAACTAAAACTGGACGAAAATTGATCACGGGTACTAGTTCTGGAAAACTTACGATCGAAAAAAGCCAGGATCTTGCCATCAAATGGAAGAAAGAACTTCAACTCAATGTTTATAAAATTGGATTTGAAAAGGTCAAAATTGGTAAGTAATACTTCATTTTACATGGTGAATTGCCATCTCAAAATCAATATTATAAACCCATGACACAAGTAGAATTTTTTACCCGATATAAATACGATGTGGACACCGACCTGTTGGGTGGTGGTGGCTTCGGGAAAGTATATAAGGCTTTTGATGAAACCCGTAACAGGTATGTCGCTATAAAAGTATCTGAAGTTAAAAAGGGACAAGAATCGCTCTCCTTGATGAAAGAAGTGGAGCTGGCAACATCGCTTCCAGAGCACAAAAATGTGGCTCATTATGAGAGTTGTCTTAGATTCAAAACGCAATTTGGTACCTTGGATTATGGCATCTTGCAATACTATCCACATGGCAATCTATCGCAACTGGTTAAGAACAAGAAACTCAAAGAAGCAGATAAAGAGAGTATCGCTAAGGGTATCATCTCGGTATTCATCACTTACACTCTCATAAATGTAGTGCATCGTGACTTGAAGAGTTCCAATATTCGATAGCAGAAGGTATCAGGGAGATTATGTGCCAAAGATAGCTGATTTTGGGCTGAGCAAGCAATTTACTGAAAATGAAAAGAGCTATTTCAGTAATAGTTTTGTAGGTGGTAGTTTGCTGTATGTTGCCCCCGAGCAGTTGGAAGGCAAGGAGCTGCGTAAGAATGTGGATTTGTGGAGTTTGGGTGTAGTGTTATATGAATTGTTTGTTGGAGAGACTCCTTTTAAGGCGAGTGTGGATGATGGGAGTGAGACAGCGAGAGCAGAGATTATCAGCAAGATAAAAAATGCAAGTATTCCATCGGCTATAAGCACAGTGCCCTCAAATTGGCAGGAAGTGATTCATGGGTGTCTGGTAACAGAGCCAACCCGAAGAACGAAAAGCATCGAAGACGTAATGTCTAAAGTAGCTATGGAGGGAGGCAGTACTTCCGACACGGTGGTGGATCCTTTACCACCACAACGTAAGCCCCAACCAAAGCCGAAACCTACTCCATCACGCTTCAAGTGGTTGTATTCTCTTATTGGTGGGACCACATTGGCAATAACGGTGATGCTGGGAGTGAGGAGCTGTGGAGGGGGAGCAATATCTACAGATCTCGTAGTGTATGAGGATGGAAGCTTATATGGCTATAAAGATGCAAAAAGGAAGAATAATTATCCTGCACTGTATGAGACTGCAAGTCCATTTAGTGACGGGCGAGGTAAGGTGAGTGTGGCAGACAGTGTGTATTATATCGATGATCGTGGATCAATTGTAGAGGTGCTCAAACCTGAAAAGAGGCCAATGGTACAAGAAGAGCCTAGGCCTGATTATATGAAAGCAAGTGAAGAAACTGCATGGCAGCAAGCCAAGAGCAGCGCTACGAAGTCATCGTATGAGTTGTACATCCGTGACTATCCGAGTGGGAAGAATGTGAGTGATGCTCGTAGTAAGATCAAGGATATAGAAACAGCAGAGCAAAAGAAGCAAGAACAGCCGAATAATACAAGCCCTACATCAAGATGATAACTATACCTGGACGTGACTTCAAGCTGAGTGAGACAGAGGTGACAATAGGTCAGTACCTAGCCTTTTGCAAGGCGACGAATAGTCATTGGCCGGAGTGGTTAGAGAAGGGGGGTAAATTTAATATCTATACGGGGAGCTATGATTGGTATAAAGAAGTAGGAATGTCTGAGAGTAACACCAATCATGCCATTACAGGGGTAAGTGCCTTGGATGCGGATGCGTTTTGTAATTGGATGGGCGGAAGACTTCCCACGGAGTCTGAGTGGGAATATGCAGCAAATGGCGGGAAGAGTTATGAGTATGCAGGCAGCGACAATATAGATGCTGTGGCGTGGTATGAAGTTAATAGTGGTGGGAAAGTTCATAAAGTTTCGGGTAAAGTACCCAATGATTATGGACTCTATGATATGTCTGGCAATGTGTGGGAATGGACAAGTAGCAAGGAAGGCGCTTATCGGGTCTATCGTGGCGGCAGTTGGCTCGACCTTGCAGAGAATTGTCTTGTTTCGTTACGCTTCAAATACGCTCCAACGCGTCGCAACGGCAATCGCGGTTTCCGCCTTGCCCGTTAGCTCGTAGGTCATGCAGGATGGCCACCGATGAACAGGTATTTGTCCAGTTCCCAATTAGAAAACGGACAAAAACGTGGCTTAGCAAGATATTGCTACTAGTTTGTTAGCTTATTAAAGTGAAAAATCAGGTGCCATTTTTTAGTAGTTTGATGAATATTGGCAGTAGGAAGTAAAAAGTAGGTTTAGTAAAATGTAAAAGACAGATGATCAACAAAACAGTGGTAAATTACACGATCAAATATCTGATAGGCTCAGGTGGCATGGCCAATGTGTATTATGCCGAGAACAAGCTGGGCAAAAAGGCTGCGATCAAGGTGCTTAAGGCAGAGCTTTGCGCCATCGGTGCTATCAAGGAAAGATTTGAGCAGGAAGCCAAGATCATGGTCGATATCGAACATAAACACATCAGGCAAGCGTATGACTTGGATGAGGTGAATGGACAACCAGCAATCATTATGGAATATCTTGAAGGAGATACTTTGAAGGAGCTTATAGATAGGGGTAAAATCTCAGATGAAAAAGCCCAAAAGTATTTTGATCAATGTGTGTTGGCACTTAGAATTACTCATTATAAGGACATCGTCCACAGAGATATCAAACCATCCAATATCTTCATCACCAGAGCTGATGAAGTAAAAATATTGGACTTTGGTATTGCCAAGGTGAAAGAAAGTGGACTTGGTACTAGGACCAATCAAATGCTGGGGACACCTGTATATTTGAGTCCGGAACAGATCAAAAGTCCAAAAAATGTAGACACCAAAAGTGATGTATATTCCCTTGCGGTAACATTTTATCACGCACTGACAGGAAAGGTGCCTTATGATTGTACAACAGACAGCGATTTTGAGATACAAAGTAAGATCGTACATGAGGATTTGGATCTAAGTAGGGTGTCTTCAATTTGGTCTGGAATACTGAGACCTATGCTTTCCAAACCTCTGTCTGACCGCGTTTCTATATATGAAGTAAATGATATTGGTAGAAATCAAACAGAGGGCGATAGCACTCAATATGATCCTGTACCACCAAAACCCAAGCCCGAACCAAATCCAAAGCCTACTTCAGCTATTACATCAGTATCTATACCAAAGTGGTTGCATTATCTTATTGGTGGCTCCGCATTAGCAATATCGGTGATGCTGGGAGTGCGGAGCTGTGGAAGCAGAGCGATATCAACAGATCTTGTGGTTTATGAGGATGGAAGCATATATGGCTATAAAGATGCAAAAGGAAGAGTAGTCATCCATGCACGGTATGAGACCGCAAGTCCATTTATTGAAGGGCGAGGTAAGGTGAGTGTAGCAGATAGTGTGTATTATATCGATGAGCGTGGATCTATTGTAGAGGTGCTCAAACCTGAAGAAGAGCCAATGGTAGAAAAGCAGCCAATGGTAGAGGAAGAGCCAATGCCTTCTGAAATGAAAGCAAATGAAGAATCTGCATGGCAGCAAGCCAATAGCAGCGCTACGAAGTCATCGTATGAGGTGTACATTTTTGACTATCCTGGTGGCAATTATGTAAGTGATGCTCGTAATAAGATCAGGGAGATAGAAACAGCAGAGCAAAAGAAGCAAGAACAGGCGAATAATACAAAACCCTACATCAAAATGGTAAATATCCCGGGTCGTGGCTTCAAACTGAGTGATACAGAGGTAACAATTGGACAGTATCTTGCCTTTTGCAAGGTGACGAATAGTCATTGGCCAGAGTGGTTAGAAAAGGGGAGTCAGCATAATATC
>JADKBO010000007.1 GCA_016715105.1 Saprospiraceae bacterium | reverse complement strand
GAATACTTTTCTTCACTGCTTCAGATCAGCAGTGAAGTTGATTAAAATTCTTTGTCGATATAACCGTATAGTCGGAATTTTCAATGAGTTGTCGACTTTTCTAATTTTATGTATTATTACGTTTAATGCCCGTATAGCTTAGTCCGAGAATGTTTTATTAGCTGAATTATGTCGCAAAGTTAGCTAGACGTTGTTAGGACTAGGATTTATTATTCTGGTTTTTTGTCTTTCCTTTCAAAATAGTTGACTATTTCTTCTGGACTTAAGTTCATAATATCTGTTGAAATTTTATCTCTTTGATCGCGCATAAATTTAACCGCATCAAAACCTTTTTTTACTTTTTTTGCTTTAGTCGTCATATTTCAATAATTCTCTTGGTGAACGAATATCAATTGGTTTATATCCTGCTGCAATATTTACGGAATTATATCCTCCAATTCGTACAACGTTAACTATGTGCTTGAAATTCCAGCTTACTAAAATATTTGCATTATGAATTGTTGCCAATGCAATATGCAAACAATCTGCATAGGAAGTTGGGCCTACCACTTTTCATCAATATACTTTTCGGGAAGTTGAGCTGCCTCTAAATCTGATTTTACAAGCAATGTTGAATTTTGCGGCAGTAAGTTTATAGTTGATTTTATTATTTGAGGTGCATTTTCTAATTCCTGCTCAGTAATATTTGAGAATATAATTTCAAATTCAGATTTTTCGATTCGTTCAAATAATGGCTTTGTAATTTCTTGAAATTCTTCATCGTATAACCCACCAAAACAGAAGTATCCAAATATAGCCGTTGTTTTTTCATAAATTAAAGTTAATAAATTTGCTGCAATCATGCTTTCTAAAAGAACATTTTATTACACGATACCAAACTTATTTAATGTTTCCCTATCTTATTTTTCACTTTGCAAAAACCGACCATTTATAAAAACTCATCCCAAGTTTTGACAAAACCACTTTGGCGCTTGTTTTAACATATGAAATACTAGCCTTTTTATTATTTAAATGAAGTTTGTGTAACTGCATGCTATTGACCACCCAGCGCACAGCAAAATCATAATATTTTCGAGGGTAAGTTCTGGTGAAGTCTATTTGTCTATCGGTGCTATTTGCCCAGTCATCTGGTGTTTGATGATGACTCTGCGTTTCTTCATAAAGTCCTGTGCCCTTGATTGGGTAAGCAACTGTGATGGTATAAAGATCTGGATTTGACTTGCGTAAGTGGTCCAATGTTTGTACGATGTCCTTTTCGGTTTCGCCGGGATAACCCAACATGATAAAAGTTCCTGCTTCAATGCCCTGATTGCGGGCCTCAATGATCATGGATTGCACCCATTCTGCATCCACGCGCCGATCCATAGCGTCCAAAATCTTCTGAGATCCGCTTTCTGCTCCAATCCAAACCCTGAAACAACCTGCCTGTTTTAATATGGTGATGACATCGGCATTCAATCTATCCGCTCGGGTAATACACTCAAATGGAAAGTTGATTCCTCGCGAAACCACCTCGTCCCTGAATGCGGTCAACCATTTGTGGCTCACTGTGAAAACATCATCTACAAACCAAATTTGGTCTGCTTGATATGTTTTTTGAAGAACAGCCAACTCATCTACCACGGATTTGGGAGTGCGGCGACGATAACTCTGACCATAAACCGCCGTGCTGCACCATTTGCAAGTATATGGGCATCCCCTTTGTGTACTCACAGAAATGGTGCTGTATCCGTGATGGTGTTTCCAAACATCCAAATATTTTTGAAGGTCAATTTTAGATCTATTGGGCAAGGGCAAGGTTTCGAGATCTGAGATTTTTACCCGGGGATTTGTTTGAATAATGGCGCCAGCATCATCCCTAAAAGCAAGTCCGTCCACGTGTCCAAATTGTGAATGAAGCCCATTTTCCATGTTTGGGCGATTTCAATGGTTTGTTCGCCTTCGCCAATGACTACAATATCAGCGCCCAAGGCCAAATAATTTTCAATATTGTGGCTCACATCTGGCCCGCCAATCACGACCAGTATTTTGGCAAGATTTGGTTGGTTCCGAATGAAATGGAGCAGCTGACCCACTTGAATTTTGCTCATCAAATTGGTGTAGATTGCAAGGATATCTGGTTGGTTTTCAAGAAGGTATTGTCTTTGTTTATCAGGATTAGAGAAAGTGGAATCAAAGACTTCATTTTCTATTCCAAATTTTTCCAGCCATGCACTTAAATACAATATACCCAAGGGCGGATAGGGTTTCATGATGACCGTTTCTTTGGGGTCTTGTTCTAAAAAATAGGCATGTGTGAAAACTATTTTCATAATTAATTTCCCAGTCTTAAAAAGCGAATTTACTCATTTTTGATCACGCGAACAGTTTCTCATCTTTTAATACATTCTATATAATAATGATCACTGGTAAAAGCAAGAAAAGAAAGGTTTGCCATTCTTTTTTCCAAGGAAACTAAGACATTGAAAAAACGAGGTGTTCTTTGAGCAATCCAGGTAAGATAAGATGGAGGGATGAAAAAGCCAATTGGACGTTTTTTGCTGAATGTAAACTCATTTCTAAGTAAGTTAAGAAATTGGCTTGGGCTGTAATACCAAGTGTTTACAGTGGTTTGAGCATCCAGATTTGCCGGTATAGGCGTTTTAGAAAATCTCCTAAATGCTTTTCTGAGAGACAACTTTGATAAAAAATAAATGGTTTCCCAAGCACAAAAATTGGGCATAATCACTGCAATGAATTGACCTCTGTCAGCTAATAATCTTGACAATTCATTACTGGCCTTTTGAATTTCGGACGGAGAAAGACAATTAAAACCCCCGAAATTAGAAAAAATGAGGTCGTACTTTATTTCTGGAGTCAAGTATTCTAGTTGTTTGATGTCCATGACTTTTGTTTGAATGTGATCAGTCAAATGGAGTGTTTTGATCTTGTCATTTACCAAATCAATCATACCTTCTGAGATGTCGGTGGCCAATATTTTATGATTTTTGGCTGCCAAATAAATGGCATCAATTCCAGTTCCACAATTGAGTTCTAAGATATTTAAACCAGTTTTTTGACCCAACGCTTCGTTCAAAAAGGCATGAACTTGATTTCTTTGTGCTTTCCCAATTTTGCTTTCAGAAAATGAAAGGTCATATTCGGTTGCGATGGCATCAAAACTGGTTACAGACATTTTTATTGGTTAATCCTTGATTCGAATCAAAGTTAAAGAAAAGTTGAAGTGTGCTTGGATAAATACTGGATTGTTTAGTGAAGGATTACTACATAATTATTCTAAGATTTGGATTTATATCAAAAATGGCAATTCTAAGGTTTGGATTTTTACGAAATATCTTGATTCTAAGGTTTGGATTTTTATGAAAGTTGCTTAGATGAGGGCCATAATGGTAACTCATTACAAAGAAACTTTAATTTCAATCGATCTATCCAGGAAGCAGGTAAATAATATCCAATGGATGCAATTGATTTTAATCCTTGGGCATTTATAGAATTTGGATAACTAAATAGTTTTTTAAAATTATTCAAACCTTGGCCAAGTCTAAAAACCTTGTGTACATACCGATGTAATCTTTTATAAAACTGAGGACTAAAAGTGCCTTCATACATCATATCCAAATCGTCGGAATTGACCCAATTTTGCTTAGTTTTCAATTGGTCTTTTACCTTTTCATAAAAGAGGGTTCCAGGCAATAGGTAAGAAACCGAGATGCCAATGTCATCAGGATTTAGTTTCTGTACCATTTCGATCGTTGCCTCTATATCTTCCAGATTTTCCCCCAAATATCCAAATTGCAAAAAGAAACCAACGTTTACCTTTTTGGATTTTAAAAGATTTCTGGCTTCCCCAATTTGAGCTACCGTAATACCTTTGTCCATGGCGTCCAGAATTTTTTGGGAGCCAGATTCCGCTCCAATCCAAGCCATATCCAATCCAGATGTTACCAAGTCATCGATGTAGTCTGTTGTAGTAGTAGATCGGCCCCTTGATTGATTTTTATACTTAATTTTTAAATCCAAACGTTGTACCTCGGTTCTGAATTCCTCCACCCATTTGGGTTTCAGACCAAATGTCGTCGGCAATCCAAAATGACTTGCACCAAATTGCTTATTCAAATAATTTAATTCTTGGGCGACTCTTTCCGGAGATCTGGAATTGTATCGATTCCCATAAATAGGTTTGGCACACCAATTACACTTAAAAGGGCATCCTCTGGTTGTCGCAATATTGAGTGAAAAATAACCATGGTTGTTTTTCCAAATATCTTGGTAGGCTTTCAAATCAATGAGATCCCAAGCAGGGTCTGGCAAACTATCTAAATCATGTAATACTGGCCTTTTTTGATTGACAACAATTCCTGTAGAGTCTTTATATGCAATGCCTTTGATGGCTGAAGGATTGGGTTCTGGAGACTCAAAATCGGCAATTAATTCCTGTAAAGTAATTTTCTCCTTCACCGAAAATGATGTAGTCAGCACCGCTGTCCAAATATTTGTCAAAATGATCGGTGGCGTCGGAATTACAAACGATGACTGTGGCATTTTCCTTCTTAGCAAATTTAATCATTTCAAACGCCGCAGAACGCATAGCAGTGAGGCACATCTTGGTCAGATAATTGAATCCATCGTCATAAATGACCAGAAAGTCTGGTTTTTCGAATGCTAAAACGGGAATGATTTCATGCGTATTTGTGCGCAAATGTGTATCAAAAAAGCTGACCTCATAACCTTCTTGTCGCATCACCGCTGCTGCATATAAAGTGCCATAAGGTGGGTATGGCCGATTATCCTCCCACTGCTTTTTGTCAAATCGATAAAAATAGGAAGGGCAAAATAGTAACTTAGTCGGATCTTGAGTATTAGTTTTTTTCATCGAAAATCACTTTGTACTTTTCTTCAAAGTTTTGCTTGCGTGTATTATAAGCTGCTAATACTTTGGCTTGAAAGTTGAGCGGGTGGTGTTTTGAAATGTAAGGTCTGGATTTGAATGCCTTTTCAAAAGTTTGTTTATCGAAATTATTGAATTTGCGCTTCCAGAAAGCAAGCGTAACATTCATTAATAGCACTTCAACTTTTTTACCAATTGAACTTTCCGCAACCATTGACATGAACCTTGAAGTCCATCCATCTTTGGAAGTAGAAATTTGATTTAATTGTTTTTCCGGGTAATTGGGTAGAAAATCATTTACCCAATGATTTGAATTATAAAAATCTTGACAAATTTGATTTCCATACATTGGCACCAAAGTCGCAATTTGCTGCAGTAAAAATATTTTTCTCCTCAATTTCCAAATGATTTTCATCAATGAAGTAATTGAGGCAAAAGTATTTATGCGAATTAAAAAGAAATATTTTTTTGTAAAGAATCAAAAAAGTGCGCGCCATCCAAAGGCAGTTTTTACGCGTGATGATGAAATAATCTATATCGCCATTTTCGTGCATGATCTCCTTTGAAAGAGAACCGGAAATAAATACCGCCTTTACAAATGGAAATTTTGCAATCAATTTGACCATTTTTTGAGCTTTGGCTTTGTAAAGTTGGGCCCGAGAATTGTACTCCAATCTGAGATTTACCCAATCGGGTCTGTTGCTCATTGCATAATATTCACCAAAGCAGTAAATAATTTCCTGGGCCACTAATTGATCGATGAATAATTTAATCCTATCTTTGGTAAGCCCATCATATCGACTGAAATGGTAGATTTCCTCTAAGCGCAAAGGGTGGGAAAATAAATCAAAATAACAGAATGGTAAAATCACTTGCATCAAATGCAAATCAGTGTTGATGATATTTTGAGGATTTGTGGTCATTTTTTAATTGAAAACACTTAAGCAAGTTTTTCTCTGATGTCAAATATAAAAGTAAAAAGTAGTCCATTAGCAATCAGTGTGAAAATCTTATTTGGACTAATTTTTTTAGTCATGGGTTTTGGTAGAACGCCGGGACTACTGGATGAATATCATTTGGGGAGATTTTTGGCGTTTAGTTTGGTTGGTATTTGGGCTTATTTTTTTGTCTTTCCTCGATATCAAAATCTCAAAATACATCTCTTAGACCTTTTCTTTTTGGCTTATCTTTTGATAAGTTACTTGTCGTTGATGTGGGCGTTTTTGCCTTCAGCCGGCTTGGTGACTACTCAATCCATATTGCTGGCATTTGCTTTTTATATTGGATTTAGGCTACTTTCTGAAGAGATATCTGACCAATTTTTATTTAGAGGAGTAGCAGTTTTGAGCCTTGTCACGGTCAGTATTGGTTTATGGCAATTGCTAAAGGTTGGACTTTCTGATGGTTTACAGGGTGACAACATTTACAAAGTGATAGGTATGTCTGGCCATAAAAATTTGCTGGCATCCTTTTTATTTTTGCTTTTGGGCATCAATTTGTACGGTGTGGTGGCTCAAAAAGTTCGAAATGGGTTTATGCGATCATGTTTTACAAATCATTGTCATTTTCCTTTGAGGTCAAGAGGGAGTTTTGATAGCTCTAACTTTGCTGGGACTATTATCAGGTATTGGAATGGCAACGGCCAACACCAATTATAAAAAAGTGCTGTACAAAGCAATATTGCCACCCTAATTGAGGAATTTTTGATGGGTCCCATTGCATTTTTCAGTTTAGGTCGGCACAACTGAAGATCTAAAACAGTTTAATCCAACCTGGCTATTTCAAAGTGCTTCAGGTACAGAAAGGGTGTTTGTGTGGTACAAGACTTCCCTTGTGATTGCTGATCAATGGGTAACAGGCTATGGAGCTGGAAACTGGAAAATCGTGTTTCCATCCAAGGGTGTTGGCGGTGGTTACAGGTTGCAATCCTTAAATGTTATTTTTTCAAGAGCCCATAATGACTTCCTTGAAGTTTTTGCTGAATTAGGGATTTTTGGAATCATTGCTTACTTGGCCATTTTCCTAATTCCATTATTTACATTGATCAGGCAGTTCAGAAATCCATTGGAGTCCAAAAAGGTAGAATTATTGACGTTGTTTGGGTTACTGATGGGCTATATGATCATTGCCTTTTTTGATTTCCCAAAAGAAAGATTCGAACACCAAATTTTATTGTCATTTATTTTGGCTCTGATCATTTGGAGAACCAATAGTTCAAATGGTTTTGGATTTAAAATAGACCAAACTGCTAAAGTTCAAAAATCAATTTTGATTATTTTGCCTCTACTTCTGATACTGAATCTGCCTTTGAGTTATTTTCAAATGAAGGGAGAAAATCATGTATCCAAATCATTGGCAGCCCAATCATCAAACCAGTGGCCAATCATGGCAAAAAGAGAGTGGATTGGCTTATTCTCCCCTTTTCCAAATAAGTCCTATGGCATCTTCTCCAAATGGTTGGAAGGATTGGGTTACTTTCATCAAAATATGTTTGACAAAGCAGAAGCTTCTTTGGCAATAGCATACAAACATACTCCTTATCATTTTCAAACCATCAATGACTATGCTAGTTGCTTGGTAAAACTCCAAAAATATGATCAAGCCATTGAAGTTTTTAAAAGAGCACTTTTCATCAATCCAAAATTTGAAGATGCTATGTTTAATCTTTCTTATGTATATGCTCAGAAGGGTGAATTTGACACTGCGATAGATTGGGCCAACAAAACTAAAGAGGACGAGGTAAAAAAAGCAGGCTTTTTAAGTGAGATTTCAAAAATGAGGGGAAAGTAATGGAAACAGGAAACCGGAAACCGGGGACCGGAAATCGGAAATCGGAAAGTTAAGGATAGAAACCGGCGAGTCTTTCTCGTAATCCTTTTCATTAGCCACTGGCTTTAGCCTGTGCCCAATGGTCCATCCCGATACAGTGGGCTTTAGCTCAATTTCCCTGATGTGGATTGCGTTCAGCTATCAGTTTTCAGCTATCAGCTTTTTGAGGAAATCTGTTGCGATAGCTATCGGAATGAAAATGAAATGAATTCTAGCTATAATCTAGTGTAAGCCTTCTTCATTAGCCATTGGCTTTAGCCTGTGGCTATTGGTTCATCCGACACCGCGGGCTTTAGCCCAATTTCCCTTTGGATTCTATATTTCGGGTTAGTATCTTCCCAATGAATTAGGAAAATCAAGATTGATCGTATTATATTTATCATTCGTTTAGGTCATTGGTCTTATCTACAGCTGGTGGGAAGTTTCACTCATTAAAATTCAGAATAGCAATTGGTAAAAGCGTGACCATTTTTGGATGTTAAAGCAAAATCATGAATCGTAGAGACACACTCAAAACTTTATTAACTGCGTCGGGATCATTGGCATTCTTGCCAGCCTGGTCAACCAATTGGAGAAAAACAGATTTGGAATTTGATCCAAATGTTTTTACACCAACTGAGCAAAGTACCATCAAATCCATAGCCGACACCATCATTCCAAAAGGAAACAGTATTGGAGCACTCGATGTCGGTGTAGATATATTTTTGATGAAGCTTTTTGCAGATTGCTACGATGAAACGGTGCAAAATAACATTAAAGTTCAGGTGAAGGCTCTTAATGATAGAGCAGAAGTTAAGTATTCAAATCTGTTTGAAAATTGTAGTCAAATGGAAAGAGAAGCCATCTTCCTAACTTTCAATAGTGAAGTTGCTGATGAAAAGAAATTTTTCAACCTTTTGAAATCAGAAACCATTCGCGGATACAGTACCAGTGAAGAGATTTTAGGAGAAAGATTGGGCTACGTGGTAGTCCCTGGCTTTTGGGATGGCTGCGCTGACGCACAAACAGCTGCTAAATAATTCATTCAAATCAAAAGAGAAACATGGCAAATTTAAATATAAAATCAAAAGAGAATCGCACCTATGATGCAATTGTCATCGGTTCAGGAGCAAGTGGTGGTTGGGCTGCAAAAGAGTTGTGCGATGCAGGCCTAAAGACGATTGTGCTTGAGCGAGGAAGAGATGTCAAACACATAGTCGATTATCCAACTGCCTCAAAAGCGCCTTGGGACTTTGAGTATCGCGGTACTGTGCCCATCAAAGATCGAGGTGGTTATGAAGGAAATGGCAGATTTCTGAGGGCAGAATCCCTCCATTGGACCTTAAAGGAAGACGAACAACCAGTTGTTTATGAAAAACCTTTCAGGTGGTTTAGAAGCTACCACGTCGGAGGCAAATCGCTATTGTGGGCAAGGCAAACTCAAAGGTGGAGCGATTATGATTTTGAAGGGCCAATAAGGGATGGTTTTGCTGTCGACTGGCCGATCAGATATAAAGACATTGAATCTTGGTACAGTTATGTTGAAAAATTTGCAGGCATTGCAGGCCAAAAAAATGGACTACCTGAACTACCGGATAGCGAAGTAATGCCTGGATTTGAACTCTCTTGTTTGGAGACTTATTTCAAAGAAAGCCTCAAAAAGAATTATGGTAGTGATCGTCATCTTATACAGGCAAGATGTGCCCACATCACGGATCCACAGCCTATTCATGAACAGCAAGGAAGATTTAAATGCCAGGGGCAAAGGCAGTGCAATCGCGGTTGTGTTTTTGGAGCCTATTTCAGCAGTAATTCTTCAACTATACCTTGGGCAATGAAAACTGGTAATTTAACCATGAGACCTGATGCAGTTGTCCATTCCTTGATTTATGACGACAAAAAGGAAAAAGTAACTGGTGTTCGCATCATTGATAGTCATAGCAAAGAAATGATTGAATTTTATGCAAAATTGTCTTTGTTAATGCTTCAACTTTGAATTCCAATGCCATTTTACTCAATTCGACTTCTGCTCGGTTTGAAAATGGCTTGGGTAATGACAGTGGCATATTGGGAAAATACATTTCCTGGCATAATTACAGGGGCAAGGCTAATGCTCAATATGAGGGACTTAAGGATAAAAAAACAGCTGGTGGTAATCCATCAAATGCCTACATTCCAAGATTTAGGAACATTTTAAAGCAGGAAACCGACTTTTTACGTGGCTATGCCATTGGCATATCGGGAGGACGAGGATCTGGCTCTGATACCAGTGTTATTGGCGATCAATTGCGAGAAAATATTTTAAACCCACAACTTGGTAATTGGAATATGAGTTCTTGGATGATGGGCGAATGTGTGCCTATTGAAGAAAACCATGTGCGTCTTCACAAAGAACTCAAAGACAAATACGGCATTCCACAATTGATTATCTCTTGCGACTGGACTGAAAACGACGATAAGATGGTCGCAGATTATGTAGAGCAATCAAAAGAAATGTTTGAAAATGCAGGTTTTATCAACATCACTGCAAACGACACCAAATCACCTCCAGGGTCAGATATCCATGAAATGGGTGGTGTTCGCATGGGTAAAGCTGCTAAAACTTCTGTTCTGAATGAATGGAATCAAATCCACGCAGCAAAAAATGTCTTTGTGACGGATGGTGCTTGTATGACTTCCACTGGTACTCAAAATCCGACTTTGACTTTTATGGCTTTGACTGCTAGAGCGGCCAACCATGCAGAGAAGAGTTAAAGAAAGGCAATATATAATTAATGGTTAATGGTTAATGGTTAATGGTTAATGGTTAATGGTTAGTGATTACGAAAATATAAAATGGACCACCAGTAAAGAAAGGGCTTGCCCTTCTATTCGGCACGAATGTAAGTGAATGATGTGAAATGGAACCCAAACGTTGAGGGGGGCTGTCTAAAAAGGACGGCCTTTTCTTCGATACAGTAAATTTTTGTTATTATGAAGCTGCGGCAACTTGACTATGCTGCCCTAACAGATAATTGACCATCTTGCTCATAGTATAATTTATAGGTGTTTAAATGGGTGTTTTTAGCTGTTTTGGGCGAATTATTGCCACTTTTATTCATTTTTACAAATGCTTTTCTCAGATTATGCCCTAATGCCATTAATCCAAATTCTATTTCTATTTTAGAAAAACCTTTTAATGTAAACCGTGTAAACCTATTATTACTTTTCATTTGCCCAAAAACTGCTTCTACTTCTACAGGCCTTTTTCTTCTATAATAAAGCCCTTCTTCAGAGTGGAGCATTTCCCTTACTTTCTCTTTATGCTTATTTAGGTTGTGATTTATTTCAATTTTCCTGTTACCCTCACTTTTATGACACATGCCTCGCAATGGACACCCTTCACATCTGGATGCTTTATAATGAGATATCTCAGAATTATAACCGTTCCTTGTTGTTCGCGTGCTTTTATCAACAAGCTGCATTTTTTGACCCATAGGGCATATATAGTAATCATCCTTAGAGTTGTAATACAGGTTCTGTGGTGAAAATGGATCATTTTTATACTTGCGCTTTTGCTCTTTGTGAAAGTAGTTAAACTTCACATATGGATCAATTTGCTTTTGCTGCATTATATCATAATTCTCTTCACTTCCATATCCAGCATCCGCTACAACCACTTGGCTCTGTAAACCATACTGTTGCTCAAAGGAGTCCAGATGAGATTCCAGTGTAGTTGTATCTGCTGGTGTTTGATGAATACTGAAGTGTGTAATAAACTGACCTTCTGTGCTGATTTGAGTATTGTAGGCTGGCTTTAATTGACCATTTTGCATATGGTCATCCTTCAATCTCATGAAGGTAGCATCGGGGTCAGTTTTACTGAAAGAGTTCCTTTCTCCTAAGATCTCCAATTGTTTCTCATATTTTTCTAGCCTTGGGAGATCCTGCTCATTTAGTTTTTTTAATTGCTTTTGCGAGTCCTTTGCTAACACTGAGTTTTTTTCATTGAGTTGAGATATTTTCTGTCTCAATTCGCTGCTGTTTATTGGCTTTACAATTTCTTCTTTATTTATTTCTTTTTGTTCCTGCTTGATCTGAGCCTCTATCTGGTTTAGTATATCGTTAATCTTCAATTCTAGTTTGGCTTTGTTTTTCTCCACTGATCCTTTCCAAACAAAGGTATACCTATTTGCTGCAGACTCTATCTTAGTCCCATCAATGTATTGAACATTTAGGCTTACATATTCCAACTGATGCAACAACATTACAACATCAGCAAATAATCCTTGTATCAGGCCTTTTAGGCGCTTGCCCCTAAAATAATTAATTGTTCGATAATCTGGTGTACTGTTGCCAGACAACCACATAAAATAGATATTCTCATGTAAAGCTTTTTCCATCTTTCGACACGAATAAATATTGTTTAAATAGGAGTAAAACAATACCTTAATCATCATGCGTGGATGGAAGCTGGTCGTACCTCCTCCTTTATATAAATTTAGAATTGGATCTATGTCAAGTTGATCAACTACCTGCGCAACCAATCGAACTGGATGATTTTCAGGAATTTTAGCAAAAATATCTTCAGGAAAAAGGCTTGGATTATTGCTTGGGAACGATTTGAATTGTACTTTCATGCTTCTTTGTGTTGCACCCAAAAGGTACGATTCTTTTTGGGAACAAAGAAATTTCCCTGACGCTTTTTTAAGTGCCAGGGATTCTTTTTTTAGGGGCTTTTTAGACAGCCTCTTCTCAGGTCTAATGTGAAATGGAACCTCCAGTAAAGAAAGGGCTTACCCCTTTCTATTTGGCACGAATGAAAGTAAATAGTGAATAGTGAATGATGTGAGATGTGAAATGTGAAATGTAAAATGGACCACCAGTAAAGAAAGGGCTTGCCCCTTTCTATTTGGCACGAATGTAAGTAAATAGTGAATGGTGTGAAATGTGAAATGTAAGATGGAACCACCTGTAAAGGAAGGGCTTGCCCCTTTCTATTTGGCACGAAAGTAAGTAAATAGTGAATGGTGTGAAATGTGAAATGTGAAATGTAAGATGGAACCACCTGTAAAGAAAGGGCTTGCCCCTTTCTATTCGGCACGATGAAACCACCTGTAAAGAAAAGGTGTTTTTGCCAGGAGGCAAAATTCAACACATTATTTGCCACTTGCTTTAGCTAGTGGCAAAAGAAATTCTCCACAACTCGGGCTTTAGCCCAAAAATATCCCCACCCTTATTGGAGGACAAAACTTATTTTAAAGAGAGACCAGTTTTCAGTACCCAGCTGTCAGTTTTGATTTATTTTAAAAGTCACCTACTAAGTTGCCACTTGCTTCAGCTAGTGGCAAAAGAAATTTACCACATTTCGGGCTTTAGCCCAAAATATTGGAGGTGAACTCCAAGAAAGGTAAATAAAATCAGAAGACCTAAATAAATGAACATAAACGGGTATCATGCTGATATATGATTAGTATCACCTCAACTTTATATATTTAAGTGTAACTTGACGAAAATGAAACAGAAGTTTACTCAATTTTCACCTATTTAAGGAGCATTTATCTAAGGCAAAAGTGAATGAAATTTGATTATTCCATTAGTTATAACCTCGGCATTGATATTTTAAATTATGGAATTCCCAAAAAGCTTATATGATTTTTTTGAAGAAGTTGGTGAGCTTTCAAGGTTTGCTGGCAGGTTTTTTCAAGTTGCATTTTCGAGGCCATTTGAAAGCAAGGAATTGATCAAACAGTGTTATATCATAGGGTATAAGTCATTGTTTTTAGTGGCTGTCACAGGCTTTATCATGGGTTTGGTTTTGACCTTACAAGTGAGACCAACAATGGTGGAATTTGGTGCAGTAGCCTATATGCCCAGAATGATCGGTATTTCTATGGTAAGAGAGATAGGACCGATGATTACAGCACTCATCTGCGCAGGCAAAATTGGGTCGAGTATTGGTGCTGAACTAGGTTCTATGAAAGTGACAGAGCAGATAGACGCTATGGAAGTTTCTGGCACCAATCCATTCAAATATCTGGTAGTGACTCGGGTTTGGGCAGCAATTCTTATGTTGCCTCTCCTCACTTTTGTAGCCGATGCGGTGGGTTTGTTTGGTTCTTATTTGATTGAATCCAGCAAGGGCAGTGTCAGTTTTTATCAGTATTACAATTATGTTTTTAGTTCCCTGGTATTTGGTGACATCATACCAGCAACCTTAAAAACCTTCTTTTTTGGTTTTGCCATTGGTATTGTAGGATGTTATAAAGGGTATACTTCTAATAAAGGTACTGAAGGAGTTGGAAAAGCGGCGAACTCAGCAGTGGTTACTGCTAGTTTGCTTCTTTTTATAATTGATTTCATTGCAGTAATGGTAGCAGATATATTTTGGGAAATATGATGAAAACGACCAATCCATTAAAAGAGGAAAATGTTCCATTGGTAGAAATCAATAATTTGAAAAAATCCTTTGGGAGCAACCAAGTGCTCAAAGGATTCAATTTAAAGTTGTATCCCAATGAAAATGTGGTGATTTTGGGTAAGTCAGGATCTGGTAAATCTGTGCTTATTAAATGTTTAGTTGGTTTGAATGACATAGATGAAGGCGAAGTCAAAGTGATAGGCCGATCCATACCAGACATGGAGAGGGATGAGTTGGACATCATCAGATCTGAAGTAGGTTTTCTATTTCAAGGAAGTGCTTTATACGATTCTATGACTGTACGGGAGAATTTGTTATTTCCATTGAGAAGGCATCCGGAACGAATGAAGGGCCAAAATGAAGATGAGTTAGTTTTGTCGGCATTACGCAGTGTTGGATTAGAACATACTTTGGAGTTGATGCCTGCCGAACTTTCTGGAGGCATGAAAAGAAGAATTGCTTTAGCGCGTATGCTCATCTTGAAGCCTAAAATTATCCTCTACGACGAACCGACAAGTGGACTTGATCCCATTACGTCCAATGAAATCATTAAATTAATGTTTAGCATACAGAAGGAACTCAATACGGCTTCTTTAATCATTACGCACGATATGGATTGTGCAAGAGTCATATCAAGTAGAATCATTGTATTGCAGGATGGAATTAATTATGCGGAAGGAACTTATGATGACTTATCTCGTTCTGAGGACCCGAAAGTGAAGGCATTTTTTAAAGAAATACAAATTTTTTGAGAAAGAATAAATAGGAGATATGAGAAATGACAAAATAAATAATGTAAAACTTGGAGTATTTGTTATTGTCGCAATGACCTTATTTATTGCTGGAATTTATTATATAGGAAGTCGTCAAAATATGTTTGGATCTTCGTTTGTTTTGAGTGCTGTTTTTGAAGATGTCAATGGCTTACAACCTGGCAATGGTGTGAGATATTCAGGGATAAATGTGGGTTCTGTCAAAGCAATTAAAATCCTTAATGAAACCACAATAAGAGTAGATATGAGTATCAAAAAAGAAGTTCAATCTTTTATCAAGCAAGATGCACTTGCTAAGATTGGAACCGATGGTTTGGTTGGCAATGTAATTGTTGAAATAAGTGCTGGGAATGGAAATAAAACTGTAGTAAGCAATGGAGATACTTTAAAGACTATTCCAAAGATCAAAACGGATGATCTGCTGCAAACGCTTTCATCTACAGGAGAATACATAAATGCAACATCACAAAATTTGATGAAAATAACCAGTGAAATTGCTGGAGGGAATGGTACTATTTCCACTCTCCTCAATGACGAAATGGTGGCGAAAGAATTAGTAGCTTCTATCAATAACATGAATCGTACCACTCTAGAGTTGAGCCGTATGGTTAATAAAACTGGGGCCTATATAGATCAGATCAATCAAGGTAAAAGTACATTGGGATATTTATTTAAGGATACAAGTTTGCGCACACAGGTTGCAACTATTTCAAGTGATTTGGACCAATTGATTACAGTGCGGACAGAACCTTTGTTGAAGAGTTTATTGCAGTCTGGTGAAAACATGGAAGCTGCGACCTCCAAATTTAATGATTTGATCAAACAAATGGAAGGTGACAAAAATGTTATATCCCTTCTTTCGAAAGACACAAAGACAGCCGAAGAACTCAATGAAATGATTCACAATTTGAATGAAGGTTCGATGAAATTCAACGAAGTTATGGAAGCCCTTAAACACAATTTCTTGGTAAGAGGATTTTTTAAGGATAAGAAAAAGGAGAAAGAAGATGAGAAAGAAAAAGAGTAGAAAAATTAGCTCTGGTCTAAATCTTCCTACTCTTTATTAATGAATTTATTTTTTGATTAACTTTTGTTTCAATCTTACTTAATCAAATTTGGCCTCAATACCTCAGCTCTACTCTAAGGTAGGGTAAATAGACCCCTTCGATAGTTTTCCCTTCATAAATAAAGTGCCTGAAATCGCAAATAACAGAAACAGCATAATGAGTGACCATTGTCCCATTGTTGGAATAGGTTCCATCACACCGCAATCTGGCGTAGAGTCCACAGTGATTGTCATTGGTGCAGAAATACAAGCATCTGGTGTAGTTACTGTATAATTTCCTGAAGTTGTCACCAAGATAGATTGTGAAGTTGCTCCCGTACTCCACATGTATGAGGTTGATAAGGTAGCGGTCAAGGTTACTGATTCGCCCAAACAAAAGGTAGTTGGGCCGTTGGCAGTTATTATTGGTCGTATGTTCTGTGAAACAGTAACTTCAACTGGTTCAGAAACTCCATTTCCACATCCATCTTGTGTGGTAACGGTATATGATCCTGAAGTAGTCACGATGATGCTTTGTGTAGTTGCGCCATTACTCCACAAATAGCCAGTGGATGGAGAAGAAGTAAGTATTACCGTATCACCAGTACAGAAACTAGTTGGGCCATCGGCAGTTATGGTCGGAATAACAGAGAATGTTGTGATGGTCATTAAGTTAGAAATGACAGTACCGCAATTGGTACTATTCATAACATAATAGGTACCTGCTGCGAAAACTTTAAGGGATGCAGCTGTACCTCCTACGTTCCAGGTACCACCCACATTGCCAGAAAGAACGACGCTATCTCCTTCACAAAAATTGAGTGGACCATCAGGTACTATAATTGATGCAACTGGGTTTAAACCAGTAGTTACTGTAACATTACTTGTGTTTATGGCCCCAGCCCTTGATAGCCCCTGGCCAAATAATGTTGCACCTTCCAATAAATTGATTGCCCCATTCGCAAGGATAGTGCCCAAGAAAGTGGCTCCTTCGCCTATTTGTACTTGCCCATTGATTTGCCAAAAGACATTACAAAAGGATGCATTACCTGTCAACACAACATTTGATAAAGATCCTGTTGATAAAGCTCCATCTATTTGAAATATAAATATTGCACTTGAATCTCCCTCTGCATCCAATGTTAAAGTGGTAGATAAAGACGTAGCTGCTCCCAATGTATAAAGTCCTGGTGTCAATATTTGCCCATTCAAATTGGTGCTAATTACTGGCCCGGCAGGTAAACCGTCCAAATACATGTAGGCTACGTCGACATCTGTTGCCGCAGTTGCTGAAACACCGTCGATAACATGTTGGTTTCCAACCAAAGTCCCTGAGCCAAATGTGAACGCTCCACTATTGGTTCCAACATCTCCAGTGACAACTGAATTACCTGTATTATTGAAAGCACCTACTGCTGTAAATAAAGCAAAAGTTGAAGTTGCACCAAGTGGCGGAGGAGATTGGCTTTTGACCATTGTTGTGATCATAATGCAGACCACAGTAGTCAATGCGATTTTGAGGTAATTTCTGAGGTTATAATACTCCATCTTAAACATTTTATATACTTAATAAATCAATGATTATTGCCGATAGAACTCAAGACTTACCCCGACATGCAAATAACACATTCACTTTTTCTACAAAATGGATACTATGGTCAATAGTAGAATATTATTTTGTATAATCCTAATTTTTTAGAATATTTTATTAAAATAAAGTCATATTTAAAAAATATATTATGAAAAATCATTTTTTTCAACACCTATCAAAATTTTGTTTTTTATCATAATCGTAGCGAAATAAGGGCTTTCTACCCTTTTTCTGCAAAAATTTTATAGCTTGGTTTTCAAATCCATTTGTTTTAAAAAAGGGATGTTTTTAGAAAACAATGGTATGATTTCTATCCACGGTTTTTGAAATAAATCTATGGTGGCATGATCAAAATATTACCAAAACTGGAAGCAAATTGGCGAGGCAAAAAAAATTAAAACAATTCCCAACCTAAGTTCATCAGCATGTCGTCTACTATTATAAATCGAGTGTTATGATGAAAATGGTATTCTTAAGTTTATCAATACTGACTTTATTTATTGCTTGTAGTGGTACAGATGATTGCGAAAATGACGCTATGAAATTGACCAGGTTTGAAAAAGGTATAAACTATTGTTTAAACGATGAGTTGAGTTTCACGATGGAAGACTTAAAAGATAGTCGTTGTCCGACTCAAGTGATGTGTGTTTGGGCTGGCGAGGTGGTCATCGATGTGCAATTTGATGGATCTACTGTACAAGATACCAGTTTTACTTATCAAAAAAATATTCAAGAAAAGTTTACATACCAGGGTTATGAGTTTGTAATTGACTCTATAACCCCCTTTCCTGTCGTTCCTATTGAAAATACCGCACTTACTGTGCATATGCACGTAGTGAAGTAAGCGGTTTTAGAGAAAATGTTGTAAAATTTGGACGAAGCCTGGGGAGATTTATCTTTTCAGGCTTCTGAATTTTAGACCACATGTGGTGGCGAGACTTTAGTCTGCCTGCACCGTGCTTAATTGCAAAACTGCGAAATTGCTTAATTGCAGAAGTGATTTTAAATGGAAAGAAAAGGCTGGTAGCTGGTGCTCGAAGCTTGAGGCTAAATTGTTGAACTGTTGAATTTCCGTAATTACTCTGGTGGCGAGACTTAAGTCTCTGCCTTTGACAATGCCAAACATTACTGAAACAGAAAACTGACTGCTGAATACAAGTTATGGGCAAAGCTGAAACTGAGGCTGGAACCGATTTGAAAACTGGAATCTAACCGCGATTTGCTCCTCAAAACAATAATTAATATTTGTTTCATTAAATTAGCTCCTCAAAAAAGAAAAAAGCAAGAGGGGCAGCCCCGCTGTTGAGAGTCAAATATTGCATTGTCAATATTTTGTAGGGCTGCCCTTTATTTTGAATATCAATACTGGCTTCCTAGTATTTTATACTTATATACGTCTCCCCAGAAAGACATTTTATAATCCAACTGGATATTACCATCGTAATAAAAACCTTCTCCCCAGATTTCAACACCATCACCCAGTGATTGCCTTGGTATATTTATTTCCTTTCTAAAATCTTCCCCATCATTAAATCTAGCGTCGATGATTTCCCAAATTTCTCCGTCAAAAGGTGCTTCTATGATGACATTTTTGCCACCATTGGCAGCAACATTCATTTCAAAACCTCCTGAATAGCCGACTACTCGGGCATCGTAAAAACCTACAACTGGCAGAATTACCTCATCATAATCAGTACAGCTAGAAAACCCCACCACGAGCAACAATAGTATAGCAATCTTTTTCATGTCAAATAGTTTTTATGTCTACAATTATGACGAAATAAAATTGCTAAAAGTTAGCCAGATGATGTCTTTGATGCGGTCATTTATAATAGGATTAACACAAATGAGACCATTTCTTAAAATTTTAAAAACAATGTTGTTTGGTCCTTGCAATTCAATTACAATTAGACTTTTTGCATATTGATAAATATTTTAGTTTTGTGGCGCAATCATTCAAAAATATGGAACTAAAATGGGTGAACTTGCAATTGTACGGTGAGTAAAAACAAAGAATGGAAGACATTATCAGTATAAAAGTAAAAGATAGAGAAGGTGTACAACACGAATTGGATGCACCTACAGATATGGCTATGAACTTGATGGAAGTTTGTAAATCTTATGAATTGCCCGTAGAGGGAACTTGTGGTGGAATGGCTCTATGCGCTTCTTGCCATGTGTATGTACTGAGTGATCATGACCTTCCTGAAGCTTCTCAAGATGAGGAAGATATGTTGGACCAAGCCTTTTTTGTAAAATCAAACAGTCGTTTGGGTTGTCAAATCAAAATGGTGGACGCCATTGATGGTTTGGAGGTAGAATTAGCACCGGTAAATGGTTAATGATTAATGGTTAGTGGTTGTTGGTTGACGATGATGATGAGTGATCAGTTTTCAGTGTCGGCATTTGGGATATTGTCTTACAAATCACGAGCCTTATTCCACCAGATTTGAGTAGCTTAAGTTCACCTTTGGACTTTATGAACTTTCTACTTTATGAACTTTCAAACTTTATGAACTCAGTCGCAGTTCAGCAATTTTGCAATCCATGAGATGTTTATTCGTTTATGCGTTTATGACTTATAAACGATTAAACAAATAAACAGTTAAACCTTTGGACTTTATGAAATCAGTACAGACGCAAGGCCTTGCATCTCTCTATAATTTGCAACACCAAAACTTTCTACTATATTAACTTTCTACTTTATGAACTTTCTACTTTATGAACTTCCCATCTACAATTTAGAAAGAATGGTTTGAAAGACCTCGTCGAGCGGTGCTCTGCCATCAATAATCTCCACATTTTCAGAAGCCCTGATTCTTTTTATGGCGTTCCAATAATTTTGGTGGACCAATGTAATTCTTTCCTCGGTCTCAAAAAGATCTTGAGATTCTCTACTACTGGCCAAGCGATTCATGCTGGTTTCTACGTCGATGTCGATGTAAAAAATGATGTCTGGTTTTAAAGCATCTGCGCAAATAGAGTTTGCATTGATGACCCATTCCAAACTGACATGAGGTACGTGATATGCGTAAGATGACATGTAGTAGCGATCTGAAATCACATGGATGCCTTGCTCAATCTTATGCTTCATACCATAATCATCATGGTGGATGTGATCCAATCTGTCGGCTAGATACAAAGCAGCGATGGCTTGCTCGCCCATGACCATATCATGAGTTAATACAGATCTGATGATTTTGCCAATGTTATTGTGAGTAGGTTCACATGTCCAGTGGGTGGGACCTATATTTTTTTCAAAGTGTTCTTGTAACATTTTTGACAAAGTAGTTTTACCACTTCCGTCAATACCCTCGAAAACAATGAATTTTGCTTTAGACACAGTTGATTTTATTAATAGGCCCAAACTTATCGATTTTTATTGAATATTTCACTACACCGACATCATTCAACTCAACATATTAAAAAAAACTGAATGAATAATTCTAGATTCCCCACTTAAATTGCGATTTTTGACCCTCTGAGAAAAAATGAGCGCTGCCTGGATGAAACAAGATGTAGGATTTTCATATTTGAACGAATTGAATGGGGTACAAAAGGATGCCGTAACTGCCCTCGAAGGACCAGTAATGGTAATTGCTGGACCTGGATCTGGAAAAACCCGGGTGCTCACCTATCGCATTGCCCACCTCATCAATTGCGGTGCTAACCCTGGTCAAATTCTTGCACTGACATTTACGAATAAGGCCGCCAAAGAAATGAAGGCCAGGATAGAGCGCGTGGTGGGAAATCAGGCAAACAAAGTTTGGGCAGGCACTTTCCACTCACTTTTTGCTCGGATTCTGAGAGTAGAGGCCCATCGCATTGGTTATCCCAATGACTTTACCATTTATGACAGTGATGATTCCAAAGGCGTGATCGATGACATCATCAAATCGATGAACTTAGATAAAAAAGTCTATCCTGCTGGGCAAGTAAGGTCTAGAATTTCGGCGGCAAAGTCAAACCTCATCACCCCAAAAGCTTATGCTGCCAACGATGATCTTATGGCCCTTGACCGTATGAATAGAAGGCCTTTGATCTACCAAATATATGAGAAATACGCTGCTAAATGCATCCGTGCAGGCGCCATGGATTTTGACGACCTGCTTTTACAAATGTATAAGCTGCTATATCAAAACCCTGATAATGTAAGAGAGAAATACCAACGTCAATTTAGGTTTGTAATGGTAGATGAGTTTCAGGATACCAACTATTTACAATATGAAATCGTCAAAATCCTGGCGAAGTACCAAAATAGTGAAGAGAACATTTGTATTGTAGGGGACGATGCTCAGAGTATTTACTCTTTCAGGGGTGCGACGATTGAAAATATATTACAATTTGAACATGACTTCCCTCAAGTACGAACCTATAAATTGGAACAAAATTACAGGTCGACCAATTTCATTGTCAACGCAGCCAATGAGGTGATTACCTATAATAAAAAGCAAATTCAAAAGAAAATCTTTACTGAAAAGGAAGATGGCAAACGGATCAAATTGATCAAAGCCATGACCGATTCTGAAGAAGGAAAACGGGTATCTGATACCATTATTGAACAAAAAAATAGATACAATCTCGCTAATAAAGATTTTGCCATTCTTTATCGCACCAATAGTCAGTCCAGGATTTTTGAAGAGCAATTGCGTAGATACAACATTGCCTATCGCATTTATGGAGGTCTTTCCTTTTATAGTCGCAAAGAAATCAAGGATTTGGTTTCCTATCTCCGTATGGTGGTCAATGATAAAGATGATGAGGCACTAAAAAGAGTGATCAATTATCCCAAAAGAGGCATTGGCAATAGCACCATTGAGCAAATCAGTCAGATTGCTGATGATAATGAAATTTCGATGTGGCAAGTATTGGGTCAAATGGAATTTACGTCTCGGGCTGCCAAAAATATCGCTGAATTTACGGGCATCATCAAAGCATGTAAGGCAAAAGCAGTTACTGCCAATGCTTACGACGCCGCAGTATTTATAGCCAAAGCATCTGGTATTCTGGGTGAACTCAAAAGCGATACCAGTCTGGAAGGACAAGGGCGACTAGAAAATGTCACCTCATTGCTCGACGGTATCAAAGAGTTTGTAGAAGACGATGAATTGGCCCCAGGTGAAGAAGTGGCCACCAGCAAAAGTTTGGCGGCTTTTTTGCAAACCATTTCGCTGATGACTGACCAAGATAAAGACGGCGCCGATCAAGATACAGTGACTTTGATGAGCGTGCACTCTGCCAAGGGCTTGGAATTTAAATCAGTTTTTGTGGTTGGTTTGGAAGAAAATCTTTTTCCATCTTATCAAGCCATGATCACAGCCGATCAAATTGACGAAGAAAGAAGGCTATTTTATGTTGCCATTACACGAGCAGAAGAACATTTGACACTCACCTACGCCAATAGTAGATATCACTTTGGCAATATGCGTTTCAATGACCCTAGTCGTTTTATTGAAGAAATTGATCAAAAGAACTATGATCCTTTGACCATTTTGAATAAAAAACCTGACTTCGGAGAGTCATCTTCTTCCTTTGGTGAACCAAAACTATTGGGCAATTTCAAAACCAAAACGCTCAATCAACCACAAATAAATATTGATCCAAAAGACTTTGTACCCAATAGGTCGGAGGATATAAAAGTTGGCCAAAAGGTGATTCATCTCAAATTTGGTCAAGGTACTGTGAAATCTATTGATGAGAGAATGGTGGCAAGTATTGTCTTTCCTGCGCTGAATGATAATCCAGAAAAACGAATCATGTTGCAATATGCTAAGCTCCAAATTGTAGAAGAATAAGGGCTTTTGTCTTTTTATTCAGGCTTGTATTTAACCGTTTTGCCTTTCTATCTCAATGATTTAAAAACAAATTGGTTATATTTTTCATTTTTATGATAATTTTATTGGGAATTCTGCGAAAATGCAATCATTATCAGTAGAATCCTCGCAAGATTATAAATTCAAAAAATGGAAACAGCCATAAACTTACTTGATGTACAATCGATTTGTTTGACAAAACGCGCCTATTTTGAGACTGGTGCAACAAAGAGTTATGATTTTCGAATCCAAAAACTCAAAGACCTTAAGGCTGCCATCGTTACACATGAAGAAGCATTATTTAATGCTTTGTATAAGGATTTGCGCAAGTCAAGATTTGAAGCTTATACGAGTGAAATAGCAATCATTTATGAAGAAATTAAATTTGCCATCAAACATTTGGAAGGATGGATGGAATCTGAGCCAGTGGGTACACCATTAGTTCTACAGCCAGCAATGTCCAGACTTTATTATGAGCCCAAAGGGGTAGTTTTGCTTATCTCGCCTTTCAACTACCCATTTATGTTATTATTTGGCCCTTTGGTTGGTGCGATTGCAGCTGGCAATACCATCGTATTAAAACCAAGTGAGGTGTCGAGCCATACGGAAGCTGTTATTTTGAAAATTACCGAGTCAGCTTTTAAGCATGAATACATTGAAACCATCCTTGGCCCTGGCGATGTGGTCGTCCCACAATTGATCAAAGGGTTTGATTTTGACCACATTCTCTTTACTGGTTCGACTAGAGTTGGGAAAGAAATCATGAGACTTGCCGCCGAACATTTGTCACCAGTTTCATTGGAATTGGGTGGTAAAAGCCCCGCCATCGTGCACCATTCAGCAAAAATAAAACAAACTGCCAAAAAAATTATCTGGGGAAAAACCTACAACGCTGGACAAACTTGTGTAGCTCCAGATTATGTTTTGGTCCATGAAAGCAAAAAAGACAAACTCATCGCTGAAATGATCAAACAGATAGAAAAAATGTTTGGTAAAGATGCTCAACAGAGTCCGGATTTTGGCAGGCTGATCCACAAAAACAGGTTTAAGGCCGTGACTGCTTACCTCAAAGAAGGTAAAATTGCATATGGCGGACGGGTCGATGAAGCAGACTTATATGTAGAACCTACATTACTCATAGATGTAAATTTCGAAGATTCAGTAATGAGAGAAGAAATATTCGGACCTGTTCTTCCAATAATAACCTACTCAGATGACTCAGAAATTTTACCGCTTTTACGTAAAAACCCCAACCCATTGTCCTGTTACATTTTCACAACTGAAGCAGATTTTGAATCATACATCATTGATAATTTTGCTTTTGGAGGCGGCTGTGTCAACAATACTTTGTCGCATCTCGGCAACCCCAATCTCCCATTTGGAGGCAGGGGAGCAAGTGGTATTGGTTCCTATCATGGGAAATTTGGCTTTGATATTTTCTCACATGTAAAAGGAATACTCAAATCACCAAGCAGTTTGGATCCTGGACTTTTATATCCACCCTATAAAAATCGATTATTCAAACTTATCAAATGGTATATAAAATAAAAAATGGTTTGGAAGCTAATTAAAAAAAATTCCAGATGAGAGATGAAAGACGAAAGATACCTATTAATGATTTAAAGAACATTTTCTTTCATTCCTATAGCTATAAGGCCTAAGGATAAACAAAACAGTTTTAAAATAAAAAATGCGATCAAAAAACTTGATCGCATTTTTTATTTATAAATGATTATTTCGATTTTAAACTCCCTGGAACATCCGGAGGTATTGACTTACAAATTTCTACATTATTAGCATCGAAAACACGTAACTCAACCCTTCTGTTGAATTTTCTTCCAGAATCATCATCTGTATTAGTTGCGATTGGGTCTGCCTCGCTAGAAGCTGAAGTTTTGATCCGTGCAGCATCTATGCCCATAGAAACCAAGACATCTTTAGCTGCGTTTGCTCTATTGAGTGATAATTGGTCATTGTATTCATTACTTCCTCTAGCATCGGTGTGAGCGCTTAAAGATGCTGTGTATGTTGCATTTTCTTTCAAAATTTTTGCCATCACAGCAAGTTCTTGATTGGCAATTGATGTGATGCTGTATTGATCGAAATCAAAAAGAATCCAATTTAAGCCACAATCAGGAGCTGCACCTGCAGTAGAGGCTGCATTGGTGACAATTGTATCTTGACCACCGTTTGCAGCCATATTTGCTGTGGTATCTGCTGAACTACCGGTTGCAGCAGCCATGTCACCTGTAGCTGAAGTGGAAACTTCATTTTGCATTGTTGAGGAAGTGTCAGTGCTTTTGTCACAACCTTTCATCCAGAAAAATAAAGGTATGAGTAACAATGGAAGCAAATACCACCATTTGAATCCTCCACCTACAGTTGCACCTGCTTTGTCTTTGACAGAATCCTTCACATATGAAACTGTTCCAGATTTATCTTTTTCTACTAAGCTTGCTGTAGCTGAGGCTTTTGCAGCGGCCATTATGGCGCCACCAGCAGCTAGAGCCACAGGAGCAATGGCACCTGCAAAGTCAGCTCCTTTAAAGGCCAAAAGGTCGTAAATTTCTTGTCTTGACTTCTTAGGACAACTTCTTCCTATTTCATTGTGAGACTCAAAACCACCCGTATGAGTTTGGTGATTTCCTCCGCCCCAAAGGACCAAAAAATGCACACCATGATTTTCTTCAACAGAATATCTTTCAATGATGTCTCTGTTTTTAAGAATGGCTTGTATCCCTTTGATCATTTTTTCTTCATCAGGATAAGCTTCACTTCTTAAAATGATTTCATCGTTGTTTACCCATGCAAAGTAATAATTCTTATTTGGGTGTTGGAAAGTAATGAAATCATGGAATTCTGTGGATTTTTGACCAATTCTCTCCTTGTATTCTTTACAGATTAGATAATCGTCGTCTCTTTGTGTGATCATTTGTTTTGATTTTGAATTAATAATTGTCTGTACCTATTCGGCTTTTGATGAATAGCTGAATGCGTACTAATTTTCAACAAAACTTATGACGAAGAACACAAAAAAAGTAACGAAGATTATTCTACTTTACCAATCTTAGATCCATCTGGAATGGTCACGCTTTTTTTCACCACGATGATGCCGTCTCGAATCACATATTGATCAGTCTCTTTATCTTCCAATGTTTTGTCTCCTTTGATGATGACGTTGCTGCCAATTCTTGCTTGTTTATCAATGATAGCATTTTCGATGTAGGTATTTTTCCCGATGCCTATTGGAATATCTGGTCGCTTGAGATCCTCAAACGTTTCGTAATAGTCATTACCCATTACATAGGTATTCATGATGACTGCATTTTCTCCAATCCTTGCCCTAATTCCAATCACAGAATTGACTATGCTCTTGGCGTGGAGGATACAACCTTCCGAAATAATGGAATTGGTGCAAGTAGTACCTTGTAGTTTGGACGGTGGTAATTGTCTTGCATTGGTATAAATCCTATTGACGTTGTCAAATAAATTGAAATTTGGAATGTCATTTGCCAATTCGATGTTTGCTTCAAAGAATGACTCGATATCTCCTATGTCTGTCCAATAGCCGTCAAACATGTAACTTGCAACTGAAGATCCTTCTTTCAACGCTATAGGAATCAATTCTTTTCCAAAGTCAGTGGCATTTGGATTTTCGTTGAGCAAATCGCGAAGTGCTTTTCTATTAAAAATATAGATACCCATTGAAGCCAAATAGTCTCTGCCTTCAGAAACCAATTCAGGAGTAACTGGAGATTTCCAGTTAGCCAAAATAGATTTATCTGGTTTTTCTATAAATGAATTGATATACCCTTTTTGGTCGACTTTCATGATACCAAATGATGTAGCACGCTTAGCATCTACCGGAATGGTTGCAATGGTCACCGCTGCATTCTGAGCAACGTGATAGGTGGCCATCATTTCAAAATCCATTTGATACAATTGATCTCCAGATAAAATCATGACGTAATCAAAGTCACTGATCGATATATTTCTCACAGATTGCCTTACCGCATCTGCTGTTCCTTGAAACCACTCAATATTACCTTCAAATTGCTCTGCGGCCAAAATGTCTACAAAGCCATTGGTGAAATTATCAAAGTGATAGGTGTTTTTGATGTGCCTGTTGAGAGAAGCTGAGTTGAATTGCGTCAGGACAAATATTTTATTTATTCCAGAATTCAAACAGTTTGATATTGGAATGTCGATCAATCGATATTTTCCGGCAATGGGAACTGCTGGTTTTGATCTTTTTGCAGTCAGTGGATGTAGTCTCGTTCCTTTTCCTCCTCCTAATATCAGACATATAAACCTCGAGGTAATATTCCTATTTTGCTTCATAATTTATCCTTTTAATTTTTTTGCAGATTTTATACAAATTTGGTTTTAAGCTAATTTGAGCACATCTTTATATACTTCCATATATTTTCCAGCGCTGTTATTCCAACTATTATCTTGGGCCATGGCGTTTTGCACCATTTTCCAAAAAGCAACTTTATCATGATAGATTAGCTGCGCTTCCCAAAGTTTACCAAGCATTACACCCATATCTAAATTTGGAAATTTTATACCCGTGCCTTCTTTTCCATCATAGTCCTTAACACTGTCTTTGAGTCCTCCTATATTGTTCACTATAGGAATGGTACCATAGCGCATGGCATACATTTGATTGAGTCCACATGGTTCTACCCTGGAAGGCATGACCAGAAAATCTGCCCCTGCGTATATTTCATGAGAAAGTTTCTCATTATAAGTGATGAATGAAATTACCTTGTGCGGATATTTATCAGCTAGTTGTTTTAACCCACCTTCAACACCTTTGTCACCTGTTCCCAAAATCAAATAATTCATGGGATTGCCACCTTTTATGGCACCTTCTATCAATCCATACAGCAAGTCTGCACCTTTTTCCATGGCAAATCTGCCGATGAAAGCAAGCAGCGGCGCATTGATGTCCAACCTCGAGTTTTTCAACAAAATCTTTTTATTCTCTTGTTTAAAGGCCTCCACATCCTCTTTAAGTTTGAAGTCCAAATAACTGTCAGTTTTAGGGTCCCAAACTTCGTCGTCGATACCGTTTAAAATACCGATAGATTTGGCAGATTCTGTATTAAACAGCCATTCCAGGCCAAAGCTATTTCTTTTGAGTTCCTCCATATAAGAAGGAGATACCGTAGTCACTTTCCAAGCACATTTTACAGATGCCGCCAATGGATTGATTTTACCCGCCCAATCCAACGATCCTTCATTCCATATGTCATAACCGGGTAACAAATATTTCCTATCCCAATCAAAAGCACCTTGATAGGCTTGATTGTGAATGGTGAATACTGAAGGAATGGCTTTGAGGCGCGCAAATTGGGGACAAAATTTCATCATGAATGGTACTAAACCAGTATGATGGTCATGGTTGTGAATGACTGCAGGAAGTTCCGACCAAGTGTTGACGAATGTCAGATAAGCCCTTTGGAATGATATATTTCTTTCTATTTCATCACCAAAAAAAATACCAGTACTTGAATCGGCATACACCCCGTTGCGATCAAATTTACCTGGTATATCAATAACGTACAAATAAAATCCCAATTCTTCCTTATCAAGCCTTTCAACCTGAAATTGTACGTATTCAGAGCCCAATTGAAAAGCTCCCTGATATTCTACCACAAAATTTTTGTCAAAAAACCACCTCATGTGGTACTTGGGCATAAAAACAGCAACTTCTGCTCCCAGTTTATTGAGGTATTTTGGTAGTGCGCCTACAACATCTGCCAAACCACCAGTTTTTGCGGCGGGATAACATTCTGCAGACAAATAGTGAACTTTGAAGCTTTCAGGCATCCTTATAAGATAGTTGATATCAATGAGCACGTAAATTAAACGAACTTCCGAAATATACAAAAAGCCTCGTAAATTATTTCTGTAATTATTTAGTTTATCGGAATTTTCATTCAAATGTCATTATTTAAACAAATAATCTACGCCATCCTCATAGGACAATAGCCAACCTTGCTTCAGTTTCCTCGCACTCTTGGCACCTGTATTCATCGTACATAGTTCATCACTTTGCGGCAATTGCAAGGGATTGGAGATGGGTATCACATTGGCTTGGCAATTTTCAAACTGTATGATATTGTCTTCCAGAAATTGAAAATCAGTATAAAGGTCAGTTTTTATTTTTTTTTGAAATTGGCCAAAATTATCAAATACAAAAAGGCCTTCATTTTTGATCAATACAACCAGTTTGTTGTTATTTTCTCTCATTTTGACTACCTGAATCTTCTGCAATCCCAAATCACTCAAGCGATTGGTTTCAGCTATGACTTGAAGGTTGTCACCTACTTTGTAAAAGCGCTGTTGATTTTCCTCAAATAGCCACAGTTTGTTGTCGTTGGTTGTACAGGCGGCACTCACATTTTGGAAGGCTTCATTTTCTTGTAAAGCAATCACTTTTATGGGACTTAATGTGTTATCCAAAAACTTGATAATGCCATATTGGCGAAAGAATACCATGATGCTCAAGGGATTTCGTGGATCAAAATCATCGATATTGCCCAATCGATTATCCACGTATTCCGTTTTGGTGTTATTGATCGTATTGTAACGGGTGAGCTTATTGATTTTATCAAGTAAATAAACTGAGCCAAGTGGATCAACTTCTACCTGTTTTACCCGAGCAGGATACTGTCTTTCTGAAACAAAAACTGCTTCTTCGGTCGTGGATTTGAAGGTGGATTTACACGCGGTGAGCAAAATTATCGTAATCAGGAATAAATATCCTTTCATATAGATTTGGTGATAATGTTTTCGAAAGTTAAGACTTTTTTTGTAGAAGCACAAAATTTTACATTTTCTTGCCCTACTGTCTCTAGAAAGAACAAATGTTTTTTTGTGAAAAACCTAGCTGATTGTTGCAAGTGACATGGGGGAATTGGGTTAAAGCCCAGGTATCGAGATGGACCATTAGCCACCACAAGCTGAAGCCAGTGGCTAATGAGGAAGGCTCATAACTTAGGTGCTAGATTTTTGCTAGCATTCACATCAGATACATATTGTCTTATTTCTGCAAAAAGCTGACAGCTGAAAACTGATACCTGAAAGCTTGTCTCCAATTTACGCAAAAAATTGCTTGTTGACACTTTAGAGCTTATGAAAATCTAATCCATGAAAACATTTTCCTCCCTACGATTCATACAGGAAATGTTGGGCTAAAGCCCAGGTTTCGAGATGGACCATTAGCCACCACAAGCTGAAGCCAGTGGCTAATGAGGAAGGCTCATAACTTAGGTGCTAGATTTTTGATAGCATTCAAATCAGTTCCTTATCGTCTGATTTCTGCAAAAAGCTGATAGCTGATCACTGAAAGCTTGTCACCGATTCCCGATTTCCGACAAAACTGACAGCTGAAAACTGATAACTGAAAGCCGTCCACAGCTCCCGGCTCTCAGCCGAATATTGGAGTTAAAAAACTAAAGCTACTTATGGGTGTAGGCCATCCGTAGCTTCAGTCAAAAAATGGGTACAAAAAGTCCCAATATCAGCATATTATTAATTCAAATCCTTATTTATTATGGGTTTGTAAGTGCTATTGTTGAAAACTAAACTTCCACCTTTTGAAGGCTTCCATAGCTTCATATTCTGCAAAACCCAAATCCCTGTACATTTCCGCAGTCGCTTTATTGCGATGTTCTGCACGTTGCCAAAACTCTCTGGAATCTTCTCCTGGAAAAGGTGCACTATCCTTCTGACTTTGGTGCATATAAATGGCTTTTCTTTTCTTGAGCAATTCTTGGGGGCTCAAGGGAATCGTCATTTCTATTTCGTCAATGGTATATTCATGCCATGCGCCTCTGTATAACCAAAGCCAGCAATTTTTGATCCATTTTTCGTCTTTGAGTTCCTCGAATGCGGTGAGGATGGCATCCAAACAGATTCTGTGGGTACCATGTGGGTCCGCCAAATCACCGGCAGCAAATACTTGATGTGGTTTTCTGGCCATGAGTAATTCCTTGATAATGGCTACATCAGCCTCTGTACCATTGCTTTTTTTCACCTTACTCGCTTCATAAAAGGGCAAGTCCAAAAAGTGAATATTTTTGTCTTTCAATCCACTAAACCTGGCGGCTGCAGTAGCTTCTCCCCTTCTGATCAAGCCCTTAACCGCCCTCACTTCAGGCGTATTTTTATCCTTTGCATCACTGAGCAGTGTTTTTAATGCCGCATCAAAAAGTGGGTTTTTAGGTGTTATGGATGCCAGCTTATTGTATTGTTCGTAAAATTCCAAAAACCTCTGTGCATCGTGATTATGCACTGCAATGTTACCCGAAGTTTGATAAGCCACGTGCACATCATGGTCTTGATCTACCAACCTGAGGAAAGTTCCTCCCATGGAAATGACATCGTCATCTGGATGCGGGCTGAAGATGATGACACTTTTTTTGGTCGGAGTAGAACGCTCTGGTCTATTGCGATCATCCGTATTTGGTTTTCCACCTGGCCAACCAGTTATCGTGTGTTGCAACCTATTGAAAATGGCTAAATTGATTTGATAAGCATTGTCTCTTTCAGCAATGAGTTCGCTCAAACCATGCTCATTGTAATCTTCGTCTGTCAATTTAAGAATGGGTTTTCCTGTCAATTGAGATAGCCAAACCACCGCTTTGCACGTCAAATTATCTGTCCACTGGCAAGAACCAACCCTCCAAGGTGTTTCTACTCTTGTCAATTTTTCTGCCGCTGCACCGTCAATGCAATATCTGACATTGGAATGTAATTGTAAAAAAGTTGCTGGAATTCTAGGTGTAGGTTCTTCCTCCACTGATGACCTCACTATTTCTGCTTTGTGTTGACCCCATGCCATAATGTAAATCTCCTTGGCAGACAATATGGTTTTGATTCCCATGGTGATGGCTTTGTAAGGCACATCTTCAATATTTCCAAATGACTCAGCAGCATCTCTCCTGGTGATATTATCCAATTGAATCAATCTCGTAATCGATTTTTGATCAGAACCTGGTTCATTAAAACCAATGTGTCCTGTACGACCTATTCCTAGAATTTGAATATCCAAGCCACCATGTAATTGAATTTGCTTTTCATAATGGTCACAGTATTTAGAAACCTGATCCATCGGAATGGTTCCATCTGGAATGTATATGTTCTCTTTTGGAATGTCAATGTACTGAAACAAATGTTCGTGCATAAAGTAATGGTAACTCTGCGGATCATCATGAGTCAGTCCGTAGTATTCATCCAAATTGAAAGTCACGACATTTTTGAAGCTGAGACCCTCCTCTTTATGCATTCTTACCAACTCACCATAAATTTTGATCGGCGAAGATCCTGTTGCAAGACCAAGAACGGTGGTTTGACCCAATTGCTCTTTCCTTTTGATGGCCCATGCGATGGATTGGGCGACGTATTTACTGCCAAATTCTGCTGTTTCAAAAATTTCTAAGGGCATTTTTTCTACCGACTTGAGTTGGTAGATTAATGTGGATGGGTACTTGCTGATAATTCCTGTGATAGCCATGTGATCGATTTTAAACTGTGCTCGCGCACAACAAATATACAAACATTGCACACTTCCACAAATATTTTCCTACTTTTGGTGCTTATTTTAAGTAAATAGTATCGATTTCAGTTCATTTTATCTTTAAAAGCCATTTAAATTGTCAAAAATTACCATCAAAGATATAGCTAGAGCTGCTGGAGTTTCCAGGGGCACTGTTGATAGAGTAATCAACGGGCGTGGTAATGTAAAGGCCGAAAAAAAAGATCGTATTTTACAAATAGCAGATCAAATTGGCTATGAAAAAAACTTGATCGCGAGCACTTTGGCCATTAATAAAACGCATCAAATAGCTGTTGTCCTGCCGTCTGTTGTTGATTCTTATTGGCATCAAATCAGGTTGGGTGTACAAGCTGCGATGCGCAATATTGGGCAATACGGAGTTGAAATTACCTATTTTGATTTTGATTATGAAAATGGTGCTTCTTATGAAAATCAGCTGATGGAAGCTTTGAACATTACACCGGCAGCAATTCTCACCGCACTTATTTAAGATGGAAACCATCAGATTTGCAAGAATTGTAAAGCACAACAATATACCTTTTTTCACCATCAATACGGAACAAACAATTGCAGGGATTACTGCGTATGTTGGTCAAAATTCAAAGGATGCGGGTAAACTGGCTGGGAGTATCCTTACGTTGAGGCAAAAAGCCTTGAGTGAAATATTGGTCGTTACGATCGGTAGCGATTCTACCAATGCACAACATACGGCGGATAAAATTGGTGGTTTACAAGAGTATCTCAAAACTCAATCTATTGATTCCAATATAGTGGAGATGTATATTGATGATAAGGAAACGATAAAAGAAAGGGTGGAAGCTTTGTTGCATGCAAAATCCAACATTAAATCCATTTGGTTTACCAACTCTCAGGCTTATACTTTTTTCAAAATCTACCAACAATCCATCAAACCAGAGGTCATTGTTTTGGGGTTTGACATTGTGCCTGAGAATATTCAACTATTGGAATCTGGTAAACTTTCGGCTTTATTCAATCAAAACCCATCTGAACAATCTTTTAGAGCTATGATGCAGATTTATGATTTACTGATCAATAAAGTAACACCTCCCCGATCAACCTATCTACCTATTGACATTGTACTCAAAGAAAACTTGGCCGCTTACATCAAAAGAGATGAATCACTGTACCAAAACGACAGGAAGATTTTACACTAGTTTTTTCTTTTGACGTCTTATTCTACTCAGCGTAGCTTGATCAATGCCCAAAAAAGAGGCTATATAAATTTGCGTAACCCTGTTGGATAACTCTTGAAAGTTTTCCAGAAAAAACTGGTATTTTTTTTCTGCGGTACTGAATCTAGCGATCAAGGCTCTCAATTCGGCTTTGCTGTAGTAAACCTCAAACAACCTTCTGGTGATTCGATTAAAATCTGGGAACTTGAGATATAATTCCTGAATGTCATCATAGTCCATAGTAATCATTTCACAGTCTTCCAAAGCCTGTACATTCTCAATGGTTGCAGATTGATTCACATAACTAATAATCGGTGCAGCCAATTCATGCTCCACGACGATCCAAGTGGTCAACTCTTTATTTGAATCCATTATAAATCCTCTGACCAATCCTGTTGTGAGAAAATTCATCACCCTACAAACATTGCCTGCTTTGTGAATGATATCTCCCTTCTTATGCTTCACTAAATAGGCTCGACTCATGATAAAAACTCCAATTTCTTCATTTACAGGACCTTGATCCTGCGCATTGAACATTTTTACAAGAGCCATCAGTTGTTTTTCTGTAATTGGTTCTCGCATGGAGATATCTGATTTCATCAAATTGTTACTTTATTTTTGACTTGGCAGCTCATTGCAGAGCGCCTATTATGCTAATAAAAACATACTCTGAAATCAAAAATAACTAAAATCAATTTAATTTCGGCCAGATGAACATATCGCATTGCGTGCTAAGGTAAATAAATTTTTCAGCAAATAACCAGCGCTAGCCTAGCCTATTTATTTATGTAAAACGCTTTAGTTCCAGTCTAGTCTCAGACCCAATGACACCAAACGTTGATCCACATCGTTGTTTTCAAAAACAGGATTTATTTGGTAATTGGCGTATACGGTCCACGATCTGTATCCAAAATAAGCGCTTAATCCATAAATAAATTGGTTTACATTAAAGTTTCCCTTCTCAATTACTTCAAATTTATTGCCATTTTGGTTGTATTCAAGCGTTTGTCTTGATCCCGTTTTTATCCCAAAAAAGCCACCCATTCCTAAACGAACCGCCTTTTGAGTTCTGAAACGCTGCTTGCCTTCACTATCTTTTGTAGCCTTGGTAAAGTCCAATTCTAAATGGATTGGAGCAGTAAAAAATACATTTCGTAGTTCATTTTTATTTAAAGAACCATCAAAATTCTGAAGCCTTGTTTCTATGCCATCTACTACATAATAATTATTGTTCTTGGGCGAAAGTCTCGAATACAAAAGTGACAAACCATATTTAAGATGAAAAAAGTTACTGGTTGGAGACAATCGGTATTTTCCGGTCAAACCATATTCATAAAAACGAGAGTCAAAGGTGCGTAGAGGACTATCAGAAATGGTTCCAAGGTCCGAATTTTCAATCAGGGAGTTGACTCCAAAAGCAAAAACAAACTGAGAAGTCAATCGGGATTCGTTTCTATTTTTAAAATTGAAATCAAAATCCCAGTCATGGTCATGGTCTTCATCATCACCATATCCCCATTCCTCGCTATCGTCCCAAGGAGAAGGGTCCATGTCCACTTTTTCTACGGTTGTTTCATCAATTTCTTCATTCACTTTTTGCTGGATCAAATATGAGAATTCATCTTGCAAAAGGCCAACCTTTGCTGTTATGCTATCTGATGTCATTTGAGCAGCTTCCATAGAAAGTTTTTCAGCCTCTGCTTTTGTGATGGTTCCTTGGTCTAGTTTATCATTGATTTCTGCTATTTTTTCCTTCAGCAATAGTTTTTCAGAAACGGTGATTTGCTCAATTTGCTCGGCTATTTCTTTTGCTTTTGTTTCGAATGTTGTTTGTGCGCTCAATGTTACTACATAACCATCAAACACAAGGTGGTTGTTACTAATCTTTTCATAATCTAGTGATTTATTTCTTAATGCTAATTTTCTAAATTTCTTTCAGACAATAATGTAATGGCTTCTTGGCCTCGCCTATTCAGCTTTGAAACGACTTTGCTGAAAAAGGAAGACTTTTCTTCTTTCATGGCGGTTTCGAGGAGTTTATTTGCGCTGACATGGATTGCTTTGCGCTTTTGGAGGCTGATAGACAGCTTTAAATCATTCACATCAATCACAGCTTTTTCTATCTCTGGTGATTCTGTTTCTAATTGAGCCATTGCTACATCGCTATCTTGAATTAATGCGTTGTTTTCTTCTAAAGTTTGTTTTGCAGATGTTTGGGTTATTATTGCTTGCTGTCCTGATGCCTTCGTATGCTTTTTATTCATTTTAGTAGGTTTTGGTCCAAGTTCCAAATCACCTACCGCTTTCACATTGATTTCAGGAGGAGTTAATGCTTGGGGCTCATTTGCTGTAACCAAAGTTTCTTGCGCTTTTGCTGGTTCATTTTGCGCGTACGCTTCGGGGGCAACTGATTCTTTCTCTTCCAATGGTTCAGAGACTGATCCATTTTCGTTTTTGATCATAAAAAAAGACAATCCAGCACCCATTAAAAGAAAAAGCAGTAAGTAGTAAATACTGGTCTTCCGATTTTTCCCCTCCCCTATTCCTTGATCATCTAGTGCAGATTCCAATTTTTGCCATGCGTCATGCGAAGGCTTGATGGACCTCTGTTCCAGTTGATTTTTTATTTGATTTTCTAAATTTTCGTTTTTCATCTGTGAATTTGATTTTGCTGATGCAACAATTCCTGTAGTTTTTTGCGAGCATAAGCCAACTGAGATTTGGAAGTCCCTTCATTGATACCCAATTGTTCTGCAATTTCTCTATGTGTATAATTTTCGATGACGTATAAATTAAAAACCATTTTACTGCCTTCTGGTAATCCATCAATCAAGGCTTGGATTTCATTGACTGTCATTTCACCTTCAATACTTGCTGGAATCCAGGCATCAACTTCTGACTCGTTGAGCATCTCCATTCTTTTCTGTGTACGCAAATGCGAAATACATTCATTGACCATGATCCTTCTGACCCAACCCTCAAAACTGCCATCATTTCTGAACTGATCGAGTTTGGCAAAAACCTTGATAAAACCCGTGATCATCATGTCTTCTGCAAACTGCATATCCTTGATATATTGCCTGCAAACACCCAACATTTTTGGCGCATATAGGTCAAACATTTGTTTTTGGGCATGCCGGTTTCCCCCTTTCGCAAGGTCAATTACTTGTCTGCTTTGTTGCTTATGATGCCCTACTTCAAACATAAATTGGATTTTTCCGAATGCTTACCTTGAAGACGAAGATAGTTTGAAAAGGGTTGTAATGGAGGAGAAAAAAGATGAAAGATGAGAGACGAAAGATGAGAGACGAAAGACAACAGACGAACAACCTCTTAAATACAAAAGCTATTTTAGTTGTCCATTACAGTAAAACATTATTCAACTTTCTTGAATACACAATGCTTCAATGCAACTTGAAATCAACTTTGATAACCAATTTAGCATTGTGTAAAAAACTAATTTTTATCAATTCATTTAAGTAAAGGAAAATTTCAAGCTGTCCTTATAATTGTAATTCATTGATTTTACGAAAATACCCAACCATATCCGTAGACGCTACATCCGTAAATCCAACCTGCCGTAACATGGTCACAATCTGCCCTCGGTGATAAGTCGAGTGATTCATCACATGTGCAAATATTTGGTAAAACTTGGAGCTTTGTTTGTCTCCATTGATTCTGGTAAAATGCAATACCTCGTTTAATCTCGTTTCATCAAAATTTGAAATAAAATGTTTGAGACCCATGGAAGCAGATTTCCACTCTTTTATGAGTTCTTGTTTTGTACCAACAAATGTATTGGGTATCCAAACTGGAATCGGAACTTTTTCTAGGCGTTCAAGCCATATTTTTTCAGCCCCGACAGTATGTATGGCAGTTAGCCCAATGCTGTTGAAACTACTTGATATATGCTGATTCCATTGATCTTCACTTATTTGATCAAACCAAGAATGCATCAAATCGTTTGCCCATATATTGTAATCTGCCAACTGTTCAAAATAAGAAATCTCCATTTCAGTTTATATTAAAATTATGAAAATTCTTGTGCGTCAATGGCAGCAATACCGACCATGTCTACAATTTGCCTCACACTAGCTCCCAACTGTAAAATGTGGACGGGCTTTTTCATTCCCAAAAGAATAGGTCCTATGACATCCATTTGTGCTGCTTCACCAAGCAAGTTGTAAGCAATATTTGCTGATGAAAGATTGGGGAAAATCAGTGTATTTGCACGATGCCCTGCCAGTTTTGAAAACGGATAAAAGCTTTCTAAATTCTCTGTATTGAGTGCCACTTGAGCTTGCATTTCACCATCAACAATCCATTCAGGATGTCTTTCATGCAATATAGCTGTAGCGCTTCGCATCAATTTGGCGGATTCCCCATCTGGAACAGAACCAAAATTTGAATAAGTAACCAACGCAATTTTGGGCTCTATGTTGAATATTTTTACCGCTCTTGCGACCAATTCTGTGATATCAGCTATGTCTTTTGAGTCCAGATGGTGATTGATGGTTGTATCTGCTAAAAACAGCGGACCATATTTTGTTTTGATGATGTGTGCACTTGCAACCTTTTTGACTCCAGGTTTTGGCCCAATGACTTCCAGAGCCGGACGCACTGTTGCTGGATATTTTTTGGATAAACCACCAATCAAGGCATCAGCAGCACCTGTTTCGACCATCATTGCACCGTAATATGTACGGCTTGTCATGATATCTCCTGATTCTTTGAGGTTGACACCCTTTCTATTCCTTTTTTGATAATATAATTCCCCATATTTTGCTAAAGTTGCAGATTCTTCTTCGCTGGCCGGCAATTTTGGATCAATGATGGGAATACCTTTCAGGCTGATTGCCTGTTCGTCCGCCATTTGAAGAATCCTTTCTTTATTACCCAGTAAAATTGGCCAAGCAATTCGTTCTTCCATTACTTCCTGGACGGCTTTCAAAACAGAAATATTTTCGGCATCTGCAAACACCACACGTTTTCTATTTTGTTTTGCTTTTGTTTCAATAATTCTGGAAAGAGTATTGTCTTGTCCAAGGCGATTAGACAGTTGTAGTTGGTATGCCTCCCAGTCTGTGATTGGACTTTTAGCCACACCGCTGTCCATGGCTGCTTTGGCGACTGCCATGGCAACTTCTGTAATCAATCGAGGGTCTACTGGTTTTGGAATGATGTATTCTTTACCATATTTTAAGTTGACACTTCCGTAGGCCATGTTTACAATGTCCGGGACGGTTTTCCTGGCGAGTCCTGCCAAGGCATTGACTGCCGCCAGCTTCATGGCTTCATTGATCTCAGACGCTCTTACATCCAATGCACCTCTGAAAATGAAAGGAAATCCCAAAACGTTGTTGACCTGGTTTGGATAATCTGAACGCCCAGTGGCCATGATACAATCGGGTTTTGCTTTTAAAGCTTCTTCAGGACTGATCTCTGGTGTGGGATTAGCCATTGCAAAAATGATGCAATTATCAGCCATGCCAGCAACCATTGTGCCGTCGAGGACATTTCCTTTTGATAAACCTATGAAAACATCAGCTCCCTTCAAAGCTTCTCCAAGTGTTGTTTCTGCCGGCAGGTTATCATTGACAAATTCAATTTTTTTACCGTCGAGATTTGTTCTGGAAGGGTGAATAAGCCCCTTGCTATCAAACATGAAAATATTTTCCTTCTTGGCACCCAATGATACATAAATACGTGTGCAAGAAATTGCTGACGCACCTGCTCCATTCACCACAATTTTGGCTTTTGAAAGCTCTTTGCCAACAATGTGTATGGCATTGGTCAAAGCCGCACCACTGATGATTGCTGTGCCATGCTGGTCATCATGCATCACCGGTATATTCAGCTCTTTTTTGAGTCGTTCCTCAATTTCAAAACAATCGGGTGCTGAGATATCTTCCAAGTTTACCCCACCAAAAGTAGGTTCTAAAATCTTCACTGTTCTGATGAATTCCTCCACATTTTTGGTGTTGAGTTCCAGGTCAAAACAATCAATATCGGCATATATTTTAAAAAGCAAACCTTTACCCTCCATGACTGGTTTACTCGCTTCTGGTCCAATGTCTCCAAGTCCTAGCACTGCTGTACCGTTACTGATTACCGCAACCAGGTTTCCCTTTGCGGTGTATTTATAAACATCTTCTACGTTATCGGCGATGGCAAGGCATGGTTCTGCCACTCCAGGAGAATAAGCTAATGAAAGGTCTCTTTGATTGGCTGTTTCTTTGGTAGGAATTACTTCAATTTTGCCTGGTCTACCCTTGGCATGGTATTGAAGTGCGGCCTCTTTCAATGAATATTTATCCATAAACTTTTAAAATTTTAGCGGACTGTAAGTTAGATACTTCATTTATTTTTCAAATCAATAATCAGAATACTCCGTCGGATATAAGTACATAATGTCTATATGCGAAACGTTGTTTTGATACTTTGGCAGAGATTTCATCACATTCCATTCTGGAGCTTCTCCAAATGCTTTCCAATGAGCATCTCTGCTTGTTTGATTTTCAAACGTGGTCATATACATGAGATTGGGCATTTTGGAGCCTGACACCACCTGACCATAAAATACCGCATTGAAACCCAGTTTTTCAAATAAAGCCACCTCACCCCCAGCATTAAACATATCCACTTTATTTTCATGGATTTCTTCTGAAGCTGATTCATAACTGCGCAATTCGTAAATGCGATTTGCCCTTGGACCAGTCAAAGGACTTGGCTTTAAAAAAGGCATTCTTTCAAACGGTTTCAGAATCGTTGACTCGATGCGACGATAAGGAGATTTATTATAAGGAGCTTGCAAAAATTCTTTCCCAGCATTTTTGTAGGCCATATCAGTTTTGAGAGATTCCTCAATGGATAAAACTTGAGTAATTGATTTCAATGGAAGCAAAATGTACAATTTATTGACGGTGTCTTTATCCGTAAGTCGTGTTTTAAAAACGCCAATATTTGTAATATTTTGTCTTTTGAGCGCTGGTATATAAGCATTTTTCACAAAAGACTCTGTCAAAGTTGCCTGTGCTTCATTGTCAAAAGTGTAGGTCTTGATCTGATAAAATAAATTTTGATTGTTGTTCATTTCGGGAGCACTCATTTTATCTGTATTAGATTTAGAACAGCCGATGATCCCGAGTAAGGTCAACAGGAAAAAATAGTTTTGTAGCTTCATGATGATTTTAAATGATTCTATAAATGTAATCCCTTTTGTATAATTACCCAATTTAGCATAACATGATTCATATTATGAGGAAAAGTAATCTGCATCAGAGTTTGGATCGTTTTCTGTTTTTGAAATCAAAATTTGTAGGGAAAGGTGAGGTAGTCCAAAACGGGTAAACCTTTTGAGGAATAATCAAAAAATGCATTGTTTTCCCAACTCGAACCCACGCCCCATTGATCTTTCATGGTGGAAGTTATCCATGCAGGTTCCCAATACATTACGCCCTTACCTCCGCCATCAATCACCGCTTGACAAAGGTCTTTCATATAATTGAGTTGACCAGCAGTGGTTACCTCATAATTTGGAGCCCCTGTTTGACCAGAAATGATGTTGCCATAGCTATCGTTGGATGCTGATGTAAATGGATAGGCGGTTTCCACTATCATCACTTCTTTTTTGTATTTGAATTTGAGATTTGCAATGGTTGTTTTGACGCCGTTGTTGTTGTTTATTTCGGACCAAATGAAGTAATGGGATAGTCCCAAAACGTCAAAATCCGTAACACCTCCATTATTGACTACACCATTTGCCCACCATTCTGCATTTTGCAATTGCGCAACATGGAGGATGATTTTGGGTTTGATGGTAGAGGTTTGTGAAAAATCCCGCACTGCTTTGATGCCCGACTTGAGTAAACTTGCAAAATTGGTGTAATTATTATTACTGATTTGGCCGACTGGAAAACACATGCCACCATTGTTTTCATTGCCAACTTGGATATATTCAGGAGTAAGATTTTGAGCGGCCAGATTTTCAAGAACTTGTTTGGTATAATTGTATATGGAATCTTGCAACAATTTCAATGACAAACCTTGCCACGCTTTAGGGGTTTGTTGTTTTTGAGGATCAGCCCAATCGTCGCTGTAATGAAGGTCAAGATTGACTTGCATACCTGCTTCCTTTGCCCTTTTGATTGTCTTAGACACGTCAGCTAGATGGCTGTATTTGATGGCCCCATGCAAAGGTATCTGCCAAGAGGGTGTATGCCATAAACGCACCCTGACTAGATTGGCACCTTTTTTTTGAAGATAAACAAAAGGATCTACTGCTTGTCCGTTTTCATCTTTATAAACTCCCCCAGCTTCCTCTACTGCATTGACATAAGACAGATCTACACCCATGACAAATTTTGCAGGATCATATTTGACTGGGACAACTTCCTCCATTGGATCAACTTCATTGCCGTTTTTATCTGCGCAGGCGTTTGTAAATAACAGCAAGAAAAAAACGGATAAGAGATTTATACTTTTGAGCATTTACAAGACTTTAACTTAAACAAACAATTAAATGAGGCAATGTTCGACAAAAATAACTAATGACTGAAATTTAATTGAAAATAACCACATTAGTTCATGTGGGTTTTAACTACAGAAAATTAATATTTTATTTACTTATTTGAAATATCGCAAATAGGTTTCTGGATTATTCAAAAAAGATTTGGTGATGCGGTAGTGACTGGTGTCTTCATAAGCTACCACTTCCATAGAATCTTCTGTAATCTCAAAAATTTTAGCATTGGGAATGGCCATCAAAATAGGTGAATGAGTAGCAATGATGAATTGGACATCTTCCTGGAGACTTAATGCTGAGATAGAAGCAATCAGTGCAATTTGCCTAGTTGGAGATAAAGCAGCTTCAGGTTCATCCAACAGATAAATCCCCTTTTTCTTTATTCTTAAATCAAAAATTTTCATGTAGGCTTCACCGTGAGAATAGGCTTGCATGTCATTTCCATAATCTTGCCTGATTTGTTTCAATCTATAATTTTGACTTTCCAACATTTGATCGATGATGTGTTTTGGTACTTCACCCTCAAGCTCTCTGACAGAATCTTTTAGTTTGTTTTTTTCATTTTCTACCGAATTGATAAAATCACTAAAATCCTCAGCCCGAAAGAAAAACCCACTTATTTTTTCGCGATACCATGAAAAACTGAGACAATCTTTTAAAAGTCTGGCGGCATCAAAGCCATCCTTTTCTCCAATATATCCACTGATGAGTGGTAAATTGAGTTTAAATGCCAAACTTTCTAACAAGGTTGATTTTCCTGTACCATTATCACCTACAATGATATTCACACCTTTGTCCAATTCAAGGTTTCTTGAATATTTAATTGCCGGAATATCAAAAGGGAAGTTTCGCTTTTTTTCAATTTCAAAATGAACTGATTTTAAATAAGGCATTTCAGGTGTTTTAAAATTTAAAAACAATTAAAAATAAGGGATACAAAGCATATTTTAAACAACTTTAAAATGAATTTAATTGTGTTTCCCAAATTCAAAGCCAAATCATATAAAAAGAGTAAAAAACACTTTCGAATTATCATTTTGAAAATTCCCTTTTGCTGTGTATCTTGTCTTTATAACATAAATCCTATAACCATGACCCCATTATTTGACAACATCGCGTTATGCCTTTCAGGAGGTGGCTTTCGATCCGCTGCTTATTCCCTAGGCGTTTTAAAATACCTCGACAAAATAAGTCTGCGTGCAAATATCAAGTCGATTTCAACGGTATCCGGCGGAAGCATTACCGGAATCAAATATGTTGAATGGTTGAGTGGAAGTGGCGTAGAATTCCAAACATTCCACGATGCGCTTTACACCTATTTATCAGATAATAATTTACACCAAAATGCAGTATCGATTCTCAATGATGATGCCATCTGGCAAGATTCCAGGTATAAACACAAAGACCGAAATCTCATCAATAGTTTTTCCATCGCATACGATACTTTATTAAATGGAAAAACACTTGGAGATTTAAATGTGAGCGGATGTCATTTGAAAGAGTATGTTTTTAATGCTACAGATATGACCGGCGCACTGCAATTTCGTTTTAAAAACACCGGAGTTTTCGGCAACAATTCATTCAAACAAAAAATGGTTGGAATCTCTTCAAAAGATCTCTTTCCAAAAATAAAACTGGGTGATGTGCTGGCCGCATCCTCCTGTTTTCCAGGCGGATTCGAGCCCATCATTTTTCCAAATGATTTTATTTCCGGCGTCCCATCACCTGACTTGCCTATTGTGCCGTTGATGGATGGCGGTATTGTGAGCAATCAGGGCATTGATAATTATCTCATCAAAAGTGAGATCGGTAACACCTTACTATTTCTTGCAGACGTTGAGAATTACCGCATCAATAATCCATTTGAAAAAGTAATTTCCGTAAAATTCATCGATGTATTTACCAAGATAACGAGTGGAACTACGACCATTTTATTGGCAATACTTGGTATTCTATTGTGGTCCATTTACGGTGATAATAAATTTGCAATGGTTGCAGCAATTGTCTTGCTGAGTGTCGCATTTTGTTTGGGTTTATTGCAATGGCTGATTTATTACCTCTTACAAAAAAGTGGGGAAAAAATAGGGTTGAAGGATGTTTTGGTCTTTCATCCAAGAAGATATGGAATTTATCTTGTCAATCGGCTCACTTCCTTCAAAAGCGTTGCGGAAAGCATATTTCTCAAAAACAACAGAAGAAAAGGACTCGACTTTTTGTATTCCAAATTGGATGCCGAAAAGGGTTTTGCCCCTATCCTATGCCCCATTTACAGACTCACTTCAACCGAAGAATCAGAAACAAGAAACTGGCATTACATCAATTCCAAATTGGGCGATCCATACCCTTCCACAAAGATGTTGGAAACCGTAAATCTTGCCGCGGGTTTTGGCACAACTCTCTGGTTTGATGATAAAGATCGGGAATCTGTTTTGGCTGCGCTGGTTAAGACCGGGGAAATGACTGCCTGTTATTCTCTGTTGACCTATCTTCTGAGTGAGGAGAATGAAGGAAGGTTGGTCTGTAGCGATTACCCGGTTTATGAAATTTTGAAGGCTGATTATGTTGTTTTTCAACACGAGGTTTGAGTTGATATTTGGTTTCATCTCTCGGACTGATTGAATATGTTAAATCATCAATCCGTTTTTTCTTCCAATTTCATACTTCCTCTCATACCCAATATCTCCAAAATCTAAATACCTCTGAATTGAACATGCAGTGCAACAATTCCTGAACTCAATCCATCGCTTCTATCATACTTTCCTGCCCTGATTCCCAATTCACTCAAGGAAAATAAATTATGGAAAGTTTTAAAAGGAGTGCACCTGATATTTACACCATAGTAGTTGCTCTGAAACCCTGATAAATCATAGTCGCTGGTAAAGAATTCCTCTGTTCCCTGATGGCCTTTATAAGGGGCAAAATATTTTGTGCCTTGTTGCTGGTAATACCGATACATTGGCGAAACTGAAATCAAAGAAGAAATTTTTACAGGCAACTCCAATTGTAAAGTATGTGACTTGATATCCCAGTCATCTTGATAATATCGGTAAAAAGATCTGATTATGACTTTCTCCCCAACAAAGTAATTTGCCCGTACACTCATTGGTATTTTAAATCTGCTACCAGGTAAGAGCTCTCTCTTGAGGTTATTGTCTTCAAAATATACACGGTGAAAAGGCGTACTCAACATCCCTTTTTGATAAGCCAAGTCAAAAGTCAATGACATTTGAAATCTCTTGGTCATCACCCTGGATAAGCTCATGGATAAATCAAATGAATTTCTTGGCGCATTCCCGATATTTCCCTTACCCTCTCCTCGTGGATTGTTATTTAATTGCGTCCGGAATTCCGATGGAACAAATTGGGTGTAAGTATCAAAAAAAGCATTTCCCCGCACATTGAATTCGGTGTTTTCATCCTTGGATGTTTTGTTAAAATTGAGGCCACCACCAATTGACATATAATCATATTCCTTAGAAAATGCCAGGTTGCCTCCTATACCAGTCTTCTTCTTGAGGTCTTCGACCTTAAAATTCAAAGATGGATAAACCCTCACATCTGAAGAGGAGGCAGAAGAAACCCTGGTATCTATTTTATCTGAAGAAGCTGAAGTGTAATAATCCACACCAATTTCTCCTCCATAAATAAACTTCTTTCCCTTGTCATTGTATCTCGACAACTTGACATTGATGACATTTGCATAATCTGAGAGCTTTTCTGTACCTATACCACCGGTAACTCCTGAATGTATGCCCTCCTGATGATAAAAACTGCTGAGGATATTTACCTCATCCAGTGAAAGTGCCTTTTTTTGGTACACAGGTGTAGCACCTAAGATTATCTTTTGTGCATATACTTGCATTACCATGAAAAATACAGCCAGAATGCTGAGTTTTATTCTGATCATTATTCTTTTTTAATTTATAACTGTTTTAATAATCAGTTGCAACCACATCCTCCACCGCTTTTGCCTCCATTTGCTCCGGCCGATCCTTCTCTATACAATTGAAAATTGAGTTCCATCTTTTCTAATTGACGCATGGACAAAATCATTTCCCCATCATTTATGTAGGCTTTTTGGTTGAAGTTCACAGTTTTGCATGAACCGAATATTATTACTAAAAAACTGAACAGAATGAGTTTAGAATCTAGGTTTTTGAAAATTTTGAGCAATGTGTTCATTTAGAGTAGATTTATATTTTTTGAATGAAATAATCGATTTTTATCGTCAATAATGATGGCCTCAATGCCTGTAAGCTGGTTGATCATATGTAAACCTGCTTCAATGCCCATGACGATGAGGGGAGTTGTGAGTGCATCAGCGAGTTCACCACTTTGACAAATCACTGTTGCTGATTTTATACCATGTGCGGGCATTCCAGTTCTCGGATTGATGGTATGGGAATATTTTCTCCCATTTATTATGGCGAATTTTTCATAATTACCGCTTGTGGCCACAGACATGTTATTGATTTCAAATTTTGAAAAGAGCGCATTTTTAGCGTTGGGGTCAGCTATCCCTATTGTCCAGGGACTTCCATCTTTTTGTGTCCCCCACGCTGTCAGATCCCCTGCTGCATTTACCACTCCGCAGCAAGCTCCATTTTCTTCCATCACCATTTTTGCTTTATCTGCCGCATAACCCTTTCCTATTCCACCAAACCCAAGACGCATGCCTTTATTTTGCAGGAAAACTGTTTGCTCTTTTCTTTTCAATATGACCTTATTATAATCAATGAGTCTGACTGCCTTTTTTGCCTTTTTTATATCTGGCAAAGTTTCCATGTGGGTATCAAAATTCCAGTATTTTTTATCAATGGATCCATAGGTGATGTCAAATGCTCCTTGAGTGATGTCAGAAATTTTACTTGCACGAAAGATCAACTCAAAAACTTCAGCTGGCACCTGAACTGGTTTGATTCCGGCATATTCGTTGATCTGTGCAGTAACACTGGTTTCATTGAAAGTGGTGAGTAGGTTTTCTATTCGCCGCACTTCATTTATACCTACCTCGACAGCAAAAAAAGCAGCAGACTTTGATTGAGCAACTGCTGTAAATTCAAATCGATTACCCATTAATTTCAAAACTTCAGTATGGTTGAACATGGGAAGGATCAAGTGTTTTAATATCATGTCTATATGTATACACCATAAAGAATGGTTGCGCTGTACTGTAAATAATTGAAAAATGTGCTCAAGGGATTTTTCAAAAATTTATTAAATTGAATTGTGATAGTTTTACACCTCTTTACCTTTAGATTATTGATTTTTTTCATTTAAAATTCATAGAAATGAAGATTAGCAAAAAAACTTCAAATCATTATAAATGGGGCAACAACTGTGACGGTTGGCATCTTTTGGCATCAGAAGGCCTCAGTGTTATTGAAGAAAACATGCCAGTTTCTGCTGAAGAAAAATTACATTACCACAACAAGGCACAACAATTTTTCTACATTTTAAAAGGGGAGGCCACCTTTTACATTGAACATGAAAAAATCGTAATTTCTCAAAATGAAGGCATTCACATTTCACCGCAAAGGCCTCATAAAATTGCAAATTACGGAAACGAACCTCTACAATTCCTGGTCATCTCTCAGCCCCGATCACACGGAGACCGAGTAGATTTGTAAACTTTTAAGAATTTAAAATGAGTAAATTAAATATTCTGGCTATTTGCGGAAGCACCAGGGCTCAGTCAACAAATCTTTCCTTGATTAAGGCCATTAAGCATTTATTCCTGGAACAATTAGAAATCGAAATTTATAGCGGTTTGAGTGAATTACCCCATTTCAATCCAGACCTTAATGACACGAAAGAAGTATCACTATTTAAAGATAAAATAAAGGCGGCTTCTGGTGTCCTAATTTGTACGCCAGAATATGCAATGGGTGTGCCCGGAAGTCTTAAAAATGCCCTGGATTGGACGGTAGCATCTATGGAATTTTCTCAAAAACCTGTCTTATTGATAACGGCTTCCAGTTCTGGAGAAAAAGCACACACCTCATTATTAGAAACCTTAAAAGTTATTGAGGCAATCATTCCAGAAGAGTGCCAATTACTGATTTCATATGCCAAAACTAAAATCAAAAATGATGAAATAACAGATGATATTACCCATAGCAAGGTGGTTACTGCTGTAAATGCTTTTACCTCACTTCTTCACCAGGAATAATTAAATTGTCAGTATTATCCAGGATAACCAACATCGCAATCATTGGCCAAAATAAAATGGCAACTTCTTCGCTGTGCATGAAATTATTAAAAGTAGCATGGACAAGATATGCTAAAATGGCAAACAAAATCGTCATTGACAATTTCTTGTTATGTGTAGTTGAAGTTTCATTAAAATACACCTTTAAAGCAGTATAAAAGCTTAAAAAAACAATCGCTATCCAGTATATAAAACCAACGATTCCCAGTTCTGATAATGCTTGCAAATACTCTGAATGCGCACCGCCCCCTCTTCCATTTTGCGGTTTATCCAGAATTGTAGTAGCATCTTTTTGCATACTTATCCTTGTCATTTCAGAAGTTTTCTGATAGGGTAAATACGCATATTGATAGGTGCCAGGACCAAATCCCGTGACTGGCCGATCTTTGAACATGCGAATGGCACATTTATATCTGTTGATGCGCTCTAAATTGGAAACATCAGTCGTGATATTACCAATGGAAGCCAATTGATCCAACCAGTTTCCTTTTTTAGATTCTGTTTTAATAGAGGCTAGATTGTTGGAAATGGTGGGCAAAAACAATCCAGTAATGAAAACAACAACAATGGCCAAACCTAAAAAATGTTTTATTTTTAATTGGAAAGTGATGATCAAAAAAATGACCAGAGAGACCAAAAATATACTCGCCCAAGCAGCTCTGCAATAAGTTATGAAAATGGCACTTCCAACAAGTAAAATAACGACCACCTTTACAAATTTGAATGTTGTATTTTTATGGGGAATGAGGAATATAATTGGCAATACAAAAACCAAACTGGCACTAAAAAGGGTATTGTCATTATAAAAGGGTTGCGCTAAAATTACGGCAACATTGATATTAAAATCAAATTGCATGAATTTATACCATGCAAGAAAGATTACGACAATCAATGCAAGGCCATAACTTCCTACCCACCTCAATAACGGTAGTTTTTGCTTTTGGGCAAAATAATAAAAGCCTAAATAGAAAACCCAAAAGTGGGCGTTGTTGACCAAAACATATTTCAGTGAAATCAACCGATCAGACGAAAAAACAACCATCATCGTCATCCACAACTGGTAGAATATAGCTAGCAAAGTCAATGGGTGTCGCACAAAAGAACTTTGCCACAGCGCCTTTTTATCAATGGCTAAGAAAAGCAAAATAGCTGTTACACAAAGCAATGGCTCTGTGGGCATATTGATTTTCAATCTTCCAAAAGAAACTTCTGTGGCAAGCGGTGTACAAATCAATAATGCATAAATGAAAAAATGCGCAATCCTATGTATATGTTTCCATTGCATGACGCAAGATAAATATTTTCCGATAGCTATGGGAAGGAAATCGGAGGACGGAAATCGGAAATCGTGAAGGTCCGGGAGTACGAATTTTGGAAACCCTGAATTTTAGCAAAAATCTAGCAGGCAAGTTGTGAGCCATCATCATTAGCCACTGGCTTTAGCCTGTGTGGCTAATGGTCCATCACGAGAACGTGGGCTTTAGCCCAAAATCGTAAGGAAATCAGCTGTCAGTTGTCAGTTGTCAGCTTTATAAAATCAGGAATAAGAAATGTAAATTCGTGATAAAGAGTTTTTTTTCGTGAATTCGTGGCATCCCAAACTATTGGAAACCGGAGGTCCGAAACAAGATCGAAGGTCCGTTTTTCGATCCGATTCCGTTAGCTCAAAAGAAACCTTTAAGTTTCACAATTTTGGTGGAGAAGTTTATAAACGCATAAACAAATAAACGAATAAACTCGACTCAATTGGGTTCCTACAAATTGATTGAATTGAAAACCAATGGTGCTTTTTTGAAATAACATTGTCCTAATCCTTATCTTTACTTAGCAACATACATATGGCCATTCCTATCAATACAATATTACACGCACTCAGGTATAAACATTGGATAAAAAATGTTTTCATTTTTGTACCATTATTTTTTGGACAACAGCTCTTGACCAGTTTCCTGAATTACAAATTGTGGTTGGCTTTTATCTGCTTCTGTTTATTGACTTCTATGGTTTATTTGTTCAATGATTTGGTGGATGTAAATGATGACAAGCTGCATCCAGAGAATAGAAAAAGGGCGTATGCTTCTGGATTGATTGCACCCCACGAAGTTTTGAATTTGATGGGAATATTGGCCATTCCTGTGCTGATTTTAGGCGCGATATCGCAAATTTTATGGCCCGTTTTTTTATATTTTATTTTAAATATTGCCTATTCACTTAAATTAAAAAGTATTCCCATTTTGGATATTATCATCTTGAGTTTGGGATTTATTTTCAGACTTTGGGCTGGTGCTTCTGCAATCAATATCCACTTGTCCATCTGGCTTATTTTGATTACCTTATTATTGGCCTTATTTCTTGCTTTAGGGAAAAGGAGGAGTGAAAAAATCATGAGCAAAACCAAGACAATAAAAATAAAATCAGCCGTTTCCTTTTACAAAGTGAAGCAAATTGACATTGCCATGTACGTATTGGCTGGATTAAACTGTCTAGCTTATTTTGCTTACACCATTGCTCCTGAGGTAACTACTAGATTTCAATCAGATAAAATTTACATTACTGTTTTCTTTGTTTTATTGGGATATGTGAGATACTTTTTCATCATTCGGTCAAGACCTAGAAAAACCACACCTGTTTCTTTGCTCTTTGAGGATCGATATCTGTATCTGATCATCATTGGTTGGGTTTTGACTTTTTATTGGTTGATTTATGTCTAGCGGTTTAACGAGCAATTGGAGCAACTTCCCAAAACATCGGGCTCAGGTTTTTTCAGCTACTAAAGCAGATGAGGTATGTACTATCTCCCAAAATGTGCACGAATTCATAGCCAGAGGAAATGGTCGGTCTTATGGAGATGCTTCCTTGAATGATGCAATCGTCAGTACGCTCAACTTAAAAAGCCCATTCATTCTTGACGAAGAAAATGATATAATGATAGGTGGATCTGGTTTATTAATCTCAGAAGTATTGGAGTCACTCATTCCAAAAGGGTATTTTCTACCTGTTGTGCCTGGCACTAAATTCATCACACTAGGAGGCGCAGTAGCCGCAGATATCCACGGCAAAAATCACTATGAAGCTGGCTCTTTGGCTAATTATGTTGTAGCCTTTGACCTCTTTGACGGAGAAAAAATCGTGACCTGTAATAAGGATTTACACAGCAAATTATTTTTCGAAACGATCGGAGGTATGGGTTTGACTGGGATCATCCTGCAGGTTTCTATTTCTTTGCTGAAAATAAATACTGCTTTTTTCAAAGTGAAAAGTCAGAAAATAAAAGATATTTCTCAGTTGTTGGACGTTTTTGAAATCAATAAAAAAAGCGGATATCAGGCGGCATGGTTAGACATTGCTTCGCATCAGACAGGACAAATGAATGCCATTTACACTTACGGAAATTTTGCCAATGTTGCAGAATTAGATGAAAATCAAATGACTAATCCTCTGCAAAATCCAATAGATAAAAAATTCTCTGTCCCCATGGTCATGCCCAATTTCACCTTGAATAAATGGCTTCTAAAAGTATTTAACTTTGCTTATTTCCACTTACATCAACCTAAATCTAATATTGTCCATTTAGACAAATTTCTATTTCCATTGGATGGCATGAAACACTGGAATCGCTTGTATGGCTCCAATGGTTTTCTACAATATCAATTTGTGATTCCTACTGGCCAATTTGCTGAAGCGGTGGAGCCTATCTTATCTGAAATCCATAAAAGTAAGGAAAAAGTGTATTTGGCAGTTTTGAAAAGACTTGGTCCTGCTCATAAAAATGCAGTCATGAGTTTTCCAATAGATGGTTATACTTTGGCTTTGGATTTCAAAAAAACAAAAGGAATTTTTACTTTGTTGGATCGATTGGACATATTAGTGACCAATGCTGGGGGCAGAATATATCTGGCCAAAGACGCAAGAATGAGTGCTGAAATTTTTTCTAAAAGTTATTTGAAAACCGTTTCTAAAAATCCAAAATTTGCTTCATTATTGTCTAAAAGGTTGGGGCTGAATTAACAAATGGAAACAAAAGGTGTGATTGAAAAACAAACATATTTGGCTTACTTTGGTGGGCTGTTGTTGGTCTGTGGAATTATTTTGGCGTGCTATTTCCCGGCGCAGAAAGATTTTCCACTCATCTTATCATCCTATGCGTTGGCATTTGGTGGTTATAGTTTGGTTTTGCAAACAAGCTTTAAAAATTGGCAATTATATTTAGCGTGTTTGGTAGCTTGTCTCCCACTCGCTTCATTTCCCAATTTATCCAATGACATATATCGATTTTATTGGGATGGACAGCTCACCTTACATGGCATTTCTCCTTATAGATATTTACCAGAATCCTTGATCCAATCAAGCCTAGCTCCTGCAACTTTGCAATCCGTTTATCCTTTGTTGAATTCACCAAATTACTTTTCTGTTTATCCACCATTTTGTCAATTGATTTATGCTTTAGTCTGCGTTGACCTATTCCGTTTTTTCAGCTGCAATTGCCATGAAAATCATCTATTTGATTTTTCATCTTTTTGCCCTCAAAACGGTACTTTCTTGGAATCGAAAAGGAATACCACAAGCAACATTTCTATTACTTGCGTATTTTCTCAATCCATTGGTCATAATAGAAGGCATTGGCAATTTGCACATTGAGATTGTGATGGTAGCGCTGCTGATACTGATGTATGACGCATTTTCAGAAAACAAATACAGATCCGCAGCATTTTGGTACTGTTTGGCCATTGCCACCAAATTGCTACCACTATTGCTATTACCTTATCTTTATTTGAAGATGCCCAAGGAGCAAAAGTCTCGCTTTTTTATATCTGGAGGTATGTGTTTATTTTTGATGTTTTTGCCCATTACACTTGGACTTGATTTAATCAACTTATCCAAAAGTGTCAACCTCTACTTCCAAAAATTTGAATTCAATGCATCTGTCTATTATGTCTTGAGGTGGCTTGGAAAATTGATATCAGGATACAACCTCATCCTATACATCGGCCCATTGCTAGCCTTATCAACCTTCCTTTTGATTGTAAAAAACGCCTTCAATAAATCGTCCTTTGGAATACAGCCACAATTTGCTCATGGCATTTTCGCTTTTGGAATGTTTTTACTTTTGAGCACCACTGTACACCCTTGGTACGTCATCACTCTGGTTTTCTTTGCTGGTCTTTTGGATTTGAAAACACCTTTGATTTGGAGTTTTTTAATAACTTTGACTTACATCAATTATAGTTTACAACCTTATGAAGAACAATTATGGGTTGTAGCCATTGAGTATGGCATCATAGTCATTTGTCTATTTGTTGAGCGCAAAAAATGGTTGAATATTGAAGGCAAAAATACCTAAACAAATAGGAAGGGGTTTATTCGGCACCCAATGTTTCCTTTTGTTTCTTTTTGCCAAAAAACATATTGATCAGAATAGGTCCAGTTGTTACTAACACAATTGCTATCACAATGAATTCGAGGTGGGCTTGTAAATCAAAATCAAATTGCTTTTTCATAAAGGAATTTAAATAATGCCCTGTAAAAAGCATAGAAAAAACCCAAGAGATACAACCAACAATATTATAAAAACCAAATTTCTTTTTATCCATTCCTACAATCCCTGCGACAATTGGAGCAAAAGTTCGGATAAAGGGTAAAAACCGAGCTAAAACAATGGCGCCACCACCATATTTGTCGTAAAACTCTTTTGCTTGATGTAGATATTTTTGTTTAAAAAATAAGTGATCTTTCCAGTTATACATTGCTGGACCAACAATATTACCTGTCATATAACCAACCATATTGCCCAGTATACCTGCTATCGAACACATTCCCCCTATGATCAATAAATTTAAAAAATCATTCCCGGTATTGAGTGAAACGGAATCAACCAAGGATGTGCTCAAAATGCCCGCAATGAATAATAGCGAATCACCTGGAAAAAAGAAGCCAACAAATAACCCTGTTTCTGCAAAAATGATGAGCAATAACAACCAGATTCCACCATAAACGATGTAAAACATAGGCGTTAGGAGATCAGTCCAAGCAAACTCTTTATGCATTACAACTTCATTTCCCGCTGATATATCTTTAAATGCAATGGTTTTGTTATGATGCCCTTCACTTCTCATTTCCAATGAATCTGCTGATGTGTTTGCAATGGTAAGATTGCCTTTTCCATCCGTTGTATAAAAACCATTATTAATAATGACTTCCGCATGCTTAAAGGGCTTCTTAAATTGGTTGGATAAAGTGATGGTTATGGAATCACTGGCACCTAAATTTGATATTAAAATAAATAAAAAGAATACCCTAAAAGAATTCGTTTCATAATGTCCTGATCTCATTTTTTTCTTTAAGTTTTTGTAGACTACTGTCATTTAGGGTAAAAGAGTAATCAACATCAAAAGTAGGCTAAATATCACCAATTCTATTTTATTTTGGAATTATAAAAATTGGGAGAAACAAAAAATTTCAAAAATAAAAATGTTCTGTTGAGCCCATCGAGGATCAAATTCTGTATTCGATAAGTGGTTTTATAACAAAATGACATTAATATGCTTTTTTTGGATATTTTTATGGGAAATTATTTTTTACCCTTCCATTTCACAATTAAACAAGGTTTTGTCATGAGTTTATTTGTAAGAAAACCAATGGATGCTTTAATGAATGAAGCATCGGAAATTGGAACACACACTTTAAAAAGAACACTCGGTGCAGGGGGCTTGATAGCTCTAGGTATTGGAGCTATCATTGGAGCAGGCTTATTCTCCATCACTGGTATGGCTGCCGCCAATCATGCAGGACCTGCTATAACGATATCATTTGTTGTTGCAGCAATGGGTTGTTTATTTGCAGGTTTGTGTTATGCTGAATTTGCTTCCATGATTCCGGTAGCAGGAAGTGCGTATACGTATTCATACGCGACAATGGGTGAATTCATTGCATGGATCATTGGCTGGGACCTGGTGCTTGAATATGCAGTTGGAGCAGCAACAGTCGGCATAAGTTGGAGCAGGTATCTGGTAAAATTTCTAGAAGGATTTGACATCCATCTGCCAGAATCGCTGACGGTAGGACCGTGGGACGGCGGTATCATAAATCTACCTGCTGTTTTCATCATAGTTATTATGAGTCTGCTGTTGATGAAAGGCACTAAAGAAAGCGCTTTTGTAAATGGGATCATTGTTGCTTTAAAAATTGCGGTGGTTTTGGTATTTATTTTCCTTGGATGGCATTATATCAATAATGACAACTACAATCCTTATATACCCGACAACAGTGGTGAGTTTGGAAATTTTGGTTTCAGCGGCATCATTCGTGCGGCAGCCATTGTTTTCTTCGCATATATTGGATTTGATGCAGTAAGTACCGCTGCACAAGAAGCAAAAAATCCCAAACGGGATATGCCATGGGGAATACTTGGATCACTGGCTATTTGTACAGTTTTGTATATTTTATTTGCCCACGTGATGACTGGGGTAACCAGTTATACTAGTTTTGCTGGTAAAGATGGCATTGCGCCTGTTGCCATAGCCATCGATCACATGGGAACTACAGATGCTAATGGTGCTTTAATTCCAGATTATCCTTGGCTCAACAGGGCCATCGTTGTTGCGATTCTTGCTGGTTATGCATCAGTCATATTGGTGATGTTGATGGGACAAAGTCGTGTATTTTTCAGCATGAGCAAGGATGGCTTGATACCAAAAGTATTCTCGGCAGTAAATCCAATTACACAAACACCTGCAAAAAGTAATCTTTTATTTATGGTCTTTGTAAGTGCTTTTGCAGCTTTTGTGCCAGCCAGAGTAGTTGGAGAAATGACAAGTATAGGTACACTTTTTGCTTTTATCCTGGTTTGCATAGGGGTTTGGGTCATGCGTAACAAAATGCCAGATTTACCAAGGGCATTCAAGACACCATTTGTACCATTGGTGCCAATACTAGGCATTTTTGTGTGTCTGTTTATGATGGTATTTTTACCAATGGATACATGGATTAGATTATTGGTCTGGATGCTGATCGGTATGGATATTTACCTTGTCTATGGTGCCAAACACAGTCACTTGGGGAATGGTACCAATCAGAGAAAAGGTATGCGGATAGCTCGTTATACTAGCTTGGCACTTTGTCTATTATTGATAATTGTGGGTTTCCTGCATCAATACGGTGTAGGGTTTGAAACAGACAGAACGTTATTTTACATATCGTTGTCGTTTGCGGTTATACACTTGGTGGTGTTTGGAAGAAAAATAGGTAGGATAGAGCCAGCGATTTAAGGATTAAACTCCCAATAGGTTTTCAAAATCCATTCGCTGGTGTAGGATTCTATCAATTAGTATCCTATCATCATTATTATCTAGTTGATAAATGATCATATGAGAGCCTACCAGCATTTTTCTATGAAGTTCTTTTATTGGATTTATTGATTCCCCCATTTCAGGATATTGAAGTAGGTCGAAAGCACTTAATATTTCAAAGTAATATTTATCTGCTTGATCAATTGACCAATTTACTCTTGTGAATTCCCAAATTGAATCTAAATCCTCTAAGGCAAGTGAACTTATCTGATATACCAATTCATTTAGAAATCTTTCCTTTAAGATATTCCAGATGTTTTACAGGATCAAAATCTTTAACATAACCACTGTTCTCACCAGCTTCTATTGCTTCTTTGAGCAGAGCAATTTTTTGTTCTCTTTCATCTACCATTCTCAAACCTGCTCGGATTACTTCACTGGCAGAAGCATACCTTCCTGATTGAATACTCTTTTCAATTAATTGTTCGAAATGATCACCAAGGGTAACAGAAGTATTCTTAGCCATTTGATTAGTTTTTTACAAATGTACCAATTTTTGGTATATTTGCATGATCAAATTGTTTGTAATTTATCATCCATACCTTTTTAAAAAACAAAAGGGTGCTTCCAGTTCAATGCCCAGAAACCACCCTTTTTAATTTATCCTAAAATCTTATTAAGACTTTATCATTTTGAAATGTTTGATATCAGCTCCGGATTTTATGACAATTAAGTAAATTCCATTGGCCATATTCGAACCATTGATGACCGCCTCATTTGACTTCATCGAGATTTTTTGGAGGATTTTACCATCCAAACCATATACCGTTACTTCATCTCCGATGAATGTGCCTTTTATGTTTATTTGATCGTTGAATGGATTGGGATATACGCTCAATTCATTATTCGGGTCTGAGAAAGTTACCAGTTGGATGCCAGAATATTTGAATGTTTCATCAAGGTCAACCAATTTCAAGCGATAATAATTGTGCCCGAAATTTGGCTTATTATCTGTGAAGTCATATTGTCCTGGAGCATTTCTAGCTTCCAACTTTCCTAATGTCACATATTCATCAATTCCAGTACTACTTCTTTCAACTTCAATAAAGGCGGCATTTTCCTCACTGGCTGTTACCCAATTCAAATTGGACTGAGTACCGCTTTTTGTGGCGGTAAATTTACTGAGAATGATGGGTACAACTGTGCCTGAGCAGACAAGCGGTAAAGATGCAAGCACATTGATGTTATTTAAATTTTGTCCCTGACTTAATATTTGCAACACATCAAATCCGTGACTAGCCGCTGTAACTGGCTGTCCCGGAGTAGTAGTGAATCCACCATTATTATCGTTGTCATAAAAGTCTCCTTTGTAATACCCACCAGCACTGATGCTTGAGTTTGAAGCGCCAACCACTGTCCTCACAACCAATGTTCCAGCTGCTCCATTGTCCCTGCCCAAATTTGAAAAGGTCACACTACTAGATGTTTCCAAATATCCATTAAATATAACCTGAGCATCAACATTGATTGCACCAGAAATCACTGTGCATGATGTAGGAAAGAATTCAGGCCCATCACCTGGTTTATTTGAGAAAACAAGAGATCCCGCGTTAATTCTACCAGCTGTTGAAAAATTATCTGCGTGAATATTTGCTTCTCCAACGACATTTAAAATTGCCATTGTAGAATTTGTAAAAATACCTTCAGCGACTTCAAAAACTTTGGTATTTATGGTACCATTATTATTGATTGTATTCCCATTGTTAATGGTGATTTTTGCCGGTGTACCTGTATTTGCGTTTAAAATACCACCACTCAGGTTATTGATGACATTGCCATTTTGTAATTGCAAGCCATTTGAATTAGTGAAGTTGGCAGTACCTCCATTATTCATGGTAATTTTACCATTCCAGCTACCGTTTGCGTCGTTATAAACCCCACCCGGTTGCACATTGATGAGCAGTGTCCCATTGTTAATGGCAGGAGAAGTCCAGGTCAATCGGCCGGTGCTTGTGATACATATCTGGTCACCGCCTTGGCCCAAATTGTTTGCATTGTTTATGGTGACAGTACCTGTAATACAAATTACATCTGCTCCATTTGTAAGATTTAAATTTACTGAACCTGAAGAGAAAGTCATCGTACATGTTCCACATGTCTGTGCTCCTAAATTCGTGACCCCAATAAATAAAATAAATAATAATACTAATTTGTAAAATTCTGCTCTAATTGACATTTTTATTTGATACTGAATTTGAATAAATACACATTGTTTTTTTCATTGACTTCTTGGTAAATATTCTTGGGATCAATATGTACTTCAAGAAAATAGGAGCCCTTTTTCAAACCTTTGGGTATTTGTAAAAACTGCCCTTCATATAGATAACCGTAGGTATCGTAACCACCTACAGAAATACCTTGGATATCTGCATTACATGCTTTATAATTGCCTAGGCCATAATTTTTCAGATTGGTTTTCCCGTAAGAAACTCCTGATATGAGACACAAAGAATCTTGATTATTACAGATTCCTGAATCAAATAAACAATACGAAACTTTGCTACCACTAGCAACAGCTTTCTTTGTTTTAAATTTGCCTTTCTTAAATTTACCTTCCAATATTCTGAATGAAACCCAGTCATCTACATGGTAGTGATAATGTCCAGGTTTTTCGTCAAAGTAATTGGATCCTGCTTTGACATCAACATACGAGAGCGTGTCTGCTTTTGGATTTTTTTGATATATTCTTTGGTAAAGGACTTGTCTTGGATTTGATCCGTCTTTGCAAATGACATCACCGTCTTTTACACGTTCATTACCACAATACCATTCATTTTTACCAAAAGTCTCAATAGGGCCTTCGCCAATGTTGGCAATAGCCGCTGCAAATCTTATTTGAGATGGATATTCAACATGATTGGCTTCAAATACTGCAATATTGTTTCTTGTGATTTCTTCAACCAAAACCAAATCTGGCAACAAGTCTCCGTTTTTTGCTGTCGAAAAACAATCTTTTGCATTGTTGAAATCACAGGGAGATTTATCTTTATTTGGGTTTGGGTTTTCTTCAAAATGTAAGAGAATTTCATTGAGGTCACCTATATATTCTGGCTTTAGGTCTGCGATTAAGAGGTACCAAATCCCATTAGGATTCTGTCCATTATTGACAAATTCCAGTCGCCCATCAGGAATATAATCTCCAATAAACGGGGCAACTCCTTCTCTTACATACCCTGAAAACCCTCCATTTTTAAAACAAGTTGCCAAATAATTGCGCCCTTCTGTGCCTCCATTTCTATTGGTGAGCCACAACTTTGTCCCATCCGGAGCCAATAATTCTATACGCAAATCACTCACGCGATCATGTGTCAAGTTGATGCAAACTTTACTCAATCCAAAACTGTCATTGATATTGTTTGTTAGGCCAACTACTGAGATAGGGAATGAATCTACTTTTTCATGATCGACAAAATCATTGATAGAGCTACCTTTTGTGAAGAAAACTTGAGCCGCGACATTTACTTGAAAATAAGAACTTATTAAGGTAAAAATTATACCTCTAACTATTTGTTTCATTTTAATACTTGGAATAACTGTATGCTATTAGACGAACATTCGTCGCTAAGTGACCATTTTGAAATTATAACAAAAATGGCGGACCAAAATTATGAACGTCTGGAGGAGAGAACTGTTCGAAATAAAATATTGAAGAAAGTTTAACCAAAAATTTATCTTTGGTTAAGGCCGTTAAAATTGTATATTCCAAGATAAATTGATGGTACGATTCAACATGTTGGTGACTGTACCCACAATGACTCCCTGAGTTGGTAACCTAGGGTTTTTCAATTCTGACAAATAGTGTATTTGCTTTATGTTTTGACGATTGCCCAAGTTGTAGATCTGAAATGAAAGGCTGTTTTTAATTTTATTCAACTCAAATTGGTAACTGCAGCCCAAATCTACCCTGGCATAATGTGGCAATCTTTTTAAATTGCTCGAAGCGAGATCACCGATGCTGGTATTTTCTCCGATCACTTCTCCTACTAAATACGGCTGACCACTTGCAATATTAGCTCCAAAATGCAGGATAAACTTGCCGAAGTCGTAATCATTGAGCCACTTCAATTGGTGTCTGCGATCTGACGGAGCATAATAGGGTTGGCCCCTGAAAATGCCTGGAATTTCATAAATAAGTTTGCTCCAGGTGTATGCAACTTGGCTGTTGAAAGCCGTGCCTTCGTAGCGCATCAGCAAATCTAGTCCTTTGGATGTGCCGCTTCCACTGAATAGTTTCAAGCGTTCCGTCACAGTGGGTTCATTTTGCCGCAAGGCAGGTCTAGGATTTGCAAACTCTGCCACACCTTCAAGTGATTTGTGATAAATTTCTAGATCAGCCAACCAGTGATTTTTTTTGAATAGAAATCCTGCAGAAAAATTCAAACTTGACAAATCAGGAATACCCTCACTGGTCAGTGTCCACAAAGCCAGACTTTGATCAAAAATGTCTCTTACGTCAATTCGGCGGTGCAATTGGTGGTTTTTGCTGAGGGTGGATTTGAGTGTGAAATTACTATTTACATGGTGCAAAAAGTTCATTTGCAAATTGGGATACACTTTAAAATAGTTGTCAACTTTACTGATTCTAGAACCAAAACTGATCGTCGTTTTTTCTTTATTTAGATTGAATGACAAATCAGAAAAAATACTGTGAATATCTCCCTTATTGAGACTGACAAAATTTTGGTTGCGATCGTTCTCTATCTTATTTTGATTGTTGACCACCTCTACATCATACCCTATTTTGAAACTATTTTTTCCCTTAAAATCAGTTTTAAAATAAGTCATAATACCCTTCCTTGATACATCAGAAGCATAAGTATTACTGTTGTCAATAAACTTAAACCTTGGTCCCCCAGAAAGTAAAACATCAAAATTGTAGTCATCCTTAAAATCAGCAACATATGCAGATGCATGTAGTAATTTATTCGTCCCAATCTGATGGTCTATAGTAAAACCACTAGTCATAGAGCTCCAAATTCTATCATTGCTAAATCTGTGCAAAATTCTTTCTTCACCTATTGTAGCGCCAGGGCCTGGCACGTCAAATTTGATGGTATTTTCAAATTTATCAGAAATGTGGAGGTATGAAGCTTGAATAATTGTCTTGCCATTGTCATAACGCAATTTCAAATTTTGATCGGCAAAACTGAAATCTGGCGAAGACTGTACAGCATTGGCAACCCCACCTTGGCTAGACAAATTCTCTGTATAATTTTTGAAGTTGAATTTATTGAGTGCGTAAAAGTTATTGTTTGAAATATTGCGATAGGTGGTGCGAGCAGCACCGATGAAGGATAAATTTTTGGAAATTGGTGAACTCACCATGGCTCCTGCAGTAAAAAAATTGACATCTATTTGTGCGTCAAATTGTTGATTTTTGACTGTCTCACCTGTAAAAGAAACCATGCCACCTGTGCGGCTCGAATATTCCACTGGAAATTGATTTTTATAAACGGCAAATTGGTCAATGAATAATGGGTTAATGGTCCCAAATATGTCGTAATAATGGCTATTTTGAATGACAGGTAATCCATCTACCAAGATTAAAGTTTCATCAGCATTGCTTCCCCGCACCTTCAATTTTCCAGTTTCTTCAGAAGCTGACTCTATTCCTGGCAGATTTTGAATCGTAGCAAAAACGTCTTTTCCACCAATACCTGCACTGCGCATTGCGTATGGAAAAGTATAGTTGATTTTGGTATTTCCACCTTCATCGTTGGAAACAGCGATTGATTTTTCTTTTTTTTCTACTGTGCCGAGCGCAACTGGCCTTGGTTTCAATTTTACTGTTGCCATCTCTACATCTTCTCGATTTTGAATAGATTGTGTTTCGTATCCGATCAAAGAGATCTCTATTTTATCCCCTTTTTTGACGGTAGCTTTGCCTTCCTTATTCGTAAAATAAACTTCATTACGTTCTGGAAGGGTGATTGCCGCCCACTCTAATCCCAGTCCATTTTTAGCATCTAATACTTTTATTTCCAAAACATCAGCTGTTTCTTTGCGAAGGCTCGGTCTGATCAAGACATGTTTTTCACTGAGAAAAGCAATATCACAATTATATTTTTGGAACAAATTGACCAAAGACTCATGATCACTTGGCGTTTTCAGCAAGGCAGATACGCCATTTATTTCGTCTAAATCAGCAGGATAAGAAAAAGTAAATTGTTCGTATTCATGTAAATACTGGATGATTTCTTTGGGGCTTGAAATAACATATTCCTGCTGCGCAAAGGAAGTGGCAACTGAAAAAAATACAAAACAAAAAATGTAAATTTCTTTGCTAATAAATGGTGACATTTTTCCCTTCTATGGTATAATTAAGTCTCAACGGCCAAGTAAATGCTTTAATTGCGGCTTCAGGATCTGTGAGCGGAATTTCTCCCGAAAAATATTGAAGTGCTTGCTTAGCATTCATATCAATCTGCAAATCAAACTGCCTGCTGATGTCGTCGATTACAAAGATGGGGCTAGCACCTTCATATTCCAACTTTTTGTTTCTCCAATTGTATCTGTTGGTCAAGGTGTTTTCAGCCAATTTACCCGCTTCAAATTGTATGACTTGGTCGGGTAAAAGTATTTCCGTGACATCTTTTTTCAAATTGGTAACCCTTACTTTGCCAGTTGTGCAAGCTACTTGAAATTTTGTATCTCTTGAAAAAACATTAAACGTGGTGCCCAATACTTCCACTTCTCCATTTGGTGTTTTCACTTTAAATTTTTCACCCTTTTCAACAGCAAAATAAGCTTCCCCTTCCAAAAATAAAACCCTCTCCTTTTCAAAATTTGCTTTGTCATATTGCAACTTAGAACCTGAATTGAGGTAGATCGTACTTCCGTCTGGCAAAACATGAGATGCTTCATTCCCATAGGTTACCTCCATTGTAAATGTCTGGTCATTGTTGTATATATTTTTTACCAACATCACCATCAATAAAAAGCCTGCAGCAATACCAGAAATCCACCTTACCAATGGAACTATGGATGCACTTTTTTTCACCACAACTGGTTCTTCAGAAATTGATTGATCTATTTTAGACCACAAATTTTCAACATCTATTTCAGGATTTTGAGCGGCTATTCCAGTCATGATGGCAAAGGCTTGGTTGGCCGCATCCATGGCTTTTGGGTTGTCAGCCAAGAAATTTTGCAACTGGTCTTGGGTCAATTTATGTTGTTTGACATCACTTAGAAAGTCCTCATCGCAAAGGAAATCTTCAAGGTCATATGTTTTGTAAAACTCTTTCATTTCATATTCTGCTTTTTAGGCCATTCAATTATTAAATAATTCATCAATGAATACCGCTCTGTTTGAGGTAGTATAATTCATTCTACAAACTCCCCCTCCGCTCTCCATGATGCTGGTGCAAAATCCATTGGCATTCTTTTCGTTGGTATGTGACCTTAACAAGATGCAGTGGCCCAATTCGTGGAAAACCACATATTCTTTTTGCAAGTCTGAAAATTTCTGCCAGTCCTTGAGGGATATTTTGATTTCATTGGGTTTGGCTGAGTTGTGTTGGCATTGACCAATTACAGTAGGTGGTAAATCGATGGACAAGCTGGCAATCAAATCCGAGTCCAAAACATTGATATTTTTCCCCCGGCTCACAGCTTCTGTACTAAATCGCTCAAAATAAGGTTGCAAATCGCTGGAAATATTAGCCCCAGATTCATCTTTAGAACAAGCATTCAAAAAGCCCACTGCAAGCATCAGCATCAACATGTTGATTTTTATGGTCGAATGATATTTTATAATGGCACTTTTCATCTTTTTACTTTCATTTATAAACAGACTTTTTATACAAAATGGCGTTGTTTTGCAATTGCCTCACCGCCTGAGAGACTAGGTTTCTGCAGGATTGATAGGTAATGCCCATCATGGCAGAAATTTCATCATAGTTTTTATCTTGGTAAAATTTGAGGTTCAATACTTCCTTTTGTTGCCTGCTCAATAATTCAATGGCTTTATCCAAAGTGGATTTGGTCCATTCCATTCCTTCTGCGTTGATGATTTTATCTTCAATGTTATGGTCATCATCAGACATTTCCACAGGCAGATCTACGACAGCAATTTTTTGTGCGGGTTTGAGTAACTTCCTCCTGAGCGCAACCAAGAGATAACTCCTGATGGAAATATTATCTGCCAGATTACTTTTGGATTTCCAAATTTCAACAAATAACTCCTGGATGCAATCTTCTACCAACGATTTTTCAGAACATAAAGACCGACCATAAGAGCCAAGAAAACCAATTTCTTGCCTGTAAATTTGCTCAAAAGCAGCTTTATCTCCCGCTTTAAAGTTATGCCACAGATGTTGATCGTTTGTCATAAAAAATTACAAAGGTCCTGACGTTGTTTAAAAATTAAATTTAGCAAAAAATTACGGAGATCGGAGATGGAATACGGAAATCGAAAAAAATCTCGTCGCTCGAAGCTCGTGGCCATCTCTCGTCTTAAGAAAGATTGTTGCCCACTTTCTTTGAGCAACAATCTTTCGTGTCAGTTTATTTACAAGAATCTTTGAGGGCAATCAACTCTTCCTTGGAGTTTACAACTTGAGAAGTTCCGTCTTTGAGCGTCACAGTGATCGGGAAAACCAAGGCTGGTCTCACATCAGCAGTAGGCATACCACCCATGTGTTGACCTGGTTTTGGTAAATCAGATGCGCTTTCAATGATCACAATCGTACCGTCTGCTTTTTGCACACTGAATGGGAATTGGATTTTGAAGCAGTGTTCGCCTCTGCCGTGTCCGCCACCTTTGATCTCTCTGCGACATTCTTTGGCAATTTCTCTCAAGCCCGCGTTATCGTCGACTGTGATGATTGTACCGTCTTCTTCGATGACTGTGATCGGGAATACAAACTCTGTTTTGCCTTTTACATCAGGATTTGCTGTGCGCCATGCTTTGACAGCTGCTTTCATCGCTCCCATGGAGTCAATGACCGCTGAAGTGTTGTCTGGAAAAACAATGGAAAGTGGAAAAACCAATTCGTAACATCTAGCCATTCCACAAGCTGCTCTTTCTTGCAATTCGTCTACAACGCCATTGGTGTAATTTTCAACGTCACTTACATTGTCTTCTTTTTGACATCCGATGGCAAAAAATGAAAAAAGCACAGCTACTAAAAAGAGGGATTTAAATTGATTGTACATGATAAAAATTTTTACTGTTAATGAATAATTTTTGTTTATTGGTTTTGATTCAAATGTGATCATTACCGACTTCATAAACAGAGAGTATCGCTTTACTTTTTTGTACTCATTTTTTGAAAAATATTTTTTATTTTTTTTTCATTATATGAGATTGGAGCTGTGAAGGCAGGATAAATCCAGCCTTTACCGGTTTATTTCCGATTTCCCATAGCCATCGGAATCGGCACCGGTTCTGGGCTAAAGCCCACATTCTCGGGACGGACCATTAGCCACACAGGCTAAAGCCTGTGGCTAGAGTTTGGCTATTTACTAGACACTTAAAAAAAAACTTGGTCATAATTAGAATTATGGCCTTTTTTTAGATTTTTATATCTAGTTAAATGACTAGATATGGGATATCCGACTAAAATTCAGCTCATTAAAAGAGCTAATAGCGAACAGTGGTATGTTAACTTTCCAGCCGCTGTTGCTCAGGCTATTGAGTTTCAACAAGGGGAAGTGGTGGAATGGATTATTGATGACCATCAAAGATTGGTTCTGCAAAGAAGTGATCTGGCCGTGAAGGATCTTAAAAAAACTACCTCCGAAAACTTAAGAGAGGCATTCGGTTCTTTATTCTCACAATGCAAGGGAGCTTTTAATCAATCAAGAGTTTGGAAAAGAGCTTTTGACCTTGCAGAGGGATTACTCGGTTGTGTAGGCAAGAGTACAGTCAGTGGTATGATAACTGCCACGGGTCAACAGTTTAAAGATTGGTCGGCAGCATATCGTCTTTTTCAGGGTGATAGAATGAATACCGAAAAGCTCTTTTCTGTCATTCGTAAGAATGTTGTAGATACCATCTGTCCAGAAGAGGAGGAGATATACGCACATATGGATGATACACTTTTAGAAAATCGGGTAAGAAAGTAAGTGGAGTTAAATGGATGAGAGATCCACTTGGACCTCCGTTCCAAACAAACCTTGTCCTTGGCCAACGTTTTATTCAGGTGTCACTTTCTTTATTTGCCAAGATGGACACTGTACAGACAACAAATATCCCGGTAAGTCTTCAACATTGTCCCTGTACACCTAAGCCCAAAAAAGATAGTTCACCTGAAGAACTGATCCTTTTCAAAGAATTACAGAAAAAATCAAAGCTAAGCGTAATTGGAGCTCAACAGATATCGGCCCTAAGGAAAAGCTTAAATGAAGAGGAGTACAATGAAAAAATCTTTAGTAAGTGTCGATGGGAGTTACACCAATGAATCTGTGTTGAAAGCCTTGGACGAGAAAGTTGTAATAATAGGAAGAGTACGTAAAGATTGTAAACTTCACCAGACTCCTACCTTAACTCAAAATGGTAAAGTAGGTAGAAACCGAGTCTATGGGACTGCACTACCTACTCAAGAATGCATTCAGTCAATCTGATCAATATGAGTGGCGAGATGTAAAAGCCTCAGACAGGTAAAATTCACACTTTCCAAATCAAAACCATAGATGCAGTAAGATGGAGGAAAGCAGGAGGCCAAGACATGAGTTAGTTATTATAAGACCAATTGGCTACAGACTCACAAAGCAATCGAAATTATTGTATAAAGAGCCAGCATATCTTATTTGCACTTCAGTAAAGCTACCTGTCGAAAAACTGCTTCAAGCATATTTATGGAGATGGGGAATTGAGGTAAATTTTAGAGACCAAAAAACACTACTTGGATGTGGACAAGCTCAGGTGAGAAAAGAAATCCCATGCAGTAAAGTTCCACAATTTGTCACCGCTGTTTATTCAATGCTACTCTTGGCATCATCACAGGCAAAGATAATTGACCTACCCAGACCAAAATGGTATACAAAATTGAAAACTCAACGAACAACTACACAAGACCTATTAAACCAATTTAAGGCTATCAAATGGACAGATTCAATCAAAATCAATTTCTCCGACTTCGTTATGATGGAAAATAAACAACGAAGTGCAAAAAATAATCCTATTCATTCGCTTTCTAGTTTGTTTTATACTCGAAATTAGCCAAACTCGAGACACAGGCTAAAGCCTGTGGCTATTGAGGAAGAAATGATTTCTTGAATGCAAAATTTTGATAGAATTTACAATTCCATGTATCATCAAAAAGCTGACAGCTGAATACTGACAACAGAAAGCTCAAGGCTCGCTGCTCGTGGCCTGAGGTTAGGACACATCTAAATATATATTATGAATAATTTATATATTTGTAATAAAAAAGATGGAAGGAAAACTGCACTAGTCTGTACGGTGATGCACGACTAGAAAAAGGGCTGCTCTTGAAATTGCGTTTACTCAACAATTAACAAGCGTTGTCCACAAATTAAGATCTGGAAATGCTTTTGAAAAGGGTTCCTATAGATTTTGGAACAACAAAAAGTTAAAGAAAGTTGTCCTATTGAAAAGTTGAAAGAGCAGTGCTCAGAAAACTGTAAGGGTTGATTTGAACGTTTTAATTGATTCTTCTACATTTAATTTGAACAGTAAGAACAATCGGTTAAAGGATAATGAAGGGCTTGGTTTAGTATTTAAAGATAGAAGAGCTAAGAGTTTTGGATTTTTACTGCATCCATGTTTAGTGTATTCTCATCTTCCTAGGAAAGTAATTGGAATAAGTGATGTTTCATTTATTACAAGAGACCCTCAGAGGAAATATTCCAAGGGAAGAGAGTGGGAATCACGAAGGAACCAATAGAAAATAAAGAAACAAACTGTTGGTTAAGGGCCTGTCAATCAAGTAAATCATGTTTAAAGGCTCAAAAAGTAACCTTTATCATGGATAGAGGGGGTGATATTACTGGAAATATATGACAGGGTAAAGGATGAAAGACATGATGTATTAGCAAGGAGTAATCACAACAGGAAGATTTTAACTGAAGAAGGTAAAAAGGGCTAAGCTGTATGAATACATAAATCAGTCAGAGCCAATAGGAGAAATTACATTAGTTTTAAATGATGGAAAACGTGTAAATCGATCCGTAAAGTTGACGGTGAGGAGGGTAAAATGTATCTTTTTGTGGTCAAAACTTAGAAGAGTAGATTATAAGAAAAATGTGGGAGGAGTACCTGTAACAGTCATACAGGTAAAGGGAAGAAAGTCAAATTGGAGGCGAAGAACCAATATGTTTGGACGTTGGTATCAACTAAAGAACTAATTGATTTAGAACAAGTTAAGGATGAAGTTAAAAGATATGAATCAAGATGGCTAATAGAAGATATTTTAAACTGTTAAAAACGGATGGCTATGACTTGGAAAATTGCCAGCTAGAAAGCGGATATTCAATTAGAAAACTAACACTGTTTGTGATGAAGACAAGTATAAAAGTTTTAAGATTAAAAGCAGCACGGGATGGTAAGGAGACGATAAAGTGGAAGATGTATTTAATGCCCAGGAAATAGAATGCTTAGAAGAACTAAATGAACAAATGGAAGGAAGTACAGAAAAGCACCAAACCCCTATCCAAAACAAAAACTAGCATGGGCTACCTGGATAATCTGAAGACTAGCAGGTTGGAAAGAGTTTTATAACGTCAAAAGGCCTCCTGGAAATAAAACAATAATAGAGTGTTTGTATAAATTTGATGGCATAATGATAGGGTACAACATATTTAGAAAAAAAGATGTGTCCTAACCTCAGGCTCGTGGCTCATGGCTCGTGGCTTTCCGGTCTCCTCGTCTCCGGTTTCCGGTTTCCCTTCTCCGTCACAAAAATTCGATCTGGTCATCAAATCCAAAATCCCTCCAACTATCCCCTTGCCGAACATCCAACATTTCCGTACTTATTTTTTTGCCAAAAACATCAAAACCATGAGCAGTTGATAACCATGCACCACCCGACAACTCCACCCAATTTTCCCAACTGGCTTCCACACCTTTGAGGGGAATGATGGAAACCCACATCTTGAAAGCTTTGGGCTTTTTATCGGCATCCAAAATCCAAAAATAACCATCACCGGGAGTGACTCCTCCGGTCAAATATTCTACCCAGAGGCCTTGTGTTCCGTCTGGGAGTTTAGCAATTGTACGTCTTGTTCCCGGATCAAAAACTTTGAACGGGGCAAACATCCAGTAAGAATCATTGCACCACTTTTTCCACGCCTTTCTGACCAACCATTTGGTTTCCATTTACCAGCTTGAATACCGTCGCTAAAGGCGATGCCTTCCACTTTATCCAATGTCAAATTTACTTGATTGCCATCCCACTTGACCACCACCAAATTTTGGACTTTATCCCAAGTGTATTCCGTGTCACCGCGAAATGACCAATGCAAAAAATGCAAGCTATCCCACGCACTTACATCCAGAGTGGTTTGCATGGCCTTTGCCAATTCGTCACCATTTTCAGAAACTATGGTAGGTTTAGGCTCTGATTTGATTTTCAAAAAAATGATGGCGCCAAAGACAATGAGGGCCACAGTAAACAGCGAATAGATCAGAAATTTTTTCATTTTCAGTAGAGGAGGTTTTGGTGCAAAAAGATTTGATGTGTTATGTCCTTAGGAAGACAACATATACTAATCGGAATATGGAATGACCATTGAGATTGTGATGATAAAAGTTCAAAAGTCGAGGCAGAAAATACAGGCGGAGTGGCCCCCCCGGCAAATTTTCTAACGAAGAATTTTGCAGCAAGATTGTGGTCAATTCTATTTCCGATTAGTATATGAATGCTAAAAATCTTAAATAGTTTTGTCTTCCGCGATTAATCCCAAAAATACAGGCTCCCTAAAAATACCTCCAGGTGTAAGAGATGCATATTTCACTTTACATTCTAAAACAGGAGCTACCCACACGCTGTTTTGCTCTTCTTCTATTTTTTCCTCAAAGGGCTTGGCAATTTTGGGCAGTTCATTGATTTTATCGTACACATCGATCATCGTTTTCTGGTCAAATCCTGTTCCAACACGACCTACATATCTAAGTATTTCGCCCGACTCCATTTGTGCCAGATGCAGCGAACCAAAATGAGGTGATCGCTCTCCTTGGCCAGGTGTATAACCTACAATGAAAACCCTTTCATCAGAACGCACCTTCACTTTCAACCAACTTTTAGAACGATTGGCTACATATTTACTGGCTTTGCGTTTGCAAATCACGCCTTCCAATCCATGAGCTTTCACAGCTTCCCACAAGTTGTTGCCATCTTCAAAAGCTTCACTAAACCTTAAAATTTCTCCCACTGGCAAGACCGCTTTGACCCAAGCTCGGCGTCTTTCGACAGGCATATCTTTTGTAATCAAGCCATCTAAGTATAAAAGGTCAAAAAAATAAGCGGTACACTGATTTGATTTTGAAGTGGCACCGACCTTTTTCTGATGCAATCGGCTGATGATTTTAGCAAATACGGGTTTGCCTTGACTATCGAGCACCACCAATTCTCCATCCAGACTCACTTGCTCGGCCTTAATTTCCTTTGCAGCAGCTATGACTTCGGGAAATTGGTTGGAAATATCTCGACCTCCACGCGAAGTGATGGTGATTGCATCATGGTTTTTTACAAGGTTGATGCGGATGCCATCCCATTTGATTTCAAAAATATAATCGCTTGATGCAGGTATTTTTCCATCAGAAAGATCTGCCAACATCGGATCAAAACTGGTTGGAATTGCAACTTTATTGGGTGAAATTCTTTCGATGAGCCACTGGGCATCTTTGGTTTGAAAAATGTGAAAATCACCAGTTATCTGATGGCCTTTTAACTGAAAATGGATGCTTTTTGTGGTGTGTTTGGTCGCCTCATAAGTACCCGTGTCGAATATCCACATTTCACCAGCACCATATTGCTTTTCAGGAATGGTACCCTCAAATGTCAAATATTGCAAGGGGTGGTCTTCTGTGCGGATGGCCAACCGTTTTTCATCCACTGTCGTGGGCAAGCCTTTGGGAACAGCCCAGGATTGCAATACACCTTCGTGTTCTAACCGCAAGTCAAAGTGTAATCGACTGGCGTCATGCAGTTGGATGGTAAATTTTGGAGAGGACTTTTCTTTACTGGCTGCAGCCGAAAGCGTTGTACCTGCTGGTTCTGTCGTTTTACTAAAATCCCTCTTTTGCCGATAGTCTTCCAGCTTTTCATTTTTTTTTACCTGAGCTTTGGTCAAGGTAGCCTGATCGATATGTGCTCCTGGTAAGTCGGTGCTAAAATCATAAAATGCTTCCCATGCATTGCCTTTTGCTGTCAGGTATTCCACAGCAGTTTGGATATTATATGCCTGACTGGTGGTCAAATCAGCCAGATCCTCCCAATGGATGGGCAGGGACACTGCACCTGAAGGTCGTCCTCTGGTTCCAAAAGCCGCAGCACAGGTCTGATTTTTATTATTCCTAAATAAATCGATCAGGATTTTACCCTTTCTTTTATCTTTTTTGAATGCCAGGGTTGCATCTGGTTGATTTTGAATGTAAAGCGTGATTTGCGTTTTCAGAAATTGCACTATTTCTTCGTGGGTATATTTTGGAGTGATAGGCACATACAAGTGTAATCCTTTGCTACCACTCGTCTTGAGGAAAGTTGACAGGCCCATTTGTTCGAAAAAAGTCTTTAATTCCTTGGCTAGTACTTTCACCCGCGCAAAGTCCGCTTCTGCCGGAGGGTCCAAATCGATGATGAATAAATCCGGATGTTCTAGGTCAGAACTTTTTACCGTCATGGGATGCAATTCCAAAGCCGCCATGTTAGCTGCCCAAACCAAGTCCGGCAAGTGATTGATGAGCACATAATCCACATCGTCGTCTCCCACCTTCACAGAGGCAATCCACTCTGGAGTCCATTCCGCCCTATTTTTGGAATAGAAATGATTGCTTTTGGTTCCATCCGGATACCTGATAAAGGTCATAGGTCTGTCTGCAATAAAGGTAAGATGTATTCCTTTACGCGGATGTAATATTCAATCAACTGCGCTTTGTAAATCCCGCATCTTCAAACAATACCTTATCCAGGTTGGAAAGGGTGATGTTTCTCCTTCAACTTTGGTGATTTGTTTGTCTGGTGGCATAGGCGTTGGCGTTGTGCGTGAATATTGTTTTCAGTCAAAAAAACTTCTCCTCCATAAATGTAAGAAGAGTTTATGGTTTTGCTCTTTAAGGAGTAAAAAGTTTTAGAAGGTGGATTGTTTGAGAAGCATATCATTTTAAGAGATTTCTCATATTTGATTTCATGGTTATAAAATTCAATCATTCGCTTTTAATCGTTATTTGTCGGTGCTAATAAATAAATCTGAATTGAACTTATTCAAACAAATGCATCAAAAGTGATAAAATTGTATCGTTTTTTATATATTTGAGTCCAATATTAAACTAAAGGTCTTGGGGTGTAATTTTTTGCCCTAACGGACAAAAAAAAAAGTAAAATGCCTAAACACCTTAAATAATATTTCTTACTATATTAACATATTCGCTTTGATAATACTCCTAATGAAAAATTAAAATTTCGTTATTTATTTATGATAATTCCAAATTATAAAGAAAACCTTCAATCATGCCTAAATATTAAAAATGAAAATAAAATAACATTACTTATAATTATAATTATTACTAATTTCCATTCAGAATTCATTTTCACAAGTAAATGTTACTTGGAAAGATTTGGTAGAGTATCCATTGGAGGAGTAGTGACTAAAGACAGAATCTAACAATTGGGATGCAGGTGCAGCGTCAAATGAAACTATACCAACTAACTACAATGGGTATGTAGAATGGACGATTGTAAACACAGTAAATAGCCTTAATGTTAGGTTTATCTTTAGTAAACGCTAGCTCCAGTTTCAATACTATTAATTATGGGGAGTTACGCCGTAAGCGGGCACCAAACCCGCACACTTAATATTGCAGACTACAAGCTTTGGGAAAATCGGAACTCACCCAACGGCAACATCTCCTGAATATTTTTTTGAGTTGGAGATGTAATTAGAATAGAAAGAATAGGATCTCAAATTTCCTATAAAAAAAATGGTACCGTGTACACACTTCACTTATTCCTTCCTTTGGACCATTGTTAGTTGATTTATCCCTTTGGGAACACAGGAGCTAGTGTAAGTAATGTAAAAATTCATTCATATCCCAATACACTATCTAAACCCCGCTTCGCCGACAGGGTGTAACGTCAGCAACAAATTCTGTTTTCAAATATCAGTTGACTGGGCAACAACACCCTGCAACAAGTTACCAAATTGATCTTGCCACAAACAATTCATTTACTTCTGGCTTAATGACATACTGTTCATCAACAAATTCATATATTTTCTACCGGCAAATACCAAATCTGCCTATTATTAACGGGTTAGAGCAGCCCAGATGCGGGTATCTCTTGAAAATCAAATCATGTCAATTCAACCACTTATTCGATAGGTTGCGACTCACAAATCAATGGTTCACATCAGGCTCAAGTATCTATTATCCAATATGGATCTGTCCATTGGAAAGTCAAATGTATCAACTGGATTGGAACAAGGATATGCTCTTTTTGTGGCCAATGGGATAAAGACTGAGAAACTCAAACTTGAAATTGCAACTGCAGGTGGGTGGGCGCTGACCACGTGTTTGATAAAAAGTATCAATTGTGACCCTATTCCAAAACTTAAAAGCTTCATTGATAAAACAAACATTTACCAGGGTTTCCATCAAACAAATGAAATCATAGAAAATGGTGGTATGAATGGGGATATTTGGAAGAAACAACAAGAGGCAATTGAAAATTTGCATCTCTACATTATTCAATTAGAAAATAGCCTTACAGTTTTAGAACAGAAGCTTGAGAGTAAAAAAGGACAATAACTGATTCTTAAATATTGTATGTGCAAAGAGTATTTCCCACATTGTACTTTATCTCTAGAATTGAAACTCAAAATGAATAATATGTATGGAGGTTTTAAACCAGCCATTACAGCTTAGGATTATTGAAATATGACAAATTTAATTTGGGCTCAGAATTGGTTTAAAAGTCAATGTAATGGGATTGGGAGCATAGATATGGAATTAGATTGAAATTTCTTGACAATCCAGGGTGGACAATTACAATAGATACCTCCAACATAAAAAGTACTTGGGGCTATATAGAATGGCATTTTGGTTGAGTTATCTGATGACGATTGGTATGGCTATAAAATAACCAATGGTGTGTATGAAGGATCCGGCGATCCCAATAAATTGGAGACACTTATTGCTACTTTTAGACAACTAATTGAGAGTGAAGTATCTAAATCTGCTTAAAGTTAGCCGTCTTCAATATCAAATGTAAAGGAATTACCAATATCCTCTACAATCACTTAGATTTATCAAGTAAAATAGAATGGGATGACTGACCAATCCGTAGGGTCAAGCAGAGTGCTTTAAGGAAATGTTAGAGTTTGGCTAGGCTCAAAAGCCAATTGCGGCTTTTGAACGAATGAACCCGGGCGGAAGCAGATCCAAAAACTGGAAAAGCTGTTAGATCCAAGAAGCCAGGCAGTGGATGTATTATAAAATGGGCAAAAACTTGATTCCACTGGTGGAGACCAAAAACCAACTCAACTTCCACCAAAGTCATCATTAAAAATTAAACATGAAAGCAATTTTTTATTCATTTTCTTATGCATGCAATGCAAAAAAATGGAAAGCAGCCGATGAAGCAGTTCCATACACACCTTCTATTCAAATAAATCAATTAAAATTAAAAAGAGGTATTAGAAACTGGAGATATTCAAGGTATGAAAGTTTATACAATCAATATTTAAATCTCCAATTCCACAAGAATTATTATTTTATTCCTTATATATGGCAGATAGATATGGTTATGTACAGGCAAATTATGATATTTATATAAATATTGTTCTGCTTTGTAAATATAATAAAAAAGCTTTGAGCGAGGATATGGCAAAATTAGCGATTGAGAAATTACTCAAAGCTTCAGAGCTTTGTCATGGGCAAGCTATGGATAAAGTCAATGATTATAAAATTAATAAGAATTCAAATGTTTTGAAAGTTTTTAAGGAACTTTTGGAAAATTAGTAGAATTTGTTTTGCAATAGGTAGATTTAAACACTTTTTTAATGTAACTGAAAGTGCAATTGTTTTTACAGAAGTGATTTGTGGCAACTTCCCGATATTCTTATTGATGAATTTAATTTTAATTTCGAAGGAATGATACTCAAACAGTTAAAACCCCGCTCTTTAAATCTGTCCTCCAACTACTATACTGCTATTTTAAGTTTTCAACTTAAAATACCTATTATTATTTCTAAATCTATTTTTACTACAAAAAAATAAGTATCAGTAGTGGATATAAAGGATAAATGATAAAAATACCCCCTATACTAGTTATCGAAAATTACTATGAAGAGAAACTAGATTGACTTTCAATTCTGCAAAGAAATCTTATATTTGAATGAAGGATGAAGTTCCAATTAAACGTATCCATCCCCGAGCCACAACACCTGCCACCTTACCTATTGGTAATAAATTAGATAATTCCGACATTTTGGCAGTATCTGGGATTTTCCTATATACATTTTTCAACCATTCATTTGGTTTACATCATTAGCTTGCAAGTACCCACAAAGGAATAAATCAGCAATCTTTTCACCATCGAGACCCGGCAAATAAGTAATTTTTTTCTCCCTAAGGCTATAGCTGATTTTATTTTCTATCAGGGTTATTTCACTATTTCTAGTCTGCCATCCTCAGGAAGATTGTATATTTTATGCCACTGTGATTGGGGTAAGACATCTTACCAATTGCACTTTTTTTAGTAACACTTTTACACATTCTTCTCGACCCAAGTTTCAAATTATCCAGATGTGGCTTGACTTTGCTTAACCTTGCTAATTTTCTATCTAGGTGATTTATTTATTGGCTCTTTCTATTTCATAGATATTTTGAAAGATTACTACGGCATATTCTGCGCGCTTTTTATCATTGCTAATGCCTCACGTTAATACCTTCGGGCATGTTGTCCAAACCCCTGCAATTTGGATTCCTTCCAGTGTTGCAATTTTATCATATACGCCATGCCATCGCATCGGAAGCCACCCATTATAGTTTTCCATATTCTTCTTTGGGACCGTGCATACCTCGGCCCTTCCGTAATCAAAGTAAACAAGTCTTCTTTCAGGACGCGGTAAACCCACGATTTCCTTGATGCGTTCCTGGTTTGTCGCCAGCTCTAATACTTTAATTGGAGATTCATCAACTTGAAATATCCACTTGATAATACTTGTCTTTTTTTCTTCTTACAAGGGTCTCTATTAGATGCCCACAGGCCACAAACCGTCATTGATTGTGCTTTTGCTTGAAGCATTCAAATTCCTTTTGAATATTTGAATCTGCCTGTAAAACGGCAAGTGATCTATAAACTTGCTTACAATTAGATGACTTATAGAAACTGGCCTCTGCTATCCCCTTTCTATAGGTCTTGAAGGGAGTTTACCCATGATAATTCCTTCATTTTGGGTAAAGCGTATTTTGGACGAATAATTCTTTTCTATATTTAGACTGGCCGCAGTGTATTCTAATGTTTCGTTGATTTCTTCTCGATTTTTCAGTCCAGTCACATCTTGATCTGGTTAATTATAACTTCTTTGACTTAGATGATCAGGAATCTTGCTTGCTGTCCTTTAAGTGTTCTGTTTCTTACTAGGTTTTTTTCCCTTTCGTAACTGATGATCTCTTTTGTCTGCTCTTCAACCGGCCCTTGGCCCACAGACAAATCTTAAATAGCCTTCAATTGTCCAGGTGCTTAACATTTTCTGGCCTAAAACGCTCTTTTTAGCACCAATATAAGCTTGCGTTTTAACTGGTCCAACTTTACGCTTTACCTGCCATTTTGCATTGTTATTAATTCGGCTATTTGAGCTTCGTAATGGTGTAAATTTAAATATGTCTACATCGAATTACAATTTATTGTACGTTTATCCACATTACACCACTTTTGTTAGCAAGTAACGTGTTTTGTCGTAAACCAACCAAGCTTATTCCACTCATCAACATGACCAAAGTGTTGGTAGGCTATTCCTGACTTGGGGATTGTATCACTCCTTGCAAAATCCCCAAAACTCCAGCTCGCCAATCTTTTACTATACAATGCAAATCCATCCTTATCCCAGCACAACATTTTACAATCTCTATTTTTCCAAAGAAGACATAAACCTTACCACTCAATGGATCATTGTTTAATTCATTGCGCCAACAATGCCAGCCAAGCCATTACCCCTTACGCATATCGGCCTTAGAGTATATATGAAAACCTTTGATGATGCCCCAAACCCAATCACACAAACGAGCTCCTTTATCTGAGTAATATTTAGTTGGACCCCAGGTTAATGACAATACCATTTGTCAATGTTATAAAAGACACTTTCTGATGAATCTCAACAGGATTTGAACAGTGATAAACGATTTTGTAATTCTTTCGAACTTTTCGTCGCCAATAATCCAAAGAACTAGAATGAATGGTTTATCTATACTGAATTCTGAATGGCATGGATTTACCTGACAACTTCCATTCTTCAAGCCATGCAGCAATCTGCTCTTTTTTGTATCTTCCTGCATATTTATTTTTGACCAAAATTAACAGGTCAATAATTATTGGACAAATGGGGTTGCTCGGATGGGTACAAATTGGTCCAAGGGTTTTAAGTTGCAAACTTAAAACAGCTGGTAAATTTGTTGAAATACCAACATTAAATTTAAAGGGCTACCTATTCGAAGAAAATTATATCCCTCGTTTCAAAATCGAAAATTTTGATGGTCGTTTTACACCCGATATTTTTGATATTCAAGTTTGTGAGGAGCTTTTATCTCATTTTGACACATTGAATAGAAAGAGAAGTAAGAAATTAAGGAGGCAATATCTTGGTTTGACAAGAAGCAATTCAATGTTTATTTTGTCATGAATGGTATATGCCTCTGAAAAACAATTTAAGGCAGATTTTCCAGAATGGACAGAGTTCTCTGTTCTATTAACAGATTTTAGAGATAAACAAAAATCACTATTATATATTGTTGATGTTTCAGGAAAATGATTGTGGCTTTTATTGATCCCGCTCTTTAAGTCTGTCCCCCAACTACTGCTATTTTAAGTTTTCAACTTAAAATCTCTATTATTATTTCTGCTAAATCCTATTTTTACTACAAAAAATAATAAGCAGTGTGACCAAAAGATCCCAAAAAGTAGAATTATCATACATGGCCTATCGAAAGAATTTGGAATTTTGCCTGGGTCAACCCGTCATTTGATCGTTTCACAAAGAAAGAGATTTAAGATTTTCATCCGCAGTAACTGTATTGCTTTATGATGAAGGGCTGCCGCGTAACTAACGGTTCTATCCGCAAGGTCACCGTTGATTTCATTCACAAATTGTCGTACAAGATCTCCCTATTTCTGGTGTCAAATTTAAAGACCCGAATATTTCGCGTTTTTCTCTAAGTCATGGAAGAATTTGAGATATTACATGGATTTCAAGTCTACCTTGATATCAACATTGCCATTTCCCAATAGAAATCGTTGAATAAAGCATTGTTTACCCACATTTTCAACTAGCAAAATTTTTCTACATAATCAGTAAACGAGTGATGAGCCATCTCATATCCCCAATGAGATAATGCGTATCAATCAAGTGATTTCATCAGATTTCACGACTAATTTTCGTTGAGTTTTGATATGAAGTTTTGATCATCAACACTTAATCCCTCATTCTTAAGTGGTTGATTTACAATATCTTGCAACAAGACTATTCCTCCATTTTATATTGAGCTAATCTTTTGGAGATATTGAGCATCATCTTCAGTTTCAACCATCATTTTTTTATTTCAGCTATGATTTCGCCCTTTTGGTTATATAAATTGCAGCTAACCTGTTTTGACAAGATCAATGTATTCTTTAGGTTTTCTCTTAGTTCAGATATAGAAATCGTGTAATCCTTCATTGCTAGGATTGTTTTTGTACAAACCAAATGTACGAAATAATTTTAGCAATGATAAAAATATTGGTTATACAGAGAGATGGAATATGACAACAATTCGAAAGAAAAAAGACGAAAGACGAAAGTTATAGGTTTTGCTTTTTAGGTATAATGCCCCCTTTGGCAGAAAGAATCAAAACTACATCTTCAGTAACTTCATAAATAAGGCGATGCTCTTTATTTATCTTACGAGACCAATAACCAGCGAGATTGTGTTTTAAAGGTTCAGGCTTACCAATACCTTCAAAAGGCTGAGCATTATAGCTTCAATGAGTGTAACAATTTTTCTTGAGATAGCTTTATTGGAGTGTAACCAATAGTCTAAGTCTTCTTTAGCCTTTGGGGAAAATGTTACTTGCATAAATCTTTGAGTTCCTGTATCGATAGAGTGATACCTTTGCCTTGCTCAATATCTTTTTTCCCTTGTAATATCTTATCTACAAACTCAGGATTATAAGTATCATTTTTAGAAACCTCAAATTTTATTTTGAGTTCCTGCATAAAAGCTTTTAGAGCAGAAAATTGTTCACTTGTCTGTGGGTGTGCTATTAATATATCTTGCTTACTCATCTTGAAGCTCTGTTTTTTTTCAATTTCAATAATGATGGTGCAAAGATAATGTGTTTTTTCCTGTGTCAAAGCAAATTCTTTATAATGTACTGCCCAATTCAAAATTAAAAATCTATCCAATTAAAAGTATCTTAAGGAAATTTTTTGAGTAAGTAATAAATCTAAGATTATGGAATCATAAGATAAAACACTAACTGCAAATACAATCTTTTAGATATTAATTAATCATCAAACACCTGATCTATCATGATGTCCAAAATCAAATGCTCGCCTCTTTATCTCTTCTCCATTTTACTACTTTTATTAAATGCTTGTACCACAGACAAAGTGGATCCAACAACGGATACAAATCGGTTGCTCAGCGATGGCTTCGGTATACAAGGAGTATCTATTAAAGTAAAAAATCTTGACCAAGCCAGGAATTATTTTACCGATACCTTAGGCTTCAGTTTGCCTCCTTCCGAATGGTATGAAAAAGGTCTTTTTGACAGCACAGAAATGGCTTCCTATTATTTCGCAGACTTCAGTACATTCGATCTGATTGCTACGACGGATTCTATTTCAAAAATGGGTAAACAAGCGTCGATCATGCAGCAAAACAAAAGTGCTGGTTTATATGCTTTCAGTACTTCATCAGTGGATAGTACTTCCAATTGGCTACAAGCGCAAGGATTTAAAACGGACACGATTCGTGCAGGTCGCTCAGCCAAAGAAATAGGCAAGGGCTGGGATTGGGACAATGGCGGTCCCCAGTGGCAGTCCCTTTCATTTGCAAATACAATGATCGGAAATGCGCTGCCGAGTTTTTTACAATACATGGATTTACCTACCAAGAAATCCAAAATGAATGGAAACCTGTGGCATGGCGAAGATATTATCAGAAAAATCCCAATGGTGTCGTGACTATTGAAGCCATACGAATAGTGGTGGAAGACCTGGAGGCAAGCAGTGAAGCTTTTGAAAAAATGGGCTTGACCGTTTTGCAATCTAATGATAGGTTTACCCGGTTTAAAATAGCATCAAATCAAGAACTATGTCACCACTCCAAAATCACCTGACGATGCACTCGGCAAAATTCTAAAAACTAAAGGGCCAGGCGTTTTACAGCATTTGTTTTCATCAGCTTAAAAGAAACCCATGGATTCCTAAAAGAATTTAGCAGCCAGGGCTATGAAGTTAGACTCCACACAAAAAAAATTAATTGTTTTAAAGGACTATGCTTTTGGTATGCAATTGGAATTTGTACAGGAGTCTAAAGAACAAGCCTTGCAGGCCAAAATTTACGATTATAATGACACTTCAAAAATGAATAGTAGTGCGGTTGAATATGCCAGTAACTTATATTCCAAGTATTGTGCATTGTGTCATGGCAAAGATCGCCAAGGTTATGCCGCAGACAATGCTCCTTCACTAAAATCGCATTCACTTATGGCCACCACTCGCCTACCCCGGGCAAGCTTTAATTTTGGTGCATACCGTAGCTTATGGCCGAGACGGCACCGCCATGGCGCTTTATGGTAAAAACAAGGAGGACCTTTGGACCGTGAGGACGTCGAATTACTTTTGAATTGGTTGTATGACACCAGTGGCGTTGAAAAACCTGTAGAATTAGATTTAGAGCTGTAATTGGTATTGCCGAATTGGGCAAAACCATTTATGATAAAAATTGCACGACCTGTCATGGCAAAATGGCGAAGGAATTACTGCACCTGCTTTGGCAAACCCCATGTTTTTGGCGACAGCAAGGATGCCTTTATCCATTATACCATAACCAACGGTCGGAAGGCACGCCAATGATGGCCTATAAAGATAGCCTCAGCAAAAAGAAATAAATGCAGTCACTGCCTACTTGCGAAGTCGTGCTTCTGGTTGGAATGCTCCGCTCCTGTTACGGTGACAGAACCCTTACCCCAAGGATTATGTGCTAAACCCTAATGGCAAGGCGCCAAATTTACACTCATTGATGGAAAATATGTTCCAGCAACCCAACTACTCAAAGCATTGAAAGACAGCACAAAAATGGTCATTTTGGACGCCAGATCGACGGCAGGTTGGCAACAGAGTCACATACCTGGAGCAGTATCGGTACCCTATTATAAAGATCCCGATAAATTCATCAAGGACATACCGAATGACAATACCATGATTGTGGTATATTGTGCTTGCCCTCATGCCGCTTCTGAAGGGGTGGTCAAAACTTTGACTCGATTTGGTTATAAAAATACTGCCATACTTGACGAAGGGTTTTGGTGTGGGGCTCAAAAAGGATATCCTGTGCAATATGGGAAGGTGGAAAGTAAAAGAAGTGAAAAGCGTTTCTTTTAAGATAAGAGACGAAAGATCAGAGACGAAAGATAATTGGCATTCATAGGTACGCATCGGAAATTGTTTCAATCATTATGGCTAACAGAAACAGAATTGAAAGATCTTTGAGTGGCAGATGAATTAAAATATCGGGGTAAGTCGAAAACCGATTAGAGTAGACACAAAACAAAACTAATTATGCTTCAATTAATTGTACTTTATCCTCAGCCTGCAGATGTGCAGCAATTTGAGATAGCTTATGCTGAACATTTGGCTTCCTACATGAAAAACTGGAATCCCCACAACGGTAAAACCATATGCTGTTACCAAATTTTTCCCTACTCCAGAAGGACTCCTCCCTATTATCAAATGTTTACCATGCCTTTGAGTCGTTTGAATCATTGCAGGAAGCTATGTCTTCGACGGGTATGCAGGAAGTTGCAGCAGATGCCAATAGAATTTCTACGGGTGGGACCCCGATTATTTTATTTGGAGGTCAACAGTGAGATAAGATATGTTACAGGCTCCGAATTAAAAAAACGATCCTACTTCTATCTCATTCTGCACCAACTCTAGGGAATACTTATTTTTGACCATTCCATTGGCGGTGATCATTGTTAAAAAAGTGTTTTTCTGGTTTTTGTAAAGTATTGAAAAGCTGTCAGTTTTTTTTTGAAGCGCTTGATGGTAGTTATTATCTATAGCGAATGGCAGTCCAGCATATTTTACTTCAGATATTGATGATTTTATCAGCTCCATCGATAACAAGGTCAATTTGTGTGCCAAACATCTCGTCGTTTCCTTTGTGATACCATATAGATTCTGAAGTAAATATACCTTCTATTTTGAGTTGCTTTTTTATTTCGTCTATGTGTAATAAACATAAATTTTCAAAAGCAAGTCCACTCCAAGACAACCAAGAAGGAGTTTGAGTCAATGCTTGCCAAATAGACTTGGATCGTTTGCTACTGTTGACCACATACTTCAGGTAGAATAAAGTGTATGGATCAGTCAGTTTAAAAACGGCATCTTTAATGGTCTTTCCGAATGGAACATATCCAGTAATAAAACCTGAAGTTTCAAGTTCATCGATGATTTTGTGAATTCCACCGCTTTTACTTTCGATTTCTTTAATAATTCATTCCTACTGAGTCCATGTCTATGATCACTCAATATGCCTGCTATTTTTCAAAAGGCTCGGCATTATCAAACAGGGATGAAAACAACTCTTTATACTCAAGTCGTAAGATTCCAGATTTAGGAAAAAAATAGTCTATCAATGGCCTGATCTGCACTTTCGCCTTTTCTAACTTGATCTAAGTAAAATGGAATGCCTCCCATCACCATGTATAGTTTTATGATGGAATCTTGCTTCAGATCAATATTTTTTTCTTAAAAAAAGGGCAGTCTCTCTTAATGTAAAAGGGTTGAATTTCGATTCTACTCGTCACCCGATTGTATAAAGACCCTTGCTTCTAAATATATTTTAACCATCCATGAAGCAGCAGACCCACAGATTACCACCAATAAGTCCTTTCTTTTAGAAGACCAAGTCCAAAAATCACTAAAGGCCGCCAAAAATGAAAGTTTTTTGCAGCCATCCATGGAAACTCATCCAGAACGATTACTTTCTTTTCCTAATACGCGATTTTAAGATCTCCTTTTCTAATAATTCAAAAGCATCAAACCAAGTACGAAAACGTTCTTTCGTCCAATTTAAACTGCCCTCCAATCTCCCTTGAAAATTCTTCCAATTGCACTTTGGGTGCTCTTGTATTTTCCAGTATATCGAAAAAAATATATCCCTTTAGTGTTTCGTCAATAAAAAAGTCTTGCCTACTCTACGTCGACCTGTAATAGTGATAGTTCTGATTTAGAGCTATTTATGATATTATTTATGGTGTCAATTCTGTCAAATCTGCTGACTAGTTCCATTGTCAATATATTTCAAACAAAGATAAAATATTACATCGATATTTGTGCAAAATTGTAAACAACTGGACAAAGTCGCTTTTCAGGTTTTGGCTCAAACGTAAATAGAAACCAACTGAGCCAAAAGTCACTTTTTATCGAGTTTTGGCTCAAACGTAATAAGCAAATATCATTTAGGAAAATCGTTGAATGAGTTTTCGGATCTCACCTTAAGATGAATAATTGCTCATAACTATTATGTGCAGTTATTTAAGTAAGAAGAAAATTACTGAGGTTCCAACGTGAACGGCGCATGTGATCTGAGATTGGATCTCCGTTTTGATATGGACCGTTCCTATGGAACTCCATCACTGTTTAGTTTTGTACCCAGGATTTAAATCCTTAGTTACGATATGATCGAGGCGCTGCCTCTTTTGTTCTAAGTTAATAACTTATATTCTTTTAGATGATTAGATGAATTATCTAGATTGAAAGTAGGAATAATCCACCACAAACAACAGGATTATCAAGAGCCATCGGCTCGATCCATTTAGTAACCATAGTTTCCAATCCATGGGCTTAACAAAAGATTACTAGAGTTCCAGCGGAACGGCGCATGTGATATGGGGGTCAGCTTTGTTTGAATATGGCTTGTGCAAAATTGTAAAAACAACTGCAAAAGCACTTACGAGTCCTTTGGCTCTACTTATAAAAACCCCCAACTGACCTGCCAAAAAAGTCACTTTTATCGAGTTTTTGGCTCACAGACGTAAGAAGCAAATATCGCATTTAGTAAAATCGTTGGAATGAGTTTTCGAATCTCGCCTTAAGATGAATAATTGCTTATAAATATTATGTGCAGTTATTTAAGTCACTATTACTAAATGTTATCATCATTACCCGAGGCCTTCCATTTATTGCCCATTCTCCCTGGACAATACATGCAACCCCGAACAAACAAAAACGCCCCAAAAAAGCACTAAAGAAAAGCAAAGAAGAAGCCCGCGAGCCTAAGGAAGTTAACCACGACACCGATTTTTCCCTCGGCCGACTATCCTTTCAAACATAATTCTCCTTAGGAGGCCTCTGACGCAATTTTGACGAAGTAATCCCCGGCCATCATATACATAGAATCAGACCCGTAGCCATGCCTTGCATTTGGGAACATCAGCAAGTCAAAATCCTTGTTTGCTTTAAGGGCATCTACGACTAGGTTTGTGCATTATAAGGAGGAACATTATCATCCATTCCTCCATGAGCCAACAACAATTTACCTTTGAGGTTTCCTGCCTTGAGTTGGTTCGCTTGCTTTTCATAGATTATCCCCTTTCTCCAATCCCACATATCTTTCCCCCAGTCATCTTCATAATTCCGATTGTCATGGTTTCCTGACTCCGGAAACACCTACATCAAAGAACTCCGGATAATCAAAAAACGAGCTTGGCCATGCAAATCCACCTCTGAATGGCCCCAAATACCCACTCGATCCAGATCAATATAAGGATACTTTTTTCTGCCAATTGTTTCATACCTGATACCTGATCAGGAAGCGTATTGGACGACATATCGCCGTAGCAGGCATCATGAAATGCTTTGGATCTTCCAGGATTACAACTGCCATCGATGGCGACCACTACAAATCCCAACCCTCAAGTGCCTGATTGTCACTCCTCCCGGACTGAAAGAACGCGAACCAACTCCCTCCTCCTTGTGGTCCGGATAGATGTAATTGATGATGGGTATCTTTGTTTTTATCTAAATGTGTGGGTGTAAACATGAGGCCATACAAGTCCCATTTTCCATCTTCTGATTTTACTTTTATGGGTGTTGGAGCTTTCCATCCGGTAGCTAATAACCTTGAAATATCTGCTTTTTCCAATGTCTCAACCAATGTGCCATCCATTTTCTCAACACGGAAACAGGCAATTTACATTTGGCTGTGAATAGTTGTCAATAAAATAATCAAAGTTTGGCGAAATATTAATTTGATGATTGCCATCTTCAGGTGTTAAGAGTACTAAATTCTTTCCTGAAAAATCTATCTTATAAAAATGGGTAAAATAGGGATCTCTTCCAGGTTCCTTGCCGTTGGCTTCAAAAAATAAGTCTTGCTTTTATCAAAAGTGTTTTACTTCTGTCTTTTTACATATTCGCCTTTGTAATTTGATTTTTCAATTTACCCGTTGCCAAATCATACAATAAAGATGTCCCCAATTATCTTTCTGAATACCAAATCAACTCTTTGGTATCGAATAAACAGGTCCAATTGATGGTACTTGACCAGACTCCATATTGTGCCAACTTCTTCTCTGTGGTAATCCGTCACCCGTTTCAGCGTCTGCAATCCTGAAACTGGGAATTTTGTGGTCTCTGGAAGATTGAAACAAAAGCCAAGTTGTTTGTTCATCATCGCCCATTGGTTATCATCAAAATTTCCGCTGCAAGAAATGTCGTCACAGCGTACCTCTTCTGGGATCTGGATCAACTTTTAATCCCAGTCAACTTTTATTTTCAATGTCTATGATGACCCGATGAATCTGTATGACTTTTTCGTCTTGTGGCAAAGGATATTTCCAGCCTCGAGTTCCGGAGTCTGCTACAGTTGTTTTCACTAAATACGCTGTCACTCACATGCCTTTGATCTTGCTGATAAGTTGCTATTTTCTTTGAATCCGGAGACCATAAACGATGGGGCATCACTTTGTCTCCACCCTGCATATGTGTCGCATATCCGAAGTTTTCTATTCCGTCTTTTGTCAATTGGGTCTCTGCCCTGGAACCAAATCACGCAAATAAATTTCCAGTTATTGATAGCACTACCCCTTTTCCATCCGGAGAGTTATGACTTCCTTTCTGCGGTCATAAACAGGTCCTTTTTGGAAACCTTGGTAATGCAGACTTCCCATCCAAAATCTTTTTAGACATTGTCTTCTAGGTCATACAAGACATACTCTGTTCCATTTGCTATAAATTTTGATACCAGAACTTTCCATCCTCTGCATCCAGGTGGGGCGAACATTCATTCGATCCACCAATTTAGAGTATTCCAACTCAATTGTTCCTCCGCTCTTTGTAATCCAACTTTATTTCTGGTCTTAAGTACCATTTAGTGACAAAAACAAAGTGATAAAATCAATAAAATGAAACTTACTCTCATAGCGAAAATTTTATTTATGCCTAAATATACCAAGCATGCCTTATTAACGACCAAATTAAGTTTGGAATATTTGCTTAAAAACGGAAGAATGCTTCTTTCGAATTTGATTGTTTGATTCAGTGAATCTGGGTTAACCATGGAACATGGCCTTGCAAACAAGTGATGGACAGGAAATGGAATGATGAATCTTGTGGCTACTGATAATGACCTTTGGCGATAGTATCAATAATAACATTTATCAACTTAATAATCTATGTTCCGATTGCATTTCTACGAGACCAACAGCCTGTGAGCTTATGCTTTAGTTGTTTCGGGTTTACCTGTTCCTAAGAAAGGATGTTCTGTAAGTTCCTCCAAACAATTAGTAATTTAATAGAAAACGACTTATTACCCGATTGTTTGTGAAATTCAATATATCCTCGTTGGCTTGATCAGTAAAAGTCCCATTATGTAACTCATTTTCAAACCTATTAGACTAACGTTTAAGGTTGCTTTTAACTCTTGTTACTTTGCCTTTTGTAACTTGCTCTCTACTTTCTTGAATTTTGACAAACTCAGGATTGGTACTCCGCCTCTTTGGTGAACTTAAATTTAATTTAAGCGCTTCCAAAATGCTTTTTAAGGTTAATTCAATCTTTATTAGAAGGATGGACTATCAATACTTCCCTATTTTTCATGCTCAATTATCTTTACTTCCTCAAAGATAATGGTTTAAGGGGACTTTTACCAAAGATATTCTAATAAGCTGAATAGATGAATCTTTTAATGAAACCCGTTGCAAAATTATCTATCCAAAACTAATAAATCACAAACTTATTCTAGTCACGAGCAATAAAAATCAATTTTATCAATCATGAAGTGGATTTAGCAACTAAAAATTAGGTTTTCTCTTTTGTGTTCCCACTATTTCTTCCCAAACACTTATTGAATTGACTTCCTTTTGCAAAGCCAATCGGCCACTATCACCGTAGACTTGTCGAAAACTGTTGGAGAAATGTCGCACATTTGGGCAAATTTTGGATACGACGAACCCAATTACACTTACACCACCAATGGAAAAAAGTTACTGCGGCAGATTTCAGCCTTGGGATCTGATGAAGTCTACATTCCTTGCTGACGCACTAACCTCTCCAAAGTTGAAACCGGGTCCTGATCTAAAGTGGGGACACACGGACGCCTATACCGAAGAACAGTAATGGCCGTCCAAAGTACAATTGGACGGTTATCGACAGCATCATAGACACTTACGTTTCATTTGACCTCAAACCCATCATGGAAATTGGTTTCATGCCCAAAGCACTTTCGACCAAACCAATGCCATATGCGCATCAGTGGAGCACTGGCGGCAATCTGTGGACTGGGTGGACTTATCCTCCAAACAATTACGACAAATGGTCCCAACTCGTTTTTTGGCATGGATGAGGTAAAAACTTGGCTAGGAGGCTTGGAATGAGCCCGATATCCTTATTTTTTGGGTACATTCGAAGGAATATTGTAAGATGTATGACTACGCGGCCATGGGCTTGAAGGCCGCTTAGCAGGAATGTATCATCGGCGGACCCATACAACCAACCCAGGAATCCCAAAGGCCAGAAATATTTGTCGGATTTCATCAAACATTGCCTTTATGAAAAAAATCACGCTACGGGCAAATTGGAAGTCCGTTGGAATACCTTGCTTTTCATGCAAAGCCTTCGAATTGATCAATGGCCAAGTGCGCATGAATATGGGTTCTCAATTGGAGGACATCAGAAATGATTCAAACTATCAGTAGTTTTCTCGAACTCAAAAACATCCCCATTGCTTGTTGGCGAAAGTGATCCCGAGGTTGTGCCGCGTTGCTCAGAAACACGGAACCCAATATGCTATCGCAACAACACAATGCATTTCCAGCTATACAGCGGCTTCGTTTGCAAAATTTATGAACTGTGTGACGAATATAATGTGAACTCAAAGCCGCTTTCCGTTGTTCATTTGGGTTTGAGGACCAAGCATGGTTTGCAGGTTTCAGAGATTTGGCGACCAATGGCATCAACAAACCAGTATTCAATGTTTTTCAATTGTTTGGAAAGATGAGCGGACAAAAGAGTGAGCGTGTCGGGATCTGATGCTATTTCCGCGCTGAAGTCATTGCAAACGGGTGTAACTAAATCCAGCAGATGTTGGTGCCTTTGGCAGTGAGCGGAAATAAAAAAAATTCTGTATTCTTTTATGGAATTATCACGATGACAATGATTTGAAAGTGATTGATGAAAAAAATGCTATTACAAATCAAGGGGCTTAAGACCGACTTGGTGCAGGTAAAGCAATGCATGATTGATCAAAAATCACGCAATGCTTACACTGCTTGGTTAAAGATGGGTAGTCCCCAAAAATTGTCGTTAGAGCATTATAAAACATTGGAAGAAGCCTCTCAATTGGCTGTAAAGGGTTTTCCCGATGTGGTCAAAAGTTGCAAGTGACTATTTAAGTATGGATATTGTTGATATGCCCCGACAAGCAGTATGCTTGATTGAGTTAACTTGGTAAGTCATTCCTTTAAATGTGGTCATAAGCAAATTATCAGCACAAATTAATCCAAATTCGCGTGTTGGATTTGCGGTATCATTTCTATACTTTTAGGCCAACTTGTTTCAAAACAGTGATTAGCCATGTCATAGAGTCTATACAACCGTTTTTACTATTGATACTTCGGCAATTTTGGCCAAGATACTTACCACTTATGGTTACAAACTACTTGAAAAGCAATTTTGGCCTACCTGATGTCCAGGAATGGGTGGTAGCAATACAGCGACGGCTGTAATATCTTCAACTACCAATTACGGTGGTTCTACAACTTTCACACCATCAGGAACTCAATTTACAATGGGCACTTTGCGTACGGTGGGTCAAGGCGCAATCCAAAGCGGATGCGGGTTTTCAAATAAAAACCAAATCTAAAATTACCCAAGGCAATCAATATTTGATGGCGTTTTGATTTTAGGACAAAAGGACCAAGTGGGTCTTTCAACTTTTTTGCTGAAAATTCCACCACCTAGAAAGAGGAGTTAATGCTCAAATAAAGACAACCACAGATTGGCAATTGTATTTGTTGCCTTTCAAAGCGTCCAAAAGTTATGAAGCCGGAGCAATATATCTTGGATTGCATTTGACCGAATTGACCAAAGTATAGAAATAGGTGGGGCCAATATTTTGGGATATAAAACAACAACTCCACAACCAATCGCCGCTTATTTTCTTAACACCCCTTTATGACGGGGCTGCAGAAATGCGCCATGGAAAGTCGGAAGGGGCGTACACAGACATCGTACAAAACAGAAAAGCAAACCTCAAAATTACGGTAAAGAAATCCAGGTGATGTTTTTGGTGTAAAAGTCGATATGTTGCAACACGATTTAAGTTTGGAACAGCTGTGGTAAGCAACCGTTTTAATCAAGGGAGTAGTAATGTGTTTACGAGGAAACTTTTACCAATCTCGATGGAAAAGGCCACGGATTTAATGAAATCGTTTTTGAAAATGATTTGAAATGGCCTGCATAGGAACAGCATTTGGTTGTCCGCAGAGCAGACATCATCAAGGACATCGACTGGCTCAAAAACAAAGCATTTCTGTGAGGATCGTACCCTCGTAGCAGCCAGGTTGGCAATATTCACCTACAGACATCAATGCCAATATCACTCCGGCAGACTCAAGTCTAGAATTTTAGCACATAAAAATCCAATACTTTCTGCCCAATCTGTAGGTAATCGCTGTGATGATTGGGATGTGATCAACGAAATTGTATTGAACAATGATTATGCGAATAAACTCAAAGGCAGCCCAGGATTGCGCTTCTGCCACTGGTAGGGAGTTTGTGCAGAAATTTTTAAACTGGCAGATAGTTTAGCGCCAAATGCAGTGCTCTACCTCAATGACTACATCGCATTGAGCAAGCTGACAATAACAACAATGGCATAGCCAGTAGAGCTCAATACATTGATGAGATTTTAGCTTTAGGTGGACCCATCAAGCGTCGGTTTGCAAGAGTCATTTTCTTCTTCACCTACAGGCATTCAAGAGCCAAAGCATTGCTAGATGAGTTTTGGAATGAGTAATAAGCTGCCAATGAAAGGTCACAGAATATGACATCAGCAATTTAATGAAACCCGAGATCAGGCCAAATATTTGCATGACATGCTCACCTTGTGTTTTGCGCATCCCTGGCATGAAAGGTTTTACCATGTGAAAAGGGTTTTGGGACCGGGAGGCACATTGGATGGATAATGCTCCGCTTTACAAAACAGATTGGACAAAAAACCAGGTGCAGATGTCTTCATTGATTTGGTATTCAACCAATGAGTGGACCAAAGCTTTCCATCAATGGAAATAATACCGCAAACCATCAGTGCATTTAAAGAGGAAAACACACAATAGAAATCACTGCCCAAATGGCCAGAAGATCACTAAGGAAATCAACGCTACGGAAGACATGGAAATCGAAATAGATGCCTTGTCCACCAGTTTTCAACAACAAAAGATTGAAGATTTGAAGGTGTGGCCAAATCCTGCTTCCTCTGTTTTGAATGTACAAATACCATCCAATTTCAGAGGTAATACGAAACTAGAAATTTATAGGAGGTAGAGGGCAAGTTGGTAAAGACCGTTCAAAGTACAGAAAGCAATTTGGAAGCCATTGATGTTCGGGGATTTGCACTCCGGTATGTATCATTTGCTTTGATGGATGCTGATGCAAAAGGCCTACTCCAAAATTGTGATTGGTAAAAATCATTTTGTTATTCAGGTCTAGTTATATTAAGGTACCTATCCAGTGGGAATTTGCGTGTACATTGCTGCCCGCTTTGAGTGAATGGATTTCGATCACATTGGCTGGTGGGTCAATCTGGATGGGCGTATTTTGATCTGGAATCAC
>JADKBO010000006.1 GCA_016715105.1 Saprospiraceae bacterium | reverse complement strand
AAAACAACATTCCGTTGGATATTGAAAAAGTGCGCATTATTGATCCGCTTCCTTCTCCACAGTTTGAGTCCTATACCCAGACTTTTCTAGAATTGAGAAAACACAAAAATGTGACTTATGATTTTGCAAAAGATTGTATGACCGATGTCTCCTATTTTGGTACCATGATGATTTATAATGGACATGCAGATGGTATGGTATCTGGGGCCACTCATACGACTCAACACACCATACGACCAGCTTTGCAGTTTATAAAAACCAAACCTGGTATCAATGTGGTTTCTTCAATTTTTTTCATGTGTCTGGCAGATCGGGTTGTGGTATTTGGTGACTGTGCCATCAATCCCAACCCCACGGCGGAGGAATTGGCTGATATAGCGATTTCATCTGCTGACAGTGCCGTTGAGTTTGGCATTGAGCCCAAAGTTGCAATGTTGTCTTATTCTAGTGGGGAATCTGGAAAGGGTGCTGAAGTAGAAAAAGTGAGAAGGGCGACGGCTTTGGTGAGGGAATTGAGGCCAGATATTTTGATCGAAGGTCCCATTCAATATGATGCTGCTGTTGATATGGGTGTCGCTGAGAAAAAAATGCCGGGTTCAAAAGTTGCAGGTAAGGCCAGTGTTTTGATTTTTCCAGACCTCAATACAGGAAATAATACTTACAAAGCAGTGCAGAGAGAAACAGGGGCAGTTGCTATTGGTCCAATGTTGCAAGGGCTCAATAACCCTGTCAACGATTTGAGTCGTGGCTGTACTGTTGATGATGTATTCAATACCGTCATCATTACTGCTATTCAAGCTCAGGAAATTGACGCAAAAACTACTGTTGAAAAAGATTCACTACAACTAGCGTTGTAATAAGATAAATATGGGAGAGAGTATTTTAGTAATCAATTCAGGTAGTTCGTCATTAAAATTTCAACTGATTTCCGTACAGGACGAAAAGTCAATTGCCTCAGGACTCATTGATAGAATTGGGGAAAAAGTATCGACATTTACCTTGAAATATGACGGTCAAAAAACAACAACCAGCCATGAAGTGCCCAATCATACTACTGCTTTTGCAATCGTACTGGAAGGGCTCACAGGAGGTAGTAAACCGATCGTGAGTGGTATAAATGAAATCAAAGCTTTAGGACATCGAGTGGTGCATGGTGGAGATTTATATGCGGGTGCCGTCATTATAGAGGACGATGTTATAAAAGCAATCGATGAGCTCAGTAGCTTAGCACCTTTGCACAATCCAGCCAATCTCATCAGTATCAAATGTGGAATGGATGTTTTCCCAAATGCTATACACGTTGCAGTGTTTGATACTGCATTCCATCAAACCATTCCAGAAGTGGCACATAGATATGCATTGCCAGAAACCTATTATAAAGATCACAAAATAAGGGTATATGGATTTCACGGGACGAGTCATAAATATGTCGTCGGTCAGCTAAAAAATGTGCTCAGTGGCAAACTGCCTGGGAAAGTAATTACGCTGCATTTGGGAAATGGTTGCAGTATGTCTGCCATCAAGGATGGTATTTGTGTAGATACTTCACTTGGTTTTACACCTGCAGATGGACTCATCATGGGGACACGAGCTGGAGATCTCGATCCAGGATTGGTCTTGTATTTGGTCGATAAGTTAGGGCTTTCTACCAAAGAGGTCAATGACACCATCAATAAAAAAAGTGGAATGTTGGGCCTTACAGGCATGGCTGATTTGCGAGACATTATTGCTGAGGCAGATAAGGGAGGGGAGATGGCCAAATTATCCTTAGAGATGAATGCCTATCGCATTAGAAAATACATCGGTGCTTATGCTGCAGCAATGAATGGTTTGGATGCGCTTGTATTTACTGCGGGTATTGGTGAAAATAGTCCAAAAATGAGGAGTCTTATTTGTAATGATCTTTCCTTTTTTGGTGTTGAATTGGATGAAGGTAAAAATAATGCCGTAATAGGAATGGCGGATACGATTCATTCATCCAAAAGCAAAGTGCAAATTTGGGTTGTCCCTACTCAAGAGGAAGTTGAAATTGCAAGAGAAGCTAAAAAGTTTTTATATATTTAATGGGATGCATTTTTTTTAAATAGAAAAGTCAGCACAGCCACTAAACTAAAACATGGATGCATAAGGATATATTAAATGTTGATGACATAAAATTGATGGTCGATTCTTTTTATGAAAAGATCAGGCAAGACGATTTGATTGGGCACATTTTCAATCAAATCATTGGTGATCGATGGCCAGATCATTTGGAGAAAATGTATAGATTTTGGCAAACGATATTACTAGAAGATCATACTTATTTTGGTAGTCCTTTTTTACCGCATGCTCATCTACCAGTGGAAAGAGAACATTTCGATCGTTGGGTCAGCCTTTTCAATGCCAATATGGATGACTTATTTGTAGGCCCTAAAGCTGATGAAGCTAGATGGCGAGCAGAAAAAATGGCTGCTATGTTTTTGGTGAAAATAAGATATATCAAAAATGAAGGGCTCAAACCCTTGGTTTAAAAACTGTTCAATCAATTAACCCATCTTTTTATCTCTGCAAGTTTTACCCCAAACAAATGTTGAGTTTTGAAAGCGCTGCTCACTTCCTTCAAAATGATAAGTCCAGAAATTCATTTATTTTTAAAGTTTTGGCTGGCGAAGAACTTTCCAATTCATAAAAATTACCCATTTGCATACCAGTTTCATTTTTGCCATGATTGAGCACCCTTTATATGCCTTTTTGAACCCCAACAGAATTTACATAACTGGTCGCCAGCATAATCAAATTCAATGATTGTCAGGACTTTGTGTTGTGCATCATAAGATCCGGCAATGGGAATTAATGCTTGTGGAGGAATTCCTATTTTGCCTCTTGATTTTGCATCTCCTTTAAACAAAACGTGCTTTCTACTAATCTGCTCAATGTTTCCAAATAGGAATCATGACCGCGTGCCAAAATTTTTTGGAATAATGATCATTTGTGCAGTTGAGGTCATCATGCCCAAAAGCCAAATCGAAAGCACACCACTTTTTTTGTCCCAGTCGTTTATGCCAATATTTTGAAGTTCATTTTTGGTTTGATAAGCTACCCATTTTACCTCATCCAAAGGAATATTTAGTTTAGCTTCTGAATTTTATCTAACAAACTTATTTCTTGATGATGTTTATTTTAAAACTTGTCCCAATAGTTTCCGGAATTTGTTTTGCGAGAGCCGACTACACGCAATGGTCTGTATCAATGGCTGGGTGTTTGCCAATTTTCGAAATTAAAATCTGCACCTTTTCAAAAATAGGCGTATTGACCCCCAGGGCCCAACCAAAATCCCACCGCCATAAGCATTCATATGTTTAATACTTCACCTTTCCCAATTAAATCTAGTTTACCCAGCCATAACCATCCCGGGCCATGTGAATTGGTCATGCGCCTTGATTGGGAGAGATCAAGACATTTCCACCAAGACTACCCCAAAATAAGATCATCCTGAGTTTTGCAAGTCCAAATCATAACCCAAACTCCGCCGGAGATTGTTGTTTGACGTACGATTTCCACAAGCACAGCAATAAGAGGAGAGATGATATCTTCAAATTCATAAATAATGTTTTATGGAGGTGTAGCAAGATCAATACTTCATAGCAATATGTCAATAAGTAGCCATATGGTATTGGTTAGTGAACGATCAATTTCTTCAATCAAAACTAATAAATTCTTCTAATTAAGCAAGAAAAAGAAAGGTTTAATAAAGCAAATAGCTTTCTTTTAGTTTTCAAAAGGGCTATTTTGGATTAATTTAGATTTTGGAAATGAATGGTCAATCACTATACACCGGTCAGAAAGCCAGTGCATTTTTACCACTTGGATTTGCTCTGATTCCAAATCCAATAAAATCTTGATCAGAAAAGTATCGGATATTGTAATAATCTGGTCCAAGATAATACCTGATAAAAAGAGAAAGATCTGTATAGTTTCTTGCCGGTTTAAACTCGCCGCTTACCTGAAAGGAGGATTTTGACTCAAAGCGACTGCCTTGACCCATCATGAAATCTACTTTCGTTGCTAATTGCAGATATGGTGTAAAATTGAACTCGTTTTCCAACAATAAGCGCCGATCATAATACAATTCTTTGATGTCAGCTTCTCGGGTCAAATCAATTTGTTGCTCAAATGAAAGTCTCCCATTTATTGAAAAACCATTTGCTCCACCGGTCATGTCAGTCCACTGCAGGCCCAATTCTACAAATTCGGTTGAAAAATTTCCAGTGCTAAAATTTATTCTCCTTGTGCCTTTCACAAAAAACTCATCCTTTTGCCCATTGGAATGATGGCCAATTCTATAAATGACAAAAACCCGATGTTGAGGTTTTAGCAACCACTTGAGCGCTTTTGAAGTCGATAATTTGTCTGCCTTCAATTGTTGAAATCCAGTGATGATGGGCATAAAAGAAGGTGCTTTGATTGGGAAACTTTCGTTATCGCCCATTCTTAATATAATTTTGGGAGTGATGCTGAGCGTAAACTTCCCTTCTTCTTTAAATCTAATAAAAAAGGACGGGGCGATTTGTGCTTCCATAAAAGTTGCCCGCTCTACAACAGCATTGACATTACGAGAAGGAATATTACCTCGCATCAATTGTAAGTATGATCGATCGCTTACGGTATTTAGTAGGTTGTTTACATGGAGATCTTGACTGTGAAGTTTTATTGGTAAAATACCAAAGAAGAGCATTGCCAATAAAGTGAGCCCAAAACGATCTATCATAATTATACACATTAACAAGCTAGTACACGTAATACTCTATTGGTCAATTCAATTGCCTTCTAGTATATTCAAGTTTGCGCTCTTTCCCTTAAACCTATGATTGTCTTGGTAGCAATGATATTAATAAATAAGGAAATTATTGATAAAAAATTATTTGTTTTAGCAAGTGGTGATTATCCTGCTCTTGGGTCTTTTATCCATTGAGTATGGGTAGGGCATAAAAAAAACGCTTCTTAGTTTTGCTAAGAAGCGTCAGGTCGGTAAAAACTGAGAAGCTTGATCTCTATCAATCGATCCTCAGATCTTCTACGTGTAGTCCGGGAACTTTCTTTGTATTAAAAACAAAGTAGTCGGCCTTGTACACTTTATTATGAGTCGTACTTTTGAGCACGAGCGTATAAATTCCTCCATTTTTAGAAAACACCTTGATGTAGTTGGGATTATTAGTTTTGTCTACTCCAATTCTTATTTTAGAATATTGGCTATTTCTATTTTTTGGTTTAAATTCTATATTCGTCAGGGTCTTGGTGCCTATTTGCTCCTCTCCCGTGATGGCATAGATGTATTCTCCATTTTCATAAATGCGCAATAATTGTTCTGGGCTGACCATTTCGTCATTCATGTTGGCATCATAATTATTTATTTGTACCTCTTTTTCAGATTTCAAATAAAACCAAACATTTTTCCCATCACAATAAACTTCCTGGTCGTCCATCAGCGCAACAAACTTCTTCCTTCTTGAACTAGTTTGCCATTTTGTTTTTCAGGTTTTGAGCCTGGAGTTTCAATGACCAATTCAAAAACAACTTCTGAAGATTTATTTTTTTCGTAGGCGCTTTTTATTTTATCTAGGATCTTCTTTGCTTTTGGGTCGTTTGCATTCCCAATCGGTTTTGATTGACCTACTAAAATGAAAGACAGAAAGGAAAAGAAAACAATACTCAGGATACCTCTCAAATGATATATATCTATTTTTTTAAAATTCATAACTTTCATATTTATAACACAATAGTGACGCATTATCGTTCATCAAATTGGTTAATTATATGTTAATCAACAAAGTTTACAGGTTTTGAGGTCAAGCAGCAACCAGTTTGCTCAATTTTGATTTGGTGATTTTCTCGTGCGCCAATTTGTAGTCTACGTTAAATTCAGAAACACCTTCGATGGAAGGAAGTTCAAACATGGCATCTTTGAGGATGGCTTCACACAGTGATCTGAGTCCTCTGGCACCCAATTTATATTCCAAGGCTTTCTCAGCTATAAACTCCAAAGCCTCGTTATCAAATTTGAGTTTGATACCCTCAAGTTCAAACAACCTTGCATATTGTTTGACAATGGCATTTTTAGGTTCAACCAAGATGGACATCAAAGTTTCTTTATCAAGTGGTTCCAGATAAGTCAATACAGGAAGTCTTCCAATCAGTTCTGGTATCAAACCAAAAGATTTCAAATCTTTGTGTGTGATATATTGAAGTAAATTTTCGGTATCTACAATTTCATTCGCGTTCTGACTGTAACCAATCACTTGCGTATTGAGGCGTTTGGAAATTTCTTTTTGCACACCATCAAAAGCTCCACCGCAAATAAATAATATGTTTCTGGTATCCACCTTGATCAATTTTTGCTCAGGGTGTTTTCTACCTCCTTGAGGTGGTACATTTACTTCTGTACCTTCGAGCATTTTGAGCATGGCTTGTTGTACACCTTCTCCAGATACATCTCTGGTTATGGAAGGATTATCTCCTTTTCTCGCAATTTTATCAATTTCATCGATATAAACGATACCTCTTTGGGCAGCATCTACGTCGTAATCACAAGCCTGTAACAAACGGGTAAGCATAGACTCTACATCTTCACCCACATAACCAGCTTCTGTAAATACAGTAGCATCAACAATAGCAAATGGCACGTCCAGAAATTTCGCAATGGTTTTTGCCATCAAAGTTTTTCCTGTACCAGTTTCGCCTACAAATACAATATTTGATTTTTCTATTTCTACATCATCTTTTGCCTTCTGTTTCAACCTTTTATAATGGTTGTATACAGCAACGGAGATGGTTTTTTTAGCTTCATCTTGACCGATGATGTATTCATCCAGGTAATTTTTGATGTCTGTCGGTTTATAACTCAAGCCAAAGGACTGGCCAACTTTTTTCTTATTACTAGATAACCCAGTTTCGGTAACTTCGTCATTGATGATTTGGTAAGCTTGCTCAACACAAGATTCACAAATATGGCCTTCCAACCCTGCGATGAGGATAAGTGCATCCTTTTTGTCCCTACCACAGAAAGAACATTTAATATTGTCTTTGTATTTAGCCAATGCTCAGATTTTGGTTCAAAAATAATTTAAAACTTCCTATAAAAACGATGGGGATGTAAAAAAGTTAATTTTTCCACCCCCATTTAGATTTTATTAATCTTTTTTTCTTTGATTTTGTCGATCCAGAACCTCGTCTACAAGACCATATGCTTTTGCATCATATGCAGTCATCCAATTGTCCCTATCAGAATCTTTTTCGATTTCTTCAAATGTTTTACCAGTATGGTGAGCCATGATGTCATACAATTCTTGTCTCAATTGTTTGATCAACTTATAGCTGATTTCCATATCAGTAAATTGTCCCTGCATTCCCCCAGAAGGTTGGTGAATCATTACCCTAGAATGTTGTAAACAAGTTCTTTTTCCCTTTTTACCCGCCGAAAGCAAAACCGCTCCCATAGACGCGGCCATACCGGTACAAATGGTTCCTACATCTGGAGAAACATATTGCATAGTATCGTAGATACCCATACCATCTATCACACTCCCTCCCGGGCTATTGATAAACATTTGGATGTCTCTTTTTGGATCAGTAGACTCCAAAAAAAGCAATTGAGCCTGAATGACATTGGCTACATAGTCATTGACAGGTACACCCATGAAGATGATTCTATCCATCATCAACCTGGAAAAAACATCCATACCTACAACATTGAGACTTCTCTCCTCGATGACCTGAGGGGTAAAGGCATGAATGTTTGGTGCAGTTGTTTCCATGTATTTCTCAAGGTGCATCGTACTCAAGCCATGATGCTTGGTAGCGTACTTTTTAAATTCATCTTTTGGAAACATAGTATTCACTTTTTGATTAAATAAGCTATTCAGAAACAACTTCTTCTGCAACTTGTTGTGGAGCTGTCATTTCTTCAAACGCTTGGAGGCTTATTTGTTGTGGCACTTTAGTTATTATTTGTTCCACTTCGCTGAAAATTTTATTGCTCAAAATGATGTTGGAGGCTTTGTAAACCTCGTTTTGATCATCTTTCATTCTTTTGAGCACTTTATCAAAGATCCCTTGATCAAAAAAGCCAAATTGCTGCATGAAGCTGTCGGCCTTACTCATCAAATATTGATCCAGTTCCTGTTTTGTCACCTTCACATTAAACCTTTCCTGCAATTCGTTCTGGATAATCGACAATTTAAGGTCTTTTTTGAATCCTTCGAACATTTCTTCTATCTTATCGTCTGCCAAATTTTCAGATTCGCGCAACCAACGTTTTACAAAAGTGTCAGAATAAACCAATTTTGTTTCTTCTGTAATGCGCGTATAGATATCGTCAAATAGTTTTCCTACCGACTTTTGCTCCATTTCACCACTTGCATTTTTGGTTAAAACGTCTCTGAGTTGCTCCATGGTCTCAATTCCGTTCTGACCAAATAAGTCTTTGATTTTGTCATCATCCAACTTTGCTGGTACTTTTCTCAAAACTTCTTCAACCGTCAATTCAAATACTTGGCCGATCTCTCTTGTGTCATCCTCATCAACTTCCAAAAAGTCTTTTCTCACTGTGTTGGAATCTCTAAAAGTAAGTTCAAATAGATTGACAACGATTTTGTCTCCTTTTGCCTTGCCAATAAAATCTGCTTGGTGTTCTTCTTTGATACTGAAAATAGGCAGTTCAAAAGCACTTTGCCAGCCATCTTTTTTTGGTGCATTGTTTTCATCTAGTTCGATTGCTGAAACATTGATTTTGTCATTTGCCTCGATAGGTGACTCTACAACTTCCATTGCACCATATGCATTTTCCAATTCTGCAATGCGGTCATCAACAGCATTCTCATTGGCGCTTATTTCATAGTACGTATAACTATCTTCAGGATTGATACCTTGTATTTCAAGTTCATTTCTAGTTCCTACTTCGTAAGCGTATGTGTAGGAAGCCTCCTTATCACTTGGTTTGAGAGCAATGTGCTCACTCTCTTGTGCAGGCAATGGCTGACAAATGAAAGGAATTTTGTTTTCAGCTAAGTAGCTAAATAGTTTTTCAGAAAACATTCGATCAAGAACCTCAGCCAATACATTTTCTCCGTACATTTTCAAAATGACGTGGTCAGGAGTTTTTCCTGCGCGGAAGCCCTTTAAATTGGCTTTACCTTTCATTTTATTAATGTTAGCTTTGAAAGCCTCTCTATAATCAGATGGTTCTAAAGTAACGGTAAATTTGCTGATCATTTCTCCGATTTCTGATCTGTCTATTATCATGTCTTGCTAATTTTTATGCGAATTTATAAATTGACCTTGTTTTATATCTTTTGAAAATTTCCTTTATTTTGGTCTAATTTTTAAGTTATTTCTTTCAAAATCAGATTGTTATGAAGAAAACCAGGTGCTTTTTTTCAAAAATGACTGCAAAGATAATAAATTAGGGTGAATAGTAAATGGTAAATAGTGAATGGTGTGAGATGTGAAATGTAAGATGTGAAAAAGTGAATAGTAAATAGTGAATGGTGTGGAGTTTGTTGCGTCATGGCATGCCATGACTTTTATGTGGAATGTAAAATGGAACCCCCTGTAAGGAAAGGGCTTGCCCCTTTCCATTTGGCACAAATGAATAGTAAATAGTGAATGGTGTGGAGTTTGTTGCGTCATGGCATGCCATGACTTTTATTGGCAATGTAAAATGGAACCCCCTGTAAGGAAAGGGCTTGCCCCTTTCCATTTGGCACAAATGAATAGTAAATGGTGAATGGTGTGGAGTTTGTTGATCCATGGCATGCCATGGTTTCTCAAGAGGAAAATAAAATAAGACCTCCAATAAAGAAAAAGCATTCCCCTTCTTTCTAAACCAAACAAAAAAGGCCGAGCATATGCTCAGCCTTTTTTGCTTCCTACTTAGTGCAGGCGGAGAGACTCGAACTCTCACACCTCGCGGCACTAGATCCTAAGTCTAGCATGTCTACCAATTCCATCACGCCTGCAATTTCAAAAAGTGGGGCAAAGATATTGCAATTTTTCTATTGTCAAAATGTAATCAGAATTTTTTGTGTTGTAAATGGGTTGTTTGAAAAAGATTATAATTTTAAGTCACATTATATAGGTGTGAGGTTCACACTTTTAGATTATGACACGTTTAGAATAGATAGTCGTTGTTAAAGCTTTGTTCAATCAAATAGCAACTACGTAAAACCAAACTGAACTTTATTTAAATTTTGTCAAGGGCATTTTTGAGATGTATATGGTGTCTCAATTGATGCCATTTGCCATTAATTACAGAATGTTTATAAAGTCAAGAAACTAATTTGGTGAATTTTTGATTTATATTTGTATCACTTAGCAAGGAATATATGCCGCAAGGACAAGAAATAACAGATATAGAGAGGCAGGAAATACATCAGGTATTTCGAAAAGTCATCGACGTGATGCAGCCCAATATGTCATTGGAGGACGACATCAATGTGCAGGCTGCATTTGAAATTGCGCTTGAGGCACACAAACGACAACGCCGTAAAAGTGGTGAACCATACATTTACCATCCCATTGAGGTGGCCAGAATTTGTTTGGAAGAAATTGGCCTTGGCCCTACCGCTATCATGTGTGCATTGCTTCACGACGTGGTTGAGGATACAGACATCACTCTTCCTGAAATCTATAGTCGATTTGGCCCAAAGGTTGGAAAAATTGTAGATGGTCTTACTAAATTGGATGGTCTTTACAACGTTGAGTCAGCTCAAGCAGAAAATTTCAAAAAAGTGCTCAGTACTTTGGTAGACGATGTACGAGTGGTTTTGATCAAACTGGCAGACCGTTTGCACAATATGCGAACCATTGACTCAATGCCTATCCACAAGCAACTAAAAATTGCTGCGGAAACAGATTTCATTTATATTCCGTTGGCGCATCGATTGGGATTGTACAAGATAAAAACAGAGCTTCAGGATATTTGCCTGAAAATCACAGAGCCAGAAATTTATAAGGAAATAGAAGCAAAACTCGAAAACACCTTAACTGAGCGAACAAATTATATTAAAGATTTTATTGAGCCTGTCAAGGATAGATTGAGCGAAGAAGGCATTGAGTATAAAATAACTGGCCGCAGCAAAGCTATTTCTTCCATTTACAACAAACTCAAATCCAAAGAAGTGCCTTTTGATGAGATCTACGACATTTTCGCCGTGCGAATTGTTGCAGATATTCCAGTTGGCAAAGAGAAACAAATTTGCTGGGCTATTTATTCCATCATCACCGATGTTTATAATCCTATCCCAGAGCGATTGAAGGATTGGGTCACCACTCCCAAAAGCAATGGTTATGAGTCTTTGCATACCACGGTAATTGGTCCAAATGGGAAATTCGTAGAGGTTCAGATTAGATCTGAGCGGATGGACGAAATCGCAGAAAGAGGTTTTGCAGCTCACTGGAAGTACAAGGGAGTAAAATCTCAAAACAATGTTTTTGATGCTTGGCTGGACAACATCAGGGGTTTACTCGAAGACAACGATACAAATGCTCTGGAATTTCTTAGTGATTTCAAGACCAATTTATTCAACGAAGAAGTTTATGTTTTTACCCCTAAAGGTGAAATGAAGGTTTTACCCAAAGGAGCAACCGCCCTCGACTTTGCTTTTGAAATTCATACAGATGTAGGATCTAGAGCAACCGCCATCAAGGTTAACAATAAGTTGGTCCCGATGGGTTACAAACTTGAAAGCGGCGACCAAGTCACTGTAGTCACGAGTAAAAACCAAAGGCCCAATCAGGAATGGTTAAAGTTGGTTGTTACAGGTAAGGCCAGGGCTAAAATCAGGTCTACTGTTAAGGAAGAAATGAAAGCTCTTGCAGAATACGGCAAAGAACAAGTAGAACGAAAACTCAAAAACCTCCGCATTGGTTTTGAGGACAATATAGATTTTTTGGTGAGGCATTTTGGATATCACTCTCGGGTAGAGTTTTATTTTGGGTTATACAAAGAAGAATTCAATCTTGATTTCAAAAAGTTTGTCATCGAGGCTGGGCATTTGGCTGTAAAAAAAGCTGATGAAGTAGAAGATGAACCAGAAAAAGAAAAGGTTGTAAAAAAACCTACGAAGAAACTGGAAAATAAATCCAAGATCATTGTCAATGGTGAACCTGGAGATACCTACGAATTTAAATTTGCTAATTGTTGTAGCCCAGTGCAGGGTGATCCCATTTTTGGATATCTTACGGCTACCCAAGAATTGAAAATCCATCGATTCAATTGTCCTAATGCTTCCAGATTGTTGGCAAATTATGGTTATAGGGTATTGAAAACCGAGTGGGAAGACGACCCAAGAGGTAGCTTCAATACTGAATTATTGATTACAGGTGTCGATAGTGGGGTAGGGGTGATACAGATGTTGACCAATGAAATATCCAATAATTTGGGTTTAAATATCCGTGCGCTTTCTATTGAGGGAAATCAGGGTTATTATGAAGGAAAAGTATCTACCTTTGTCAATAATAAAGATCAACTCAATCTTGCATTAAAAGCCATACAGAAACTAGAAGGCGTAATGAGTGTTGTAAGGATTGAAAAAACATTAAAGACGGATGAAAGTAACGACACCAGAAAAGCTTGAGCAACTCATTGAAGAGGTAAAGAGTATTTTTTCATTACACTTGGAGAAAAATGCTTTGAGGAAGACGCCTGAACGCTATGCCATCCTGGAGGAAATCTACAGCAGGACGGATCACTTCGACGCTGAGGCCCTTTATATTCATATGAAAAACCAAAATTACCGTGTTTCAAGGGCAACTGTTTACAATACTTTGGAACTTCTAGTCAGTTGTGACCTGGTTGTAAAACATCAATTTGGTAAAAACCTGGCTCAATATGAAAAGTCATACGGATTCAAACAACACGACCATATGATCTGTATCGATTGTGGCAACGTTTTGGAGTTTTGTGATCCGCGCATTCAACAAATAAAAAACATGATGGGCGATATTTTGGAATTTGATGTGAGGCATCATTCGCTCAATTTGTATGGCAAATGCCAGAAGACGTATTGCGAGACTAGAAAATCTTAATCGGCTGTCAGCTTTCAGTTTTCAGCTTTCAGTAATCAGTTTTCAGCTTTCAGTAATCAGTTTTCAGCGGTCAATTTTTGGTAAGCGCTTCGAGCCCAACAAATGAAGGAAACCGAGAAGTCCTCTGTGTTCAATTGGCTGTGCCAGCAATCTTTTATAAACACTTAAACCGCAGCTCTGAAGGATTGATCCCTTAAAGATCCACATTAATATAATAAAACAGTGTTTTTGAGGAATTCCCCTTATTCTTACGAATTCATTAATTTAATGATGAGTGTAATTTTCATGTAAATATGAAATTTTATTTCTGGCTACAATACCAACGTTTTTTAAGAAAACTCCATGCCTGGGGAATTCATCCATTTGTAGGAATTGCTTTAATGGTCTTAACTTTTGGGGCCTTATCTATATTTCTTTTTTATAAAACAACATATGCAATCTGGATCTATAGTGCTTTGCTGGTTTCAATTTGGTTTACAAATAATGAGAAAATCAGGAATGAGCAACTGAAATTAATGTTTAATCAGCGTATTTATAACAAGATTAGGTTGATTGAAAATGCTTTAATTGGAATTCCTTTTATCATTTTTATGATTATTAAACAGGAATTTTTGGCATCAATGCTGCTTCTTCCCATATTTATTTTAATGTCCATTTTCACAGTAGGAAGCTCTACTTCTTTTGTAATTCCAACACCATTCAAGCGATTTCCATATGAATTCATTGTCGGATTTAGGAAGAATTTTTGGATGATCTTGATTGCTTTATTTTTACTTTTTAAATCTATTTCCGTTCATAATTTCAACCTTGGTATATTTTCCTTTGCCATAATTTATTTGTTTGGAATGTCGTGTTATCTCCAACCGGAAAGGGAAGTATTTGTCTGGATGTTTTCAAGAAATCCCAAAGCATTTTTGCAACATAAATTGAAAACGGCAATGATGTGTATATCTATGTTGACTATTGCTTTTGCGTTTATATTAATGTTGTTTTTTTTCGAAAATGTGTTCATTATTTTGGGTGCTTTATTGATCGGATATATTTTTTTGGCAGCAGTTGTGCTTGGAAAATATGCCGCTTTTCCCAATGAAATGAATGTACCACAAGGCATTTTATTCAGTATGAGTATTACTTTTCCACCTATGATATTGGTAACGATTTATCTTTTTTATACAAAATCCATTAAGAAACTCCATAATTATCTCACATGATTTCCATTCAAAAACTTACCAAATCATATGGTCAAAAGCAAGTCCTGAACGGAATAAATTTGGATTTGGAAGCAGGCAAAGTTTATGGGCTAATTGGGCAAAACGGTGCTGGTAAAACGACCTTTTTCAGATGTCTTTCTGGGCTTGAGAAGTTTGGAGGAAACATCGTTTCTGATCACCCAAACCTCAAAGATAAATTGGGGTTTTTACAGACCAATCCTGATTTTATGTCTAGAATCACAGGTTGGGAATATTTGAAGTTGGTGTCCATTGCAAGGGGCATTCAAGAAGAAGGATTTGAGGAAGGCAATATCTTTGACTTGCCTCTGAATGAATTCGCAGAAAACTACTCTACGGGTATGAAAAAGAAATTGGCATTGCAAGGTATTTTATGTCAACGTAATGATTTGTTTTTACTCGACGAACCTTTTAATGGAGTTGATATTCATAGTAACATGATTATTTCGGCCATCATCACCAAACTCAAAAATCATGGCAAAACAATTGTGATTTCTTCTCACATTTTTTCCACACTGAGTGATATTTGTGATCAAATTATATTGCTGAATGATGGTGAAATATCTGGTATTTTCGAGCCATCACAATTTGCTGGTTTGGAACAAGAAATGAAATCATTTGTGATTGGTAATGTTTTGGATAGGGTAAAGGTTTAAGAAAATTTGATTCTAAGTATATTTCTCAAAGTTTTAAAGGTGCTATTACGCAGTATAAAATAATCATCCCCAATACAGCCGCAGCAATTGCATATAGGATTAAGTTTTTTATTACAAGGGGCATGGCCACCTTACCAAAAGATTGATGCCATTTCCAAGGAGTGAGCATTAATATTACAGAAGTTGTCATAAATATCCAACCAAATAGGTTAAATATCTTTGAAAACAACATGTTTTCAGAATAAATTAAGATGCTTGCACCTGCAATAAGTCTAATAGATTGCTCTAAGTAATGAGCTTTTGCTGTGCTAGCAAATGAAGTTAAAAAGGATATGGCCAATTCTTTCTTCGTCAATACAACAAACAGTAAAGCAATTAATACAAGACTAAATATGCATGTTATAATTCCTGCAGTTATTTGCATGAGCCAATTTTGAATAAAAGTAAAATTAATCTATTATTCCTAGAGTTTTTTGCTTTACAAATTAGTGTCGAAATTTCAATACTAACGCGCATTAAATCTCTAATTCCAATTTTATTTCTTTGATTGGATTTCCTCCATCAATAAATAGTTTGCCATTTTTTTTCAAAGCTTTTGAAATACAATATAGTGATTGTTTTTCAATTTCTGGATGTCTGCCATCTACAGCACCTACTCTGATTGCAACCGCAATGTCAAAAGGTTCCTCACCAGGTAATAATTCAAAGTTTTCGATTGATATTTTTCTAATGGAAAGTCTTCCTGATTCCATCTCTGTCTTTGATCCTAATAAAGCTTGTTGAATGGCTTTGTCTGAACGATCAATGGCCAGAATGTGACCGTCGCCAATTCGTTTTGAAATTTCTCTTGCCATTGCAGCTGGACCACATCCAATTTCTAAAACTCTATTGCCTGATTTGAGCGGTAAGGCTTGTACGATTTCAAGTAGTCGATTTGATAGATTATTAGTTTGTTTCAAACTCATGTTAAATCTTATTATGATTAACCTGAATAAGTTCTTTAATTATTTTTCTAAACGCTGTTGTAAATTAAATACTGTACCTGATGGATCTTGTATCCAATGCATATTATCTGGAAGTTCTTCCAATTCATCACAAGTTTCTACACCATTTGAATGCAAATAATGAGTTGCCTCTTCAACATTTGGAACGGTAAGTTGTAGCCAAGTTTCAGAATGTGTGTAATTGTCCACACAGTCCAACCACAAAACATTATTACCAAATATCACCTCATGCGTTCTGGAAATGGTGGGATTTTTTATAGGTTTTTCTTCGACCTCAAGTTTTAAATGTCTCTGTAAAAAGCAACCGTCTGATCATATTTGCTTTTGGGTATTTTAATGGCGATATTTATACCTTCAAATTTTGGATCTAATGATTTTTCAATTAATTGTTGGTTTGTTTATATAACTCAGCTTTGGGTGATGGAATGGATTGTATAAGTCTGAATAATTGCTCTGTGGTGGCAACATCAGTCATGCGCATTTTGCCATCTTCCGCTTGCATTTTCAACTGTCCGATTTTTTCGGACAGTTGGCTTCCTTCTTTTTTGAGCTTGGATTTTAAGTCACTCCAATACTTCCTGGGCCTGTCAGTATTAGTTAAAATTTCAATTATGTCTATTACGGAGGAAAACCAGAGTTCTTGCTCAGCATCCCACAGGCTGCGCACCTGTTTGTCTTCAAATATTTGTATAGCGCTTTCTTTAGTCATAATAATTGCAATTTACAGATTTTGAGGTAATTTGAAAACCATATTTAGTTAAAATATATGCCAAATATGAAGAGAGATTTTGAGATTTATAAATAATAGGTATTGGGGCGATTATCATTCATAAAGCGTGGAACTTGATATTCTTTTCCAATTACACTTGGGAAAGGAAATAATTTCAGTCATTCACACCGAGGTTTTTAGTTGAATCGGAATTTTTCATTTTAATATATTCCTCAAAATTCATCTGGCCTATCTGTGGTGCAATGGTGTCAACTTGAATAGCAGCTAAGAAAAAAGCAAATTTATCATATAAGTTTTTATTGAAGATCTTAAGCATTGGCAACATTAGTTTAAATGTCCACAATGGTAAATGCTTTACGCTTTTTGATGGATTGACTTCTTCTTGAATAATTTCAAACAATTGTCTCCTTGTATAAATGGTGGAGCCTCCGATTTCCATTAATACATTATCAGGTGTGATTGAATCCACACATGCAGTAGCTAAATCAACTTCATATATAGGATTTGTTCTTTTATCACCTTTCCCAATGTTGATTAATTGCCCTTTTTTCGCCATTTCCATCATATCCAGAAATCCACTGAATATTGCAGGTGGTTTTATAATCGAGTAGTTAATTCCTGACTTTTTCAATAATTCTGAAAATTCATGATGAACTCTGAAATATTCTAGATGTAAATATTTTTCAGAGTGGAGAGCGGAGATATATACGAATTTGCGTATGCCACTTTTAATAGCTTCTTGCAGAATGTTGGTGTTTGCTATAAGATCAATTTCATTAAAAGTACATTTGCTATTATCATTAGGAGAGACACTTTTTCCCAATGCTGAAACCACAATATCAAAGCCTTGGCAGATATTGGCAATCGATGAGGCGTTGGTGATGTCTGTTATGATAAATTTAGAAGTTATGGAACTGAGCTTCTCTGCTTTCTGAGCATTTCTCACAACTACAGTTAAATCATAGCTCTGTTGCATTGCCTTTTTCGCGATTTCTCTTCCTAAATTTCCTGATGCGCCGAATAATATTAATTTTTTCAAAATATGATTTGTATAGGTGAGCTGACTACTTTGTGATTTCTAAGTAAGGGATAAAATTATATAGAAATTTGAATTGAAAATAGGTTTTGATTATGTTGTTTTTTTTGAGGTAATAATTTTATCAAAACTCATCTTTTAATGTCAATGGGTTTATGTGCGTACCGAGGGGGAATGGATATATTCCATTTGGGGGTTATTTTTGATTTATTGGGGATTTTGAAAGACTTCTATATTAACATTTTACTTTGATGTCCCTATGTTTCGGCTAAAGCCGCATTTACCTCATATTCTTTTTGGAATGGGCTAAAGCCACATTCCTAATGAGAGGTCCTGTGAAATGGTTTTGAATTTTACTATTTATATATTTTGAATTGAATGTGTTTTTGGTGATTTTTTAAAATCACATCTTATTAGGCCAGGCTATAAACCATCATATAAAATTCAATATGTTTAATAAATATGTGTTTGCCTCATTTCAAAACAATGGATTGCATTGCCTCCTGCTTTAGCTGGAGGCAATAGAAATGAAGATGAAAAATGGCTTTAGCCAAAACATTCGTGTAATTAGTTATTCAATTTCATATTAAGTATTCCAAGTTACACATTATAAAGAAATATATCTAACATAAGCTTTCATGTAAGATTCAATATGTTTGATAAATATGTGTTTGCCTCATTTCAAAACAATGGATTGCATTGCCTCCTGCTTTAGCTGGAGGCAAAAGAAATGAAGATGAAAAATGGCTTTAGCCAAATCAATCATACTTTATATTTTTCAAATCCAAATTTCATGATGAATTCATCATATTCTTCCTGGAAAGTTTTGATACCATGATGTTCATCCTGATTTTTTATATATTCCCTTACCCGATCCAAAACAGATTCAGATACAGAGACAGCAAAATATTCATCTTGCCAATCAAATTTTTTGGATGTCAAATTGTTTTTATTGATCCAATAGGATGATTCACCTTTAATCATTTGCATTACCTTCTGGATGGTTTGATCAATTCCCAAAGAAACCAAGCAATGACAATGATCAGAGTAACCATTTATATGGTCCACATAGATTCCTTTTTGCCTTGCATTTTCTCTTATGTGTTGCCACACCTTCAATCTTGTTTCTTTTGAATCTAAATATGGGAATCTGTTTTTGGTGCTCCACACAAAGTGGATGTAAACTTTGACAAATGACATGATAGGGTATTTTAATTGTTGAATAAATTTTTAATAGGGTTTATAATTTTTGTATTGGGACTAGATAACATGATCTAAAATGGAGTTTCATAAAAGTATTAGACGCCTATTTTGGCGATAATTAATTAATCTTGCATTAGGAACCTGAAACTAATTTACTTCAGCTTGTAATCGTCAATGATTTAGATTGTTTTTACATACGTTGTATGTTTTCATTAAAATTTTTCACTTTCCACCATCGTCTTTTTTATAAAAGCGTGGTAACAAATATTTAAGGCAAACAAATTTAATGATTATTTTCAATTTGCATTATTTTCAATTAAGTTTTTATAAAGAAAGATGTCGATGGTTAGATGTGTTTTATGATTAAGGAATAAATGATTGGTTCATAACAACGTTTTGGTGGCCTGTTATTTTTGGCTAAAGCCGGATTTTGCCTCATATCATTTTGGGAATGGGCTAAAGCCACATTCCTAATGATAACCCCTGGAATTGGTTTTAAATTTTGGTAATCATTCTTTTTGTTGAATGTGTTTTTGCAATTTTTGAAATCACATCCAATTTGGGCAGAAGATAAACCTTCAAAATAGGAATCAATATGTTCCTGAATTCAAGCTGCAAATGCAACTTTAGTTAATAAATTAAATTCTTCCTTTGGTGTTTTATAATTCAGTCTTTTTCGAGGTCTTTTATTTAACTCATTTTCTACTTTTTTTATTTCTCTCCAGGACATTTCTTCAAAGCTTGTTTTCTTTGGAAAATACTGCCTAATTAAACCGTTGAGGTTTTCATTAGCACCCCTTTGCCAGCTGCTATAAGGCTCTGCAAAGTAAAATTCAATCCCTAATTTTTCACTAATATATTGGTGCTCTGAAAATTCCTTGCCGTTGTCTGAAGTAATTGTATGTAGATGGTTTTTATAGGGCATCAAGGCTTGAATTATTGCCTTGGCGACCTTCTTTGAATCTTTACTCTTCACAAGTTTTATTTTGGCATATCCTGATTTTCTGTCATTTATTGTTACCAAAGCTCCTTTGTGGTTTGCACCCATTACTAAATCGACTTCAAAGTCGCCTACTCGTGTTTTTTCTTCAACCTCCACTGGCCTTTCTTTGATACTTTTTTGGTTTTTTATCTTGCCTCTATTGTCCATATCTCCTATTCGATTCTTATATTTTTTTCTCCTCCTAAGATTTTTGTACAGCTTGCCTCCTTTCTTTTTGTCCTCTATAATGTGCTGGTATATTCGTTCGTGACTCACAGTCTGTCCACATTCTTTAGCCATGGTCGAACTTATCTGTTCCGGACTCCATTTCTTGCCCAGCTTTGACTCAACATTCTTTTTTATTTTTTCTGTAAACCTGATAGCTTTTGGTTTATCCTGCTTTCTGGTCTCATACTTCCTTTGTGCCAAATCAGCCCCATAAATGCCGTTGCGCTGATCTTTATTCCTTTTAATCTCGCGGCTCACAACAGATTTGTCCTTTTCAATTACAATTGATATCTCCTTTTGGGTATACCCTTGCTTCAACATACTTTCAATTGCATATCTTTGTCCTTCGGTTACATGACTCATATTTTACTTTTGGCGAGGGACAATATAGGGAGTGTATTCCATTCAAGGGAAAGGGGGAATTATTTTTCCTCTTTCTTTTGAAAAAAATTATCTATTCCTAATTATCTCTCCAAAAGTTGCATTTGTGACTTGAATCTAAGGTTGAATAAAATGTGTGATTGCTTATTTCAAAATTGGATTGCATTGCCTCCTGCTATAGCTGGAGGAAATTATGTTGGAGGGAGATTGGCTAATTTCAAAACATTGGACTGCATTGCCTCCCGCTTTAGCTGGAGGCAAAAGAAATGGAAGTAAAAAATGGCTTTAGCCACAGCAATAATGCGGGTTGTTTTACAAATTCATATTGAGCATTCCAAGTTAAGCACATTAAAATATAATTGTATCTAAAAATCACCTTCAGCTAAGTTTCAATACGGGGCATAATAATGTGTGCTGCTCATTTCAAAAATTCTATTTCATTGCCTCCCGCTTTAGCTGGAGGCAAAAGAAATGAAAGTTAAAAATGGCTTTAGCCACAGCAATAATGCTAGTTGTTTTTCAAATTCATATTGAGCATTCCAAGTTAGGCACATTATAATATAATTATGTCTAAAATTCACCTTCAGCTAAGTTTCAATATGATGAATAATAATGTGTGATTGCTTATTTCAAAAATTGGATTGCATTGCCTCCTGCTTTAGCTGGAGGCAATAATAATTTGAATTAAAAAATGGCTTTAGCCAAAACAAACAACATATGAGTTTTTCAATTATTTCAATAGCAAATAATTGCAAAGAAGGCACATGAATCTTAAAGGTTTCTTTCCAAAAATGTCTTGCCAATCCTTTTTCATCAGTTTTCCAACATCGGAATCACATACTTTAATAAAATATCAAAAGGTAATTTACCCCTCCAATTTCCAAAATTACTACCCGTGAAAACAACACAGGCATCATAGTCTTTTAATACCATCATGTACTGGCCTCCATTGCCAGAAGAAAATAAAACTTCGGTTTTAATATCTCCATATTGTAATAATTCATTGTACCAGAAGTAGCCATATTTAGCTGATGAATATTTGGCGTTTTTGGTTCTGGCAAAACGAACAAAGGACATTTCTACATCTGTCTGACAATTGGTGGATTCATTAAGCCACTTTTCACTGACGATTTGTTGACCTTCCCATTTTCCCTTATCCAAAACCATTTGTCCGATTTTCAACAAATCAATAGGTTTGATATCGAAAGACCCTGCTGCATACCCGCCGCCATTGGGTGTCACAAACCATTCATATTTGGTGATTGCCATTGGTTCAAACAAGTATTTTTTGGCAAAATCCATCAAATTCATTTTACTGGCTCTTGAAATAATGATACCGACAAGCTCAGGTTCCATCGAAGTATATTCCCAATTTAATCCTGGATCATGTCTTAGGGGAATATTAAAAATATATTTTAGCCAGTCATCCTTTTCCCACATCTCCGCTTCACAGTCAGGGCCGATGCCAAAGAAGCCTTCACAAGCCAAGCCAGACTTCATCTCCAACAAGTTTCTCACCGTAATCTTGCCTCTAGGATCGTTTTTCCACTCATTGATAAACTTCCCAATTTCATCATCTACTTTAAATAAGCCTTGGTCAACAGCTATTCCTGCTAACAAACTGGTGATAGTTTTGAATGAAGATCGCAGGTCATGTAAACTTTCCCGCTCATAACCATTGAAGTATTTTTCAAAAAGTAGTTTGTTGTTTTTGGCAACGACAATGCCATCAATTTTGGCATAATTTTCTGATTTGAGTAATTCTAGTAACTCGACCGTTTTATCTTTGGAGGATTGTTGACTGGCGCAGCTAGTGGAAAGGAGGATTAGGGTAAATAGGATTGTATATGTTTTCATGAATTGTTACTTGGTGATATCTTGAAATGATTAATCTGCTCCTCAAATCAAAGAATAAATCTAAATGTAAATTTTTAATTTTAGGATATATGTCAATGCAAGAAAGTAATAGCAATATTTATAAACCTGAATTACCAACTGTGCTCATATGTGCATGTAACTCAACCGAGCATCAAATAATCATTCACGAACATGGCGAAGATAACTTGGTCTATTGCCACATTCACTTAATAAAATACAGTTTTTGGAGGAGGTTGAAGGCAGGAGTGAAATATATTTTTGGTTATAAATGTATTTATGGTCATTGGGATGAATTTATATTTAAACCTGAACACGCAACTAGACTTCGAGAATTGTCTGAGATATTATCGAAGCAGAAATAACCAGAATATTTTCCCCCTTTTCCCCACAACAACAAACAATCATTCTATGTTAGTTGCTGATATTTATTAAACTGCGGGGTCTTTAGTGTTTTTTCCATGGTTTTTTTTTTAAAATTAAAATTTACTTATTTAACAATTGGTATCTTATCTTCATAACTTGAATCCATAGCTCGTAAATATCAATGACAACAAACAATTCATCCAATCAAAGCGACATCGTCATCATCGGCGGTGGCTTGGCAGGTTTGGTCAACGCCATCCACTTGTCCAAAGCTGGATTGAAGGTTTTGTTGATTGAGAAAAACGAATATCCAAAACATAAGGTCTGTGGAGAGTATATTTCCAATGAAGTACTTTCTTACTTGGCCTACTTAGGGATCAATCCATTTGATTTTGGAGCAGTGGCCATCGATCGGTTTGAATTGAGTACCGTAAATGGAAAGGTGGTGCATTCAAATTTGCCTTTGGGAGGATTTGGCATCAGCCGGTATACACTGGATTTTCAATTGTACCAAAAAGCATTGGAGAATGGTTGTCAGATTGTGCAGGATATGGTAGAGTCTTGTAGTTTTGATTCCAACAGCTTTAAAACAACAACCAAAAGAAATGGCTCTTTTTATGCAAAGTTTGTGATCGGGTCTTTTGGAAAAAGATCAAATTTGGACATCAAAATGAATCGACCATTCACACACCAATTGGCTCCTTATTTGGGTGTGAAAGGCCATTATCGAGGTGATTTTCCTAAAGACCTCATCGCTTTACACAATTTCAAAGGAGGTTATTGCGGCATTTCCAGCGTTGAAGATGATTTGATCAATGTCTGTTATTTGGCGGATTTCAAAACATTCAAAAAATATAAAAACCTGGCCACATTCGAAGAAAAAGTCATTCGGCAGAACCCACATATGGAAACATTTTTGAGTCAGGCTATTGCTGTTTTTGAAGAGCCAATGACCATCAGCCAAGTCTCTTTTTTATCCAAAGCAAGAGTAGAAAATCATCTATTGATGAGTGGTGATAGCGCGGGTATGATCCACCCATTGTGTGGTAATGGTATGAGTATGGCCATTCACAGCGCCTTATTGTTATCAGAAATTCTGATTGCTTACTACAATGGAGACATCCAATCTCGAGCCGAAGTAGAGCAATTTTATAGTCAAAAATGGGAAAAGACATTCAGTAAAAGATTGCGCTCTGGAAAATTCTTCAATGCGTTTTTTGCTCAGGATTTACTTTTTGAGTGGGCCTTGGCAGGATTGATGTATATACCACAAATCTTACCTCATTTCATCAAAAAAACCCACGGTCAGGCCATTGAGATGGAATCTGCTCGTACTTTTATAACTGCCAAATGATGATTCCAGACACCACACATCGAAGTAATGCCCAAGAAATCATGGATGATCTTGGCATGGAGGGCGAATTACTTGCTTCTTCATTGAAAAAATTGGACTGGATCAATTTCTGGTTGGGTGGCAATGGAGTGACAATTGATGGCGTGGAGCGGTTGTTGCAAAACCAGACCATTACTCGGGAATTGACAGTGGTCGATGTTGGTTGTGGAAGTGGTGATTCTTTGCGAAGACTGGCTAAATATTTTCGTAAAAAGGGCATTCAAGCAAAGCTGATCGGAATAGATGCCAATGATTTTACCATTCAATATGCCAGAAAACATTCAAACTCATATCCAGAGATTTCTTATTTGGTTGCCATGGTCCCTTCTGAAGAATACCAAACTTTGGAATATGACATCCTCACGGCTACCTTGTTTATGCACCACCTCACAGACGAGGAAATCGAGACATTACTGGTGGGAAGTGTTCAAAAGGCAAAAATGGGCATCGTCATCAATGACCTTCATCGCAGTCGGTGGGCCTATTTTCTGTACAGCTTACTCTCCTTATTTTTTACCAATCCAATGGTTGTTCAGGATGGGAAAACCTCTATTTTGAGAGGCTTTAAACGCAAGGACTTTGAAAGATATACAAAGAATCTACCTATAAAACAATCAATGGTCAAATGGCGTTGGGCTTTCAGATATCAATGGATCCTATTTTCCAAACAAAACTAATTTATGGTTAAAATAAAAACCGTTGCAAAAGTTCTTCCGCCTTACAGTAGATCAACGGCAGAAATCATCCCATTCATAGAAAAATGGGTTTCTGGTCAGGACGAAAGGTATCAAAGGAAAGTGATCAAATTATTTGGTAATGCAGGGGTAGACATGCGTTATTCGATGTTGTCTCCTGAGGAAATGTTTGGCATCTCAGATTTTGAGACCCGCAATCAATTGTACATGAAAGGTGCCTTGGACTTATCAGAAAAAGTCTTGCGCCTAGCTTTGGAAAAATCTGGATGGGATGCAACATCGCTGGACTATATCATCACTGTGAGTTGTACGGGTTATATGATTCCTTCAATGGACGCTTATTTGATCAATAAATTGGGTTTGCGTCATGACGTCGTACGATTGCCAGTGACTGAAATGGGCTGTGTGGCCGGCGTTTCAGGGCTGATTTATGCAAAGAATTTTTTACAGTCCAATCCTGGTAAAAGGGCAGCAGTGATTGCGGTAGAATCACCGATGGCGACCTTTCAACAGAATGATTTTTCGATGGTGAATGTCGTAAGCGCAGCCATATTTGGAGATGGAGCTGCTTGTGCACTATTGTCTTCTGAAGCAGATACAGAAGGTCCGGCAATCATCGATGAAGGCATGTATCATTTTAATGATACGGAAGAAATCATGGGTTTTGCCTTGACCAATTCTGGCCTTTTGATGGTGCTAGATCCTGCTGTTCCAGACGTCATTGCCGATAATTTTGAAAAAATCATTACACCTTTTTTGGCTAGAACCAATACAACACTTAAGGACATCGATCATTTTATTTTCCACCCGGGAGGTAAAAAAATTGTCCAAAAAGTAGAAGAAATCTTATTTGAAATTGGCAAGGATATCAATGACACCAAGGAGGTTTTGCGACTTCATGGCAATATGTCGAGCGCTACGGTTTTGCACGTGCTTGAGCGTTTTATGGATCGGAATCCGGCCAAGGGGGAGAAGGGTTTGATGTTGAGTTTTGGACCGGGTTTTACGGCGCAGAGGATTTTGTTGGAATGGTGATGATGGCTGAACTGCGAAACTGCAGAATTGCAAAATCGCTGAACTGATAAAATGCGAAACTGCAAAATTGCTGAACTGCGGAACTTTCAAATTGGCTATCTCGTGGCTCGAAACTCGCGGCTCGAGGCAGAGCTCAAATTCTAAATCATACAACATCATCTCATCACTGTCTTAAATAATTCCCGGCTCAACAAATAAAAAAAACTGAAAACTGAATTCTGATAACATTTCTTACCTTGAGGAGTTTATTAACACATGGCAGAAAACAAAAAACTATACAACAAAAGCTGGGCTTTGATACTCGGAGGTTCCTCGGGACTCGGCTTGGCATCAGCTAAAAAATTGGCGAAGGAGGGGTATAATATCTGTGTGGTGCATCGTGATAGAAGGTCAGTGATGGATCAACGGGAAGAAGATTTTCAGGAGATCAAATCGATGGGTGTGCAATTTTTGAGTTTTAATGTGGATGCTTTGAATGGTGAGAAGAGGCTAGAGGTGTTGACGGCGCTTAAAGAAAAGATGGGTGAAGGAGAAAGTTTAAGGACTTTGATTTTCAGTATTGCCAGAGGAAATTTAAAACCGTTGACTGGTGAGGGTGAAAGTAGCTTGACCAACGACGATTTTCATATGACGATCGAATCCATGGCTATCAGCCTTTATGATTGGGTCAAGGCAGTTTTTGAGGCAGGCTTGTTTGCCGAAGACAGCAGAATAATCAGTTTTACAAGTGAAGGCAATCGCAAAGTTTGGAAAAATTATGCGGCAGTTTCGGCAGCAAAAGCCGCATTGGAATCAATATCACGAAGTATTGCTTTGGAATTTGCTCCTTATGGCATCAGGTGCAATTGCATTCAAGCCGGCATGACAGATACAGAGTCTTTTCGTATGATACCAGGAAATGAAGCATTGAAAAAATATACTTTAACAAGGAACCCATTTCAAAGAATGACCACACCTGAGGATGTAGCAAATGTGGTATTTCTATTGTGCTGTCCTGAAGCAGCCTGGATCAATGGTGCAGTCATTCCCGTAGACGGCGGTGAACAAAATCAATAAAATGTCAGATTATCAATTTATCCTAGATCACCTTCCTTATTCCGGACCATTTCTTTTTGTGGATGATATTTTGAAAGCCGATGATACGGGAGTAATTGGTGAATATACCTTTCCCGAAGACAGTTATTTTTACCAAGGGCATTTTGCAAACTATGCCATCACCCCAGGCGTTATCCTCATTGAAACCATGGCACAGATTGGCTTGGTATGTTTAGGAATTCACTTGATGAAGTCGGCAGAAGGTGAAATGGATGCTCCTAGATTTGCCATGACTTCAAGTGAAGTATCATTTTACTTACCAGTATATCCTGGGGAGAAAGTGACGGTTTATTCGGAAAAAGTATATTTCCGTTTTGGAAAATTGAAGTGTAAAGTAGAAATGCTGAATGAAGGCAATGAGGTCATTTGTGATGGAATTTTGTCTGGAATGATCGTAAAAACAAATTAAATGTTGCAAAGAGTAGTGGTAACCGGGCTTGGTGTGGTCTCTCCAAATGGAGTGGGCATCAGCGATTTTGAAAAAGCGATCAAAGCTGGAGTGTCTGGTATAAAGTTTATCCCACAATTGGAAGCAATGAATTTTTCTTGTTGCATTGGAGGAGTTCCACCAGTTACACGTGAAATGACACTTCAATATTTGACAGAATTACAACTCAAAAACTTCAATAGTTCGGGAATCATTTACGGCTGCATGGCTGGGGTGGATGCGTGGAAAGACGCTGGTTTGGATATCTCAGAAGATGCAGTCGATTGGGATAGCGGTTGCGTTTTTGGTACTGGAATTTCTGGTGTGGAGAAAATGCGAGAATCCGCATATTTGTTGGACGAAGGAAAAGTCAAACGTCTGGGCAGTAATGCTGTATCTCAAACAATGACGAGTGGAGTGAGCGCTTACCTCGGAGGTATTTTGGGGCTAGGTAATCAGGTGACTACCAATTCATCTGCCTGTACGACGGGAACAGAAGCGATTTTGATGGCCTTTGAAAGGATTCAAAACGGAAAAGCTAAACGTATGTTGGCAGGAAGTTGCAGTGATCATGGACCTTACATTTGGGGAGGTTTTGATGCTATGAAGGTGATGACTTTCAGGCACAATGATAATCCTGAACAAGCATCCAGGCCTTTGAGTGCAACTGCTTCGGGTTTTGTTCCTGGAAGTGGGGCGGGAGCTTTGTTACTTGAATCTTTGGAAAGTGCCAAGGAAAGAGGCGCTACGATTTATGCAGAAGTTTTGGGCGGCAGTGTGAATTCAGGTGGGCAACGCAATGGTGGTTCGATGACGGCTCCCAATGGTTTGGCCATCAAAAGGTGTATTCAAGATGCAATCTTCAATGCTGGTATTAATGCCAATGAAATAGACTTGATCAATGGACATCTGACCGCCACGATGAAAGATCCAGATGAAGTCCGGGAATGGTCGGAAGCGTTGGGAAGGGAACCATCAAATTTTCCATATATTCACTCGCTCAAATCGATGATTGGCCATTGCATAGGAGCGGCAGGATCTATTGAAAGTGTGGCAGCTGTTTTGGGTTTGAAAGACGACTATATTTTTCCAACGATCAATTGTGAAGATTTGCATCCTGAAATTGCATTCATTGTACCAAGGGAAAAATACCTGCCAAGTTGATTGAAAATGCTGGATTGAAAATAGTGGCTAAGGCTGGTTTTGGATTTGGAGATGTAAATTGTTGCGTGATTTTTAAAAAATTCGAAAATGGATAATCAAGAGTTAATAGATAAATTAAAGAAAATTGTAAAGCCTTATGTCAAGGATTTGGAGGCTTTTGAAAACCTCACGGCTGAAACCAATTTTATTGCTGATTTGAAAATCAATTCTGCCAATTTGGTGGACGTCATTTTGGATGTAGAGGATGAATTTGACATTACCATTGAGGATGATGCCATGGATAAAATGTTGACCGTGCAGTCTGCAATGGACATCATTGCCAGTAAAATTGGCGACCATGATCGGAAATGACGTCATTGACATTAGTGCGACTAGGCAGGAAAGTAACTGGAAACGGAAAGGTTTTCTTCAAAAGTTATTTACAGAAAAAGAAATTCAATTTATTTTGGAGGGCGATGATCCAGAGTTTTTGGTTTGGCTGTTATGGAGTGCCAAAGAGAGTGCTTACAAAATCATCCACCGAAGGCATCAAAAAATGTTTTTCTCCCCAAACAATTCGAATTTTTAGAGGATCATTTTAGTAATGAAAACGGAATTACTGGAAGGATAAAATTCGGAGAATCTTGCTTTGATTTTAAAAGTAAAATAGAACGGGATTGCATCCACACAACTGCTATACCAAGTGGCCATTCTATTAAATATGTTTCAGAAATATTTCCAATTGTACCTACCAATTATCAAACACAACGAGCGGGAGTCAGAACGTCTTTGATCAATTGGTTTAGTGAAAATATGGATTCAACACAACCAATTGAGGTCCGCAAAGATGAATTAGGAATACCCAATGTATATGAAAGTGGGGTAAAATCAGCTTGCTTTCTTTCTTTGGCTCACCATGGAGGCTATGGAGGTTTTGCTATAACGTTTGAATAAGTAACTGGAGTTAATTGCTCTGTGCTCTGCAATGAATTCAATATCAGATTTCATTCAAATTTTTGATGAATTTGCTTATTTCTTAACTTAAGTCAATGAAAAGGATGTTTCACTGCTTTTATTTTGTAGAGAAATATCAGTGGGCAATAATTCTTCTCACTCATTTTTTCAATCTAAATAAATTTGATCACTTAAATTCAACAAATGATAGCCTGCTTCCAGCCTAAATACGGAACTCCAGATGATTTAGTTATCAAAGAAGTGCCCATTCCTGAACCAAATTCCAAAGAAATTTTAGTCAAAATATTGGCCCGAACCGTAAATAGAACGGATACAGGTGTGCAATCTGGTAAGCCATTTGTGGTAAGATTTGCTTTTGGTTTTTGGCGACCAAGTGCAGAAATCTATGGTACTGATTTTTCTGGAGTCATAGTTAAAAAGGGAGAATCTGTTACTACTTTTGAAGTAGGAGATGAAGTTTATGGATTCTACGATATAGGATTGAAAACCCATGCTCAATATGCATGTATTGATGTCACACGGGCCATATTTAAAAAACCCGAATTTTTGTCTCACGAAATGGCAGCTGCATCATGTGAAGGAGCGCATTACGGTTTTTACTTTTTAGATAAAGTGAAAATCGATGCGACTAAGAAGATTTTGGTAAATGGTGGAACGGGTGCAATAGGATCTGCTGTGACTCAAATGTTGGTTTATAAGGGTTGTGAGCTTACGGTAGTTTGTGCTCCAGGTTATGAAGAAACCATTAAAGCATGGGGTGTAAATAAGGTTTATAATTTTGTTACAAAAGCATTTTTAAAGGATGAGATCAGATATCATTATATTTTTGATTGCGTAGGGAAATCTACATTTTTTGAATGCAAACATCTTTTAATGAAGGGAGGCGTATACATTTCTTCTGAATTAGGGCCGTGGTCACAAAATCCCATTTTATCTTTAATCACACCACTTTTACCAGGCAAAAAAGTGAAGTTTCCCATTACCACTGGACATTAAAAAAAGTTTGACTTTTGTAAATGAGCTACTGATAAAAGGTGAGTTTAATCCATTGCTGGATAGAGAATATGAGTTGAGCAATATCAATGAGGCTTTTAAATATGCGCTGACTGGCCAGAAAATCGGTAGCATCATCATTAAATCTTAAGAACAAGCTTGCAATTTCGTTTGGGTTAGTTAAAAGACAAATTCAAAACATAAAAATGAACTAGCCATTTTGTCGAGCAAGAGATAATAGTGTATTTTTATACATTATTAATCATTTAATGATGCTTTCCAAATGACTGGTGACGAAAGGGATAATCACGAAGAACTGATTGATGAGTGCGGAAGTATGCTTTCTACGGAAGAACTTGCCCATCTCAATCGTGTTGTAAAAACGATCAAATTGAAGAAAGGTGATTTCATCATGACCAGCGGGAATTACATAAAGACATGTTACTCGGTTATCTCTGGAATTGTAAGAGAATGGCGGCAAATACAGGATGGTGAACAAACAACTGAATGGTATTTGGCTGACGATATACTGTCTGATGTGCAAAGTATAAATAGTCAAAAACCTACAGAATTGAATTGGGAGTGTATTACTGAATGTGTTGTAAGTGGCCTTACCCAACAAGATGAAGAAGAGATGTACAGAAAATTTCCCAGATTGGGAATGCTCAGCAGAACAGCCTCTGAAATAAAATTTTCGCTTTACAGGAATCGCATACAACAATATTTAGCTGCAAGCCCAGAACAACGTTACCTCAATTTACTCAAAGAGCGGCCAGAAATTATTTCCAATGCCCCTCAATACCAAATTGCCAGTTATATTGGCGTGAAACCAGAATCCCTGAGTCGCATCAGATCACGCATGGCTTTGATGGTGTAATAACTTCTAGAAAAACAACAGCTCCAACGCTGAAAATTACCCTCATTTCTTACAAAAATGATTGATTTTCAATAGCAAAACCATCACATAGCATATTCCTTTCGCTTCATCCATTATCAATGGTCTAATATACTAATGTCTGAAAATCAACAAGATAATAATGCAAAATTCTGTTGAGTAGCCCTTTTTAATGTTAACTCAATGTTACCAAATTAGTCACACTTTTAACACACAGGTAATTTTATCGAAACATTGGAGAGTTACTGCGGCGGTATGTTTGCGACATCAAACTAAAAAACAAGAATGATGAAATTTAACGTACTATTTTTATTGATGTTGGGCTTTGCAAGTATCACTTTGGTTTCTTGCGGTGAAGATGAGCCTTGTGATGGAAAAACATGCGCTGCAGGTGAGGTTTTAGATGCCTTAACTTGTAATTGCGTTTCTACTTTACCTTGTAGTGGTAAAACATGTGCTGCTAATGAAATACTAAATGCAACAACTTGTCAGTGTGTATCTAGCCAAGCTTGTGCTGGAAAAACTTGTGGTGCAAACCAATACCTAGACGCTGCTGATTGTAACTGTAAAAATAATCCTGTGATACCTGTAGTAGTTAGTGGAACCATAAGTGCCAACACGACTTGGACAGCCGATAAAATATATGAATTGGCTACTAAAGTATATGTTACCAACGGTGCTACTTTGACAATTGAACCTGGTACCATCATCAAAGGTAGGGAAGGTATAGGATCTTTGGCTACTGCATTGGTCATTGCAAAAGGTGCTAAAATCATAGCAGAAGGAACAGCAGCAAAGCCCATCATTTTCACTTCTATACTTGATGGTATACAGCCAGGTCAAATCAATAGTACCTTGACCAAATTGGATTTTGGAAAATGGGGTGGCTTAATTGTTTTAGGAATGGCACCCATCTCAGCAACCAATGGTGATACAGAAACGCAGATTGAAGGAATTCCAGGTGATGTAGTTTACGGTAAATATGGTGGTAATAATCCAACGGATAACTCAGGTGTGCTCAAGTATGTTTCTGTCAGATTTGGTGGAGCACTTCATTGGCGATGGCAATGAAATAAATGGTATTACCCTAGGTGGAGTTGGATCTGGAACAGTGGTTGAAAACATCGAAATCGTCGCTAATAAAGATGACGGATTAGAAATATTTGGAGGAACTGTAAATGTGAAAAATGTGATAGTTGCTTATCAGGATGATGACGCAATAGACTTTGATTTCAACTATTCAGGTACTGTAGATAACTTCTATGTGATTATGGGAGGCGGCACAACTGATGAAGGGCTAGAAATTGATGGTCCAGAAGGAACTACCTATGTAGACGGACTCTTCACACTTAAAAATGGTTCCATCATTGCTACTGATCAGTTAGTTACTTCTGGAGCTGATTTCAAAGATGCAGCCCAAGGAACCGTCCAAAATGTTTCTTGGATAGGATTTAAAGATGGTAAGAATATTTCTGTATCTGCTGGTTTTGATGCAAATTGTGGTGACCTGAATTCACAGGCCTGGGCTAGAGCTCAAGCTGGTAAATTGATAATCAAAGATTGTGAAGTAGTTTCTGCAACACTTACCGCTGCCTCAATTGCAAACCTTTATTTGAGAGGTGGAGCTGCAAGTTGTCTCACTACTGAAAAACAAGGTCTATTAGATGCTGCTGTTGCTACTTTAAACAATAAAGTTGTGGCTACTGCAACTGTTGGTGCAAACAAAACAGTTTTCAACAGCTGGACTTGGACAGCTTTAAACAATGAATTGAAATAATCACATTCTGAAAATAAATTCTCAATCAGAAAGAAGGAACACTTCCCAAAATAATGTTCCTTCTTTCTTTTATTTTTTTTAAAAACTAAAGTTAAATATTAAATGAAAAATCTTTTTACGCTATTTTTAGTAGCTATCTCCTTGCAATTGTTTGCTCAATCCGGAACTGTCAGAGGTAAAGCCATAGACGATGAAACGGGAGAAGCCATCATGTTTGCCAATGTTTTCATCAATGAACTGTCTAACGGAACAACTACTGACCTCGATGGGGCATACAGTTTCGATCTTGCTCCTGGTACTTACACCATTACATTTTCATATCTAGGGTATTCTGACTTACCAATTAGCGAGTTAGTCATCAATGCTGGCAAGGTCACTCTTCTGGATGTAAGAATGAAGGAAGAAACAGAACTGCTGGATGAAGTAGTTGTAACGGCGACTCAAATGAGGAATACCGAAACAGCACTTGCAACCATCAAACAAAGATCTGTAAACTTGATAGACGGAGTAAGTTCATCTAGTATCAAAAGAACTGGTGACGGAAATGCAGGTGAAGCATTCCGTAGGGTAACTGGAGTATCTGTTGAAGGAGGAAAACACGTAGTTGTGCGTGGTTTAGGTGACAGGTACACCAAAACCATTTTAAATTCTGTAGAAATTCCAGGCCTTGATCCAGACAGAAATTCTGTGCAAATGGATTTATTTCCAACAAACCTCATAGATAATCTCATCGTATATAAAACTTTCTCACCAGACCTACCTGGAGATTTTTCAGGAGGTGCTGTAAATATTATTACCAAGGATTTTCCTGAAAAGTTTACGTTTTCGGCTTCAGCTGGAGTATCATACAATCCAAGTATGAGCTTCAAAAAGGATTTTCTTGGGTATAAGGGTTCAAGCACAGACTGGTTGGGATTTGATAATGGATACCGAAAATTGCCTTTTAGCAAATTTCAAGATTTTCCTGATGTATCAAAAAATGACCCAAGGCTCACATCATTAACAAACGCCTTCAACAAGGAATTGGCAGCGAAAACCACGCTCAATGATTTAAACAAAAGCCTTAGCATCTCTGTCGGAAATCAAAAAAACTTTGGCAGCCACACTTTGGGATTATTCGCAGGTGTGAATTATGTTGAGAATTTTAACCATTATGAAAACGCTATTTTCAATGAATACTATCGGGATGCGAATGATAATAGTTATTTTCAAAGCAGAAAGTCATTTGGAAAGTTGAGTGAAACTGTAAATCAGTGGAGTGCTTTGGGAGGACTATCCTACACATATAAAACCATAAACTTAGCTTACAGGCACTCCATGTACAGAGTGGTGAGCAAAAAGCAGGTATTTTTACTCAGGAGGATTTGGTATTTAACAATTCTTTGATTGTAAGAGATAACCTCGAATATTACCAAAGAGCCATCACCAATATAGGCTTAACAGGTAATCATGCATTTGCCAAAGGTAAATATGAATTGGATTGGAAACTTTCTCCAAGTCTTGTCAATGTGGATGAGCCAGACATTAAAACAACTGGTTTCGATAATTTTGATGGACAGCCTTTGATCAGACCGGCTGTTGGGGCAGAGGTGAGCAGAATATACAGGTATCTTGATGAAATCAGCTACAATGGAAGAGTAGATTTTGTATACAACTTTAAGGTCAAAGGGCTAGATTCAAAATTGAAAACGGGATTATACGCTACTTTTAAAGAGAGAGATTTTGAAATATACAATTATTTGTTCCAGCCAAGAAATCAAACTACCCTTGGAATAAATGGTGATCCAGACAAAATATTCTTGATCAAAATGTTTGGTCTCAAGAAAATCCAAATGGAATTTATATAGTTGGGAACTATGAACCTGCGAATACTTTTAATGCTAGACCGCAAGTAATATCAGGATATGTAATGAATGAATTGCCATTGAGCAAAAAAGTAAAACTTACATACGGCGCAAGAGTAGAAAAGGCGGACAATTTTTATACTGGACAAAACAACCAAGGAGATATCAAACTTAAAAATGAAAAAATCCTTGACAAGCTGAATGTATTACCGTCTGCCAATCTATTGGTCAACCTTACTGAAAATTTAAATCTGAGGGCATCTGCCAATAGGACTGTAGCAAGGCCTTCTTTCAAAGAAAACTCTGTCGCACAAATTCAAGATAGAATTACAGGTAGAACTTTCCTTGGAAACATTAATTTAAAACAATCTAGTATCAACAACGCGGATATCAGACTTGAAAGATTTTTGGGAGGAGGGCAACTGATTTCTGCCAGTGTTTTCTTCAAACAGTTCATTGATCCTATTCAGTTGGTGGTATTTGACCCTGCTACTCCGACAAACTATCAACCAAAGAATTTGGATGATACAAATGTTTTTGGATTTGAAATTGAAGTAAATAAAAGCCTTGATTTTGTAACAGCATCTTTATCACACTTCAACGTTGGTATGAACTATACTTACGTGAAATCTGGATTGCCATTAGTAGGACTTTCTCCTCAGATATTCAATGCCAACATCTCGTATATTGATAGAGAAAAAGGTTGGGAAGGTTCTATTTCATACAATGTTCAGGCGAGAAGGCTTTCTATAGTTGGAGCAGGCAGAATCGAGGACGTTTACGAAAATCCATTACCAGCATTGAATTTCCGTTTGGCCAAGCAGTTTGGAGCAGACAAACAATATGGAATAAGCATCGGTGGTGAAAACATGTTGAACTCTAAAAAATGGAGAACCTACAATACCAAAGATGGATCAGAAGCAATATTTGATAGCTTCAACCCAGGTAGACAATTTAATCTGACTTTATCCTATAAAATATAGAGTGATATAAAATAATAGTTTCTTTGGAAACTTTGATTAAACTTTAGTTTTTATACTTTTTTTAGCCTCCAAGATCGGGAAGTCTTGGAGGCTTACTTTTTGATAGAATAAAAGAATAGATTCAAAGTTTTGAATTAAGTTTGTTAATAACTTAGGATTTAGATCCCGCTATTTAGCCTAAACTGGTTGAATCATTTGAATACAAACATATAAGCAAGCACAAGGTAAACTAAGGATTAGCAAAGACGTCTTTTATAAAATAACACAATTAGGATAGCATAAAGTAGCAAGAGTATTTGTTATAAATAACTCAACCACCATTTTTCCTTGTGCGCGGTTTTGTATTGGTCATACTTTTTACATAGTGGATACAAGGCCATTATTACTGCAATCCATATTAGATAAACAAAGGGTAAACTCACTCCTTCCCCACTGAGTACGAATAAGAATGGTAAATTTCTAGCCGATGCTATTGCTTCTGCGAATGTGTGTCCATTTATGAAAAAAAGTATACCTGCTAAGCCATGAATCACAAACCAATGGATGATGTAGTAAAAAAATGCCGTTCTACCAAAGATGCGCATAATGTCGGTAAACCTATTTTTAATGGGTTCAATCAATGCTAATAAAATTAACGCTGGACCTATAAATAAACACATGTACAACAGTGATGGTGGATATTTAAAAACATTGATGAATGAAAATACAGTAAGTAAACCGCTTTTTTGTTCTGCCCAAGGCACAGGATCACCGTAAATATTGATCATCCTTAAAACCAGGAAGAATGTCAAAATTCCTCCACCCATGTACAACAATGTATTCTTTCGTCTTGCTGGCTCTACTTCAGGTTTAAATAAGATACCCAAACAATAGCCCATCAACATCAAGCCAAGCCATGGTAAAAATGGATAGACAATCAGCAGACCATGGGTTTGATCAAATCCATAAAACTTCAAGTGGCCGTGGTGTAAAATTTCCCACCAAAATCCAGGTTGGAAGTCAGCACTTTTTTCGGTAAAATCAAGCGCATTATGGCCTAAAACAATCAACAAGCCCAAAACCAAAATAACATTGAAAGGAAGTCTGGTTAATAATGCCATACAAACCATGCTGATGCCTATAGCCCAGATAACTTGTAGAATGAGCAGGTTCCAGGGAAGAAAAGTGATGCCGACACTTACAATTAAAAATTCAGCCACGATCAGCCAAAGTCCACGCTTAACCAGAAATGAACTCAATTCATTGGGTGTTTTTCTCAAGGATTGCAGATAGATTGAGGTACCGGACAAAAAAACAAACACCGGTGCACAAAAATGGGTAATCCACCTTGTCATAAATAAGCTTGGTGATGTAGTGGCTAAGTTGAGCGGATCGTCGGTATTTGCATAAATATGGAAATTGTCCCGGATGTGGTCAATGGCCATGATGACCATAACAATGCCCCTCAAGACATCGATAGAATCAATTCTCTTATTAATACTCAATGGAACATTGGTCATTCTGGTGTCAATTAGATTGGAAATGTAGGAAGATTTTTTGAAGGTTTTAATCTTAGCCGCCAATTAAATTTCACTGGAAACATTTGTTTTTGGAGTAGTTTCCTTTTTTAATAAAAAGTCAGACAATTTCACAATTGCATATTAGGGCCAAAACATTTGGACTTGGCGGTTAATTGAATCAATGTTTGTCCAATTATTATTGTGTGAATGATCTTGTTTAATTGGGAATGTTTAAATTTTATAGTGCAGATTTTAAGGATTTCATGCGCTCCTGCAAAAATCTTCACAGTAAAAGTATGCTAATCAATCTTAACCTTTAAAAGCGCAGTTTTTACCAGATCACCTGGCCTTCTGACCGTATTTTCACCCCAATTGTAATTATCAAACTGACTATTTGCAAGATAATAAGCATGGCCTTTGTACATACCTACTGTGGTTGGAATATTGTTTCTGGCGTGACCAATGGTTAGGTCTTTTCCGTGTAGAATTTCCGCACCATTTTCTGATAAGGCAAATTCTACTAAACCTTGTTTTTCTTTTTCTTTACCGCCATAATTATAAACCACCAACAACTTGTTTTTATAATATTTCAGTCCATCAATCCCTTTACCAATGGTTGCGTCGTGTATGGGATTCAAAATTTTCTTGGTTGCGATGTCCACGATCCTAATCCCAAAAGTAGTAGAACTCAAATACAACTTCGATTGATCGTCAGAAATGCAGATGCCGTTTGGACCCTTGATTTGCACATCTTCCAAAAAGACGCTGATCTCTCCAGTTTTATGATCCAATCGGTAAATACGTGAAAAATCACTGTCTGTCATATATACATTCCAATTTTCATCCACTGTGAGGTCATTGAAAGTGGCTTTCGTACTATCAGGTAACTTAAAAACATTTTCAATGTTATTGGTAGCTAAGTCAATTTGTAAAACCATCGGCTTTTTTGCCCGTTCAAACCTCCCGCAGACAAACAAGTGATTTTTCACGATCATCATACCTGTTCCAAAAGTAAAACCTTCTTGGCCAGAGCTGATGACGTCAATACAATTTTGACCATTTATGTCACACCTGTATACCTTGTCCAATCGAATGCTGCTCATGTAAATGTGACCTTTATTTTGGTCTATGGCAATTCCTTCCGGCATACTTCCCATATCAGTATCCATAAATATTTCCTCAACCTTTTGGGCTTGTAAATTTCCTACTATGAAGAGTAATAGGAAGAAAATAATAGACACCGATTTATTGGCCATGCTTTAACAATTTAAGAAAATCAAGAAGAAAATGTGACTCGTTTACTTTAGGTTTTTGGTGAAAAATGCAATGGTTCTTTGCCAAGCCAATGCCGCCGCATCTTTGTCAAATCGTGGTGTAGAATCGTTGTGGAAGCCATGATTTGCATTTTCGTAGATATAGGCTTCATAAGTTTTATTATTTTCTTTCAAAGCCGCTTCGTATGCTGGCCATCCTTCATTGACCCTGGTATCCAATGCCCCATAATGGATTAAAAGAGGTGCTTTGATTTGTGGAACATCAGCCGCCGCTGGCTGACCACCATAAAATGGAACCGCCGCTTTGAGATCAGGAACTCTTACTGCCATCATATTGGAGATCCAACCACCAAAACAAAATCCTACCACACCTACATTGCCGTCACATTCAGGATGCACTTTGAGGTATTCAAAAGCAGCAATAAAATCTTCCAACATTTCATCCCTAGTACGTTTGCTTTGCATCGTACGACCCTCATCATCAGTTCCGGGGTAACCTCCAAGTGGTGTCAATGCATCTGGACCTAGAGCAATAAATCCTTCCAAGCCAGCTCTTCTGGTTACGTCTTCAATATATGGATTGAGCCCTCTGTTTTCGTGGACAACCACGATGCCAGGCAGTTTTTTGGTATTTCCAGCAGGCCTGGAAAGTAGTCCTTTGATTGTGCCGCCACCTTTCGGGGAAGCATATTCTATATACTCAGATTTTAACCTTGGATCTTGCGGTTGTACTTGAAGGGTAGAGAAATACTTGGGCATCAAATATTCCATCAAAGCATTGACAGTAAGACCTCCAACTGCATAGACAGACAACTGTTCCATAAAGTTTCGGCGATCAATTCTATTGTGGGCATAATGATCATACAAGTCAAAAATTTCCTGATCGAGTTGTGGTTTATCCATCTTTTCTATTTTTATTGAATTTCTTGAATACTCAAACGGAGCAGCCGCTGTTGTATAATAACAAATATAACAAGTCTAGTATTTTTCTAAAGAAACTTGTCAACTAAATTCAAACTATAAGCAATACAACTCCAAAGTTTAGGAAAAACTTAACTATTACCAATCAAAGCCACAAATTCTTCCTCTGTCAGAATTTGAATGCTTCCAATGGCCTGAGCTTTGGTCAATTTTGATCCTGCGCTTTCACCCACCACCAAAATATCGAGGTTTTTGCTCACTCCGGAAATATTTTTTGCACCATGAGCCTCTGCCAATTCCTCAGCTTGTTTTCTGCCCATCGTTGTCAATGTACCGGTAAAAAGGATCGTTTTACCAGCCAATGCGCCCTCCATATTGACCTCTTTGGGTTTGTCTTCTGCGGTTTGGGTGAGGTTGACACCATAAGACTCCATGCGTTGAAGCAATTCGATATTGGCAGGCTCAGAAAAGTACAAACTTGCATTTTCGGCTACGACTGGGCCAATGTCCTTGATTTTGGTGTAATCTTCCACTGTCCAATGTTGCAAGTCCAAAACGTGATTGATTTGTTCAGCGATCAACTTGGAGGCTTTTTTCCCAAGGTGATGAATGCTCAATGCATGCAACAATCTGCTGATTGGATTTTGTTTGGCTTTTTGGATAGATGCTTGCAATTTATCAGCCGATCTCTTACCAAAGCCCTCTAATTTTGCAATGGCTTCATAATCCAAATTGTAGATATCCGCAAAATCTTTGAGCCAGCCCAAAGCATAAAAACGCTCAACGATGCTTCTTCCAAAGCCATCGATGTCCATGGCTTCTTTGCTGACGTGGAAAATCATTCTCTGCAAAGTTTGTGCTCCACAAACACAATTGGGGCAACGCCAAGCTGCTTCGCCATCAATGCGTTCCAAAGGAATGGGCATATCGGTATCATTGATGGGGCAGACAACCGGAAATACAATCTCTTTTTCTGATCCATCCCTCAATTCTTCCATCGTTTTGACGATGTAAGGAATGACATCTCCAGAACGCTCTACCAATACGGTATCACCCAATCTCAAATCTTTGGAACTGATGAAATCTGCATTGTGCAGAGAAATAGAAGAGACGGTAACACCAGCCAATTGCACGGGATCTATTTTGGCTACAGGCGTGATGGATCCTATTTTTCCTACCTGATATTCAACACTCAATAACTTTGAGGTTGCTTGTTTGGCTTTAAATTTATAAGCAATGGCCCATCGAGGATGGTGTGAAGTACTGCCGCAAATATCTTGGATGGCGTAATCATCCACCTTGACAACCATACCGTCTATCTCATATTTAAAAGTGTCCCTTTTGGCTTCCCATTCGGCGCAAAAAGCAATGACCTCATCTATATTATCGCACAATTTTTTCTCAGACAAAGGAATCTTAAATCCTAAATCGCCCAAGGCATTGATGCTTTTGAAATGCGATTGAAGTTTGCGAGTCACGTCGTTTCCTGCAGCGTCCTCCGCATATCCAAATTGAAAAATGAATGCCTCGATACCACGATCTCTGGTTTCGTATGGGTTTTTGGTCCTCAAACCTCCAGTTGCAGCATTGCGGGGATTGGCAAACAGAACCAAACCTTCCTGTTCCCTGTAAGCATTGACCTCTTTAAATTTATCTTTAGAAATCAAAGCTTCACCGCGCAATTCTACTTTTGTGAATCCATATTGAGAAAAATTAGCCCTTAGTGGTACACTTTGAAGGGTCTTCATATTGGCACTGATCTCTTCGCCTTGGTTCCCATCACCACGGGTTGCAGCACGTACTAAAACATCATTTTCATAAACAAGTGCAATACTTCCACCATCAAATTTTGGTTCGACGGCGTATTTGATGACGCTTTCATCTCTGTCAATGAGTTTTTTTATTTGTTTGTCAAATTCGAGAAGGTCTTCGGCATTGTATGAATTCTCAAGAGACAACATAGGCACAATGTGGGCTACCGTTTTGAACTCACTCACAATGTCTTGAGCTACTCTTTGAGTGGGAGAATCTGGGGTGATCAATTGAGGATGATCATGCTCTATTTTCTGTAATTTTTTGAATACCAAATCGTATTCAAAATCGGAGATTACTGGATTATTTTCTACGTAATATTTCCATTCATGATATCTGAGAATATCCCTTAATGCTTCGAGGTCATTGACAGTAGGCTCATGATCTATGAAGTTTTTGGTCTTTTCAAACAATGATTTTTGCTGCGAATGGTCAAACATATTTTATAATTTCTGATGAACTTGAGACAAAACTGAGAAATTCTTTCATTTTTTCTAAGGGTAATTGCATAAATTGTTCGTAAACCATCTCGGATTGAGGAATCTATAGTCCAACTATTATAATTTTGTAATTATCGCAAAGATGAATCCTATATGTAGTCACATTTGTTTAGATTTGGTAAATGTTTTGTATACCAAAGGGAAAAAGGTTTTTACAGATACTTTTCCTTTTGATATCACCCTATTGTACACGATATTTTTCAAACAAATTACCTAAAATAATTTTAATGAAATTAAGATTTACTTTTGCCTGCTTTTTTCTATTGTTTCTAAATTCCATACAAGCTCAAAGCAATTTGTATGATCTCATCAAGGCATCCCCAGACCACAATATTTTTGGACTATTGGTGGATGCAATTGGTTATGATGAAAATCTCAAGGGAAGTGACACTTTAACTATTTACGCCCCTACAGACCAAGCATTTGCAGAACTTAGCACTGCCCAATTGATCGGTCTTTTGAGCAATCCTACTGAGACCGTTGATAGATTGGTCAAAAGACATTCGGTGAAAGGTGTTTTTGAAAGTGGTGATTTGACAGACGGCCAAATTTTGGTTGCGCTTTCTGGCGAAAGCCTATTGATCAACAATTCCGCTGGCTATTTTGTAAATAATGTTAAAGTGGTCAGTGCAGATATTCCAGCGACAAATGGTGTTCTCAATGTTGTGGAATCTTTGATTGGCATAATGAAAACAGGAAATACAGTTGCTGATATCATCATCAATTCACCAGATCATACAACTTTGGCACTTGCTTTAACCGCAAGCGGGGCAGATGATCAATTGCGAGAAGCAGGTCCGTTCACAGTTTTTGCACCAACTGACGCCGCCTTTGAAGCATTGGATCCTGTATTGGTACAAACCTTATTGGCAGACCCAACTGGTCAATTGGCTACAGTCTTGTTATACCATGTGAGTATTGGAACTTACACCTCAACTTCCCTTGTCAATGGTCAACAATTGATCATGGCTAATGGACAAAGAACCACCATCACTAAAGACGATGAGGGTGTCAAAATCAACGGGATTTTGATCACCATGGCGGATATTATTGGTGAAAATGGTGTTGTCCATGTCATCAATGCTGTCATCCTCCCTGATTTGGAAGCAAGCAATACGGTGGTGGATAAAATTGCTCAATCTGAAGACCATACCATTTTGTTTGGGGCGTTGGCTGCAACAGGTTTAGATAGTACATTGAGAGGAGCAGGACCATTCACCGTTTTTGCACCAACCAATGCAGCTTTTGAAAATCTTCCTCAAGGTCTGATTGAAGAGATTTTACTTTCTGATGGAGCGACCAATTTATTACTCAATCATGTCATCGAAGGCAGTGCGCTGAGCACCAATCTTTTTGACGGCAGCTCTGTAATTGGATTAGGTGGTTCCAGTTATGAAATATTCATCGATGGCAGTAATATTTACGTTGGCAATGCTTTGATTACGGTCAAAGACATTGTGGCTGACAATGGGGTTGTTCACGTCATAGACGCCGTTTTGATGGATGAAATTGGCAATACCGTTTATGATGTTATTTTGAAATCACCTGACCACAGAATTTTGCAAGGTTTGTTGAATTTGGCCCAATTAAAAGAAGATTTGACCAATGAGGACAATGAGTTTACCATTTTCGCACCCACAGATGCCGCCTTTACAAACATTCCAGAAGAGGTAATGGATCAAATTTTGGAAGCAGGTGGAGATTTGATTTTGGAGATTTTAGGAAGACATGCTCTTACGGGAGTAGAGCCATCTTCTGGACTTTTCAACGGCAAAGTATTGACTACGATCAGCGACGAGCAAATTCAAATCAAAACAGAGGGAACAGATATTTTTGTGAACAATGGAAAAATAATTGCTGCTGATGTTGAGGCAACCAACGGATTGGTGCATGTAGTTGATGCAGTCTTATTACCTGTTGAAATTGTTGGCTTAAAGGTCTTGGATGCAAGTGCTGGGAAAATTTATCCAAATCCTGCAGTTCAATTGTTGCAGTATGATTTTGGTAATTCTTTCAACGATAAGGTAAATCTTCAGGTTTTTGATACAAAGGGCATCGAAGTTTTGAGACTTAATGACAGAAATTCTATTGGTTCAATTGATTTGAATGGATTGTCTACTGGAATTTACATCCTTAAATTGACTGACGATCAGAGCCAAGGAAGTAAAGTGTTCATGGTAAAATAGTTTTGAATGATTAGTAAAGGTTGATTCAGCTTTTACATCACATAAATTAAAAAAGAGCTTTAATTTGCATCGAGTTTGGTGTTTAATTAAAGCTCTTTTTAATTTTGAAAGTGTCAACAGGTCAATTTTCTATAGTTATCATCTCAAAAAATGAAGCCAAAGTTATTGGTGAGACATTGCGTGCGTGTAAGGAATTGACCGATGACATTCTATTAGTAGATTCATTTAGTACAGATGACACGGTTGAAATTGCAAAATCTTATGGAGCTCGAATAATCAGTAAGGAATGGTTGGGTTACAGTGCAACCAAAAATTTCGGTAACCAACAGGCGAAATACGATTGGATTTTATCATTGGATGCAGATGAAGTTTTGGATGCCAATCTAGTGAAGGCAATCCAGCAAATTACATTACAAAAAGGGCATGTGTATTACATCAACAGACTCAACTATTACTGTGGAATTCCAGTGAAGCACAGCGGTTGGTTTCCGCAATGGATTCCTCGAATCTTTCATAGGCAAGAGCACCAATGGGACAATAGTTTGGTGCATGAAAAGTTGCTTGACCTGCAAAAAAGCAAAGCCATAAAACTACCTGGTTTGATGTTGCATTATTCTTATTTTTCTGAAGATCAACATCTGGAAAAACTAGATAAATATGCCAAATACCGAGCTGAGGAGTGGATTGAGCGAGGCAAAAAACCAAATTTATTGAAAAGAGTTTTTGGCCCTGGAGTGAGATTTTTTAGAAATTATTTTTGGATGCTGGGCTTTTTAGATGGACAGGTTGGCTATAAGATTGCCAAAAATGAAGCTAAAATGGTGTCCTTACAATTTATTTGGTACGATAAATTGACAGCGAAATAAATTAAAATTCTATTTTCGTGATCCTAATTACCTAATTAATCACGAAACCAATGGCCGTAAAACGCTGCAAGCTTTTAATTTGTCTGGTGATTGTTATGTCCTCAATCCATCATTTATCAGGTCAAATCATTAATATCGAACAAAAAAGAATCATCACCGATACGGTTGGTTTTGCTGGTGATATCGGCTTATCCGTAAATGCCTCTCGCTACAGTGAATCATTTTTTGCTTTCAATTCCAATGGTCATATCCAGTTTAAATCACATCGACATTTGATCCTTGCTTTCATCAATTATTCTTTGGTTAATGTTTCTGGAAGTGAGTTCAACAGGAATGGTTTTTCCCACCTACGTTATAATTATGAAGTGAATGATTTATTACGCCTGGAAGCATTCACTCAGTTGCAGTTGAATGCACTTTTGAATATCAAAAACCGCAATCTCAATGGCTTTGGCATCAGGCTAAAGCTTTCTCAATATGAAAATGCGAAGTTTTACTTTGGGCTTGCTTATATGTACGAAAGAGAAGCGCTAGAGCAAGAAAAAAATCTCAACATTGACAATAGGATGAGTTCATATTTCACATTTACATTGACGCCACAAGAGAATGTAAAACTGTCGAACACATCTTATGTCCAACCATTATTCAATAATTTTAGTGATTTCAGGTTTAGCAATGATCTGGTATTGTCTTTTCAGATCACTAAAAATTTGAGTTTCGTTACCAATTTTCATTTTTTATATGATGCTAAGCCTCCTGTTGGTATACCAACCAATAATTATGAAGTGACCAATGGCTTGTCTTTTGCGTTTTGAGACATTTGTGTACTTGTACCATGATGTTATACATTTCGTACCTGACGGCACTTAGAGATTCGTTTTTTTGGGTGTTACCAATATTTGGTCCCTGACGGGACTGTGAGTTGGATTTTTGATCCATCATGAATCATTAATATTCAGTCTTGTTCTTGAAAGTTTGGTTACGCTCCTAATTTTATATATTCTAGCTATTAGAAGAAGGGGTATACATTCCGTACCTGACGGCACTTAGAGATTCGTTTTTTTTTGGGTGTTACCAATATTTGTTCCCTGACGGGACTGTGAGTTGGATTTTTGATCCATCATGAATCTTTAATATTCAGTCTTGTTCTTGAAAGTTTGGTTACGCTCCTAATTTTATATCTTCTACCTATTAGAAGAAGGTATACATTTCGTACCTGACGGCACTTAGGATTCGTTTTTTGGGGTTACCAATATTTGGTCCCTGACGGGACTGTGAGTTGGATTTTTGATCCATCATGAATCTTTAATATTCAGTCTTGTTCTTGAAAGTTTGGTTACGCTCCTAATTTTATATCTTCTACCTATTAGAAGAAGGGGTATACATTTCGTACCTGACGGCACTTAGAGATTCGTTTTTTTTGGGTGTTACCAATATTTGGTCCCTGACGGGACTGTGAGTTGGATTTTTGATCCATCATGAATCTTTAATATTCAGTCTTGTTCTTGAAAGTTTGGTTGCTCTCCTAATTTATATCTTCTACCTATTAGAAGAAAGGGTATACATTTCGTACCTGACGGCACTTAGGGATTCGTATTTTTTTGGGTGTTACCAATATTTGGTCCCTAACGGGACTGTGGGGTTGATTTTTGATCTTTCACGAATCTTTAATATTCAGTCTTGTTCTTGAAAGTTTGGTGTGCTCCTATTTTATATCTTCTACCTATTTGAAGTAGTGGTGAACATTTCGTACCTGACGGCACTTAGGGATTCGTTTTTTTGGGTGTTACGAATATTTAGTCCCTAACGGGACTGTGGGGTTGATAGGGATTCGTTTTTTTACTTCTTACCAATATGTGGTCCCTAATGGGACCATTGGGTTGATTCTGTAGGAATCACCCATCTCGAGTTTGGCTAATTTCGAGTATAAAACAAACTAGAAAGCGAATGAATAGGATTATTTTTTGCACTTCGTTGTTTATTTTCCATCATAACGAAGTCGGAGAAATTGATTTTGATTGAATCTGTCCATTTGATAGCCTTAAATTGGTTTAATAGGTCTTGTGTAGTTGTTCGTTGAGTTTTCAATTTTGTATACCATTTTGGTCTGGGTAGGTCAATTATCTTTGCCTGTGATGATGCCAAGAGTAGCATTGAATAAACAGCGGTGACAAATTGTGGAACTTTACTGCATGGGATTTCTTTTCTCACCTGAGCTTGTCCACATCCAAGTAGTGTTTTTGGTCTCTAAAATTTACCTCAATTCCCCATCTCCATAAATATGCTTGAAGCAGTTTTTCGACAGGTAGCTTTACTGAAGTGCAAATAAGATATGCTGGCTCTTTATACAATAATTTCGATTGCTTTGTGAGTCTGTAGCCAATTGGTCTTATAATAACTAATCTCATGTCTTGGCCTCCTGCTTTCCTCCATCTTACTGCATCTATGGTTTTGATTTGGAAAGTGTGAATTTTACCTGTCGCCCAGGCTTTTACATCTCGCCACTCATATTGATCAGATTGACGAATGCATTCTGGAGTAGGTAGTGCAGTCCCATAGACTCGGTTTCTACCTACTTTACCATTTTGAGTTAAGGTAGGAGTCTGGTGAAGTTTACAATCTTTACGTACTCTTCCTATTATTACAACTTTCTCGTCCAAGGCTTTCAACACAGATTCATTGGTGTAACTCCCATCGACACTTACTACAAGATTTTTTTTATATCTCCTCCTCTTCTGGACAGATGGTATCTACAACATTCTTACGAATGACAGAAAAGAGCTTTCGGTATTCATTCTATCACCCTGAAAAAGACGATATGCTGCCGACCAATCTTTAAACTGTTGACCCGTGGCAGTTATCATACCACTGACTGTACTCTTGCCTACACAACCGAGTAATCCCCTCTGCAAGGTCAAAAGCTCTTTCCAAACTCTTGATTGATTAAAAGCTCCCTTGCATTGTGAGAATAAAGAACCGTGCCTCTCTTAAGTTTTGGAGGTAGTTTTTTTAAGATCCCTCGCCATCACTTCTTTGCAGAACCAATCTTTGATGGTCATCAATAATCCATTCCACCACTTCCTTGTTGAAACTCAATAGCCTGAGCAACAGCGGCTGGAAAGTTAACATACCACTGTTCGCTATTAGCTCTTTTAATGAGCTGAATTTTAGTCGGATATCCCATATCTAGTCATTTAACTAGATATAAAAATCTAAAAAAAAGGCCATAATTCCTAATTATGACCAAGTTTTTTTTTAAGTGTCTAGTAAATAGCCAAACTCTAGTTGGGTTGATTCTGTAGGAATCACCCATAAGAAGTTTGTTGTGCAATCAGGAACACTTTTAGGGTTTGTCCTTGAAAGGACAATATCTTGATTAAAAAAAAGTATGTAAGATTTCGTGCCGTTAGGTACGGTATCTTGGTACAAGCAAAAAATAAAAACATGTCATCGTGCCGTCAGGTACGACCTCTTGGTTTGACAATTTTCGATCATTGGGCAAATATTTTTTTTGAAATTAAAAATACTATTTACCTTGCAATTGAAAATTATGAAAAATGGCAAATACCTACACCCAAATTCACATTCATGCTGTATTCGCAGTAAGAAATAGAGAATGTTTGATTAAAAAAGAATGGAAAGTTGAATTGTACAAATACATGACAGCAATCATTCAAAACAACAATCACAAAGTTTTAGTAATAAATGGAGTGGAAGATCACGTCCATATTTTGTTTGGAATGCGCCCCACACAAGCATTATCTGAATTAATGCAAATGATCAAAGGTGACTCATCAAAGTGGATAAATCAGAATAAATTAACAACATTTAAATTCTCATGGCAAGAAGGCTTTGGAGCTTTCTCATATAGTAAGTCTCATGTCGGGAATGTTGTTAATTATATAAATAATCAAGAGCAACATCACAAAAAGAAATCTTTTCATGAGGAATACATGGAAATGTTGAAAAAGTATGAGGTTGATTTTGATCCTAATTATATCTTCAAACCTATTTGAGGCTGGGGTTAAACGTTGCGTACCTGACGGCACTTAGAGATATTTTTTTTCAGAGTTACCAATGTTTGGTCCCTAACGGGACTGAAGGGTTGATTTTTAAAATCTGTTCCCTAACGGGACTGTAAGCTGATTTTTGATCCTCACGAAACCTTATTAAGCAGTCTTATTCTAGAAATTTTGCTTATGATCCTGTATTATATCTTCTACCTATTTGAGGCTGGGGTTAAACATTTCGTACCTGACGGCACTTAGAGATGTATTTTTTTCGGAGTTACCAATGTTTGGTCCCTAACGGGACTGAAGGGTTGATTTTTAAAATCTGGTCCCTAACGAGAATGTAGGTTGATTTTTGATCCATCACGAAACCTTACTAAGCAGTCTTATTCTAGAAAGTTTGGTTATGATCCTGTATTATATCTTCTACCTATTTGAGGCTGGGGTTAAACATTTCGTACCTGACGGCACTTAGAGATGTATTTTTTTTGTTGTACCAATATTTGGTCCCTAACGGGACCATCGGGTGGATTCTTTAGGAATCAACCAAAAGTGGTTTGTTGTGCCGTCAGGAATACTCTTTGGGGTTAGTCCTTTTAAGTACAATATCATGATAAAAACCAAAGTTATGTGAGATTTCGTGCCGTTAGGTACGACCTCTTGGTTTGACAATGACCTTTCAAGAGCTGTAAATAGTTTATAAAGAACAGTTTTCCTACCAACTAAAACCAGCTGTTACTTCTTTTTCTTCTTCCAAAAAGCCAATTTCTTCAAAGTTTCTCTGGCCTTGCCTTTTCTTTGCCAAACCACATAACGGAGGCTGACACCAGAACCACTGAAAAATCTTGGACCTTCTACATTTTGGCCCAACACAAAACCCGGCATGTAATCATAAGAAACATTGATGCGACCTATGGTAAATTCACCACCAAAGGTAAAACCAAGACCACCATTGACATGATCTACATATCCTTCACTATTGTTGACGCCTTGACGTAAAATACCGCCCGCACCCATGGAAACATTCATCCGTTTTCCCAAAAAACCATAATGCCTTTTGACCATCAAAGAAGTTTGCTTAGTCGTTGTAAACAAAGCATCCTGGTGTTCTCAGCAATACGAGGGAGCCGATAGACTTGTTCAAATTAGTTAGATTTGTTGTAGTAACGTTGACGTTGTGACAAATAGTATAGTTACTATTTCAAGGAATCTTTACCGTTTGCATAACGATTTTAGAAACCCAAATACTTGAAATAGGCCCAATTTAATTGGAAACATATTTAAATGGATTGACTGGAAAGCCTTCTTCATTATAGACCTGCACTTCACCCGGATTATTTGCCCAAAGGTATCTGATAGATTTAAATGGCTTGGTATATTCCAATAAAATGGCAGACTTTGATTGTAGTATTCCTGGTACTTTGATCAATTTGCCCTCCATCGTTTCTATGACAAAACCGTTGATTTTTTTATCATTTCCCTTCACAGACAAACCCTTTTCTGAAGTTCTAAATGTCAACAACGTTCCAAAAGAATTGGTAAAAACTTTTTCCAAAGGTGGACCATCAAAAATCAAAGATTCATTATAAACCAATCTTTTCAAACTTGCTGCCATCCTCTTGGCAACTGTTTGTTTATCTCGTGGGTGAATGTCATCGGCTTCTCCAATATCAATGGCAGAAACCATGGCAGTATATGGCAATTTCAATGCGGCAGTTTGCGCTTGTCTCAAATTGGCCCAATCACTTTCCACAGGAGTTTCATCTTGAGCCATGAAGTTGGCCAATTGTACGAAAACAAAAGGTAACTGATTATCATTCCATGCAGTTCTGTATGATCTGATCATGTTTTGAAACAATGTTTCATAGGTTTTTGCTTGCCAAGTATCGGACTCGCCCTGATAATAAAGATAAGCTGCAATCGGATAAGGAGTCAGCGGATGTACCATGCCATTGTATCTGTTGGTCGGGAAAGCGTTTGCGTCGTAAGTTTTTGACAAAGTCGGTAAGTTAACCGATCCTTCAGCGATTGACCAGTTTCCAGTCAAGGTCATGGTGTCCATACTTTCACAAACCAGAAACATATCACTAGCCAAACCATGAAAACCACCTCCGCCACCAGTATCTTTCACTCTTACTGTGATCTCATTAATTCCCTCAGTAAGGTGGTCTGAAAAGAAGTCGTAAATCCTCGTTTCACTATATCCTTGAGTACTACCTACCAAAAGGCCATTGACAAAACTCAGATCATCATCATCGATCTTTGCCAAACCCAATTTGCATGCCTTGTCCTCTGGCACAGTTTTGAGTTCTATTTTTTTTGACAACCAGAAAAAACCATCCTTATCTTGGAATCCTTGTGTTTCCCAAAGACCAGGAGCATTGATTTTTTTCCAGTCTGATTTATCAAATTCTGGCTCTGACCATCCCTGGAAAAGGCCCACGTCCGAAAGTTCTAATTGCTCTGCGTAGTCCAATTTGGCTTGTCTGAAAGAGCTTTCACCATTGTGAGTATCCTTGAAAGTTTGAATCATTTTTTCAAAACTTTCCTGATTTGCAAATGCTTCTTCTGGCATCCAACCCATGATGTTGGTACCACCCCATGCATTGTCTATCAATCCAATTGGAACTTCGTATTCTTGATGTAATAATCTCGCTGTAAGAAAACCAATGGCAGAAAAATCAGCGGCTGTTTTTTCATTGGCAATTGCCCAGCCTGCACCTTCCAAAGACAAAGTTTTGCGGTCGGTTATTTCTTGTTCTACCGTAAACATTCTGATGTTTGGGAAATTGGTATTTTTCAATTCAGCCTCAGCGTTATTTACATTTCTGAGAGGCCATTCCATATTAGATTGGCCACCACAAACAAAAACATCACCCATTAAAATATCCTCAATCAAAATGGTATTACTTCCTTTGATGGTTAATTTGTGTGGCCCTCCTGCTGGCATTGCTGGAAAAGTAGTCTTCCACCTGCCGTTTTCAACCAAGCATATTTCTGTAAGGTCATTAAATGTCACGGTTATTTCCGTTTCATATATAGCTTCTCCCCAAACCACAATTGGCTTATCGCGCTGTAAAACCATGTGGTCAGCAAATAACGCAGGTATAACAACTCGCGCATTCAAATCAAGTCCCAAGAAAATTACAATCAGTAAACAAGAAAATTTCAAAGTGTGTTGGCTCATAACAAAAATGCTCTTTTGAAAAATACAAATGTATCATTTTACCTCGGATATTGGTTTTCAATTATAAATGGAAAAACAAGTTGGTTGTCTTTTCTCAAAAAACCCTTTCTTTGCTCCATACTATTTGGTAAACTGCCATCTATGATGCGTAAACTGACTTATTGGATTTTTGGGCTTTTGATTTTTCTCATTGGTGCATTTGCTGCATTTAAATACACCATGAGGCCACCAGCTCATACAGATTGTCTACCTGCAATGGGTAAAACGGCTACTGTATTTCTCATCGATGGTTTGGAAAATGAGCGATTTCGTGCGCTTTTATCACAAGGTAAATTACCTTTTATAAAATCAATGATTGACGGCGGTGTCTATGTGGAAAATGGGATTTCTTCTTTTCCTACCATGACCGGATTTGGATATTATCCTTTGATCACTGGTGTGGATGCGGTCAACAGTGGAATTCTCGGTCTGAGATGGTTTGACAGAAACAGAACGACGGGCAATTTGCGTAACTACGTCGGTAGAACCAACGTATGGATGAATAAAGACATTGACAGCACTAGTCAAAATGCTTTTGAGTTGAGCAGAGATACCTTTACCGCCAGTATCAATTCTTTTATGAATAAGGGAGTCAAAGAAGCAGTCATTACGGGTTGGTATCATTCAGGAGCCAAGTTTGAAGGCATGTCGGTATTTCCTTATTTGCGAAATATTCCATTCATCGGTCACGAAATCGCCATGAACCATTTTGAACATGAGGAAAATGCGATGAAAATTGCCATTGACCAATTGCAATGCAATCCCAAGTTTCATTTCATCACCCTTCCTTCGCCAGATGCTACCAATCACGTTCATGGTTTTACGGACCAATACGAAAAGCTTTTGGTGTACATTGATGCTTTGATGGCAACTTATTGGGAAGAAGTCAAACGTTTGGGACAAGCAGATCAAAGGCTGTTGGTATTGGCAAGCGATCATGGTGTTGAGGCTGTAACCAAAAACCTTGATCTCAGAGAAAATTTTCAGCAAATTGGTTTGAATATGGAACGTGGCAATGCGGTCAATATCAAATCCATTGAACTCAACGAGCCAATTTCAAATCTTGAAAATCTGGACGCTTATTTCGTCATCAACGGTAATCTCTCCGCGTACATTTATTTCAAAGGGACGGAAAATTGGGGGAAAGCGCTCAGCGCATCTGAGATAGAACAGTATCCGACTCAGGAAAATCGCAAAATCAACATTGCTCAATACGTTGCAAATCAAGAAGGCATCAATTGGGTTGCTTATAACAAAGGGCCTCAGGAAGTAATTATTTACAACGATTCTGGAAATGCACAAATCACAGTAAAAGATTCATTTTTGAAATATGAGGTGATAACCAGTGATGTTTTTGAATACAGGGATTCTACATTGCTTGGTGAATGGATGACGAAAAGTGAGTGGTTGGAAAATACCCAAAATACCAATTTTCCATACGCGGTTCCCAGATTATATGATTTGCTCAAAGCAAAAGGAATGGGCGATTTGGTGCTTACTTCCAAACCAGGTTATGATTTGGGAAAAGCTTACGAGAAAGTAGTAGGCAATTATAAAGGTGGACATGGCGCATTGCGCAGACAATTGCTGGTGGTTCCTTTTATTTTTTACTCTCAAAATTTGTCGAGCCAATCTTATAAATCGGCTTTATCTGAGGATGTTGGCGCCACTATTTTGGATTGGATGGGCTTTAAGGACGATCAAAGAGCAGGGAAAATTCTTTTTTAAGGAAAGATGATTGAGTTCTTGAAAAACCTTTCAATTTAAAATAACCAAATCTGTTTTTCCATCCGCTGGATATTGAAGCATTGGCTATCTTTGATTGTAAAAATTACAATTATACCATTATGAAATCGCGTGGTCCTATATTTTTTATATTTATAACGTTGGTGATCGACATAATGGGTTTCGGGCTGATCATTCCGGTTTTACCTGGCTTGATTACCACACTCACAGGTAAACCAGTAGCAGAAGCAAGTAGTACTGCCTCGTTTTTGACCTTGGCCTACGCTGGAATGCAATTTTTATGCGCACCACTGATTGGGAATTTGAGCGATAGATTTGGGAGAAGGCCGGTGCTTCTGGCTTCCATTGCTGCATTTATCATTGATTACGTCATTCTTGGATTGGCTACAAGCTTAGGTTGGCTTTTTGTAGGAAGATTGATAGCTGGATTTACAGGCGCCAGCATTACTACAGCCATGGCATACATTGCAGATGTAAGTTCACCTGAGGATAGGGCGAAAAATTTTGGAATCACGGGTGCAGCATTTGGCGTTGGTTTTATACTTGGTCCTGCTTTGGGTGGTCTTTTAGGTGGAATTGGTTTGAAAGTTCCTTTTTATGCTGCGGCAATTCTTTGTTCGATCAATTTCATCTTGGGTTACTTTATGTTGCCAGAATCATTGAGTCCTGAAAATAGAAGACCTTTTTCGTGGAAACGAGCAAATCCTCTAGGTGCTTTATTACAATTTAAAAAATACCCAAAATTGCACCGATTGTTTTTGGTATTATTTCTTATAGCCATTGGTTCACATGCTGTGCAAAGTAATTGGTCATTTTTTAAGATAGAAAAATTTCAATGGAGTGAAAAAATGATTGGGTTGTCTTTGGCTATGGCTGGCCTCATGGTGGGAATTGTCCAAGGAGTTTTGATCAGATGGGTCAACCCTATTTTGGGCAATGAAAAAAGCCTTTACCTTGGCTTGCTCATTTATGGCCTTTCAATGGTCCTCTTTGCTTTTGCTTTCAAAGGGTGGCATATGTTTGTCATCCTTATACCTTACTGCCTTGGTGGTATAGCAGGACCCGCCGCGCAAGCCATGATAACAGGGGAAGTTTTGCCCAATCAACAGGGAGAAGTGCAAGGGCTCAATACTTCTTTGATCAGTCTTACATCCATCATCGGTCCTTTATTGATGAATAATTTATTTTATTTTACTACGAAATCAGACACTCCATTTTATTTTCCGGGTTCGCCTTTTATGTTGGGTGCTGTCCTTTTCTTGATTGGTACATTGATCAGTTATCTTGGTTTTAAAAAACAACAAAGGCCAAAATCCGTTACATTAGAAAAAATTTAAGCATTTTGAATATCAGGTCTCTTTCCAATATTTTATACTTTCCATTATTCATCATAGGAATCCTTATCCTATATTTTGGATACGGCAATAATAATGGACTCATGGTCTGGATTTTTGTCCCTGTCATCCTCATCGTTGCCATTTATGTAGGACATGCTCAAATAGACTACTGGTGGTTGAAAAAAAATCCCGCACCATTGGATGAACCTATCATCAAGTGGCTGGATAAATTTGGATATTATTACCAATCATTGAAAAAAGATCATCAACAAGAGTATAGAAACAGACTCAGTAATTACCTCTTTGCGCGTGAATTTATGGTAGTGGCAAACAAGGAGCAAAAACCTGTACCTGAAGACATCAAAGCCATCATCGCCAGCCAAGCCATCAACCTTACATTTGGCTTGGAGGATTATTTACTCGATGATTACGATCGAATATTTATCTATGTCCATGCCTTTCCAACGCCGCAATTTCAATTTTTACACCGAGTGGAAACGGAACATACAGATAAGGTCATAATCCTCACCATGGATCAAGCTGTGCATGGTGTTGTTGAGCCCAAAAAATATTACAACATTGCTCTGCATGCATATGTAGATGCTTTCACTCATGTGCACCCAGATAAAGATTATCCTACAGTAAATCACCTTGGATGGGAAGTGCCAGAAATGATTTTTGAAATGACAAAGCAAGATATTTGTCAGATTTGTGGATTTGAAAATTTGGACATTTTAGTTGTGCATATCGTGGCCTTTTTTACCAATAAGTCTTTTTATTTATCACAGTTACCACACGAAGGGGCTGCTCTTTCAAAGGTATTTAATCAAGGATGATGCAAAAGCTCAAACCTAATTTTCTACAAGATGATGACATTGACCCTCTGAAAGCTTATAGACAAGCATTTAATTTTCCTGTAGACGCCGGAGGTAAAGAAATTATTTACCTATGTGGCAACTCTCTCGGTTTGCAACCAAAACAAGCGAAAGAAGACATCGATTTTGAAATGGATAGGTGGTCTACTTTAGCGGTGGAAGGGCATTTTGACGGCCCTACCAATTGGATTGATTATCATTATGCGCTTAAAGAACCCATGGCAACCATTGTGGGAGCTATGCCAGATGAAGTTACCATTATGAATACTTTGACGGTGAATCTTCACCTCATGATGACCGCTTTTTACCATCCTACACCCACCAAGTATAAGATCCTCATTGACCACTCTGCTTTTCCTTCAGACAGATATGCCGTGGATAGTTTTTTGCAATCAAAGGGCATCAAAGATGGTTTGCTGATTCTGGAAGCCGATGAAGGAGCCTTGGTTTCCAATGAAAGCATTAAACGCACATTCGAAAAACATGGGCATGAAATTGCAATGGTAATTCTTGGTGGCGTCAATTATTTTTCTGGTCAATTTTATGACTTGGCTTTTTTGCGCGCCATAACAACAGCACATCAATGCATATTGGGTTTGGACTTAGCACATGCAGCGGGAAATGTGCCCGTAGACCTGCACAATAATGGAATCGATTTTGCGGTCTGGTGCACTTATAAATACCTCAATGGAGGGCCTGGTAGTTTGGCAGGTATGTTCCTTCATGAACAACATTTTGACAATGCGATGCTGACACCATTGCGAGGGTGGTGGGGCCAAGATCGTAAAGAAAGATTTTTGATGGAGGAAACATTCAAACCCATGAGAGGAGCAGAAGCCTACCAAATCAGCAATCAGCCCATTTTTTCTTTGGTGCCATTGAATGCTTCGTTGCATCTCCACTCAAATGCAGGCATAGAAGCACTGAGGAAAAAGAGCATTGCCCTCACATCCTATTTGGAATCGCTTATTTTGGGATTGAATGATGAACGCGTGTCCATCATTACCCCTCAAGCTGTTGATCGAAGAGGAGCACAACTTTCTATCAGGATAAAGGGAGGAAACAGGACCATATTTGATCAATTGAGGTCAAAAGGAGTACTGGGCGATTGGCGAAATCCAGATGTGATCAGACTCAGTCCGGCCCCTATTTACAATAACTTTGAAGACGTCTATCAAGCAGTACAAGCTTTGGGTGAAGTTTTAAACGAATTAAATTGAATTAACAGTTCATTTTAATTCTAGGGATAAAATTGATCTGGATTTATGATTTTATCGAAAGATTAAGATTTATTTAATGCCAATTGGCAACTCATTCCCTTCCTTATTGTCTCCTTATAAGTTAGTTTTGTAGTTTCTACAGACAAAAGGAAAATTTGAAGCATTTACTATACATCAACAAATATTTATACCGATATAGAGGCAGACTCCTTTTGGGATTCATATTTGTAAGTTTATCCAATTATTTTGGCATCCTGATTCCGCAGCGCATAGGTAAAGCTCTGGATTTTGTACGAGAACAATTGGTTTCTAATGCTGAAGCAGGTACGACCAATCTGAGTGAAGAGTTGAGTGCTGCATTGCTGCAATTTGTCCTCATAGTGATTGGCTTTGTGCTTTTGAAAGGTCTTTTTATGTATTTCATGCGCCAAACCATCATTGTTGTTTCTAGATTGATAGAATACGATTTGCGTAAAGATGTCTACGAACACCTTCAAACCCTAGACACATCTTTTTATAAAAGGAACAAAACGGGAGACCTCATGGCACGCATCTCTGAGGACGTTTCCAAAGTGCGCAACTATCTTGGACCTGGTATTTTGTATGGAGTAAACCTTATTTCGCTCTTTGCTTTGACAATTTTTGCAATGATCAGAGTAAGCCCTGAGCTCACCTTTTATACATTGCTACCTTTACCTTTTTTATCCTTGTCCATTTACTACGTTAGTGATAAAATAAATAGCAAATCAACCATCATTCAACAGCAGTTGTCAAAACTTACGGTCATAGCTCAAGAAGCGTATTCTGGAATCAGGGTTTTGAAAAGTTATGGAAAAGAAGCTCAATTTATTGGTCATTTTGAAGAAGAAAGTGAAGACTTTCGCAAGAAATCACTCGATCTGGCCATATTCAATGCATTTTTCTTCCCTTTGATGATATTGTTGATCAACATCAGTACTTTATTGGTCCTCATCATTAGTGGACATTTAGTCGCCGATGGAACCGTTTCTGCTGGTAATATCCTCGAATTCATTATATACGTAAACATGCTTACCTGGCCAGTTACCTCAATCGGCTGGATTGCAAGTGTGGTTCAGGAGGCTGCTGCATCCCAAGCTCGGATCAATGCAATCATGGAAGAAAAATCTGTTTTGGTAGACGGGACAATCAGTGGCCAAGCGATCAAAGGTGATTTGGTTTTTGATAAGGTGACCTTTGTTTATCCGGAGACTGGTGTCAAAGCGATGGATAACATTTCATTCAAAATCAAGGCAGGTCAAAAAATTGCCATCATTGGGAAAACTGCTTCAGGAAAGAGCACCATTGGAGAACTCATTCTTAGGATGTACGATATCAATGAGGGATCAATAACCCTCGATGGCCTTCCTTTGAAGCAATATAAGATGAGCCATATCAGAGAGAATATTGCCTATGTGCCACAAGATGTGTTTCTTTTTTCCGATACTATCCAAGCCAATATAGGCTTTGGTACGAGTGGTGTCAGCGAGGAGGAGGCGAAGAAATTTGCTGGATATGCGTCAGTGGATGAGGATATTCAAAAACTGCCAGAAGCTTATCAAGCCTTGGTTGGTGAAAGAGGTGTCACCTTGTCTGGAGGTCAGAAGCAAAGAGTGAGTATAGCTCGAGCACTCATCAAAAATCCGGATATGGTCATCTTGGACGATTGTTTATCGGCAGTAGATGTGGAGACAGAACACCAAATACTACAATATTTAAATAGCGCATTGGCAGGTAAAACGGCCATCATCATTACCCATCGCGTACACAGCTTACAAGACTTTGATCAAATCATTGTTTTGGAAGAAGGTAAAATTGCAGAAATGGGCACCCACGAACAATTGGCCAACTCAGGAGGCTTTTATGCCCAGCAATTGGAAAATTCCAGGAGCGCAACTGAATATGCCGTACAAGTAGAGAAATAAATAACAACAGTTTATAAAGCGACTAGCACATAGTCAGCTTATACAATTATTACCTCTACACCCGCATCTATCAATCGCTTTTTGTCTTCAGGAGAAATATTACTGTCTGTAATGACCTTGTCGATATGACTCAAATCACAAATAAAAGCAAGACTTCTCTTTACAAATTTACTAGAGTCTGCCAAAACAATGACTTCTCTTGATATTTGGATCATGATCTCATTGAGTCGGGCTTCTTCCATATTGGGCGTATAAATTCCCTGTTTGGTGTCAAAACCATCCACACCCAAAAAAACCTTGTCTACATTGAAGTTGAGTAGATTTTTTTCTGCGAGTGGGCCCACCAAAGACAAAGAATTCTTTCGCAAATAACCACCTGGAATGATGAGATTGATGTTTGGGTTTGAGCTCAGTAAATTGGTAATGTTTAATGCATTGGTGATGACGGTGAGGTCCTGTAAATCTGGCAGATATCGTACCAACTCAGCCGTTGTGGAGCCAGAATCAATGATGATGGTATCTGACTCTGACACATATTGAGCCGCACGATTTCCAATTTTATTCTTTTCCTTAAAGTTTATTTTGCTTTTGTCCCCCAATCTTTGGTCAACTGCAACATTGTTTTCTAATTTGAGCGCACCGCCTCTTACCCTGATCAGTACCTTTTTTTGCTCCAATTGGTCTAGGTCATTTCTGATGGTAACCTCACTTACATCAAATTTTTGACTCAATTCTGGAACGTGTAACTCTCCTTTTTCTGAGAGCAATTCAAGAATTTCTTTTCTTCTTCCTACAGTAGTATCGCTTTTTTTAGCCATTGGTAATGTTGATGTTGTTGTAACTGTTTTTTAATAAATGTGGCTATGATGTAAAAGTTTAAAAGATCGCCTTAAATGATGCGTCACAAATGGCCAAAACAATCGGAAGAACAGACAGATCTGTTTTAACAAAAGTTACCTGTTATAAATATATCCTATACGCTAGTTTTGAAAATCTGAAAAACGTGTTTAAAGCTTTTTCAAATCTTATGCATGATTCTTTTCGCCAAATCAACCTATAGAAAGATGTTCTGAAAAGTAAAATACAAAGACCTGCGGCAAAGATATTACAATTACATAGATAAGGAAACAATACTTAGTTCATAATGAAAGTTAAACCATGCTTTTACTTATTATAAAATTAAACGAAAAGTAAAAAGAAATAAAACGAAAGATAAAAATCCTAAAAATAACTTACTAAACCTTATCTTTGTATTGATTATTAATTTATTTTTGACTAGAAATAATGAAACTAAAAGTAAAAATCGAGTTTCATTTTCGGGCTGACACATTATTACTCAATTGTTTATAAGGTAATTTATGAAGTATCTAGGGGTTGAAAGTGAACAATTACATAAGTTGGGGGGGTATCATACAGCTGTTGAAATTGCACAACAACCAGAAATTTGGAAAAAAATATGGGACATGGTGCAGGCTACCAGTCCCGAAATTGTCCAGTATTTGGACGAAGCCTTGAGTCATTCAAAAAGGATCATACTTACAGGGGCGGGGACGAGCGCTTTTATCGGCATCACGCTTAAAAGTCTTTTCCAAACAAAGTATGGACTGATCACTGAGGCTATTCCTACTACAGATTTGGTGACCCATCCAGATCATTATTTTTTGCGAAATACACCCACTCTCCTGATTTCTTTTGCAAGGTCTGGAAATAGTCCAGAAAGTGCTGCGGCCGTCATCCTCGCTAATGAATGTTGTGATCAAGTTTATCACCTCATCATTACATGCAATATTCAAGGAGCATTGGCCAAAGTTTCTTCTAGTCAACCAATGAAAGTTATTTTTCTGCCGGAAGAATCCAATGATCAAAGTTTGGCAATGACCAGCAGTTATACCAGTATGTTATTGACAGGGTTATTGATTGCCCGCATCCACGAACTTCCTACTTTGGAAGATAAATTGAAAAACTTGTGTGTGTTTGCACAAGATTTTTTGGACAACAACTGTCACCAACTGGAGGATATTGCAAAACTTGATTTTAAAAGGATTGTCTTTTTGGGATCCGGGCCATTTTTTGCCACAGCAACAGAATCTAGCTTAAAAATTCAGGAACTTACCGATGGCGAGGTCATTTCAAAATTTGAGACTTATTTGGGATTCAGACATGGACCAAAATCAGTCATTGACAGCAAAACCATCATTGTTTATTTCCTTTCCTCGCAAAACGAACACGCACTCAAATACGAATTGGATCTCATAAATTCCATGAAAATGGGCACTCGGCCGCTCATGGAAATTGGCATTTCAGAAAGTAGCAAGGAGGTGCACAGCATATTCCAAAATTATTCTTTTGGTGCTGATAAATTGGTATCCGACGATTATTTAATGGCCATCGCTTATGTATTATTTGCGCAGGTTTTGGGTTTTTATAAATCGGTGGAACTGCACTTGAAACCAGATAGCCCTTCTGTCAATAATGACATTGCCAGGGTGGTGGAAGGGGTACATATTTATGCCTTAATTTAGGGGGAAAAATCAATTAAGAAACCATAAACTAAAGTTTTATGTCGAAAGAATTTGATGTTGTTGTTGTCGGAGAATTGAATGTGGATATCATCATGGACCAGATAGAAAGTCTTCCAGCAATTGGCAAAGAAATAATTGCAGAAAAGATGAATTTCACCCTTGGCAGTAGCACCGCTATTTTTGCCAATAACATTGCTACTTTGGGCGCAAGTGTTTGTTTTGTTGGGAAATTGGGACTCGATTCATTTGGTAATTTTATAAAAGAAACGCTTGATAAAAAGGGTATCGATACCTCGCAAATTATCATGTCTTCAGAACTCAAAACTGGCGCGACCATTGTTTTGAATTATGATGAAGATAGGGCAAATGTCACTTTTCCTGGTGCCATGGATGATCTTTCTTTATCTGATATAAAGGATGAATGCTTAGCAAAGGCCCGGCACTTACACATCAGCTCTATTTTTCTCCAAAAATCATTGCTTCCAGGACTGTCTAAACTTCTTACCAAAGCAAAAGCCTTGGGATTGACTACCTCTATGGACCCTCAGTGGGATCCACAGGAAAAATGGGACATTGATCTGGATTCGTTGATGCCTTTGATTGATATTTTCTTGCCAAATGCCACAGAGTTGGTTCATCTTACCCATTCCAAAGATTTGGAGGAAGCATTGGCCAAAATCAAAAAATATGATCAATCGACCATTGTAATCAAAAACGGCCACGAAGGAGCATCGCTTTGGGATGGTAAAATGTTGATCCACCAACCAGTTTTTTCAAATCAACATGTCATGGATGCGATCGGTGCTGGAGATAGTTTCGATGCAGGGTATATCAAAAAATTTCTAGAAGGTTGTACGACAAAAGAATGTCTTGAATACGGAGCGCTGATGGGAGCCATCAACACCACAGGTCATGGAGGAACTTCTTCTTTCTCAAGCTTAGAAAAAGTCAATCAAATTGCTCAATCAGTATTTAATTACTCAGACTATGTTACTGAAGGATAAACTTGCACAATTCAACCAGAGTGGTCATGCAATACTTGCCGCCAATTTTTACAATTTTGAGACGCTCACTGGTATATTGAATGCAGTTGGAGATACCTCCCAAGACATCATTTTGCAAGTATCCGAAGGAACTATTCAATATCTGGGTTTGGAGATGACTGTTGACATGGTCAGAGCCGCCTTAAAGCAACATGAAATTTGTGGATGGCTTCATTTGGACCACGGAAGTTCCATAGAACTTGTACAACAGTGTTTGGATGTGGGTTTTGATTCTGTCATGATCGATGCCAGCGAAAAACCTTTAGAAGAAAATATCAAAATTACCCGCCAAGTCGTGCGATTGGCAGAATCGTACCAAGCAAATGTAGAAGCCGAATTGGGTTATATTGCAAAGTTAGGTCAGCATCAGGGAGGGAATATTTATACACAACCTGAAGAAGCTAAAAACTTTGCAGAAGCAACCGGCATCAACGCACTGGCCATTGCGGTGGGCACAGCCCATGGCTTTTACAAAGATCCACCACATTTGCAACTAGATCTGATCGCCAGTATTCATGCCATCACTCCTGCAGCTTTGGTATTGCATGGCGCTTCTGGTGTTCCCGCTGAGCAACTGAAAAAGGCCATCAACAACGGCATATCAAAAATCAATGTGGCGACAGATTCCAAAAATGCATTTATGCAGTCCCTAAAAGTTACCTTAAATAAAACAGATGAAATAGACCTCCGTTTGGTTTTTCCAAAGGCTACCAAAGCGGTATCTGACTTGATAGCCCAAAAGTTGACCATTATATCGAGCGCTTAATAATCGTAACTATTCAGCTATTCGCTTTTGATCAAAATTGGATATAGTTGAATAGTTACTAATAATCAATCAATTTAATATGCCAAAAATCATCCTATTACTATTGACCAATTTGTTAGCGCTCCCATTGGCGTTCGGCCAAAAACCAGCAAAAATCAAAGAAGAAGTTCGCCAACTCAAGACATATCCTTTTAGTGACCCAAACCCTATCCCAGTATTGACCACACACGATCGAGTCATTTATCCTTATCATGACTTTCATGGATTCAGCTTTGATAGCCAAATGCAAAAATGGAAGATCATCAAAATGGAAAATGATTTCATTGAAGTTTATGTTTTGCCAGAAGTGGGGGGCAAAGTTTGGGGAGCCATAGAAAAATCGACCGGCAAAGAATTTATCTATCGCAATGAAGTGATGAAATTTAGAAACATTGCGATGCGTGGACCTTGGACTTCTGGAGGTATTGAGTTCAATTTTGGCATCATCGGCCACAGCCCAGCTACTGCTACACCTGTCGATTACCTCATAAAAAGTAATACAGATGGTAGTGTTTCTTGTTTTGTGGGCAATATTGATTTGCCTTCCAGAACAAAATGGACAGTAGAAATAAGACTACCCAAAGACAAAGCATACTTTGAAACCAATGTGGTCTGGCAGAACCCAACGGATCTACCACAATCTCACTACAATTTTATGACAGGGGCCGCAGTCGTCACCAAAGACTTGGAATTTATTTATCCGGGTGATCAAAAATTGGAGCACGAAGGAAAGGTACATCCCTGGCCGATCAATGAAATGGGGGTAGACATGTCCAAGTATGCCAATGACACTTTTGGAAGCCATAATTCATACCACATGGTTGGGGAATATGAACCCTTTATAGGCGGCTATTTTAAAGAATCTCAAATTGGGTTTGGGCATTGGGCTAGATATGAAGACATGCCGGGCAGAAAATTATGGTTGTGGTCTACAGCCAGAGATGGAGCTATCTGGGAAGATTTATTGACAGACACCGACGGTCAATACATGGAGTTTCAAGCAGGACGAAGTTTTACCCAGAATTCCTACAATGCATTCAAAAATCCAATCAAGGAAATGAGTTTTAATGGCCGTGTGATTGATCAATGGGAGGAATTTTGGTTTCCGGTAAAAGGGATCGGAGGTTATAAAAAAGTTTCACGGAAAGGTGCTTTAAATGTAGAAAGAACGCCAACGGGAATTGATATAGGATTCAACTCATTTGTTTTTGGCAATGCTACCCTTTTAGTAAAATCGCAAGGCAAGACCATTTTTACAAAGGCATTCCAAGCTACTCCTATGTCGGTCTTCCAGACAAATTGCTCATTGGAAGCGGGTGATACAAGTTATGAAGTGATGATTCAAAACATGGATTTGCACTATGAAGTTATGCCAACCAATAAGGTCAAAAGGAATTTTGTACGGAGTATACCGGTCGTTAAAAACGCATCCTATTACTTTTCGGAGGGTGAGGAAATGAAAACTGACCGAAAATACGAAGAGGCCAAATCTCTTTTTCATCTGTGCTTGGCAAAGGACGCTACTTACCCCGATGCTTTGGTAGGCTTGTCAGAAATATTTTATAGACAACAGTTTTTGGATTCTGCGATGATTTATGCTCAGAAGGCATTGGAATTAAATACCTATCATCCTGCAGCTAATTATTTCGCAGGATTGATTTATAAAGCAAACAAAGATGAGATAAACGCGCTTGAATCTTTTGGATTGGCAGCAAGATCTATGGAATACAGGTCCGTAGCCTATGTGCAAATGGCAGAAATAAAAGCCACTCAATACGATTGGAAAGAGGCAGTTTTTTATGCCAATAAGTCCTTGGAATTCAATCAACACCAGTTGAGCGCTTTAAAAATTCTGAGTGTGAATGCGAGAAAATCAAACAAACTTTCCAGTGCAAAGCAATTATGGAAAAAAATCCAAAACATTGATGCCTTGGACGATTTCAGCAGGTTTGAGCAATATTTGGTCAATCCAGCAAACATTAATAAAACCGCCTTTACAAAAAATATTCAAAACGAATTTCCATACCAAACCTATTTGGAATTGGCCTCAGAATATTTGAAATTGGGTCTAAAAGAGGATGCCATAAAGGTCTTGGATATGAGTCCTCAACATGATCTTGTTGCAATTTGGAAAGCGTATTTAAACGAATCCACAAGTGCATTAGATCAAATTAAAAATGAAACACCTTATTTTATTTTTCCTTTTAGATCCGAGGACGTCGAGGTTTTGAATTGGGCAATAGAGCACAATGATCATTGGACATTCAAGTATTATTTGGGCTTGGTTTATTGGCACCTTGGTAGAAAAAAAGATGCAAAAGATTTGTTTCTACTTTGTGGAGAAACACCACGTTTTGCACCATTTTATATTAGTAGAGCAAATTTACAACAAGGAGAAAAAATTGAACTCGTAGAAAAAGATTTGCAAAAGGCAGTAACTATTAGTCCGCAAGAATGGAGGAATTGGGATAAGTTGATCCATCTTTTTGCATCGCAGGATAATATTGAAGCCGCATTGAAATTATCGACTGAAGCCACACAGAAATTTGATGAAAACTTTATGCTTCGCATTCAACATGCTGGCTTATTGCTCGATAATGGGCAATACGATGCATGTTTGAATGTACTGTCCAATACCAAAGTTCTGCCTTTTGAAGGATCCATCCAAGGAAAACAAATTTACGAAGTCGCACATATGTACAAGGCAGTAGAAGCCATAGAAAAAGCACAATATGAAAAAGCAATTTCCGAAATAGAACAATCAAAAGCGTGGCCAGAAAATTTGGGATCTGGGCGGCCCTACGTTCCAGACGAACGCATACAGTATTATCTTACAGCGTTTTGTTTAGAAAAAATTGGTCAGAAAAATAATGCCGATCAATCCATTGGACATATCGTGGAATTAGAACAAAAATGGACGCTCGTAAATCCAGTCAATGAATTAATTTCACTTATGGCATTTCAAAAATTAAATGATGATTCTGGATTAAAGGCTAAATTAAATGAAATTATGACAAATCCCAATTTCTCAAATGACGATATTGGTCAATGGGTCATTGCCAAATACAACAAGGATCTATTGTCCGTGCAACAATTGGAATCTCGATTGAAATCGCAACGATACATCTCACTATTGAATACCATATTCAAAATAACTGGATAAATTGATGGAATGATTATTTATCTGCGAAATATCACTTGTATCATTTTGTTTTTTATTTCTTGTAAAGAGGAAAAAAAGTTATTTGATCTGATATCTGCCGATGAATCTGGAATCAAATTTGAAAACACGATCAATGAGTTTGATTCCATCAATATATTCAACAATATTTATGTTTATAATGGTGGAGGAGTTGCGATCGGTGATGTAAATAATGATGGATTGCAAGACCTTTTTTTTACAGGAAATCAGGTGGACAATAAGTTGTATTTGAATAAAGGCAATCTGCAATTTCAAGACATTACGACACTTTCAAAAGTCAATAAGGATAAAGGGCAATGGAGCATGAGCGCAAATTTTGTCGATATCAACAACGACGGAAAAATGGATATCTACGTCTGTAATGCGATGTATCCGGATGCAATCAGAAGGAAAAATCTTTTGTATATCAATGAAGGGAATGATGAAAAAGGCATTCCTACATTTTCTGAACAGGCTCAATCATATGGCCTTGATCATGCTTCGCATTCCAATAATATCCAATTTTTTGATTATGATCAGGATGGTGATTTGGATCTATACATTGCAGTAAATAGCAGCATCCGCAATTTGGAAAATCAATTTATTCTTCATTCGCGGAAGCTGGTACAAGCCAATACGGATCATCTTTTGGAAAATATTTGGGATGAAAAATTGCAACACGGACGATTTGTGGATGTGTCCCAAGAAAAAGGAATAGTTTGGGAAGGATACAGTAACAGCTGTTTAATTGCAGACATCAATGGAGACACCAAACCAGATATTTATGTCGGAAATGATTTCCTAAGTAATGATATCTGGTATGTCAATCAAAAAAAAGATTCGACAGTCTTATTTGAAAATAGGGTGAAGGAAATCTTCAAACATCAATCCTATTCGGCAATGGGTGCTGACATGGCAGATGTAAATAATGACGGATGGATGGATTTCATTACGACAGAAATGTTGCCATATGATAACAGAAGGAAAAAGACCATGCTCAATGCCAATAATTACACCTACTACATCAACACAGAAAAATTTAATTATGGCTACCAATACATACGCAATACTTTGCAAATAAATCAAGGAATGGATCCTTCCAGCCATCAAATGATATTTAGTGATTTGGGCATCATGGCGGGGGTTTATCAGACAGATTGGAGTTGGGCACCTTTATTAGCAGATTTTGACAACGACGGTTACAAAGATTTATTCATAAGTACAGGATTTTTGCGCGATATAAACGATCATGATTGGGGTTCTTACAGATCTTCCATTGTAGCCCTTTCCAAATCTGAAGAAGCTATGATCAAATCAATACCGCAAGTAAAAATTCCAAATTTTGCTTATAAAAATAAAGGGCAATTGCAATTTGATGATGTATCGAAAGCATGGGGTTTGCATCAAAATTCTTTTTCAAATGGAAGTGCATATGGAGACTTGGATAATGATGGAGATTTGGATTTGGTAGTCAATAACATCAACGACAGAGCTTTTTTATACCGGAATAACACCATTGGAAGCGGAAATAAATCGAGTCATCATTTCATCAGAATTGCTTTGATAGGCAATGATCAAAATAAGTCAGCTTGGGGATCAAATGTCACTATTTACTACGACAAGTTTAAAATGCAAACTGCTCAATTATTGAGTTCAAGAGGTTATCTATCACAATCAGAAACTACACAGCATTTTGGATTGGGTAATTGTACAAAAATTGACTCGGCGATAATTTTGTGGCCCAGTGGTCAGAAAACAGTTGTATATGACTTAAAAATAGATCAGACGAATTTAATTAAATATGAGGATGAAAATAAAAGGTCAGAAATACTTGGGGTAACTAATGTCACAGCATTATTTGAACCCATAAATAGTGAAGCAATAGGGTTAAATTATAAACATGATGCTATTGATTTTAGTGATTTCAATATTCAAAGAACATTGCCTCATAAACTATCGCAATATAGCCCGGCACTATCAGTTGGAGATTTGAATGGAGATGGTTTGGATGATGTTTATATTTGCAATAGCACACAACCAGATGTCATTTATTATCAACAAAAGAATGGGAAGTTTGAGCAAAAATGGATGCCAAACGATGCAAGTAAAAAATCAAATAAGCATGCCTCAGTCCTCATTTTTGACGCAGATGGAGATGGGGATAATGATATTTATACAACGGTTGGCGGGTATAATTCCCAAACCGAATTGGATGAAATGTGGGTGAATAAAGGCGGTGGGAAATTTGAATTATCGAAAGAATCATTAACCATTCCAAAATCAAACACTTCCACCATCAAAGCTGCCGATTACGATCAAGATGGAGATTTAGACTTATTTATTGGGAGTCGGGTTTTACCAGGTCAATATCCTAAAGCGGATAAAAGTTACATCCTCAGAAATGATACCAATGAAAAAGATAAAATCATATTTACAGACGTGATCGCTCAAGTTTATGCATCTATGGATTCCATTGGTATGGTTAGTGATGCGTTGTGGACCGACTTCAACAATGATCATCTTCCAGATTTGCTAATTGCCTGTGAGTGGAAACCTTTGACTTTTTTAAAGAATACAGGTAGCGGTTTTGAAAATGTAACTGAAGCCACTGGAATTCATGATAAAATTGGTTGGTGGAATAGCCTGAGTGCGGCAGATTTTGATCAAGATGGTGATGTGGATTATGTAGCGGGCAACTTAGGAACCAATACTTTTTTCCAAGGAAATCAAGATCAACCAATCACTATCTATGCCAATGACTTTGATAAAAATGGGAAATATGATTGTTTTATTTCCATGTTTATGTATGATGCTGGAGGTCAAAAACGAGATTATCTTTTCAATACAAGAGATGACATCATCGGTCAATGGCCAGGTTTGCATAAACGTTATAATTCCTATGCGGAATTTGGAACTACCACCACGGATAAAATATTTACCAAACAAGATTTGCAAGGAGCCATCATCATGCAAGCAAATTGGATGTACACCAGCTTCATAGAAAATCTGGGAAATGGAAAGTTTGCTATAAAAGCGTTACCAATGCAAACACAAATTGCACCAGTCTTTGGCACATTACCATTTGATGTGGATGGTGATGGTCTTATGGACATCATTTTGGTCGGAAATGATTATGGCATGGAAATATTACAAGGCCATGCCGATGCATTCAACGGTTTGGTTTTAAAGAATTTTGGAAAGAATGACTTTAGACCAATGGGCATTCAGGAGAGTGGATTTTATGTACCACATGATGCCAAGGCATTGTCTTGTTTAATTTTGAATGATCAAAAAGCCTTGATTTTAGCAACACAAAACAAAGATTCGCTCAGGGTTTTTTTCCCAGCTCAAGTGAAAGGTGAGTGGATTAAATGTTTGCCGACTGAATGTCGAGCAGATATTTATTTTAATTCAGGTAAAATAGAACGCAGAGAATTATATTGGGGACATTCTTATTTATCGCAACACACTCGAAGTTTACAAAAATTGCCAAGTATGGCAAAAATTATATTTTATGATTCCAAAGGAAAGGTAACAAGGACCATTGAGTAATTGTGCTTATTCCAAGAGGTATTTATTGGAATGTATTGATAAATTGAAAAGTAACTAATAGTTACATAAAAAAATTGAAAATGAAATCGTCACGCAGAAAATTTTTGGCTCATTCCATGGCCTTGACCTTACCGATGATCGCTCCCTTTTCGCCGGATGATAGCGGTTTAATTCCAGAAGATTTACTTGCTGAATTAAAACAAGGTATTGCAAATAATCGGATTGATAAAGATGCTGTCAAAATCAGTTTATTTACCAAACATGTGCAATGGTTGGACTTTACATCATTGGCAAATTTATTGAAAGAAACCGGGTTTGATGGAGCAGATTTGCCCGTAAGGAAAGGTGGCCATATTTTACCTGAAAACGTCGAGCGGGACTTACCACTTGCTATGGCCGCAATGAAAAAGGAGGGTTTGGATATTCATTTTATTTCCACAGACATTCAAGATGCAGATGACCCACTCACAGAAAGGGTTTTAAAAACCGCTTCAAGTTTGGGCATCAAACATTATAGGATGCAATATTATTACTACGATCAGAACTCTCAGTGTAGACCAGAATTTGAAAGTATTCGAACAAAAAATGAAGAAATTGGCGGCCCTCAATAAACGCTATAAAATCATTGGAGAATATCAAAACCATTCTCAAGACCAAGCCACTTTTTTTGATAAAACCTACTTTGGCGCCACTTTATGGGATTTGTATTTAGTCCTGCGAAAAATAAATTCTCCTTGGCTTTGTTCACAATTTGACATTGGTCATGCTACCGTAGAAAGTTATCGTTCATGGGTGGTGGGTTTGGAATTGTTGGCACCTTTCATGTCGTCCCTGCATGTCAAGGATTTTTCATACCAAAAACATGATAAAGGCTGGGAAGTCAAAATGGAACAAATGGGTGATGGAATGGTGAATTATCCACTATTATTTGAAATTTTAAAAAAGAAAAAAATACAAGTGCCCATCACTTTTTATTATGGTTATGACATCGGAGATGCTGCAAAAGGACCCGATATTATGTCTATTAAAAATGGACTGGAGGCATTTAAAAAAATGCTGAAAATTTGGACCTCGTGATGATGATGTTCATTCATAAAATTTTTGCACAAAAGATTTATTTTAATTTTTCATCAATAGAATATCAATTGATTTTAAGAACGATTTTTTAAAGACGTTAATTTCTAAAACTAAATTTCTTTAACAGAGAACTTACCTTATTTTTACTCAAGTGAAATAAATTCAAATCAAAATAAATTCAAAACATAATTAATGGGGAACCTCATTAGAGCCATCCTTTCAAAAAATAATTAAACCACATTTGTCAATATGAATGAAAGCAAGAAATCAGTATCCGCCCATTTAATGTCCATTCCAGTCATGGTAGCCGCTTTGGGTTATTTGGTGGATATGTACGATTTGTTTTTATTTTCCATCGTCAGGGTGCCCAGTTTGCAATCACTAAATCTTTCTCCTGAAGAAATTCTGGAAGACGGCCTATTGTTGCTCAATCTACAAATGGCAGGCATGTTGGTAGGAGGCATTGTGTGGGGAATACTGGGAGATAAAAGAGGCCGGTTGTCGGTTTTATTTGGGTCCATCATCATTTATTCATTAGCAAATATTGGCAATGGAATGGTCCATTCGGTTATGGCATATGCCATTCTTCGTTTCATTGCTGGTTTTGGTTTGGCGGGAGAATTAGGCGCGGGCATTACCCTTGTTACTGAAATACTTCCTAAAAATATCCGTGGTTATGGCACAACTTTGGTTGCAACACTAGGAGTAATAGGTGCACTCTTAGCCTATGTCGTTGCGCAATATTTTGATTGGAGGACGTCCTATTTTATAGGCGGAGGATTGGGCTTGTTGCTCTTGGTAATGCGGTTCAGTGTTTTTGAATCAGATATTTTTTTGAAGCTCAAAGAACAACATCATCATCAAAGGGGCAATATCATGATGTTGTTTAATAATAAAGAAAGGTTGATCAAATACATCACGAGTATTTTAATTGGCATGCCCATTTGGTTTGTGGTGGGTATTTTGATTACCTTTTCTCCTGAACTGGGCAAAGCCATGGAAATAGCAGAACCCATCAATTCAGGTAAGGCAGTCTTATTTGCCTTTGGAGCTCAAGTGTTGGGCAATATTGTAAGTGGTATGTTGAGCCAATATTTCAAAAACCGGAGGAAGGTCATTTTTTTATTCATGGCCTTGTCATTCGTTTTTGTTTTGTTCTATTTGCTGGTGCCCATCAAAACAGCCGCCATGTTGTATGTTATTTGCGCATGTCTGGGCTTTTGCAGCGGATACTGGACTTTGTTCATTACTGTAGCAGCCGAGCTTTTTGGTTCCAACATCCGAGCGACAGTGGCAACCACAGTTCCAAATTTTGTAAGAGCAACGGTTATTCCACTTACAGCCTTGTTTGTGTTACTCAAGTCAAATATGGATTCCCTTTCTAGTGCATTATTCGTAGGTATCTTTACTTATGCCATTGGTATGATTGCGCTTTATTATTTGGAAGAGACTTTTTTGAAAGACATCAATTACCTGGAATAATTGTAAAAAACTAATTTATATTTTATTTATCAGTGGTCAAATTTATAATTTTAATTAAACTACAATTGGAATGATTGAACTCCATTGAACTCCCATTGCGCCGTAGCCCATTGCCTCCGCATGACATTGCCCCTCACGGAATTGCTGGCGCAGCCATTTGCGGTCGAAAGACATTGAACACTGCTTCGAGCCACCGGCTTCGAGTTTCGAGCCATGAGTTTTTGTTTTCACTAGCAGTTTTCAGCGATCGAATTTGTACTATAGATTTCACTCCCATTGCGTCCGAAGGACATAGCCCCGCAGGGAATTGCCCATTGCGCTGCAGGCATTGAATTCACATTGCGTCCGAAGGACATTGCCCCGCAGGGAATTGCTGGCGCAGCCAATTGCGTCCGAAGGACATTGAACTCTATTGAACTCCCATTGAAATGATTGAACTCCCATTGCGCCATAGGCATTTCTCCCCCTTTCAAAAGCAGAGACAAGCTGCAGGGAATTGCTGGCGCAGCCAATTGCGTTCGTATGACATTGAACTCTATTGAACTCTCATTGAAATGATTGAACTCCATTGAACTCCCATTGCGCCGCAGGCATTGCCCCCCTTTCAAAAGCAGGGAGGAATTGAATATCATTTAACCAGAGTAAAATTACCGGTTGCAACTTCTTTTACACCATTGCCGAATGTGAACTCTACCAAATAAGTGTACACACCCGTTTCCGCTGGTTGCCCGTTGAAGTGACCATCCCAAGAAAATTCTTGTGTTGAGCGATAGACGTTGTTGCCAAATCTGTCGTATATCAACAACAAAGAGATTTCAGATTCTGCTCCTTGGTCCAACGAGATTGAAAATAAGTTGTTATCATCTTTAGATTGGAGAGCAATGATGTTGGGTGTGTAAGCTTTTGTCACACGACGATTGACTATTACGGTTTTCTCATCTGTAGCTTCGCAACCAAATTCATTGATTGCGACCAAACTAAAGGTGGTTTCTTCACTAGGATTTGCCAATGTTTCCGGGCAAGTTGGACAAGTAACAAAAGTAGCTGGTTGCCACTCCAAACTTTCAATAGCATCGGTAGTGAAGATCGAAAGTAAAAGGGTATCACCAAGATTGATGGTGGTATCGGGGCCTATTTCGACACGGAATTCAGGTGGTGAAATGATTGCAAAATCCATTGAGTCTGCACAACCATGTACATCCTTAGCAATAATGGTATAATTTCCTGAGGGGAAGTTTGTGCCATTTACCAAATCAAACTGAGCATTTATCACTTCATATTTGAAAGGCGGGAAATTACCGCTCGTCATCACTTCCAATTTACCCTCTTCACCAAAACATTTGGGTTGTACAATCATAGGGGAAATGGAAATAGCAGGATTTCCCAAAACCAAAAGGTGTTCTTCTATGATAGAGTCGCAACCATTCACATTCGCATTGAATAAAGTGTCTAAATAGGTGCCAGAAGCTGTCAAGATTTGGGTGCCCAATCTCAATGATTTACCAAAGCAAATCGTATCATATTGCAATATCACTTTTTGCACCACATTCACCTGCACCACATCCGAAATTGCCACGCACTTATCATTCGCAAAATCGGCCCTTTGTTTGACAACCAAATATCTGTAAAAGTGATCTCCCAAGTCTAACTGATCAAATTGAAATGTCGTCACATCATTTAAATAATCAACCCAAGTAACGCTATCCGTTGAAAATTGCCATTTGATATTCCATCCACTGGGGATTGATGCTGAAATAATAATATTGGTGTCTTTAGGGCAAGTGTATTGCATGTCTACATCAGAAGATGTTATACTGGTTCCAGGCACACAAGGTCTAAAAGAAATGTTGTCCATTGCAAGGTCATTACCTGCACCACCAGGTGCATTGTTTCTCACAGATAAGGTAACGCTAGTTTGGTTAGGACCAGTTGTAAAAGAAAGGCCATATTTTTCCCAGTGCTCTGATCTTGGTACATTACCTGTTGAATAAACTTCCATAGTGTCCAAATAAAAAGTAAGATTTGGATCAATGTGATCGCTGACTTCCAAGGCTATGAGATTGACAACTTCTACAGAAAATTCGTATAAGGTATTGGGACACAGACCAGTGACTACTTGTTCATAAAAAATCCCAGGCTCGTAGGATGCATTGAAAATTAAAAAATATCCCAAGCTATCTCCACCTGCATCAATCACATTGATCCACGTTTGCGGAGGAAAGAGGTCTTCTACATTTTGTGTAATGGTGTATTGACCATCATTGGGCAAGTATGGCAGGTATTGATATCCCGGGGCGATCATAGGATCATTTTCTAAAGTCAAAGTATTACCTCGACCCAAAGAACCATTCAGAAAAATATTTTCTCCTAAGTTTCCAGTGCATAATGAATCAATTTGGGCCGTGAGCCAATTGGTATTCAGGAGAAACAGGAAGTAGAAAATACACCAGCGCATATTTTTGATTTTGGGAGAAATACAAAAATAAATAAATGTTATAATTTATTTGGTATAATCTTTCGCACCTTTCCACACCTACGTCCCTGATCAGAATGTGAAAGTTGATTTTAATTTTAAAGCTTTAATTTGCCAATATTTTCACGGCCACATAAGCCATCAAACCGGTGCTATGGATCAAGGCATCTTCATCAATTTTAAAATCTGGAGTATGTAGCCCTGATTGAATGCCCTTTTCAACATTTCCTACTCCCAATAAATAAAAGCAGGCATCTGAATTCTGTGAATAATAGGCAAAATCTTCTGCAGCCATCCACATGTCTTGTTCCACAACCTGATCAATGCCCAGATAAGATTGAGCAATTTCTATTACCCGTTCAGTCAAGTCTTCTGAATTAAATAAACATGGATATCCTCTAGTGATTTTCACCTCGCAACTTCCACCCATACTTTCTGCAATCGACTTGGCCATAAACTCAATTTTATCCAAAGCGAATGTTCTCCAGGACTCATTCATCGCTCTGAATGTACCTTCCATATACACCTCGTCTGGAATGACATTGATAGCGCCATTTGCAATTACTTTACCAAATGACAATACACTTGGTTCTGTGGGATCTACCATACGACTTACGACTTGTTGCAAACTTACAATGATGTGTGAGGCAATCAATACTGGATCAATGAGCATATGAGGCTGTGCACCATGTCCGCCTTTTCCCTTCACGGTCATGAGAATTTCATCCATGGAAGCCATAAACTTACCTTTTCTAGTGGCTATTTTTCCACAAGGCAGGGATGGCATAACGTGTTGACCGATGACAAAATCGGGTTTTGGGTTGTCGAGGACTCCTTCATGAATCATGATGCTTGCACCACCTGGTAATTTTTCTTCACCTGGTTGGAAAATAAATTTGATGGTTCCACCAAAGTCTGCTTTTATGGATTGCAAAACTTCAATGACACCCAGCAAGGAAGCGGTGTGAGCATCGTGGCCACAGGCGTGCATGACACCTTCACTTTCGGATTTATAAGGTAAATCGTTTGTTTCTACAATTGGTAATGCATCAATGTCAGCTCTTAGGGCAATGATGCGATCGGAGGGTTTCTCCCCAGATAATATTGCGACAATTCCAGTATTGGCCATGGGCTGCCATGAAATTCCCATGTCGTCGAGCCTAGCTTTGATGTAAGCAGAAGTTTGAAATTCTTGAAAGGATAATTCTGGATGCTGGTGTAAATGTCTGCGGTTTTGGATTACGTTGGCACAAATTTCTTTGGATTTTGCTTTGATTTTTTCTTGAAGCACTTTTTCAATTTTTTCTTGATTGATAAAGTTACAAACAAAAATATGATCAATCAAATGATGAGCAGGTTCTCACCCGCTCATCTATAAAGAAATCCTTGTTTGTTCTGTTTATGCCAATCAATAATTGGGGATCAAACTAGAAGATTCACCATCCAAAAATAAATGGCAGTCGCGGTGTAACCTCAGCATCGTAGAAGGATATTGAGGGTCAATGGCTTGGAAAATAGTGTTGTAAACCGGTTCTGCCTTTCTGAAATCAGGTATGGATGCCACAATGGCCGTTGACTTGAGCATGTGTTTGATGGACATACTTACCGCATGTGTTGGCACTGCTTCCATGTCAGGAAACCAACCTTCTTTGACTTGCTGCGTTCTGCAAGCTTCGTCTAGTTGTACTTTTATAAATGGCACATCGGTTTCAAAATCTGCAGGTGGATCATTGAAAGCCAAATGACCATTTTCCCCGATGCCGATCAAAGCTAAATCTATGGGATATTTTACTATTTCCTGATTGAGATAATCTAGTTCTGCGTCTACATCGTCAAAGCCATTGATTAGGTGTGTTTTTTTGAGGGGTGGTACAAAATCCAGAAACCGTTCTGTCAAAAATTTACGAAAACTTGCTTTGTGGTCTGCTCCAATACCAATGTATTCGTCTAAATGAAACATCACCACTTTTGACCAATCAATTTCTTGGTCGTCAATCAAAACTTTGAGCGTTTCATATTGAGCTGTTCCAGTAGCCATGATGATATTTGCTTGTCCTTTTTTCAGTATGGCTTTTTTGATATAATCAGCGGCACATTTTCCAGCATTTGCACCCAATGATGTTTTTACACCACAGTTATACACTTGCAGAGATAGTTTTGTAATCATAAAAATTTATTTTAGAGTTTAAGAAGTTCAACGATGGCAAACCAAGTAGTCACAAAAGAAAAAAGTATCACAGCCCATAATCCTATTTTTAGCTTCATGCTGGCAGCATATTCTTTCATATTGGATCTATTGGAGATCATGATGGCTGCAGGAATGGCTACAGCAGGTAAAATGCATGCTTGAAAAGCCTGAGAAAAAATCATCAACGCGGGAGGTCTTTGTGTAAGGAAAACAGAACCAAAGGCAAACAAAAATCCAATGAAAATCAAAATTCTAAAGAGCGGTGATTTGAGGTCTCTGGGCTTTCCAGTATAATCAGAGATCAACCAAGGCGCAATTAGAACTATTGGGAAAATGGTTGATAGACCAGCACTGGCAACTCCTATGATAAAAATCAAAACAGCTATTTTGCCTCCAAGGGGTTCAAAAAGATGAACCATATCGATGGTGTTATTGATGGAAATTCCTTTTGGATGTAAGGTTCCCGCAGCCACAGCCATGACCATAGCACTCAAGAAAAGCATCATCGAAGCCGAAACAAAGGAATCCTTTTTTTCAAGGGGAATGTCATTTTTGGTCCATCCTTTTTCTAATACAACGGTACTTCTTACAATGAAGACAGCTGCCGAACAAGTAGTACCTGCAATCGCTGCTATGAGTCCAAAACTTCCCGGTTGGAAATCGAAGTTGGGAATCATTCCTAAAAAAATTTCTTTTAAATCAGGTTTCAATAAGATGAAAACAACAAAAAAACTGAATGCCATTAAGATCACGAAAACAGTCAATACTTTTTCGAATTGCTTGTATTTACCCTTCCATATTAAATAATACATGGCGCAAGAAAGTACAAAGATGATACCGCCTCTGCTGTAGGTAGACCCAGTGGCCATTCTGAGACCTTCCTGAACTAAATCAGCCACAATGCCCATGACTCCTATGATGGCCAATAATTCTCCAATGACGATGGCAATTAATATGTATAAAGCCAAAATCCAGCCATATTTAAATTCGGTTTTTACTGCTTGGAGGGCAGTTTTACCAGTTACCAATGCCATTCTACCGTAAGTGACCATGAGTACGTATGTAAAAACGCAAGACAGGATCAATGCCCAAAATAAAGACATACCGTGATTAGCCCCTGTTTGAGCCATGGTGGTTACCGATCCTGTACCAATATTGTACCCTATCAGGAATAAACCTGGGCCAACTGCCGCGAGACCAATGGCAAATTTTTTGTAAAAAGAACTCATATTAATTTTTTTAAGACAAATCCATATAGTGAAGAAAATTAATCCGGTTTATTCTATTTTTGATTTAGGAATCAACCACACATTTTTGGTTGTGTCCAATTTTCCTTTCATCATTTGTACCACTACCTTATCTACGATTTTAAGTCCTTTGTCGGCCATTTGATCAAAAGTATCTATGCCATTATTTGGAAATCCAATCCGAGTGCGGTGGATATTGTACATATTGGAAAACTTCATTCCAAATGCTTCTTCAATTTTCTTTTTACCCATCATAAAACCCAAAAGTCCGCCCCATGTAGCTGTTGGATTATCAGAATCCCAACCGCATAATGATCCAATCTTTATGGTTTCTTTGATATCGCCTTCACCGTAAAACAGACTGACAAGACTTGCACCGAAATTAATTCCCGCAGCGATGCAACCATGGCAAATACTATCCTTTTTGGACCATTCATACCCATCCTCATTGCGAATCTGATATTTTTGGTGCAAAGAATCTCTGGCAGCCTCCCAAGGTATTTTTTGTTCATACAGGCTCTTGATGAATTGGTACATTTTTGCAGGATATTGGTTGGGCGCCAATTGCTTTGAGGCCTGCTCTGCCATCCAGACCGTCTGTTCTTTGAGATTTGTGAAGGTGCTATCCAATGATGCCAGAGCATGCATTGTCACGTAAAACTCAGCAATATCAATCGCATTCCCATCGGCACTGGTTCTGATTGGCAAATGACTCAGTTTGAGCGCAATTTCAGGATGAAAAGGTGCGTACAACCCAAAAATTTCAGTGGTCAGTTGCGCGTCAATCATTTCATAAAAGTTATTGAAAGCTTCTTGACCGGTTTGAGGAGGCAATATTCCTTTGTGCATTAGATCAAAAGCAGTTTGGTTGGAAACCCACAGAAAATTTTCCTCTTCTTTTTTGATGTGCTTTAGCCAGCCATTTTTGATTTGTTCTGGGCTCAAAACCACATCTTCACTTTTGGTCGTTAATTCCTGATAAATGTATTCTATGTCGGTGTCATCATCGGAACCCCAAATACTATCTTGCCCTAGCAGAACAAAATCGATGACTTTTTGATCTTTAGTACCGCCCCAAATACTTGGAATATCAGCCTTTCCCCAGTCTGCTCTAGTATAAAAGCCTCCACCTAGACCATTTTTCGTGGAGTATCCTATTTTGTCCATTTCTGTGGTGAGACCCGTCCAGTTTGCAATAGATTCTGCAAGCCAAAAACCTTCTAATTTATCAAAATAGACCGAGCGATCAATTTGGTAATAATGTTCATCTTTTTGATCCGATATATTAGACTTTTTCTTCGAAGTTGAATCGCAAGCAATAAAGAAAATCAACAAAATGAAAAGTGATGGGAAATACAGTTTCAAAATCTTACGATTAAGTGATTAATGGAAAATGGCTTTTAGAAAACATAAAGTTAATTATTGTATGCTTTTTTTTAAAATTACAAAACAAATATAAAAGAAAGGAAACGAAAGAGAAAATAATTTCAATAAATTCCTATTATTTAATTTTATCTTTTAATACCTTTTAGTATTTTGCTCCCCGAATATCATTATCAATAAAAAAAGTAACTATTTAGGTGTTTGCTTTTGCATCAAAAATTAAAGACATTTCTCAATAGTTACAAAAAAACTAAAGCTTTGAACAGGATTATTTTCGCGTTTTTTATGCTTTTTTTGTTGCAATGCGCTCCTCAAACAGAACCAAGTGTCATTTCATCAGCACCCAAATGGACTTTGATTGGTCCGGGAGGTGGTGGTTCTACTTTCATCCCAACGTATGCTTACCACGATGTAAATCAAATATTCATCAAGTGTGACATGACGGGAAATTATCTCACTTTTGATGGAGGTAAAAGCTTCGATATCAAAAATGTAGTGGGAGATGCTCAAAGTTTCGCATTCGATCCCAACGATTCGCTCACAATCTACATGGGTGGAGCTTATTTATATCAATCCAAAGACGGGGGTAAAAACTGGAAGGCTTTATTTCCAAAGGCCTCAGAAATTAAATCGACCAAGTATACTGGCGATCACGCTGAATATTTAATAGAACCAACGGACACCTCAAAATGGGCCTTATTTAAACCGGATATAAAATCCATCAAAGTGGATCCGCAAGATGCCAATGTTATTTATTTTGTCAAAGGTTCTTTCTTCTGTTATTCTTTTGATGGTGGCGAAAATTGGACTTCTCAATCGGTAGAAACTGGTATTGAAAACATCTACACCAATAGCCATCAATTAAAAGACTTTGTGTACATATTTACACCTGAGTCTTTACACATTTTCAACAAACGTGAACGTACGTTTTCCAAAAAGCCCTATCCATCGGCAATGACTCCTTCTTATTCTTTTACAGGAGGGGAGTTGAAAAATTCGGAAGAGGTGGTTTTTTATGCCATCCACAACACAGAAAATAAGCCCAATGTCTATGAAGTTTTACATAGTGAGATTTGGTCGTCAGGCGATTTGGGCAAAACCTGGCAAAATAACAATGATGCCACGATCGCAAACAAGACCTTTGGAGAACTCCCAAGTTTTATGAAATTAGCTTGTGCTGAATATGACGCCGCCAATGTTTATGTGGTTTGCAATCAGTACAAAACTCGGGAAGCAAATAAGGAAGCAATTTGGTACGGAGCTTTCAAATCTGAAAACAGCGGCCAATCATGGTCTTGGGTTTGGAAAGCAGGTGGTGGTTCTGGTCAATATGGGGTTCAAGATGCTCAGGATGCATCTAATCTTTCGGATGCTTGGGTGAAAAAAGAATTTGGTGGTGAATTCATTCAACTGATTGATGTGGGAGTAGCTCCTCACAATGGAGATCATGCCATCGTCACAGATTGGTATCGGTCAATGAAAACTACAGATGGCGGGAAAAATTGGAATGCCATATACAGTAGTGCTGAGGGTGATGCCTGCAAAAGCTCTGGACTGGATGTCACAACTACTTATGGCATACATTTCGACCCTTTTGACAAAAATCACATCGCCGTCAGTTATACGGATATTGGATATCATAATTCTTTTGATGGTGGTATGACATGGAATAGGTCGGTAAATGGCGTACCTGCTGAATGGGTTAATACCTGTTATTGGTTGGAATTTGATCCAGAAATAAAAGGTCGTGTATGGTCGGCTTGGTCTGGAATGCATGATTTTCCCAGAGGTAAGATGACCAGAAACCCTAGATGGAAACGATCTGGGGGAGCAAAAGGTGGCATATGTGTTTCTGATGATGGGGGTTTGACTTGGACACCCGTTGTAAATGGCATGGACTCAGATGCTCCGGCAACGTCCATCGTATTGGATCCAAAATCTCCAACAGAAAATCGCACTTTATATGCGGCTGTTTATAACAAAGGTGTATTCAAATCAGTAGATGGGGGTAAAAATTGGGAACTAAAAAATAATGGACTTAAGGAAAATACCTGTGCTTTTGAATTGACCTTAGCAACCAATGGTGATTTATACTTGGTCATCAGCCCAGTGCCTCAACACCTCAATGAAAAACCTGGCCCAGAAATTTTATCAGGTGCTGTATACAAATCAACAGATGGCGGAGAAAACTGGATAGAATTGGTCATTCATCCGGATATGTTTTTTCCAAATGGTATTGCTGTCGACCCAGAAAATCCCAAGATTGTTTACCTGGCGGCTTGGTCAGACATCGCACATTCAGACTTGGTTGGCGCAAAAATAGCCAATGAAACAACTGGTAATAAAGAAATAAAAACACCAAGGTGGCATTTGGAAATCTGAAGATGGAGGCTCTACCTGGAAATCCATTTTTGACCAAACACAATACGTATATGATGTCACCATCGATCCTCACCATAAAGGGAGATTGTATTGCAACACTTTCAATCAAAAAAGCATGTGGGAGTTTGGATGGCGGCAAAACATGGAAAGCAATCAAAGATTATGATTTTCACTGGGGCACCGCGTCGTTATTGACGAAAATGATCATGATAAAGTATACCTCACCACTTTTGGTTCCAGTATCTGGCACGGAAGCCCAGTTTTTGAATAACACTTAAAATACAAGAAAATTGATTTCAAATACTTCAACATTCAAGCAATTCCAGACGGAGCTCATAGATTGTTTACTTCATCAATTGGGCTTGGTCTCTAGCATTTATTTACACAAAGGTTCTCCTGTTTTAACATTGGTAGCTATTTTACTTTTTACAGCTCAAGGTTTGAGTGCTCAAAAGGCGCCCGGAAACAATAGGTTTGAACCCATTGAAATACGCAAGGACCATCCAAGAATTTGGGTAGATGCAGATAAACTCGCGCAGTTGAAACAAAAATTCAAGGGGAAAAATGCTGATCAAATTCAAGAAATTGCAGGACCGTCTGTCATTGGATTGGCTTTGACTTATTTGGTTTCAGGAGATGCTGCTTACGGCCAAAAAGCCATAGATAAAGTCATAGGGACAAGGGTTGATTCTGGTTCTGTTTTTTATGATTTAGATACGAAAGAGGGCCGAAGTAAAACGCGCTCCATTCAGGCCAATCTGGCAGATATTGCCATTTGTTATGACTGGTGTTTTCCACTGTTGAAAAAGCAGGAAAAGGAAATCCTTACGGAGGCCATGTTGACAGATATGAAGAAAAGAATCAGTTTCAAAAGGTCTTGGAGGTCTTTTCACAATTCTATGTATGCAAGTGCATGGCCCGTTACCGCGGCAACTCTTGCCCTTTATTATGAAGATCCCTACGCAAAGACTTCCTGGGAATTTTTGAAACCAGAGCTGGAAGATGCCATGCGTACATTTGACAATGTCTTCCCTGATGGTGAATGGGCAGAAGGCTTTGATTACAACCGACATTCTACATATCATGCCATAAGGATTTTTCTTGCCATAAAATCTGCTACAGGTTTTGATGTTATGAGTGATTCGCCGCACATGAAAAATACGGGCCAATATATTTTGTACAGTTTTAAACCCAATGGACTTGCTTTGCCTAGCGATGACAATGATTGGCCTTACATCGGAGACTGGGAACACGTTGCTTTACTCATGTTGAATGAAACATTTAAGGACGGTTTTAATCAATATTTTATCAATCACTGTCCTTTTGAAAGATTCAAACTCGAGCCAGATAAAAAATATGCAAATGCGCTTTGGTACAACCCTGCTATTCCCGAAAAACCATTGAGTAAATTGCCTTTGAATAGACTTTTTCAGGGCAAAGGGCTTTTGATAGGACGTAGTGCTTGGGACTGGGACAAAGCCGACAAAAAATCTAAAGCCACGTGGTTTACCTTCCATTGTGGCGATTACCTGGGCGATCACGTGCACAATGACATCAACAATTTGGAAATTTATCATCAAGGATCATTGGCCATTGATGCCGGAAGATACGATGATGATTGGACAGCAGTAATTGAAAACCCGGATGCAATCACCAAATCACAGTTTTTTAATTATTATCGTAGATCCATTGCGCACAATACTGTTTTGGTTTATGATCCCAATGAAGTGATGTCCCAACAAATCATCAATGATGGAGGGCAAAGAGATTTGTTGAGGCCAAATGGCAAATTTAGTCCCAGGAATGTGCCGGAAGATTATGACCAAGGTAATTTTCCTTCTGATGATGGCATTGGTACTTGCGATTGGGTAAATCGTGGAGACCGATGGGAAACTGGAAATATCCTTGCATATCAATCCACGCCTGAGTATACTTACATCAGCGGTGATGGCGCTAAAGCTTATCATGAAAATAAGGTCGATCAGTTTGTGAGGCAAGTGGTATTTGTACAACCCGATGTGTTCATCGTATTTGATAAAGTGGTTTCTAGCGATCCTTCATTCAAAAAAACCTGGTTGTTGCATGCCATTAATGAACCCAAAATCAATAAAAATAACATTCAGATTGAACACCAACAAGGTCGTTTGACCAATTTTACCTTGTTACCCAAAGCAGCTTCCACTCAGATCATTGGCGGGATTGGAAACGAATGTTTGGTCGATTCGATCTCGTTTAAATTCGGATTGAATTCGCATTATGACCCAACAGCTTTGCACTATGGCGAAGAAGCTGGTGCATGGCGTGTAGAATTGAGTCCCCAAAAAGCATCTAAAGAAGACTTTTTTCTCAATGTTATGCATGTTTCTGGTAAAAATGATAAAGCAAACCTGAAGGTGGAATTGGTTAAAGAAGATTCGGATTATGTCTCCGTAAAGTTGACAACAAAAGACAAAAATATCATCGTCACCTTGTCAAAATCGAATGCTCCTGGAACCCTGGAATTCAAAAAAGGAAATAAAACCATTAATAAAACAACCTTGAAAAATGAAGTCATTTTGGAGGAAGGAAGGTTTTGATAGGCCCTTTATTGATTCATAAAAATTGGAGACAACATCATATTCATCATCAAAAACACACCAATGCTTAAAAATCATAAACATGAAAAACTTGCTTTTTATCACTTTCTTATTTTTGAACTTAGTGTTGACCGCCCAGCAGGTGAATCGCATTCGCGTAAAGCCAAAAGAAATTCATGATGTGCTCACCAATCCAGGCATTGGATTTACGACATTTCAAAGATTCAACGGAGATACCCTCAATCCAGGGCCATGGTGGACAGAAGGTTATCCTATTGAGTATCAAACCTTTGACGGAAATCTTAAAAATGAAGGATACCCGCAAACATCGATCGCTTACTTCAGAGTGAATTGGAAATTTGTGGAACCTGAGCAGGGAAAATATAATTGGGAAATGATCGACAAAGCCCTCAAAACCGCAAACGAGCGCAATCAAACTTTGATGTTGAGAATTTCCCCTTTTGAAGATGGTGACAAAGATGTGCCCTATTGGTATCGTAAAATGGTTGGTCCAGAAAAGCCTGAGGCGACAGAAAAGTGGAGAGTTGATCCCGAAGATGCCAGATATTTACAATATTTCGGAGGAATGATCAAGGCTTTGGGAGATCGTTATGACGGTCATCCGGGACTTGAAGCCGTCGATATTTCCATCACTGGTTTTTGGGGGGAAGGTGATGGTTTTCATCTGTTGAGTGATCCCACTCGCATTGGTTTGTTGAATTGTTATTTAGATCATTTCAAGAAAACGGGTCTGATTTATCAACCGCTCAATGGCGATGCCCCCGAACCAGGTATTTTGGTCAAAGGCACTAAGATTGAAGCCAGCTGGCCAGATGGAAGTAATAATGGAACAGGTGATGATATGCATCCAGTAGGGTATCGTTGTGATTGTTTGGGAGACCTCAGTACGACGATGTGGGAAGAAAAACAATGGAGTCATATGGGCGATATATATCCGAGGGATATTGTAAAAAGCGGTATGTACGAAGCATGGAAAAAATCCCATCTCTCATTTGAAATTTGCTACACCTTCCAATATTGGCTCGACTCTCTCAAATATACTGAAAAGGAAATTGATTTCATTTTTGGAGAAGCACTCAAATGGCACATCAGTTCATTCAATGCAAAAAGTTCTGCTGTACCTGAGGTGTGGAAATCAAAGGTTGACCAATGGCTCAATAAAATGGGTTATAGATATGTTGTTCGCAGGTTTGAATATCCTTCAGCCGTGAAAAGAAATGGTAAACTAGATTTTACTTCATTGTGGGAAAATGTAGGGGTTGCTCCTATTTACAAACCCTATCGCTTTGCCTTAAGATTGAAAAACAAACAACATGAGCAAGTTTTAGTCACTTCTGCCAATCTCTTGACTTGGCTTCCTGGAGATATTGTGCATGATGAATCCTTGTTTTTACCCAAGGATATTCCACTGGGAAAATATCAATTGGAAATCGCTTTGATAGACCCAGTTTACCTTACACCAAAGGTGAAAATTGCGATTGATGGTAAACAAGCTGATGATTGGTACAAATTGGGAGAAATAACCGTGGAAGACTGATGGAAAATTCCATTTTTTAGGAGTATTGAAAGCTTCAGAATTCTACTTGATTTGGCTTTTAATGAGTAAATCCTTGCCTTCAGTGACCCTTATATTGGTTTGAAAGAATATTTTTTAAAATTCATTATGAGATTATGAATAAGTATCTATCTTTACAAAAGAAAGGTAATGAAAGTAAAATAACTTATTATTAAGTTTCAAAATCCTTTTTTATTTTATTTTTCTCAATTCACTAAGAATTTTTTCTTCAATGTTTAAGAATAATCCAAGTGTAAATTTATTGTTTCTCATGGCTGTTATCCTCACTTCTTCGTGCACAGAGCGATTTTATAAGGTTGATGATTTTCCTAAATTGACCAAATTTGATACACATGTTCACTTGAGTGGTAGTAATACAGGTATAGCTGAGCAAGCCATTGCAGATAACTTCAAACTAGTATCCATCAGTGTCGATTTGGATGAAAAACCAGATATCGTACAACAATTTAATTATGCAACATTTCAGAAAAACAAGTTTCCTGAACACGTTTACACCATCACTTCCTTTACACTAGAAAACTGGAATTCGCCAACGTGGGAGGATGAAGTGATTGCCAAACTAAAGGAAGATTTTGAAAGAGGAGCTTTGGGCATCAAAATTTGGAAAAACATCGGCATGACTTATAAAGATGCCGATGGTAAATTCATCATGATTGATCGTCCCAGATTTGACAAGGTGATCAACTTCATAAAACAACAGGGTAAAATGGTAATTGGACATTTAGGTGAACCGAGAAACTGTTGGTTACCTCTTGATTCTATGACTGTCAGTAGTGACAAGGCTTATTTCAAAGATCATCCACAATTTCACATGTATCTCCATCCGGAATATCCTTCTTATGAAGAGCAATTGGCGGCAAGAGATCGGTTTTTAGACAGGAATCCTGGGTTGCAATTTGTAGGAGCACACTTGGCTAGTATAGAATGGAGCGTTGACGAACTGGCAAAAAGGTTGGACAAATATCCCAATATGGCCGTAGATATGGCCGAACGAATTTGTCATTGGCAATACCAATCCCTTACAGATAGGGAAAAAGTGAGAGATTTTATCATCAAATATCAAGATCAATTGATTTATGGTACGGACTTATACATCTCAGATTTTGCAGACAATTCAAACGTAAAAAATTATGCTCATAAACTGTGGACAGAAGATTGGAAATATTTTGTAACTGATGAAACCATGACTGCTCCTCAAGTAAATGGTTCCTTCCAAGGTTTAAAATTACCAAAAGAGGTTGTTGATAAAATTTACTACCACAATGCCGTAAAGTGGTTTAATATCAAAGATTAAATGAAAGAAAAAGGCCAAACCACTCAAGAGTCACGCCCAGTATCAAAAATGATCATTGGACTACTATTGCTATTCTTTTTTGCCTGTGACTCTACCACGGAAAAGGCTGCTGAGCCAATTATTCAAAATAAAAATGGTCGGCTCGACAATTGGGAATATGTGGGTATTGGTGGAGGTGGTGCCATGTTCCACCAATGTGTAAGTCCTCATAATCCTTTGATGGCATTGGTTGCTTGTGATATGGGAGGTTCGTTCATAACCCACAATGGAGGTATTTCTTGGCGTCAGTTCAATTTACCTTCAAAATCCGATTTTTTTGCTTTTGATCCTCTTGATTCTTTGGTCATGTATGCCAAATCTGTTGGTCTTTATAAGAGTTCCAATAAAGGGGATTCATGGGAGTTGGTATATCCCAATTTGGATAATGTCATAAAAATGATAGCCGTTGGTGATCACGCTGCTGACCAGTTGGTGTTGAAAGATAGCATGGAACATGCGGTATTGGCCATGGCCATAGATCCAAAGAATTCAAAAGTATTGAATATTGCTGTTAGGATTAAGGAAGATAGTACTGTTTTAATGCAATCAATCAATGCTGGTCATTCATGGACAAAAGTGAATGACATTCCAAATGATATCATCAAATTGTACGTGGACCATTTCTCTCCCGTTGATAATCGTAAGTATTTACTAGGATGTAAATCTGGCATTGCAACATTGACGAGTGATCAGCTCATAAAAAACAAACTTCCCCAAGACATACAAAGCATCAATGATTACACTTTTGGTTATGATAAAGTCCTGAAAAAATATTGGATTTACGCCATCACGGGAACCTCCTATTTCAATTCAAAACAAGAGAAAGCGGCCATACTGTATACGCAGGATGATGGGCAAAATTGGCAAGATTGTTCTGGTGGGATTACCCAAATGATTACCGATAAAAAGAACCAACCAGAATGGAGGGCTATTGCAACAAGTGAATACAATCCCCATGTAATTTACGTTTCATATGCCAATCTCGTGATCCAAGACACAACTTGTATTGGGGTAGCAAAAAGTGAAGATTATGGCAAAACGTGGAAATTGGTCTGGAAGGACATATTTACAAAACAGGGGAGTAAATCTTCATCAAATATGGGCCTGGATTGGCTCAACGATCGATATGGACCTTCCTGGGGTGAAAATCCTTTTTCGATAGGGGTTTCTCCAGTAAATGCTGAAGTGTGTTTTACCGGAGATTTTGGCCGTACTTTAAAGACATATGATGGCGGCGATTCTTGGCAACAAGTGAATTCTACTCAAACAAAAAATGGTTGGACCTCCACTGGATTGGAAGTGACAAATAGTTATCAAGTCGCCTTTGATCCATATGACACCAATCATATTTTTATTCCTAGTACGGATATTGGACTTTTGGAAAGCACAGACAAGGGGAAATCTTGGTTGAGCGCCACTCATGATAATGGAGTGCCCAATCATTGGATAAATACAACATACTGGATGGAGTTTGATCCTGCTGTCAAAGGCAGAGTTTGGGCAGTCAATGCAGCTAATCATGATTTGCCAAGACCCAAGATGTTTAGAAAAGATGGAATAAAATATTTTCAAGGAGGAGTGATGATGTCTGAAGATGCTGGTAAACATTGGAAGCCAGTCAGTCAAGATATTGGTGAGGCAGCCATTACGCATGTATTATTGGATACCACCAGTAGTGTAAATGCTCGGATAGTATACGTGTGTGCTTTTGGGAAAGGAGTTTATAAGTCTGAGGATGGAGGCAAAACGTGGAAGCAAAAGAATAAAGGCATCAATATAGCTGAACCATTTGCGTGGCGCCTTACCAGAAGGCCTCAGGATGGTGCTCTGTTTTTAGTAGTGAGCCGGCGGAGTGAAGATGGTTCTATTGGCAATGACCTCGATGGCGCACTTTATGTGTCTAAAGATGGTGCGGAATCATGGACTAAACTGAATTTGCCTAAGGGAACCAATGGCCCTACCACTTTGGTAATTGACGAAAATGACCCTAAGCAGTTATTGCTTTCTGCCTGGGGTTTAAAGAGTAATGAAAAACACGTGGGCGACATTGGAGGTGGCATCTTTTTATCTCGAGATGAAGGTGCTAATTGGCAAAAAGTTTTTGATGCAGATCAGCATATTTCAGCTATAAGCTATGACAATCGTACCAAAACTTATTTTACAACTGGCTTTGGGGGAGGGGCTTATGCTTCCGCCGATAGAGGAGAAAGTTGGTCCAGAATACCCGGATTTAATTTTAAATGGAGTCACAGAGTAGAACCAGACCTTCATGATGCTGGAAAAATTTATATCAATACCTTTGGAGGTGGGATTTGGCACGGAAATATCTCTGGCGACCCCTCATCAATCGAAGATTTAGAGCAAAAGACAAGACAAAAATTATATAAAACCAAATAAGTATGGAGAGCAAAAACGCCTGGGTATATTATTCGCTTTTAGTGGTATTATTTTGTGGCGTTTGGGGGGCCTTTATAGATTTACCAGAAAAAAATGGCTTTCCGGCTACCTTGGGTTATGTAGTTTGGGCATTTACCATGATACCAGCGGCGATGATTGCGCTATCAAAAAAGAAATGGAAATTTCAAAAAGATAAATCCACCATCATCTATGGGATAATATGTGGTTTATTGGGTGCAGCGGGACAGCTTATTTTATTCATTGCCTTGCGATACGCCCCGGCTTATTTAATTTTTCCCCTGATCTCTTTGACACCTTTAGTACCCGTTGTTTTAGCAGTTCTATTTTTGAAAGAAAAATGCTCTTGGTTGGGTTGGACAGGAATCGCACTTTCCCTTGTTGCAGGTTATTTTTTAAGTTATTCTGATGCGAATGGCGACGGCGCAAGCGGTTCTCTTTGGTTGATTTTATCCATCTTGGTGATGCTTACATGGGGCATCCAAAGTTATGTTTTGAAAGTCGCCAATCAAGAGTCTGATGCAGAAAGTATATTCTTTTACATGACCGTTGGCGCCTTGGCTTTAGTTCCATTCGCTCTTTTATTGACTGATTTTTCTGCACCAATCAATTGGGGTATGGACGGGGCTTTCCTGGCTGCATGTGTGCAAATCCTCAATGCATTTGGTGCATTATTCATTGTGTATTCATTCAGATACGGTAAGGCCATATTTGTTGCACCCATTTCTACAGCTATGCCGCCCGTTGTTACCATCATCATATCATTGATTTTACACCAAACTATTCCGCACTTCATCATTCTCATAGGTATGATATTAGCCATTGTTTCAGCGATAATGATGGTGATCGATGAATCCAAAAATTCAAATTAATCACATTAAATTCTAAAATTGATCACAATGAAAATTTACAGTCAGATTTTATTTTTTTGTTTGCTCACTGCCACTCTTTGTGCACAAAAAGCCAAAACCGAAGCAGTCAAATATGTTGATTGTAGTCAGTTTTCGGTCATTGGAAAATACCACCAGGAAGATAACTACAATCGTTTACCAGCCAAGTTTGAAAAAATCGTCAGGAAAGAAGTATGGGATTTGAGTTTGAATACTGCTGGAGTTTCCGTAAGATTCAGGACAAATGCCACTCGAATTTCCATCAAATGGACCTTACTTACCAACGAAAAATTTCCTCATATGGCTTGGACTGGAATTGCAGGACTTGATTTGTATACCTACAAAAATGGCCAATGGAATTTTATCGAAACCGCTCGCCCCAAAGACAAAACCAGTGAGTACCTGATTTTTGAAAATAAAAATGCAGAATACAGAGAATATCTTTTAAATCTACCCCTTTATGACGGGGTGGAATCTGTTTTCCTTGGAGTCAATGAAAGTGCTGAAGTAACCAAACCAAAGGAAAATTATCTTTTGAATAAAAAGCCCATCGTACATTATGGTTCCAGCATTACACAAGGAGGATGTGCCAGCAGACCGGGAATGGCATACACCAATATTTTAGCCAGGTGGTTGGATAGAAGTGTATATAATTTGGGTTTTAGTGGCGAAGGTACATTTGAGGAAAGTGTGGGACAAGCCATCTGCGAAATGGATGTGGCCATGGTTATCATTGATTGCAATCCCAATTCCGACACGTCTATCATCTATCAAAGAGCCATTGATTTGGTAAGACAGGTGCGCAAATGCAAGCCAACAACACCTATTTTACTGTTGGAAAACTACATTTATCCAGATGATGCCATTTTTCCCGAAAACACCCCTGTTTTCAGAGACAGCAAGAATAAATTACAACACCGCAAATGGCAGAAACTGAGCGCGGCGTATGACGTATTGAAAAAGGAGAAAATCAAAAACTTATACTATCAAAAAGGTGATCATTTGATTGGCGACGATTTTGAAGGCACTGTCGATGATTCTCATCCTACTGATCTGGGCATGTTCAGAATGGCCAAAGTGCTTCACCCGGTGATCAATAAGATACTTGCAAAATAGGACAATTGATAGATTTTGAGGGCTATCCTATCATTCAATTATAAGGATATTCGCTGAGTATTTTCACGATAATTTGCATTTGAGTACTCAAATAAAAAGGTTTTGAAAGCTATTATTGCTTTTAAGACCTTTTTTGCGTAAGTATATTTTGAAAACTTTTAGTAGAATTTCGCAAATTTAACGCCCATTTAAGTCTATTAAACCAATTGGTATATACCTGCATTTCTTAGTAACGATAAATTTATATTTTATTAAAACACTGATAATCAATAATTAACAGTAGGTGTAATGCTCCAAGTTACATTTTTTTTAAAAAAAGTGATCAAAAGTTATGTTAATACTATTAAAAAAGAATATTTTTATAAAAAATAACGAAACGAAAGATATAATTGTTAATTTAACTTTCAAATACTCACAATTTTATCTTTTTAAACGTTTCTTTTATTAATAAGACAAAAATGAAGTTAATCTCATAAATATTAATAAATACAGCGATATGATAGGAAGTATTACTTATTTGCTCAAGAAGACGCCAAAATGTTTAAGCATCTTTTTGCTATTGGTTTTTATGTTGCATGATCAACCAATAAGAGCCGACTCCAAATTTGTAGATTTAGACGTGATTGTTGAGGAAGCCAAAATCATAACAGGTCGTGTTTTCGATGCCAATAATGAGCCATTGATTGGTGCCACCATTTTGGAAAAAGGTACAAGCAATGGAGTGGTGACAGACATCGATGGTAAGTTTAGTATTTCTGTTGACAACAATTCGACTGCACTGATGATTTCGTATGTTGGATATGTAAGCCAAGAAGTTGATATTTCATCATCCAATACGGTAGAGGTGGTCATGCTCAGTGATGCTACGACGCTCAATGAGGTAACCGTGATAGGTTATGGCTCTGTCAGAAAATCAGATTTATCAGGTTCTGTGAGTTCTGTCAAAGGCACTGACTTAAAAGAATTGCCCACACAAAGAGTAGATCAGGCGCTTCAGGGTAGAGCTGCCGGGGTATCAGTACAAAATACTGACGGTTCGCCTGGTGGAAGTACCATCATCAGAATCAGAGGAGGAAATTCAGTAAATGGTGGAAATAATGCATTAGTGGTTGTCGATGGACTTCAAGGAGTCGACATCAGTACCATCAATCCCAATGATATTGAGACAGTGGAGGTACTCAAAGATGCATCTGCTACAGCAGTTTATGGTGCTCGTGGAGCCAATGGTGTCATCATAGTGACAACCAAAAGAGGATCTTCAGCCAAACCAGTGATATCTTATAATTTTAGTGGTGGATCGCAGTCATTGGCCAAAAAATTGGACTTACTGAGTCCAGCTGATTTTGCCCGTAAGGCCAATGTTTATGCAGCAACCCAAAATGGAACGCCTGCTGCACCTATTGTGCCTGTTATACCCTTTACGGAAAGTCAAATATCAGCACTTGCAAATGGTGGTGGTACCGATTGGCAAGATGAATTGTATAGAGCTGGAAGTTTGTATAATCACCAATTATCAATCACAGGTGGTAACAATCAGGCTAGGTATTATGTATCTGGTGGTATGGTCGATCAACAAGGTATTGTGATCAATTCTCAGTACAAAAGGTATAATTTGAGGAGTAATCTTGACTTAAAGGTTAATGATTGGCTCAGTGGTGGATTTAACCTCAATGTGATCAAAGCAAAAGGGAATGTACCACCCGTTGGTGAAGGAACAAGGTTTGGAGATATTTTGGGCCAAGTCATCAATACGGTCGCCAGATTTGACCCTGCCACTCCAGTGTATGATGAGTCTGGTAGTTATAACTTTAGAGCTTTAAGAGGTGGTCCCGATGGAAGCAAAATTTATGCCGATCCGGATGTTTGGAATCCTGTGGCAACAGCCCTAGAAACAAAATCAGAAAGAAATTCGATCATCAATGAGGTAAGCACATTTTTGGACTTCAAAATATTGGAAGGTCTTACTTTCCGAGTTACGGGTTCAGCTGCTGTCAATAATTCAGATAATTTAAATTATTACAGTTCCAAAACACAACCAGGCAGAGGAGCTCCAGGCACCGGAAATTTATCAGAAGACAAATATCAGTTTTATCAAAATTCCAATATCCTGACTTACAACACCACCATCAGATCAAACCATAAATTGAGCCTTACCGGTGTTGCAGAACAACAACTCAATCTTGGTAAAGGCAGTTTTATATCCGCAAATGGTTTTTTCAATGACTTGACGGGTATCAATGATTTTGGTGGTGCTTCAAACATTGGCGAAAAGTCAAATTATGATACCAAAACAGTGCTTAATTCATTTTTGGGTAGAGTCAATTACGCTTATGCTGATAAGTATTTATTGACTGTAAGTGCAAGGGCAGATGGTTCATCGGTATTTGGAGCGAATAATAAGTGGGGTTATTTCCCTTCAGCAGCAGTGGCTTGGCGGATTACAGAAGAAGGATTTCTGAAGGATTCAAAAACCATCTCAAATCTTAAATTGAGAGCCAGTTGGGGTAAAACAGGAAATCAGGCCATTCAACCCTATCAAACACTTGGTACTGTTGGGTCTGGATTCAATTATGCTTATAATGGAGATGGCAGTTATAACATTGGTTATGCTTTAGCTCGTCCGGGCAATCCTGACCTCAAATGGGAAACCACTGCTCAATCCAATTTGGGTATGGATTTGGGATTATTCAATGAAAGACTTACTGCTACAGTTGATTTCTACCGCAAGGTAACCAGTGATTTATTACTCAACGCAACCGTTGAGGCATATACAGGCTTCACCAGTAAATTGGCAAACGTTGGTTCTATCCAAAATGAAGGAATGGAATTATCGATTGGAGCAACGCCAATAGCAGGTGGATCTTTTACCTGGAATACAAATGTTGTTACATCATTCAATCGCAGTAAAGTTTTGGAATTGTCTGACGGTGCGTCTTTTATTGACATTCGTACCAATACTGGTGGTGGTTACAATATCTGGAGAGGAGGTAACAATTCTCTCAAACAACTACGAGTCGGAGAACCGGTCAACCAAATGATAGGATACACAGTTTTGGGAACTTGGGGCACTGATGAAGCAGAAGAAGCCAGAAAATATGGACAAGCTCCTGGCTCAATAAAATTTAAAGATGTAGACGGAGATGGTCGTATTACCAGAGCGGCTGATGGTCAAGAAGTCATCGGAAATTCTGATCCGAATGTAATCTTTGGGTGGAATAACTCTTTGACCTACAAGGGATTTGGCCTCAACTTTTTGCTACAAGGTAGTTATGGAAATGAGATCTTCAACGCCGTGCGGATCAGATTGGATTCTCCAGCATATGGCACGGGTGCAAACTTAAATAATGCATGGACACCAGACAACCAAAACACCAATGTTCCTGGATTTTACTATACTTCTCAAGAAATCAATATGATGCAACTGGGGCCAAGCAGAACCGCAGACGCGACAGGCGGCGCAGATAATAGATGGAGTAATTATGTTGAAGATGGCTCATACGTGCGATTAAAAAACATCACACTTTCTTACAACTTACCAAGCTCATTGTTGAGCAAAATAAAAGTACCAAAGCTTGCAGTAAGTGTGAGTGGTGCCAACCTTTTGACATTAACCAACTATACAGGATATGATCCAGAAGTGAGTTCATTCAACTTGCGTTCTGCTGGAGGAGATGGCATTGATTTGAGTAATTATCCATCTTCCAAAACAATCATGTTTGGTCTCAATGTCTCATTTTAATTTAAATACAAATCAAAATTATATTGTGATGATAAAATCTATTCATACAACATTAAAATTATCATTGACTTGTTTGATCTTGTTTACTTGGTTTCCTTCATGTCAGGATTTGACTGAGGAGCCGCTAGGTCTTTCTACGCCAGAGTCCTTTTATAATACAACAGCACAATGCGAAGCGGCTTTTGCAGCTTCCATGAATGCATTGTTTTCTACTTGGGGTGGTTATCAAAACCCACTTGGTTTGCCAGATGGGCAGCAATATGGATCGAGTTTGGATTACGAACCCAACTCATTCAATGATTTCTGGTCTTGGCATTTCAAGGCCATTTCAAATATCAATGCGGTTATCAAAGCGGTGAAAGCCAATAGCCTCGAAGGAAATCCTGCAAGTGTCATCAATGATATTGAAGGTCAAGCAAAGTTTTTGAGGGCATTCAATTACTTTTATTTGGTAAGGTATTATGGTAAGATTCCATACATCGACGAAGAAACTCCCGATTTGATCAGCAATCCTTTGACACCCGAGTCTAGATTGGAAATTGCTACGGTTTATGATAAAATAGAAGCAGATTTGACATTTGCTGCTGCAAACTTGAATGATTATGATCCCTCAACCCACGGTAAACCCAATAAATGGATAGCCAAAGCCTTACTTGCAAAAGTTTACTTGACCAGGGCAACAGCGCCACTCAATCAGAAGGATAATTATGCAAAAGCCAGAGATGCTGCAGACGATGTGATCAAAAATGGTCCATACAGCTTACTCCCAAATGTTGAGGATATTTTCAAAACTTCCAACAGAGGAAACAGTGAAATTTTGTTTGCTTTTCAATCCTCCTATGCAGCAGAAACAGGTTCTGAATACATGCCGGGAAATGTTTGGGCCCCTTCAGAAATGGATGGCTGGAGTGGTGGAGGTGTGATACCAACATGGCTTGATAATTACCCTGAGCAACCAAGACGAACAAGTTATGTTTTGGAAAATTGGACAGCTGATATTTACGATCCTTCTGCCCCCATGATAAATTGGACCGAGTCTTCCGATGGAACTCCGTACACTGGAAAATTCAACATGCCCAATCTCACATTTGACGAACAAGTTGGGGGTGGTCCTTCTGGTATTGAAATTCCCATCCTTCGATTGGCTGATGTTTATTTGATGTATGCAGAAGCAGCAAATATGGCAGGAAGCGGTCCTACTCAACTAGCCGTAGATAGAATAAATGTCATCATTGAGCGTGCAAACGGTGGCCCTGGTGGCCCGGGAACTGAAGCTCTGGCTACGCTGTCTATGTCACAAGCTGATTTTGATAAAAAGGTAATTGACGAAAGAAACTTTGAGTTGTGTTTTGAAGGTGACCGTTATTTTGATGTATTGAGGAAAAAATTGTTGCAAGAAGTAAATCTTCCAGACAACGCACAAGGTTTTGATGAAAATGATTATTTATTCCCCATTCCTCCTTTCGATGCAGAAAAAATTGGACAAAATCCTGGCTATTAATGGATTGAGTAATGAAATTGTTTATGTGATTTGAATGGTTTTATAAGAAAGTTCTTAAGCTTTGACATTTAAAAGGGGTCGCTTTGTCGACCTCTTTTATGTTTATTGACAAAATCAGCGACAAAGCAGCCCCCATGCAGAGTCTCAGTGATCAGTTTTGCACATGGCTTAGGACGCATCTTTTAATTTATAATATGAGTGGAATTTTTTAAAGCTTCAGAATAAAAGTAAAAGTTGTCAACCAAAATCATGAAACTTCATTTTTCCCGATTTCCGATTTCCGTTCTCCGGTCCTCCGCTCTCCGTCACTTCGCCGTCCAGGTCGTCAAACCATAATCCACAAACTGAAACTTCATCACCTTTCCACCATATGTTTCCAAAGCTTTGATCACACTGTATCGGGCATCACCAGGACAGTAAAATAACATAAAACCACCTCCTCCAGCGCCACTGATTTTTCCACCTGAAGCGCCTGCATCTTTTGCCGATTTGTAAATTTTTTCGATGAGGTCATTGGAAATATTTTGGGCCATTTTCCTTTTTTGTTCGAAACCATAATCGAGAATCAGGCCCAAGTTATCGAGCTCCCCTTTGAGCAGGGCTTCCTTCATCATTACGGCTTGTTCTTTAAGGTGATGCATGGCATCAATACTGCCTTTGTCTTTGGCTTCTACATTTTTTACTTGTTCTTTGATGATGGCCGCTGATTCCCGGCTTGTGGAAGTATAGAAAAGTACGATGTTGTTTTCCAACTCATGAAGGTAACTGCGTTTGATGCGTAGGGGATTTACAATTGTTTTCTCATCGTGGTAAAATTCCATGTAATTCACACCCCCAAAAGTAGCCGCATACTGATCTTGTTTTCCACCAGCGTATCCCAAATCTTTGCGTTCGATGTCATAGGCGTATTTGGCAATGTCGTATTCTCCCAGTGGCAACTTGAGCATTTCCACAAAGGCACCAATGACTGCGACAACTAACGTGGATGAAGTACCCAATCCAGATCCCGCAGGAGCATCCACACAAGTCGTAATTTTCAAACCATCCACCTCAAAAGGATAATCTTTTTTGATCCTATTGTACACGCCTTTCAAAAGATTCAATTGATCTGTGATGGGAGCCAAGCCATTTGCAATGGGATAATTTTCTTGCACGTCATAATCTGCCGCATAAAAACTGACCATTCCGCTGTTATTGACTTCAATACTGGCGTGCGCAAACAGAGAAATTGTGGCGTTGAGAATTGATCCACCATACAGATCACTGTAAGGGCTTACATCTGTTCCTCCACCAGCCAAACCAATCCTGAGGGGTGCTTTGCTTCTATAAACTTTATTCATCAGCGATATTTTTTAAAGCACTCGTCATCGTTGACCAGGCATATTTGGCTTTCTCTACCAAAATTAATCTTTCAAAGGTATCTAAATCAAATTTTTGCATCTCATCCATTGCGTTGGCAATTGCCGTTGGTTCTGGTTCACAAACTAGGCCGATGCCTGGTGGAACCATATCGGGCAACGCGCCAACATTGGTGACGATCATCGGACATTCAAAATGATATGCCAATGGAGTTACCCCACTTTGCGTCGCATTTTTATAAGGTTGAATGACCGAATCACATGCAGAAAAGTATAGCCCAACTTCTTCATCCTTGATGAAATGGGTATGTTCGATAATGGAAGCCCGGTGCGCGGACTTTGAAATTTGTTCCTTGATCTCGTCTTCACCAGCATAATATTCGCCAGCTACCAAGATGATTGCATTTTTTTGCACTGGCAAAAAAGTATCTAGCGCTTCAATCAACAAATCCAATCCTTTGTACTTTCTGATGAAACCAAAGAATAAAAAAATATAAACATCAGACGGAAGTCCCAAATGTTTTCTGGCATCTTGTTTGGGCAATCTTGGCCCAAAATTATCATACAGCGGGTGCGAAACAAACTTAGCAGGCTTTTGAGTAAAGGTCTTTAGATCCTCCATAACCTTGAGACTCATCGTCACACAATCGTCTACACTTCCCAAAAAGTATTTGGTAAATGGCGTATCACCAGGTCTCTTTTCATGGGGAATGATATTATCCGTGATGGCGACAACCTTAGCGTTTGATCTTTTCTTGATGATGCGCAAAATCGTACCCAAACATGGTCCCATAAACGGCAACCAAAATCTCACAACTACCAATTTGGGTTTTTCTGCTGCTATTTCCTTCCCAACTTTCCACCAATTCAAAGGATTGACGCTGTTGATCCTTACTTTGATATTTAAATCCTCAGGTTTAGGACTAGAGGAATATTGCGTCTTTCCAGGAAATAAAATCGATGGATATTGCAATGAGAAAGTGTAAATCACAACCTCGTGACCTTCCTCCATAAATTGTCTGGCAAGGCGTTCGTCAAAGGTGGCAAGACCGCCTCTCAAAGGATGGGCAGGCCCAATGATGATGATTTTATCCAAGATTATTAAAATTCAAATGTTTGCTTACCGGTGTATTCAAGGGCAAAGATGACAAAAATTTATTATATGTTGTAAATGACATGGGTAAATTGCGAAACGGCTAAACTGCTGAACTGAGTTCATAAAGTAGAAAGTTCATAAAGTGGAAAGTTCATAAAGATGGATTTGCTGAATTGTTGGACTTCGAACCAAGGTTTATTTGTTTATGCGTTTAATCGTTTATTATTCACAAATAAATATTACACTCAAAATAGCTGATAACTGACCACTGATAACTGATAACTCAGGCTCACTGCTCGTGGCTGAAATGCTTAATTGAATGAATGCATAAAAAAATATTCCCTTCAACCTCAGATCAAGTTTATAGGAGATTCAAAATTAACACAAGGCAAGATTAAAAAAATAAATTTAATCATATCTTTGCCGCCAATATGATAAGGGCGCTTTTAAATATTACCTTACTAGTTTTGATACTTTTTCACACTTTTGAAAAGGTTTATATCGTATTGTCATTCGAGTCAAATAGAGACTACATCACCACAGCATTATGTATCAATAGGGATAAACCAGAAATGCTTTGTAGCGGTAAATGTTATCTCGTAGAAAAACTCTCCCAAAATCAAGATCAAGGAAAAGCATTACCCATTGGTAGTAAAATACCTAAAGACAATGTCTACACTCCAACAGTAATTGTTATTGCGGACATACCCTACCCAACGGCAACTTTTAATGAAAGGAAACCATTCCAATATAAAGAAAAGATCACCAAAGGCATTTCGCTTGATCTTTTCCGTCCTCCAAAGTCAATAGTTTAGATTTATGAAATAGCCATTTTATTCGCTCATTGAGACAATCAATGTGGGTCTGAATTTTTGTGGTTATAATTTTCCCGAGCTCTTCATGCAAGCAATTGTTTTGAAACTCAATTTTATAATACCCCACCACAAAGGGGGGATTTTAAATATTTCTAAACTATCAAACAATGAAAAAGATATTTACAATCGGCATGTTGCTGATACTTTCAATAAATTATATCCAAGCCCAAACAGCTTCTATCATTTCAGGTAAAATTATTGACCAACAAACTTTGGAACCAATTGTTGGCGCCGTTATATCAAATTTAGAGGGCAATCTTGGTACTGTATCTGATATCAACGGTAATTTTAATCTGGAGGCGGACATGCAAACCCTTAAAATTTCAAACATAGGTTATGAAGCCCAAGAAGTCAGTGCTTCATCATCTGTTGTAGTTAAATTAAAACCTTCGATGGAAAATCTTCAAACGGTCATCGTGACGGCAAACAGAGAAGCTTCCTTGAGAACTTCTGCACCAATTGCCATCAGTAAATTATCTTCTAAAGTGATTGACGAGACCAAAGCCACTAGCCTTTATGAATTAGTCAATAAAACTCCCGGTGTTTTGATGGTCAATTTGGGTAACGAGCAACATTCAATGGCGATCAGACAACCCATGACAACCAATGCTTACTACTTATATTTAGAGGATGGTTTACCCATTCGTCCATTGGGGGTTTTCAATCACAATGCATTGTTGGAGATAAATCAATTTACATTGAGCTCAGTGGAAGTAGTCAAAGGACCTGTTTCCTCCATATACGGAGCAGAAGCTATTGGTGGTGCGGTAAATCTTATTGGTCAAAGACCAACAGCGGTTCCAAGTGCTAAAGTGGGTATCCAATTTGATCAATTTGGATATAAAAGGTTGCAATTTGGAACAGGAATGATGACGGGCAAAAAATTTGGATTTTATATTGGTGGCGTTATTTCCCAGCAAAAAGACGGTTGGATAACCAGTTCTGATTATGATAAAACAAATATCACCGCGCGGTTTGAATATCAAATCAATGATAAAAGCAGGCTCACTTTTTCCAATGCTTATGGTAAATATTATTCTCAAACCAGTGGCAGTGTGGACAGCGTTGCTTTTATAGCAGGCAATACGTGAGTACCACTGACTTCACATACCGAAAATCAGATGCTATCAGAAGTAGCTTGAGATGGGATCATGATTGGTCAAAGAATGCTAGTACTTTTCTTACTGCTTTTTATAGAAATAATAAATTGGGCCAGAATCCTTCCTATGGTATCAGATGGACGAGTGGGGCTGCGACTGCAAGAGGAGAAATAAACTCTAGCAATTTTGAAAGTTATGGTTTGTTGGCTCAACATGCACAGAAGTTTAGTTTTTTGAACTCAAAACTCATTGCCGGAGCTTTATTTGATTATTCTCCAAATGATTATTGGTCGTACCAGATTGATTTAAATGCTCAATTGAGGGCGGATAAGAAATCAGTGGAAAAATATACCATTGCAAAAGAAAGACCAGACATAGAGTTGGCCAATTATGAGGCGCAAATTAACAACCTTGGTGTCTATTTACAATATGATCTTAATCCTATAGAGAAGTTACGAATATCTACAGGGCTTAGATTGGATAATATGTCTTTTGACTACATCAACAATCTGGACAAAGGTTCTGGAAATAAATCCTATAGACAAATATCACCTAAAGTTGGGTTTACTTATGAAATCCAAACAGGAATAGGGCTTTATGGAAACTTTTCAAAAGGATTTTCACCCCCATCTTTGACCTCCATCTTCAGGAAAAGACCTGCACCTACAGATGCTGGAGATTTGTTTTATTACAATCTGGAACCTGCGCAATTTGACAATTTTGAAGTGGGAACTTGGTTCTCAATCTTCAAAAACAAAATATACGTTGATTTAGCTGCATACCTGATGAAAGGCCGTAATGAGCTGCTCAATATCAGACAAGCTGACAATTCATTTGACTATCAGTCTGCTGGAAAGACATCACATAAAGGTATAGAATTTGGTTTATCCTACAAACCATCTGAAACCTTTAATTTCAGGTTTGGTGGTACATATGCCAAACACTACTTTGATGAATTCATATTAAGTCTCAAAAGCACTGATGCCATCAAAGATGTGAATGGGAAAGAAATGCCTTCTGCACCAAATACCACTTGGAATACAGAAGTGACTTATAGACCAGGATGGCTCAAAGGATTCAGGAGTTCGGTAGAATGGCAACACATTTCTGGTTTTTACCAAAATCAAATCAATACCATTAAGGGTGAAGGTTATGATGTTTTCAATGTGCGTTTTGGTTATACTTATAAATTCATTGAGGTGTTTACCAATATCATGAATGCAACTGACCAATTGTACGCCTTTAATACCTCTAGAGGAAACAACGCTACGGATCGCTCTAGCTTTACTGCTGCTGCTCCAAGGACATTCGTCGTAGGAATTCAATACAATTTTGTAGGTAAATAATATCAACTGATGGTGCACTCATCAACTGTATGGGTGCACCTTCAAAAAGCATCATTCAAATGAAAAAATTTAACATTACAAAATTACATAGGACAATATCCTTGATCATCTCAATTCCTGTAATCTTATGGGCAGCAAGTGGTGTAATGCACCCTTTAATGACCACTCTTAAACCAGCAATTGCTACCCAAGTTCTCGAAGAAAGTCCTTTGGATACCAGTCTTGTAAAACTAGATCTGCAAGAAGTTTTGCAACAAAATAGTATTACTAGTTTTAGTAACTTTAGAATGGCAACGATCGGAGGGCAGGTTTTCTACCAAATGATGATTAGGGATAGTCCGCATCCTAGATATTTCAGCGCAGTTTCTGGCAAAGAATTGGCAAATGGAGATGAACTTTATGCCAGAGAATTGGCGAAATTTTATTTACATGGTAGCAACAATCCTAGTGTTGGAAAAAGCGATTCATTGACTGAAACAGCAGATGTAGCAAAAGACCAGATTACTGAAATAGCAGCAGAGGAAGATGAGGTTGAAGACTGTTGCATGTTAGCTGCTAATGGTGCAATGCAATGTAAAGAAGGTGGCCACATTTCTTCCATCAAGTTTGTAGAAGGTTTTGATGAAGATTATCGGTATGTCAATAGATTACTTCCTGTTTATCAAATAAAATTTGAAAGAAAGGACGGACTAAACATCTATGTCCAAACAACCACTGGGAAATTTGCTTATGCAGTGGATAGCCAACGTGCTACTTTTGATAAAATTTTCGCTTTTTTGCATACCTATTCATGGCTAGATGCAGCAAGCAATTTTAGAATAATAGTGATGATGGTGTTGTGCATTTTAGCCTTCATTACCACCATTCTTGGTTTATATATATTTTTTTCCACCAAGAAAGCCTTTGGTAAATCATCTATATCTAAGTCTAGGCGTTGGCACAGATATACGGCACTTGTGGTGTCTTTATTTACACTCATGTTTACTTTTAGTGGAGCATATCACGCCTTCAAAAAATTCACGCCAGAAAATAGAGACTTCGAAATTCTTCCCTCAAATTTCGAAACAGCTGCCGTAAACTTCAGTATGGATAGTTTATTCAATAAGTTCAAAGACAAACAAATCGTCAACTTGAGCTTGACCGATTTGGGAACAAAAAAATACCTTACAATAAATATGCTGAAAAAATCACCTCCTGCTGCCTCACAAGAAATGGGAGATAAAAAAGGCGACAATATGAAGTCTGGATTTAAAAGTAAAAATAGCAGCGTATATGCAAATTTGGCTGACCTAGAAATAGACTCAACCGGAGAAGTGTCTTATGCCAAAACATTGGCTACTGCTGTGAGTGGACTAGATGAAAAGCTCATCACAGAGGTAAAACCTATTCATAAGTTTGAAGGAGAATATGGTTTTGTAAATAAGCGACTTCCAGTTTATAAAATACAATTTGGTACAGATGACCATGTGCGTTATTATATTGAAACTGCTACGGGTATTTTGTCCACACAAGTCCGTGATGCAGATGTATGGGAAGGGCTGAGCTTTTCTATGCTTCACAAACACCATTTTCTTGATTTTGCAGGAAAGGAAGTTCGTGATATCAGCACTATGTTTTGGGCTGCAGCCCAGATTTTAATGGTTGTTTTGGGGCTTATTTTATGGCTAAGAATCAGAAAAAAGCAGGTAACGAGTTAAGTTGCGAAAAAATAGGGTAGTGAAGGCTCCGCTGCCCTATTTTCTGTATAGCAAAGAGAATGCTATGTGGGAGAAAAAAGAGACTGAACTGTTAACTTGCCAAGGTTTAACTGTTTATTTGTTTATGCGTTTAATCGTTTATGATAAACAAATTAAGATTACTGTTATAAAAATAGCTGATAACTGACCACTGATAACTGACAGCTGATAGCTGACAGCTCGTGGCTCGCAGCCGACCACTATCCATAAGTATAAATAGCATCAAACAAACGCTCAACTCGATACTTCACATCCCTGAATTTGACATTGTAGTTATTCACAATGATGGAAAAGCTGACCCATTTGCCAGACTTCGTTTTGCAAATGCCAGTATAACTCAGGACCCGATCCATCGAACCACTTTTCATCCAGAAATTGGGAGCAATTTTCGCACCTAACAAAACACCCTTTACCGATCCTTCTTTACCAGCTTCAGGTAACAAGTGTTGGATGGTTTCTATGCTGTGTTTGGCAGCGTATTTTGCGATAAAAGAACTGAGCAATTCTGCTGGCACATAACTCCGTGCTGAAAGTCCACTACCGTCTTTCATATTGAGCCCATTGATGTCGATATCCATGGCCATGAGGTATTCTTCCACATAGGCAATGCCGTCTTCACTACTACCTTTGCCTCGCATCCTCAAGCCCAAAGTCTTTAAAAATGCATCACAATATTGATTGATGCTGCGGTGGTTTGTTTGCTCACACAAAAGACCAAGTTGTGGAGAAACCAAAGTGTCAAAGTATTGTAAAACAATGGGTGAGGGCTTATTGATGACTTCAAAACCTGCTGAAGCTATGTCTTTTTTCTGCAAATAATTGTATATAGAATATGCAGCAAACTTTGGGGGATCTGGAATAGATCCTTTGATTTTGAATGGTTTTTCATCGTAAGGTAGCTTGCCCATGACTCTTTTTTGATAAACCAAAGGTCCTCCAAATATGTATGAATTGTCACCAGTATTGGCAGAATCTACAATCACTTCATGCTCCAATTCCAAGCCAGGTATGACGGGATTCTGATAGGAATAGGACGCCCTTTGACCAATCTTTTTCTTGGTGTTATAAAAAATGCTGTATTCATTTTCATTGATGTTGAAACCCCAGGTTCCTCCTGCATAGTAATTTCCTAAGTCGTTCCACTGCCATGTTGAACCAATAGGAAAAGCATCAAAAATGCTGTTATCAACGATGATGTCTCCATCAATACAAGTGATGCCGTGTTTGACAACCTTGGAAACAATCGTATCCATCAATTGGTCAAAGTTGGGAAAACTGTCAAAGCGACCCGAACCAAGAGAAGGGTCACCACTACCAATAAAGTATAAATTTCCTTGGAGTGTGCCATCGCTATCTATGGTTCCATCGTGCGCCAACTGTGTTTTATAAGTGAAATCATAGCCAAGTTCTTCATAGATGATGAAGGTTGTGAGGACCTTCAAAGAAGAAGCAGGTATTGCAGATTTTGACATCCGATGTCCTGCCAGCAATTTTTGACTTTCTATGCCATGCACCGCAAAACTGATCTCGCTATTTTTGAAGAAGGGGTGTTGTACCCACTCATCCACATAATTTTGCAAGGCAGATTGAGCGTTGACATTCGCAGCAAACAATAAAAAACAGATCAATTTAAAAACCTTCGTGTGCATAATCAATTCCTATGTGAAACAATGCATCCCCGTGATTGACCACCGACGCATTGTTGTGTCCGATGATAAAACCACTGAATTTACTCAATACCATGGTTAATTTACTCCCGTATGGATCTTTAATGACGCCCAACTCATCTCCTTTGTTTATAAAATCGCCAGAAGACTTTGACCAAATGAAAATACCAGACTGTGAAGCTCGTTGCCAATTGGTAGCATTGATGATGATGGATTTTACTACTTTTTTATCTTTGAAAGGCAACATCTCCATATGGTTTAAGAAACGTTTGATGCCCCTTTTTCCATATTCAATGGATGCGCCATCCAAACGTACGCTTTCACCAGCTTCATAAACAATAGCAGGAATATTGAGGTCTTTTGCCACCTTTCTGAATGACTTTGAAATCAGTGGCTGATTGATCAAATAAGGAGCATTGAAAATTTTCGCCATTTCGAAAGCAGGTGAGAGTTTGCTGTGATATCTGGCTTGTGGATAATTATATCTGGAACTTCCCCCAGTATGTAAATCTATGGCAAAATCAATGAATGGTAACACCTTTTTGGTGAGTGTTCCAGCCACTCTTGCAGCCAAGGATCCACTATTGACACCAGGAAAACTCCTGTTTACGTCTTTACCATCCGGCACATCTCTACTGAAGTTATTAAAGCCATAAACATTCAATAAAGGGATTAGGATGACATTGCCTTTTTTGAGTGTATGAAATTTTTCTTCTTGAAGCAATTGACTCACGATTTCTATACCATTGATTTCATCACCATGTACGCCACCCATGATCAAAACAGTGGGACCGGGTACAGTAGATCTGAAAACGTAGGTGTTGACATACAATCTCGTGTCAGATGGCATCCTCCCAACAGGAATCTTGACCTCGCCGACCTCTCCAGGCAAGAAAGATTCTCGCTCAATGATGATAGGTTTTGAAAAATCGTTTTTGAAAGGTAAATCCAATAAAGCCATATGCAAATTTACTTTCCAACTTTTTGTTCTACAAATTTTATGATGTCTCCTGCGATGTCTATTCTAGTAGTACTTTCTATGCCTTCCAATCCTGGTGAAACATTGACCTCAATGACCATGGGGCCGTCATCACCTTGTAAAATGTCAATACCAGCAATCTGAACACCCATAACTTTGGCAGTTTTCAGGGCAATTTCTTCTTCTGCACTGCTGAGTTTCACAGAAAATGAGTATCCGCCGCGGTGCAGGTTTGACCTGAATTCACCAGGTTGAGCTTGTCTTTTCATCGCGGCAATTATTTTATCACCCACCACAAAAACCCGAAGATCACTGCCCTTACTTTCAGGAACGAATCGTTGCACCATGACATTGTCTTCTGTTTTCATAAATGCCTCCATGATCGATTCTGCATTGTTGAATGTTTCAGATAAAATGACACCAAGACCTTGGGTCCCATTTAGCAATTTAATCACATAAGGAGCCGTACTGACTTTATTGAGCACATCTCTGATGGTGAATTGGTTGTTGGTAACGCCCGTCCGTGGTATTGGAATTCCATGGGCTGCTAAATGTTGCAAACAGCTCAATTTGTCGCGACACATCATCAATACATCTGAAGTCAATGGTGTATAAACGCCCATACCCTCAAACTGTCGGATCACAGCCGCACCATAATTGGTTGCTGAGGAACCAATGCGAGGTATGACAGCATCGATATTACGTATACTTTCATAATTATAATTGAGATCCAATTTCCCTTCCTCGACAATGAGGTCACATTGCATGTGGTCCAATACTCGCACGAAATGGCCCCGACGCCTGGCTGCTTCAATCAGTGAATTGGTGCTGTACAGGCCAGCGTTGCGAGAAAGGATGATGATGTTCATGCTGATTTAGCCATTGTTGTGCAAGATAAGTGGAATTGTTTTTTAACATAGAAAATGAACGTAAATTTATTTGCGAAACTGCTAAACTGCGAAACTGCTGAATTGCTGAATTGCGAAATTGCAAAACTGCGAAATTGCAGAATTGCTGGATTGTCTGAGATAAAGAGAATGGAGGGCGAATTGGCTTTAGCCTGTTCAATTGTGGCTGAACTGCGGATATGCGAACTGAAAAACTGCGAAACTGCGGAATCGCGAAAATGCTAAGATAAAGAGAATGGAGGGCGAATTGGCTTTAGCCTGTTCAATTGTGGCTGAACTGCGGAATTGCAAAACTGCAAAACTGCGGAATCGCGAAATTGCTGAGATAAAGAGAATGGAGGGCGAATTGGCTTTTAGCCTCTTCAATTGTGGCTGAACTGCGGAACTGCGAAACTGCGGAATCGCGAAAATGCTGAGATAAAGAGAATGGAGGGCGAATTGGCTTTAGCCTGTTCAATTGTGGCAATGCTGAGAAAAAAGGAACCTCAATTGCGAAACTGCAAAACTGCGGAATCGCGAAATTGCTGAGATAAAGAGAAAGGAGGGCGAATTGGCTTTAGCCTGTTCAATTGTGGCAATGCTGAGAGAAAGAGAACGCCGAGCGAATTGGCTTTAGCCTGTTCAATTGTGGCTGAACTGCGGAATTGCAAAACTGCGGAATTGCGAAATTGCTGAGATAAAGAGAATGGAGGGCGAATTGGCTTTAGCCTGTCCAATTGTGGCTGAACTGCGGAATTGCAAAACCGCGGAATTGCGAAAATGCTAAGATAAAGAGAATGGAGGGCGAATTGGCTTTAGCCTGTTCAATTGTGGCAATGCTGAGAGAAAAGGAAGGTTGCGCAAAAGGCCTTGCATCTGTACAACGGAGAAAATAAATAATACGGATGCATTCTGCCCGTACTTTATAAAGTTTGAAATTTCATTAAACAAATAAACGAATAAACAAAGGCTGGTAGCTCGAAGCTCGTGGCTCGTGGCGCTCATGGCTCGTGGCTCACTCAGGGTATTCCATGATTCTTATCCGTTCAAACCATGAAAATTTGCACTTTTTCATACTTCGGCACAGATTATGCCATTATATTATAGAATTGAGTAATACATATTTTAACGTTTTGAGTAAGTACAAGTTTTAACTAAGCCCCTAGAGGATACTACTGCAAGATCCTTTATAACCGCAATTGAAGGCCATCATTATGATGGTCTTTTTTTTATATCCATTTTCTTCCATTTTTCTATATTTTTTCTCTAGTCCGCTGACAACATAAAATGAGTGAATATTCACACTTTCAATGAATCTGATAAAAGTTTTAATAAATGGTTTGATAACAAATTGTTTTGGTATTTTTGCCGCTTAAAATTTTTGGATTCATGTATGTAGATGTTTTGTTGGGTTTGCAGTGGGGTGACGAGGGTAAAGGAAAGGTTGTTGATTACATTGCAGATCAGTACGATGTAGTGTGTAGGTTTCAAGGTGGACCCAATGCTGGCCATACCATCATCATAGGTGATAAGAAGTTTGTTTTGCATACGATTCCTTCGGGCGTATTCAGAAGCAACATTATCAATGTGGTTGGAAATGGTGTGGTGCTCGATCCCATCACTTTCAAAAAAGAATTGGCAAACCTCGACACGGTCAATATTGAATATAAAAGCAGATTATATATTTCTCAGAAGGCGCATTTGATTTTGCCGTCTCATAGATTGCTCGACGCTGCATCAGAAGCTTCTAAAGGGGCAACTAAAATTGGTTCTACGCTCAAAGGCATTGGTCCTACTTACATGGACAAAACTGGTAGAAATGGTTTGAGGGTTGGTGATATCTTTTTGCATGATTTTGAAGCAAAATACCGCGCACTCAAGGAAAAACACTTGGGCTTGATCAAATTATACCCTCAAGTGGAGTTTGATTTGGCTGGTGAAGAAGCCAAATGGTTTGAAAGTTTGGAACTTTTGAGAAGCCTCAATTCCATCAGTTCTGAATATTTCCTCAATGATCTTTTAAGTAAAGGAAAAAGAATTTTGGCAGAAGGTGCTCAAGGTTCCATGCTCGATATTGATTATGGTACTTATCCTTATGTTACTTCATCCAATACCATTGCAGCTGGTGTTTGCAACGGATTGGGTATACCGCCTTCCAAAGTGAGAGAAGTGATTGGTATCGCTAAGGCTTATTGTACCAGAGTAGGTGGTGGTCCTTTTCCTACTGAATTGGAAAACGAGACTGGCGAAACATTGAGACGAATCGGCATGGAGTTTGGTGCAACTACAGGTAGGCCAAGACGTTGCGGTTGGATCGACATTCCGCAATTAAAATATGTAAATATGCTTAATGGTGTCACTCAAATCGTGATCACCAAATTGGATGTACTCAATGACTTTGATGAAATTGAAGTGGGTACTTCATATAAGTACGACGGAAAAGAAACGCACGAGCTTCCTTTTGACTTGTGCACAACTGCTGTGGATGTTCAATACACCCCATATCAAGGCTGGAAGTCAGATTTGAGCGAGTGTAAAACGTTTGAGTCGCTCCCGAAAAATGCAAGTGATTACATTTTGGAATTAGAAAGATTGCTCGAGACCAAAATTTCGATCATCTCCACAGGTCCAGAAAGATCGCAGCTTATCATTCGATAAATAAAAATTAGAGACAATAAAAAAAGCCATCCAGATTTCTGAATGGCTTTTTTGTTTCCCTAATGAGATGTATTTGACGACTTCTCAATTTGGTCGTTGGGATTTTGTCATGATTTTTGGATCAAAAATCCCGCCAAAATCATATTCCGTTTTACCGGACTTCATGTTTTATTTTTCCTCCGGGGTTTTAAAAAAATTTTTTAAAAATTTTTTAAATTAGTTTCCTTAACTTAAAAGCGCGATATTTTCTGCCCGATGTAGGTTTGCCTTCCATCTTAAACTCGATGACATTTTTATCACTGAGTGGAATGCCCGTTTCTTCTTCAAATAATCTTTTGTATTTTTCGAATATAACTTGAGGCATTTTTTCACTGTTAATTTTTAAATATTTGCCAGTGAGTTTTACAGAGTTTTCTTTTTCAGGTAATAAAAAACCATCTTTATTCAATTGACTTCCCAATTTCTGTTCTAAGTTTGATGCGCCAGGTTCTGTTGAAAAGTTGTAAGAATTTCTTGGAAACGTATTTAAATCATCATTCCAACCTTTAAGATCTCTACTGCCCATTCCAGGTTTCATTTTTTCCATATGTTCACGCATTTTCTCAGCATTTTCCCTCATGTGTAAACCATGTTCTCTTTGAATCTCCATGTCAATACCCAGTTCTTTGAGCATTTCTCGTTGGTTTTCCAAAGACATTCTGTTATGCTCCAAAAAGTTTTCTAGATCCATATTTCCAAAGTTATCATCCTCATCAGAGAAATACATTCCCATGCCTCCAGGAAAGTGGAATAGTGAATCAGGTAGAGCATGAAAATTGAAACCCTTGAAAATTGAGTCATTCATGGCTTTAAATTGATCTAACTTGAAAACAAATGGTTCCATTCCTGCTGCATCAAAACCAAAAGGCATTCTATCGCCATGTTTAAATCTGCGACCTTCAATAGTTTTTAACTCATCGGTGTATTGATCATAATCTGCCTTGTCTATGACCTTTCCATCGATCTCCAAATTTTTGATTTCGCCATTTTCCATCTCCATTTTTACAGATCGATCTCCATCATTTTTGATAATGAATGCCGAAGACTTGCTTTCTTTGATTGGATCGATGGTATCTTTTTGTGCTACAGATGAGACCTCTGGGGCATTGGTGATAGCGGGAAATAGTGCAGAAATATTTGCTGCATCATTTTCTATGACCGCAGATTTGATGTTTTTGTACTCAATGGCAAATAAGCCAATGGCAAAGAAAAGAAGTAAAATAGTCAGCTTGCTTTTGCTAAATGATTGTTTGATCGGCATATTAAATAGTCTTTTTATACGGTTTGAAAATGAATTTTTATCGTTGAAATGATTACTGCTCAATGTTGCAGGATTGAGTTTGTATTCTTGTAATTTGACAAGCACCATTGCGAGCTGAGTGGTGTCTCCATTTTGAGCCAATGCCTCTAAGTCACAGGCATACTCGCGTTCGTTGTTGATGACCCGATTGAGCCACCACACCAGGGGATGATAGTATAAAACCACATTCACTAGGTTTAAAAGCATTTTTACAACATAATCTTTCCTTTTGATGTGGGCCAACTCATGAGCCAGGATAAGCGAAACTTCGTCTGCATTTAATTGATTGAACAAAGAAATGGGCCACACAATGATGGGGTGGAAAAATCCATAGGTAAAAATGGTGTCGACTGTCTGACTGATGCGCAATTGAATATTTTCGCTCATCTGCATCTTTGATTTTAATTCCTGTAAAACATGATATATTTCCGATGTTTCATCCAATTGAGAACCTTTGTGGACGTAAAGTAGATAGACGTAGGAAAAGGCCATTCGCAGACCAAAAATCAAAAATCCACATAGCCAAATGGTGGTGATGACTGTCGGATTGATGAGGTCTGAAAAAGAGGTAATGGCTGCAGTTTCACCCATCAGGTTCCAAATTTGGACATCCCCACTCAAAGCGTTTTCGACAAATGGGTAAGTTTGAATGGCCTGATAATCCGAAAGTGAACTCAGGAAAGTTATTCCAAAAATCAGCAGAAAAGAAAGAACGCCTCCAACCGCAATCCAGTACCGCATGTGCGGTTTATTGAGTTTTACGGCATACAACATGAAGGCTACCAGTATCATCAAAACAAAACCTTGCCAGATAGAATGGACCAAAGCTTGGCTCAAGGCGTACCAGATTTGGTCTGAAATAATGGAAATGTTGGTACTCATTTTAAGTCTCTTTTTTGCATGGAGTCAATTAATTGTTTTATTTCTTCGAGTTCTTCCTTTGATGAAGTCCCGTCACCCAAGGCATGTATTACCATGTCCTTCAAAGATCCATTGAAAGTATTGTGCATGAAGGTGTTGAGCAAGGTGGACTTGGTATTTCCTTCCATGATGATGGGCTCGTAAACATGTGACCTATTATTGGTGTCTCTTTTGACCAGACCCTTATCATTCATGATTTGCATGATTTTCAGGGTCGTTGTATAGCCCACCTCACGCCTTTTGTTTAGTTCATCATTGATTGCTCTTACACTACTCGGTCCACTAGACCAAAGCAATTGTAAGATTTCTAATTCCGCGTCTGTCGGTGTCATTCTTTCCTTTTTATGAATAGTATTACAAGTATATACGAAATGATTCGTATAATCAATATGTAAGTACGAAAAAATTCGTATTTTAGGAAAAAATTAACCAATTTAATTCAATCAGTCAGCTAACTTGGTTCACTTTGGTGGGTATTACGAAGAAATATAAAAAGTAAACCGTAGGGATTCCTTTTTAAAAATTAATAACTCGCATCGTCAATGACGACCTTACCACTGAAGGTTTTATAAACAAAATAAGTGTAAGAAGCAACCAGGGGTGCACCAATGGCAACTATGATCATCATAATTTTGAGCGATTTGGTGGATGCTGCAGCATTGTAGATGTCAATGTTGTATTGTTCACTGACGGTAGAAAGTAGTAGGGTGGGGTATAATTCGATGGCAACCAAGGCTAACATAAATCCGATGGAAAGTGCAGAAAAGAAAAATGCCCATTTATATCTTTTTTTGCTTGCAAGCCTGGGTACATTGGCAATGCTCAAAAAGGTAAGCAATGGGAAAATGAATAAAAGTGGCTCTGCTTTAAAATCATCAGATAGGTGTGGTATGTACAGCAAAGTATATAAAGAGGTGATGGTAAAACTGATCATGAAGAAGATCATGGCTTTTTTGAGCAGCCCTTCCAACTTGTCAAAGAGTTTTCCTTCTGTTTTTATCAGCAAATAAATGGCTCCGTGCATCATAAATAACGACAAAGTAGTCACTCCAACCATGATGGCATAAGGATTTAAAAATTCAAAAAAACCAGCACCTTGATATAAATAATCATCACCAATGGCCAGTCCTTGTAGGACATTTCCCAACACAACGCCCAATAAAAACGCCAACATGATGCTGGAAACGCTATAACAAATGTCCCACATTTTGCGCCACCACAACATTTCTTCTTTACCTCTAAACTCAATAGCCACCGCTCTGAAGATGAGGAAAACCAGAAATAATATAAATGGAATATACATGGCTGAAAACAAAGTGGCGTACAAAACAGGAAAACCGGCAAAAAGTGCTCCTCCACCGATTACCAACCAAACTTCGTTGCCGTCCCAAACAGGTCCAACTGCATTCAAAGCCAATCGTCTGCTTTGTTCTTTTTTGAAAAATAAATGCCAGGCACCCGCTCCAAAGTCAAAACCATCCAAAATTGCATACCCTGAAAACAATCCTCCAACTACCAAAAACCACCAAGTGGGAAAATCAATGCCAATGAATTTGTCTGTCATCTTTATTTTATTTTATCCGGTGATCGCATCTGAAATATCTTTGGTCATAGGCCTATCCTCTTCTTCTGATTCATCATATGGCCCGTGTTTGATTTTCTTATTCAACAGATATAAAAACAAAAACAGTAAAAGAGCATAAACCAGGAAGAATAAGATCAATGAGAATAAAATCTGATTGGCGCTGACCGCTTGGGAGAATGCCTGAGAAGTCCTTAATAAACCATAAACAACCCATGGTTGCCTTCCCATTTCAGCCGCAAACCAGCCTACTTGATTGGCTATTTGAGGTAAAATAACGGAGGGCACAAAAAGCATCAATAACCATCTTTGGTCAAATAACTTACCTCGCCACCAATAAAAGGAGGCCAATAAAGTCATGCCTATCAACAACATGCCTATACTTACCATGAGGTGATAAAATTGAAAAACAGCATTTACTTGTCCAGGACGATCTTCTTTTTTGAAGGCATTCAAACCTACTACTGGTTTGTCAAAGTCTTGATGAATGAGAAAGGAAAGGCCGCCTGGAATTTTCAAACCAGAAACGGTTTCATTTTTTTGATCTACCCATCCAAATAAATACATATCTGCTTTTTCATTGGCGGGATAATGACCTTCTAAAGCAGCTAGTTTTGCGGGTTGATTTTTTGCAACCCCATCTGCAGAATGATGGCCAGTCAACAGTTGACTCAAAGAAAAAACGGTTGCAACCAGCAAGGCTATTTTGAAAGCTTTCTGTGAAATTTCAATATATCTACCTTTTACCAAATAATAGGCGTGGACGCTCAGTACCAAAAATGCTCCTGAGAGAAATGCCCCGATCCAAACGTGTGTCAATCGATCCACACTTGAAGGGTTGAAAACCATGGCCCAAAAATCAGTGATTTCTGCTCTCGCTTGCATTCCTTCTCCAACAATATGAAAGCCTGCAGGCGTTTGTTGCCAACTATTTGCCACAACGATCCAAACGGCTGAGAACATCGATCCCAGAAAAACACCCACGGTAGAAACAAAATGCACCCAAGGTTTTACTCGATTCCAACCAAATAATAAAATGCCCAAAAATCCACTTTCCAAGGCAAAAGCAAAAATCCCTTCAGCGGCAAGTGCACTGCCAAAAACATCACCTACATACCTGGAATAAACGGCCCAATTCGTGCCAAACTCAAACTCCATGACTATGCCAGTCACAACGCCAATGCCAAAGGTGAGTGCAAAAATTTTGGTCCAAAACCGACAAAGTGTATGGTAAAGTTGGTTTTTTGTTTGAATGTATAACCCTTCAAAAATAACCATCAACAGGCCAAGTCCAATGCTGAGTGGAGGATAGATGTAATGAAAAGCAATGGTAAATGCAAATTGAATCCGTGCAAGAATTTCCGTTTCCATACCTGTGGATTTTGTAAAACGTGGAGGTTCTATTGTTCAGAACCTAAAGCCAAATCTAACAAATAATCCAGAAACGAATAGCTTAAACTTTGGCTAATCTTGCCCTCAATAAATGATCTGCTAGTGTAAGCGCAGCCATCGCTTCCACAATCGGCACCGCCCTAGGAACCACACAAGGGTCATGACGACCTTTGCCTTCAACCAATGCAGCATTTCCATCTTTATCAACGGATTCTTGAGCCATGACAATCGTCGCTACTGGTTTGAACGCTACAGAAAAGTAGATTTCCATGCCATTGGATATGCCTCCCTGAATACCTCCGCTGTTATTGGTACGGGTTACTATTTTGCCATCGATGTTGTCAAAAAGATCGTTGTGTTCTGATCCTCTCATACGGGCCGATCTAAATCCCGACCCATATTGGAACCCTTTTACCGCATTGATGCTCAACATGGCTTTGCCCAAATCGGCGTGAAGTCTGTCGAATACTGGTTCGCCAAGCCCAATGGGACAGTTTTGAATGAGACAGCTTACCACTCCGCCCACCGTATCACCATCTTTGCGAACCTCCTTGATGAAGGCTTCCATTTTAGCAGCGGTTTCAGGATGAGGGCAGCGCACTGGATTTTCTTCAATAGTAGCAAATGACAAAGGATAATTTTCTTCTGGAATGCTTATATGCCCGACTTGATCCACATAAGCTGTGATAATCACACCATAATGCGACAATAACTTTTTCGCAATCACACCAGCAGCAACCCTAGCTGCGGTTTCTCTGGCTGAAGATCTTCCCCCTCCTCTATAATCCCTGATGCCATATTTTTCCTGATAAGTAAAATCAGCATGAGAAGGTCTAAAGGCATCTTTTATATGGCCGTAGTCCTTTGATCGTTGGTCTTCATTGGGTATAAATATGTTGATGGGAGTGCCTGTGGTAAAATCTTCAAATACTCCAGACATGATGTGTGGAGTATCGCTTTCTTTTCTCTGAGTAACAATTGCCGATTGTCCCGGTCTCCTTCTATCCAAATCAATGGCTATATCCTCTTCTGTAATGGGAATTCCTGCCGGGCATCCGTCAATCACCACACCAATACCTTTGCCGTGTGACTCTCCATATGTTGTGATTCTGAAAACTTGTCCGTAGGTACTTCCTGGCATGGTATTATTTTATGATGTTTGCTTTTGGCAGATTTTGTTTAATGTTGATTTTGGATGCTGGTCAATCTGCCGAGATAGAAAACTTGTATCCAACTCCTCTGATGCTTTGAAAATATTTAGGGTCTTTGGGGTCTTTTTCAAAGTATTTGCGGAAAGCCATGATGAAGTTATCGATCGTCCTTGTGGATGGATACACATCATATCCCCACACACTTTGTAAGATTTGTTGGCGACTTACAACCTCATTTTTATGTTCTATCAACATTTGTAAAAGTAAAACTTCTTTATTTGTCAACTTGAGTGGACCACCCAGGCCCTCTGCTTCGTAGGTCGCAAAATTAATTTTATTATCACCAAATGAGTAAGTTTCCAATTGGGTTTTTTTCTCGATACTGCTCCGTTTGACGAGATTTTGTACCCTTAACAGCAATTCCTCAAGGTTGAATGGTTTATTGATGTAATCATCAGCTCCTAGTTTGAGGCCCAAAATGCGGTCTTCCGAACTATCTTTGGCAGACATGATGATGATACCTACTTTTTTATTTCTCAGTCTTACCTGTTCACAAATTTGAAAACCATTGACTTCTGGCAACATGATGTCCAATAAAATCAAGTCGAAATGTTGCTGATCGATGTATTGTAAGGCAATGGCTCCGTCTATAGCTTCCACTACTTCGTAACCTTCCATCTGCAAGTTCATCCGCACCAATTTGCGAATTTGATCTTCATCTTCTACCAGTAATATTCTCATGCCTTCATCGGAATTTTTACCTCAAAAATGGCTCCTGTTGGTTTGTTTTCCAGATAGGAAACATTGCCATGATGCCCTTCGACAATCCGTTCTATGATGTATAAACCGAGTCCAGTACCTTTTGTTTTACGGGTATTTTCTGATCCGACTCTGTAGAATTTTTGAAAGATCTTTTCTCGCTCTTTGGCAGGAATGCCTGGACCTTCATCTTTTACTTCCAACTTAAAGCTTTTGTTATCTTGCTCTTTCAGCAAATTGACTTCAATTTTTTGACCATTTCCATATTTGATGGCATTTTCTATCAAGTTGGTTACTACTTTTTCAAAAGCTGCCTGATCAATATCCGCAAAGATGGCATCTTGGATGTGGTGATGCAGTACTACATTGTCCCGATTCAAAAAGTATTCGTCCAGGATTTCTTTGATCATGGTCGAGACGTCTGTATTTGTTTTCAAAAAGGCGTATTCATGGTCTAATTTAGTGGCCAAAAGCAAATCATTGATTAGATTTTCTAAACGATGACTTTCTCCCAAGGCTGTATCTGAAATGTCTTTGATCATTTCTTGAGAAAGCGTCCTTTTGCGCATGGTCTCCAGTGACAAATTGATGGAGGTAAGGGGAGATTTCAACTCATGGGTCACGGATAAAAGAAAATTATTCTGCCGTTCCCTCACTTCCAATTCTCTCGAAAATGAACGTTGGATAAGCCAGATTCCCAACAAAAGTGATACTCCAAATACAATACCTTCTCCCAAAATCATATTGGCTTGACGTTTGTATTCCGATTCCAAGGGGGCAATTTCTGTAAGATTTCCTTGTACTGTCATCAAAGCCGCTTTGGAATCGAAGGCCTGTTGATTTTTTGAATGGAGCAAAATGGTCCACCAAATGAGCGCAAGCAACATGTAGGAAATAACCAGATAACTCAACCACTTCATTGACATCTTATACAGGTTTATAGGCCAAATCTATGGCAGCTTTGAGATGCGTGACAAAAATTTCCAAATCGTCGTCTGTGTGTGCAGCAGAGATAAATCCAACTTCATAACCAGATGGACCTAAATAAATACCTCGTTGCAGCAATTCATGGTGGATGATTTTAAATTTATCCATGCCTTTGGGATCAATCTGATCAGCTGTAAAAACTCGGTCTTTCGTAAAACAAATCCAAAATATACTGCCAATGTGCGGCATGCTGATGTCATATCCTTTTTCGTCAAAGTAGCTTTCCATTGCATCAACCACTTTTTGCGTTTTTGCTTCCAAAGTTTCGTAAAATCCTTCTTGAAGTAATTGTTTGATGGTTGCAATGCCCGCAGATAAGGTTACAGGATTTGCACTCAAAGTACCTGCTTGATAAACAGGTCCATCTGGTGCAATCATAGCCATGATGTCTGCTCGGCCGCCATATGCTCCCACAGGCATACCTCCACCTATGATTTTTCCGAAGGTAATCAAATCAGGTTGGATGCTGTAATGACCACTTGCACCCTCAAAACTAATTCTGAAACCAGAGATTACTTCATCAAATATCAGTAAAACATTGTGTTCATCACAAACTTTCCTCAACCAAGCGAGGTAGTTATAATCCTGCAACAACAAGCCATTATTTGCAGGGATGGGCTCTATGATTACGGCTGCAATCTCATCACTTTGTTGGGACATCAAGTCAATGAAACCTTGTAGGTCGTTGAGTGGAAGAACGATCGTTTCTTCGGCAAAGGATTGTGGCACACCAGCAGAAGTTGAAACACCAAAAGTGACCAATCCGCTACCAGCCTTGACCATCAAAGAATCAACGTGTCCATGATAACAACCTTCAAATTTTAAAATTTTGCTCTTACCGGTATAACCTCTGGCCAATCTGATTGCACTCATGACTGCCTCAGTGCCAGAACTTACAAAGCGGATTTTTTCCAGATATCGGTGATTATTGATCAACAATTCACCAATTTCTACTCCGTACTTGGTGGGCGTTCCAAAGCTGGTACCTTGACCTACTGTTTCAACGATGGCATTTCTGACAGCTTCATTGTTGTGTCCTAAAATGAGCGGCCCCCAAGAACCACAAAAATCGATGTATTCATTGTCGTCTTCATCCCAAATGCGACTGCCATCACCTTTTTTAATGAATAGTGGCGCTCCGGTTACAGATTTAAATGCGCGCACTGGAGAATTGACGCCTCCTGGAAATAAGGTTTTTGCTTTTGCAAACAAAGCTTCTGATTTCTGTCTGGGGATGCGGTTGATGAAATCCATATTTTTTATTTAATGACTTTAATTGTTCCTTTTATGATGATAAGGGATAGCAAAAATAGAAAAGTAAATGGTCTAATTCATTTCCTATGGGTATTAATGTGCTAATGAGAAAGTAACAGGTATTTAAAGGACAAAAACGGCTTTTTGTTTGAGTTTTATGAATGTGATTTATTTTATCGTCGGTTGTAGGAGGATAATAATTCTATCAAAAGCATAAACCTCCTATGATCCATGTTGCCTATGCTCCATGTTGCAAAAAAAAATTAACTGAACTAGGACGTTAATGAAGATCGAATATGCAACACATTCGATCTTTGTGATCGGGTCAAAAGTGGTGAAGATCGAAGATTCAACACATTCGATCTTTGTGTTTGGGTAAAAGGGGGCTCATACAACAACTACTACCAACATTTCACATCTTACATCTCACTATTTATCAGCTGGCTTCTCAAGATGTGGCGTAATGATATCCCTGCCAAACATAAATTTGCGCCTCCAATAATCAGATTTGTCTATGATATCTACTGATATACCAGTACTGGATGCACTGTGAATCATTTCTATTTCACCATCCACATTATTGGATACGATGCCAACATGGTGGATATTACCATTTCTACCAAAAAAAACCAAGTCACCTATTTGTAGATTTTCTTTATCCTTGGGCAAACCCAATTTGGACATAGAAATAGAAGATCCGCCAATCTTTATACCACTTTGGCCCATTACGTAGGATACAAAGCCAGAACAATCAAAACCTGTATTAGGTGCCCGCCCACCAGACCTGTATTTCAATCCTATATATTGGGAGCCAGTTTCATAGATGCCTTCTCGAAAGGCTTTTTCTACATCATCGTTTTGTAGTGGTTTTCTATATTTCTTTTTGGAAGGTACATCATATCCTCCCTTTTTATCATTTTTCACATCAACTACTGCTAAATAATCATCGTTGGATTTAGCGGGCTTATTTTGATTGGAGCGAGCGGTGCGTGACTTTGTATAAGAACTGTTTCTATTGCCATATTTTTTACTACTTGCACATGATGTTGTCATCATCGCAAGTAATGAAAATAAGCAAATTTGAATCAAAACCCTTAAAGTCATACCACAAACATATTATAAATATTTATAATATAACAAAAACCTTACCAGTTTTTGAAAATTGGAGTAATTCTCCAACGTTTAAAATTTTTATTTTGTACCAGCCCTCAGTGGCAGACAAAAAAAGAGTTACTTTTTGGGTAACTCTTTTTATCGTTAAGCTCTATTAGAGAGATATATTAGTTTGAGGCGATACTCAATTTAGCCTTGATTGCTTCAAATAGATTGTCAGAATCCTGTACAAACAATAGATTGCCAGCACTTGAATCAAAGATCATGGTATAGCCATTTTCTTTTCCAAAAGCAGTGATGGTAGTGTTTATTTTATCTAAAATTGGCTTATAGATAGTTTCTCTTTTCTGAGACAATTTTAGTTGTACTTCTTGCTCGTAATCTTGAATGGTTTTTTGCTTTACACCAAGATCTTCTTCTTTCTTTTGCATTTGAACTTTTGAAAGTAAGCCTTTATTTGCTTCTTCAACATAAGCTTTATATTCTGTTTCAAATGTAGCAACCAATTCTTGACCTTTGGTCATCAATTGTTTTTGGAATGCTTCAAGTTCTGAATCTGCTGCTTTCACTTCTGGTAAGCTGACCAACAATTCCTGACTATTGATATATCCAAATTTTTGTGCAGTTGCGGAAGCACTGAATAAGAAAATTCCAAGTGCTAGTACGAAAAGTTTTTTCATTGTATTAATTTCTAACTGTTTAATTTTAATTTATGACGGATGTTTTATGCTTTTGAAACAACCCTCACCTTCGTTTAACCATACTTTAACTTTAGACTTTTGACCTAAGGTCTTTGTCTTCAGCAAAAGAATGGCAAAAATACATTATTCTGGTTCAAAACCAATGACTATACTAAACCTTCCATAATCCTTCCAAGAAGAACCAGCAGGCAAGTTTTTATCAATACCAAATCCATAATCAAATCCAAGTAAACCAAACATCGGAAGGAAAACCCTCAAACCCATACCCGCAGATCTCTTAACATCGAATGGATTGAAATCTCTGAATTTACCCCAAGAATTACCTCCTTGCACAAAGCTCGTTACAAATATCGTACTGCTCGGATTGAGTGATATCGGATACCTCAATTCTAAGGTAAACTTATCATAGATGGTTGCTCCCCCTAAGTTATTGATAGGGAAATCTGTTTGTGCGTCATAACCTCTCAATGAAATGATGTCTTGACCCGTGATGAAGTTATTTTGATTGGATAGACCATCTCCACCTAGTAAGAATCTTTCAAAAGGTGGTACTCCAACATTTTTATCGTAGTAGCCCATCACACCAATTTTTGCCTGAGCCTTCAAAACCAATTTGTTAAATAGGTTGAAATAAAACTCTGAAGCAAACTTCCATTTGTGGTATTCCAGCCATTTAAATTGTTTTGCCAATCTCACGCTATTGACTTCAGATGCTATTTCTGTAGGTGAAGGTGGATCTGCTGGGCCATATTCTTCTCTCAACCTTGTTTCTATTTCGGCTATTTCTTCATCGGTTGGTATGTATGTTTTCCTTTTAGAAAATAAAGAATAAGGAGGTGTAAACTGTACAGATAGTGAAATAGTAGAACCACTTCTCGGGAATAATGGGTCAGAAACAGAACTCCTCACAAAATTTTGTGTCACTGAGAAGTTGTTGAAATTACCATTTTTTACTGGATAATAAACTCCATTTTCTTCTACAGAGAAGTTACCTTGCTGATAGTTGGATAATGCTAAGTTTTCAATATTGAGTGTGGTACTCGATGAAAAGAAATCATCTGGCCACTTCAATTGTCTTCCTAAACCTACAAAGCCTTTTACGATATTGATGGCACCAGAACCAACCAATGTATAATCAAAAACACTTGCAACCAAACCCACAGTAAGAGAGTTTGGTTTTTTACCTCCCAACCATGGCTCAGTCAATGAGAAGTTATAAGATCTGAAAAACCTACTATTTGATTGTACCCTCAAGGATAACTTCTGACCATCACCTTGTGGTAAAGGAGACCAAGTCGACCTATCTTTTACGTTTCTGAGTGAAAAGTTATTAAAAGTAACACCCAATGTACCAATCAAACCACTTTGTCCACCATAACCTGCGGAAAGTTCCAATTGATCTGATGGTTTTTCTTCAACGGTATATTCTATATTTACTGTACCTGCATTTTCGTTAACAGGTGTTTGTATATCCAGGTTTTCTTGGTTGAAATATCCTAGGTTGATGATTTCTCTTTGTGAACGGATGATGTCAGATCGCGAGAATTTTTGGCCTGGTCTGGTCCTTACTGCCCTCCTGATCACGTGATCATGTGTCCTGTCATTGCCCTTGATGACCACGTCTCCAATGGTAAACTTAGGGCCCTCGTAAATCCTCATTTCAACATCTATGCTGTCATTGACGATGGATGTTTCTACCGGATCAACATTAAAACTCAAATAACCGTCATCGAGATAATAAGAGGATACGTCGCCTCCATCTTGACTAAAGCGCAAACGTTGGGAAAGTAATTCAGGATTATAAACATCTCCTGGAATAATACCCAATACTCTATTCAATTGATCGTCTGAGTAGATCGTATTTCCTTTCCAGGTAATATTTCTATAATGGAACACATTTCCCTCTTCAATCAAAATTTTTATCATGAGGTTTCCATCTTCATTTCTCCAGATGCTATCCTCTACAATGCGTGCATTTTTATACCCCTTTTCATTGTAAAATGCAATGATATTGTCTTTATCATCTCGGTAGCTATCTTCAACAAATTTGGATTTCTTCAAAAATGTACCCTTTCTTTTGGTATCTTTTAATTTCTTTCTCAGCTTTTTATCAGAAACTGTGGCATTGCCTTCAAATATGATTTCTTCAATTTTCACCCTTTCTTTGGGATCAACATCAAATTGTAAGATGATGGAATTGTTGCGGCTAGTGTCCTTGATTTCAGTCAAAGTTACTTCTGCATCCAACTTTCCCTTTTTCACATAATATTCTGTCAATTTTTGTTTGGCCAATTCCTTTTCATCGTCTTTTACAATACTTTCCTTTGTCAGAACACCTTTGACAATGTCACTTAAATCGTCATGTGAAGCTGCCTTTACGCCTGTGAAAAAATACCTTGATAAGGTTGGTTTGTCCACCAATTTGAGCGTGAGGTATACGATTTGTTCGTTGACAATGCTATCTACATAAATTTGCACATCATCAAACAATCTCAGTTTTAGCAAAGACTTCATAGCCCCTTGTACTTCTGGTCCAGGAATGGTGATTTTGACACCTTCTCTCAGCCCTGTGATAGATTTGATGGCATTGCGATCTCTATTCACCGCTCCTTCTATGTTGATACCACCGATTTCATAGGTATTTCTTTCTTCGTAGTCATAGACTTCCTGACTGGTATACTGTGCTTGCCCAATCTGCACACCTAGCAGAATGGTACAAAGAGTAATAATCAGTTTATATGTTTGCATGAATTTTATTTCTTGATGAATAAGCGTAAGACAGACTTGCTTGAGTCTGCTTGGTAATACGAATGACTTGCCTATATTATAATTCAATATTAATTTCTTTAACTTATATTTAAAAGATCAGGTGTTGACAAGTTGCTCACTGATTTTGCCAAACCTTCTTTCTCTGTTCTGATATTCCAAAATTGCTTGGTGTAAATCTGCTTTTCTAAAGTCTGGCCAGAAAACATCAGTGAAATACAATTCGGCGTAAGCTATTTGCCACAAAAGATAATTTGATATTCTTAGTTCGCCACTGGTTCTGATGAGTAATTCAGGGTCAGGAATGTCAAAAGTGTGTAAGTGGTCAGTAAATAATGCCTCATTTACTTGATCGGGTTGTATAAGGCCTTTAGCAACTTTCTCAGCAATTTGGCGGGCAGCGTTCACAATTTCAAGTCTGGAACTATAATTTAACGCCAAAACCAATGTCATCCTGGTGTTATTCTTTGTTTGCTCAATTCCCTCCAAAAGTGCTTTTCTACTTCTTTCTGGTAGTTGACTCAGATCACCAATGGTTTTGAGCTTGATGTTATTTTTATTGAGCGTCTTTATTTCGTGTTTGATGGTTTCTACCAATAAGGCCATCAAAGCATTTACTTCGGTGATGGGTCTATTCCAGTTTTCGGTAGAAAAGGTGTAGAGTGTCAAATATTTCACACCCAATTCTGCGCAAGCTTCAGACACTTCACGAACAGAGGAAACACCCGTTTTGTGACCCACTACTCTGGGCATGCCATGCGACTTCGCCCACCTCCCATTGCCATCCATAATGATAGCAACATGCTGAGGTATTTTATCAAAATCTATTTTATCTCGAAGTCCGTCCATCAGAAAAATATACTCAAAACGTATTTGGGCCACAAAATTATAAAATTTGAGCTAACAAAATTCATTTAGTGGGCATAATATTCAGTATTTCAATATGATCTGAAAGTAAGCCAGTCGTAATTTACCTACTTATTTGGATTTGTCTGTCCTGAAAATGTCAATTTTTGGTTTGTATTTCAGCAATTTGCCTGAACTCCTCTTCCAATTTGTCTGTCAAGGACTCAAAAATGTCAAAAAGTTTTTGATACAATTTGTGTTTAGAAACCGAAGGGTTGAGTTCTATAGGACTGGGGATGATACTACTTGCCTCTTGCAAGGACTTGTATTCGCCCATGACTGTAAGCCCCAACATGGCACTTCCTAGATTGGCAGACAGTGGATATTGACTGATGGAAACAGGCATGCCAAAAACATCACTGATGATTTGAGACCACAAAGGTGTTGCTGCATACACACCATTGACATGTAGTGCATTGAACTGCCTATGTTTTAAAATAGATTTTGCAATGCTAAACATTTCGAAAATGATACCTTCCAGTACCGCGCGAATCATATGGATGGGTTGGTGGGTGATGTTGAGCCCAAAAAACATCGCTCGGGCATTGGAGTCCCAAATAGGCGCTCTTTCTCCCTGCAGATACGGTAAAAATAATAAACCATTGGAGCCTGCTTGAACTTTGGTCAATTCATTGAATAACTGTGGAATGACTTTGTCTAAGTCGTCTTCGATGTTTTTATAGATATTGTTGATCGACCAATCAAAGGCTAGGCCACCATTGGATGTAGGGCCGCCAGAAATATAATAATCGTCATTGAGTATGTAGTTAAAAAAAGTGCCTTTATCGTTGGTCAGACATTCTTTTCCAAAAACCCGTACTGCGCCTCCGGAAGTAATGGAGATGATGGCGTCATCTTTTTGCATGGCCCCTGTGCTCAAGGTGGCAAAACACCCATCCGTACTACCAATGATCAGCTTGGTAGAAGCATCCAGATGTAAAGATTTTTGCATAGTTTTTTTCAATTTGAAACCATCAAAATTGATCGGAACAGGTGTTGAAAGTTGGTCTGTTGTTATTCCGGCAAATTTCAATGAGTCTTCTTCCCATTTTTTGGACTTCAAATTAAATAGGCCAGTTGCAGACGCAAGACTGTAGTCAATAAAATATTCATCCGTAAATTGGTATAATACATATTCTTTGAGGGAGATAAACTTAGCCGTTTGGCCATAGATCTCTTTACTATTTTGTCTCAACCAGGCGATTTTGGCCAATGGAGACATGGCATGTATCGGTGTGCCTGTTTTTTGATAAATCTCATCGCCCAAAGCTGTTTTTTTCAGGTCTTCTGCAATGGAGGCTGCTCTATTATCAGACCAAATGATGGCATTGCCCAATGGGTTGCCGTTTTTGTCAACGGGCAATACACTGTGCATGGAGGAAGAGAAAACAATGGCCCTCACTTTTCTTTTGGAAGAAAGCAGGTGGTTGTTGATGATGCTCTTGAGCACAAAAAGTGCTGTGATGAAAACCTGCTCTGGGTCTTGCTCACTGATGTGGGTATGATTGTGAAAGGTAGGATAAGCACCTTTGTTGCTGGCAATTTGCTTACCAAGCATGTCAAAAACGACTACTTTGGTAGAGGTGGTTCCTATTTCAAGTGTGATGATACAATCCATAATTAATCTTTTTTTCTAAAGTCTTTGGGTGATAATCCAGTTACTTTTTTGAAGGTAGAGGAAAAGTGTTGTGACGAATAAAAGCCAGTCCGTAAGGCAATATGCGTCATGGAGATGTCTGTATTTTTGATCAATTTGATAGCTTCCGTGATGCGCAAACTTATCAAATAGTTTAATGGTGAAAATCCACTGTGATTTTTTACCTTATCGGTGAATGAGGTAATACCAAATCCAACAATTCCAGCCATTTCGGCCACGGTCCATTGGTGACTGAGGTTATTCCTGAGCATTTTATCCAAAATCAAAAACTGCTCTTTAAAGTCAGTATTACGAGCACTGCTTTTACCAATGCACCTTGCAGTTGATATGATCAGTTCGTCCACGAGTGCATAGGTTCTGGTTTTAAAGCCGAGTTCCTCATTGGCAATTTCTTTCATAATTTTAGAAACAATCTCTGCTGGAAACTTACATTCTGGGATAATCGCCGGGTTATAATGTTTGAATAGGTTTAGTATGACATTGAATTCTGCATGATGAATGCCGCTCCATAATGGCTTGTGAATGTGTGGAGCCAATAAGCTTTCTACGTTTATTCTTATTTCATAAATGGTGCATATGTCAAGAGATGATTCAACCCATGATATGGTCGATTTGGGATACACAACCAATAAGTCATTTGGTAAAATGGTAAAATATTGGTTGTCAATGATCCACTCAATGTTGCCTGAAATAAGATGAAACATGGTAATTTCATGATCATTCACTACATATACTGGCCTTTCAGAAGCTGCATTAAAATTGAGTGTGCGAATGAAAAAGGGATCAGTAGGATGGTTTCCACTAGAAATTTGATTATCGGTATTTGTTGGTTCTTTAAGCATAAATGTGCAATCGATGTCCTTTCTATTTCGCGAAACAAAGTTATAATATAATTCGATGAAATATTTTGGTAGTTTATTATCTTTTACTTATTGATTTTTGCAGAATAATAAACAGAATAGAAACTTGTATTCTTTACTTTGGATTGAGTGAAGCACCACGATTACTCATCACGAAGATAGGAAAAGGGAATGAAATATAATCAGTAAAGTCTGATTAATTCATTTCAAAAACATCAACAAATCATAATAGACTCTGATTATAAGGAAAATATAAGCCTTGATAATCTGAATGTTAAGTTATGTGTTGAATTAGATAATGTTGTAAGGCTTTTTTTAATATTAGGGGTTGTAATGAAAATTTGCACCCCTTTTTACTTTTTTAAAAAAGAGTCGACTTTCTGGTTTTTTATGGTTGTGTACCTGTAGATTTTCAACGTGTCTGAATTTCACTCTGTTCGTACAAAATGGTGCATTTCATCACTTCTTAAATTTGTAGTTGGGATTTTGTCATGATTTTTGGAAGCTTCGCCAAAAATCCCGCCAAAATCATATGCTCTTTTCATTTCTAGCCATGGACTTCATCCATGGTTATTAATATTTAACCCCTCTGGGGTATTTAAAACGAAGTGATGAAATGCACACATACAAAATGACATTTTGATGATTGATAAACAAAAAAAAGTCGGTCATGCATAACATAACCGACTCACAAAAACAAAGATCATTTTATTAATTAGTTGGGCATAACCACAGAATCAATCACGTGAATTACCCCGTTACTTTGGTAAACATCTTTGATGGTTACTACAGATTTTCCACCTTTCTCATCAACAAGTATCAAATCTTTTCCTTGCATTTTAGCGGTGATTTTACCACCAGCTACCGTTGTGAAAGTTGCCATTCCCTTGCCTTCATCAATCGCCTTTTTGATGGCTTTTGAATCAAAATTTCCAGCTACGACGTGGTATGTCAAAATTTTTGTCAAAGTTGTTTTGTTCTCTGGTTTTACCAAAGTTGAAACAGTACCTTCTGGTAGTTTATCAAATGCAGCATTGGATGGAGCAAATACGGTAAATGGTCCATCAGATTGCAAAGTTGACACCAAGTCAGCTGCTTTTACAGCAGTTACCAATGTGGTGTGATCTTTGGAATTTACAGCGTTTTCAATGATGTTTTTAGATGGATACATAGCTGCACCACCCACTTCTACTGTCTTCTCTTTTTGACCTAAAACCATGGTTGAAATGGCCATGGCGCAAAACATAACTACTAACTTTCTCATATTCTTCTTTTTAATTTTTAAATTGTTTGTAATGTTATTACCTACGTGAGTGAATCAATTTTGGATTTAGATAAGTTTTACACCAATTTGATCTTTCTTTATGTTTACTAAATATGTCACTTATAATATGTTCATTATTAGGTATTTACAATTTTTATGAATGACTTTGAAGAATGGTTAAAAAAACCTTAATTGCTTATGGATGAAATGATCTTGATCGATTTTCGACCAAAATTTGTGCAAATGGATCTTAAGTGAATTTATAAAATGCGGGAGCGAGGTGCAATAAAACGTTGAAAAGGATGATCTGAGGTTTTTTTCAATTGTATGATTTTCTCATTTCATAAAGAAAGCATTTTAGATGTGGGAATGTGTGGCTGCAAATTTTCTTAATTCGAAGAAATTAGTCGACATTTGCCCAAACTGATAGTGTACTTATTTGAAATGCAAATAGTCTGATTTCTTACAAGCACACCTTGCAGTACATCGTTGTAAGTAATTTTATTGCAAAAGGTTTTTTTATTATAGATGAGCAATTTATTTTTGATAAACCGGTAAAACAGAATTTTATTTTTTATGTATGAAATAATCCTTGCTTTCATTACTTCATTTTGTCTTACCTACGTTGCTATCCCGTCGATTATTCACATTGCACGGAAAAAGAATTTAGTAGATGAACCTGGTGAAAGGACCAGCCACAAGGTGTCAACTCCTTCTTTGGGAGGCATTGCAATTTTTGCAGGCATGCTCTTTTCCATTATCATGTGGACACCTTTCAACTATTTTGGCGATTTGCAATACATATTGTGTGCATTCATCATCATATTTCTCATCGGTGCCAAAGATGATTTAGATCCAATATCCCCTGCCAGGAAATTTTTGGGCGAACTTTTGGCAGCAATTATTTTGGTTTTTAAGGCCAATATCATGTTGACCAGCTTTTATGGGATTTTTGGCATTTATGACATCCCCTACATAGCCAGTGTTTTTCTTTCCGTGTTTACCATCATTGTGATCATTAACGCTTTCAACCTCATTGATGGCATCAACGGCTTGTCTGCAAGTATTGGCATTCTTATTTCGCTCATTTTGGGCATCTGGTTTTATCAAATCGAAAGGTTGGAAATAGCCATTATAGCATTTTCTTTGATTGGGGCTAGTTTTGCGTTTTTAAGATATAACATCACACCAGCAAAAATTTTCATGGGTGATACTGGTTCGTTGTTGCTCGGTATGGTTTGCAGTATTTTGACTATTTTATTTATTGAGCTCCATAAAAATATGCCGGAATCTGCTTATTATTTCAAAGCAGCTCCTTCTTTTGCCATTGCTGTTTTGATTTTACCTTTATTTGATACTCTTCGTGTATTTACTTTGCGCATACTGAGAGGTGTATCTCCCTTTCATCCCGATAGAAATCACATCCATCATTTACTGATAGATAGTGGTTTGAGTCATATGCAGGCCACTGGGGTTTTAGTTGTCGTAAACATTTTGTTTATTTTCATGGCATTCAAAATGCAGGGAATTGGAAATCTCAATTTGATCATTTTGATATTGGTAAGTGCGATTCTGCTCAGTTATGGTTTATCCACATTGGCAAATAAAAGGAGGAAAGTATGAGCATAGGTGCGCAACTCTTCTGGGTTTTTATAGGTGGAGGTGTTGGAAGCATTGCGCGACTACTTTTGAGTAAATGGGCAAATCCAAGTGCCGATGGAATTCCATGGGGTACTTTTTTAGCCAATATGATTGCTTGTACTATTTTGGGCTTATTGATAGCAGTGGATGAAAAATCTGCCATTGAAACAAAATGGAAATTGGGAATAGCCACTGGTTTTTGTGGTGGATTCAGTACCTTCTCTACTTTCGGACTAGAATCTCTGGTCATGATCAGGAAAGATGAATGGTTGACATTATTGGCCTATGTCATTGGTTCTGTGACATTGGGTATACTATGCGTTTATCTCGGTAAGAAGGTGGGAAGTTTGTAAAGACTCCTTTCTAAAGAGATCACCTTATTCTGAAAGACGTCCTTCTATTTTGTTGGTTTTGTGCTTCTGTACAATTTTCACACTGACAATTGACCGCAAATTGAGTTTCCCCATACCCTTTTGCTAGCAACCTTGATTGATTTACCCCAAGAGAAACGAGATAGTCTACAGCAGATTGAGCTCTGTTTTGTGACAACTCAAGGTTATAGTCATCATCTGCCCTACAATCCGTATGAGAACCCAGCTCAATGTTTATTTCAGGATTGAGTTGCAACATTCTGGCGAGACTTTCTAGTGTAGGTTTCGCATCGTTTCTGATGAAAAACTTGTCTGTATCATAATATATGTTCTCAAGCACGTATTCTTTGTCTCTAGTGATCCTTTCGAGCGGTATTTCTAAGTTGATGGTAACGACACCTCCTGGTTCTGGTCTTTTCAAACCTTTGGTAGAAATAATCACAGATTTGGAAAGAAAAGAATCTGCTCTGGCAATGAACTCATAGGATGTTCCTCCTTTCAACTGTTTGATGAAGAAACCATTTTTATCTGACTTATAAGAGATGCTTTCCCCATTGAGGTCTTTCTGACCAAGATCTGCCCTTGCAATCGCCTTCGGCCTTGTGGCTGGTTTATTTTTTTCAGGTTGTTCTATGACCTTTCCTGCAACATAGATGTCATAATCATATACTTCTTCTTTAACGACTGTGGTAGTGTCCTTTTTAACAGGTGGAGCCACTACAATGGTTGAATCCTTTGGTGCTGTGATAATTTCTTCTACGCTCAGTTTTTCAAAAAGATAAACTTCATCGATGCCCATATTACCTCGGTTTGAAGCAAAGAAACCTCTGAGCAGTTGTCTACCTTGTAAGGGTGAATTATCCACAATGTAGCTATAATCATCAGCTGGAGAATTGATTGGTGCAGGAAGTCTTTCTGGCCTTACCCATTTGCCATCTTTGAGATAGGTTTTGAAAATATCTAAACCTCCAAGACCTGGTAAGAAATCTGATGAAAAATATAAAGTGTCCCCATCTGCAGTAGGAAAATACTCATCGCCTTGTGTATTGATCACTTCAGGCATAGGAAACGACTCAGACCATGCTCCTTCAAATCTATCTGTATACCAAAGGTCATATCCATTTTGATCCCCTTCACTTTTGGCAGAGTAAATCAGCACGCTGTCATTTTCTACCAAAGCAGGTTGACCATAATTGAAGCCATCCTTTTGGAATGGAAGCGCCTCAGGTACACTCCATTGGCCAATTTCGCTTTTTCGGGAGTTGTAAATTCTGCAATATTGGTCTCCATTGGGCTCATCACTCATGCAACGTGTAAAAAATATTTCTGTGTAGGTTTTATTGAAACATACCGCACCTTCATTATACTCCGTATTAAACATGGGGTCAAAACTTGAAGCATTGTTACCTCCTTTTGGCGTTACATAAAGATCGGAAAATTTTCTTTCTGTCCAATTGTAAGTTTGAGTGCCTGTGGCGTCTTCTCTATCTGATGTAAAAACAAGAAAATCTCCTTCATATAAACAGGGAGCATAAGACGACGAGCCACCGCCAAATACTTTATTGAGTTTATAAAAATAACCACTTGGTTTGGCTTGTGATAAAATGCCTTCGATATTTCTGATTTCTTTTACAGACTCTTGCTGTAAAGTATTGATCTTTGCAAGTTCATTAAACAAAGCTAAAGACTTCTGGTATTCACCAATACCTTTATAACCATAGGCAGTTGCTATCTTTGCCCTTATTCCATAACCAAGTTTGTTGGCTTCTTCATACCATCCAATGGCTACTTTGGGTTGAAGCAAAAATTCATAGGTTTGTCCCAATAAGTAGGCTTTATCAGCCTTAATCTTCTGATCCTCAGCAGATTCAAACTCATCTTCAAGCATCTCTGACGCCAAAACATATTGTTTTAGGTCAAAGGCGGACTGCCCTGTTTTTATTTTATATGAACTTGAGCAGCTGTTGAATGCCACTAAAAAAAGAATGAAAAATAGGCTGGTATATAATCGCATCAAGTGACTTTTGGATAAAAATAAAAAGACCTTCGTTCTATATCAAACGAAGGTCCTTTTATTTTTGTTTCCGTTGGGAAAATATTCCCTTAGAAATTATGTTTAGCTAACTGCTTTTGCTGTTTTTGCTGGTGATACACGCTTCTGAATGGAGATATCATCAGTAAGGTCTCTTACAATTGGAGTTGCAACAAAGATAGAAGAATAAGTACCTACTAAGATACCAACTAATATCGCGAAAGCAAATCCTTTGATACTTGATCCACCAAATAAGAACAATACTAAAACCACAAACAAAGTAGTCATGGATGTGATAGTCGTTCTAGAAAATGTTTGGTTGATCGCATCATTGATGACCTCATCTTTTGTTTTATTTGGATAAAGACCAAAATATTCTCTGATCCTATCAAATACAATCACTGTATCATTGATAGAGTATCCAATCACTGTAAGTATAGCCGCAATGAAGGCTTGGTCAATTTCTAGAGAGAAACCAGCCCAACCATACAACATTGAGAAAATACCCAATGTGATAATCGTATCGTGGAATAAAGCTATAATCGCGCCCATTGAATATTGCCACTTGCTGAATCTGATAAAGATGTATATAAAGATCAAAATCAATGCAAACATACCTGCATAAAATGAGCTCTTCTTTATATCATCTGCAATTGTAGGACCTACCTTACTGAAGCTCATGATTTTTGAACCAGTATCGGAACCAGCGCTATTTTTAAATGCTTCGTAAGTAGTGTTACTGCCTGTGATTGCTTTCAATCCTTCATATAATTTGGTGCTTACTTTTTCATCTGCACCTTCACCTGTATCATTGATATTATATGAAGTGATGATATTGAATGTATTGTTGGCATCAATTTGTTTTACAACTGGAACTGATCCGAAAACATCCTTCAAACCTTGTCTCAATTTTTCAGAATTGATATCTGCAGCACCATCAAGTTGAACGTTGTAAGAATATCCACCCGTGAAATCAACACCCAATTCAAAACCTCTCACCGCAATAGAGATCAAACTTGCAGCAATGAGTATACCTGAGAACATGTAAGCATATTTTCTCTTACCTACCCAATCAAAATTAAGGTTGGCCAAAGATTCTTTACTTACGCCAGTCCAGAATGACATTTTCCTTTCGCCATCTTTTACATAACTGTCGATGAAAAATTTACCAACTACAACTGCTGTAAACATGGAAGAGATAACACCAACGATCAATACAACTGCAAAACCTTTGATTGGACCCAAACCGAAGTAAGCCAATACGATCGCTGTAAGAATGGTAGTGACGTTGGCATCTATGATAGAACTATATGATCCAGTAAAACCATCGGAGATCGATTGAAGCATGGTTTTCCCTGCTCGCAGTTCTTCTCGAATCCTTTCAAAAATGATCACGTTGGCATCTACCGCCATACCAATGGTTAAAACGATACCTGCTATACCAGGAAGTGTAAGCACTGTACCAAAGCTAGACAATGTTCCAAATATCAAAATGATGTTTAATAATAATGCCAAAACTGATACAACTCCACCTTTAGCATAATAAAATATCATAAATCCCAAGACTAAGAGAAATCCCAAAACCAAAGACAATGTAGATTTTTGGATGTTTTGTTTTCCTAATGTAGGACCGACTTGCGCTTCTTGAATAATTTTTGTTTTTGCAGGCAATTTACCAACCTCAAGTATGTTGGATAAGTCAATAGCCTCTTGTACGTTGAAGCTACCTGATATTACTGAAGAACCGCCAGTGATTGCTCCTGTGTTAACACTTGGTGCAGTTACTACTTGTTCATCCAATACGATGGCAATTTCTCTTCTGTTGCCTTCTGCATTACCATTGTATGCTTTTCCTGTTAATTCTGCCCACTTTTTAGCACCTGCAGCATTCATGGTAAGATTTACTTGAGGCTCACCAGTTATTTGATCTTGAGTTTGACCTGCACTTGTTACCACATCACCATCAATGGGTGCATTGTCTGTGTTAGGGTTGTGTTTTGATGGCATAAAGCTCATATTGACCCGTAGGATTTCTAGTTGTTGGGTCTTGATATGGCTTATATCCCCAAAGTAATTTCAAATTTTTAGGAAATAAAGAAGCAATCTCAGGCCTTTCCAACATTTCAGAAATTACTTTTGTTTTGTTTTTATCCGCAACCCCTACAACAGTTTGGGGTATTGAACACCATTTTGGCCATTGAGTTGTAAAACAGAAAGTAATGGACCGACTGCGTTAAGTGAAGCAGAATCCACTGCTGTAGTATCAGAAACACCTTTCAATCTTCTATCAGCTTCTTGTAATGAAGCTAAGACACCATTGTCTGTAAATCTATAAGTTTCCCAGAACTCAAGTTTTGCACTCTGAGACAAATATTGCCTTGCCCTTTGTGGATTGTCAATACCTGGCATTTCTACAAGGATCAAATCTCTATTTTCATCAAGAGACACATTTGGTTGTACAACACCCAATCTGTCGATCCTTTCTTTCAACATTTTGTAAGTAAGATCAACTGTTTGATCTGCCTTTTCTCTCAATTTCTTTTCCACTTCACCATCAGAAGTGTCCAAATTGATGTCTTCCAAAGTTTCACTTTGTTGAAAAATAGTCGCTAGCTTTCTGTTTGGTGCAATTTTTCTAAATTCCCTAACAAACAATGAAACATAGTCTGATTGCTCTGTCAACTGCGCTGTTTTAGCAGCTTCGAGTGCAGCCACAAAGTCAACGTCTTTGGCATTTCTACCTGCAAGGGCAACAAGCAATTCTTGAAGGTCTACTTCTAGAACTGAACTCATACCACCTTTCAAGTCAAGTCCAAGCGCCAACTGTTGGCTTTTCAAATCATTGTAAGTGTATTTTGCAATCAAAGGGATGCTCAATATCGTTTCACTGGACATAGAATCCAGATACTTGGCTCTCGCATCTTTTTCAACAGCAGCTTTATCCGCGCCTGTCAGATTAGCGCTCATTTCCTGAGCATAATTATCAGCATCTCTTTCTACTCTCCCTGTTGGTATGAAGTAAAAAACTGAAAACAAACACACTAATAGGAGTAATACTAAAATTAGCTTTATCAATCCCTTTCCTTGCATCTTCTAATATGGTTAAATTTTTTAAAAAACTGCGCAAATATAATTCTTTTGATATTAATGCCTCCATTTATTTTATTTTCCTAATAAAATAAGCCTTTTCGAGTCAAGAATTTCACATTTAATTGCGGGTCATAAAGATATGGATTATATTATTCCAACATATAAAATTTTGTATTTATATGTTTATTTTTATTAATTGAGGTTAAACTGAAAATGACAACTTTCTCTCGTTATGGTTGCGTAGAAAATCATGAAATTTTATGTAGCTCGTTCTGCAACCCAATAGCATCCCTTTTGTTTATTGTAGAGATTTAATATGTTTGTGGCAAAGATTTAAAAAAATAAATCTATAGTCCGATCTTTTGTAAGCATTTAAATAATTAAAAATATCTCTACTTTTACGCCTTACTTACACACCGACCAAATGATTGACAATATTTTTTCCTTTGAAAGAAGACACATAGGCCCTTCGAAAGACGAAACCCGTAAGATGTTGGACTTGTTGGATCTCGATAATATCGACCAACTCATTGATGAGACAGTACCTGAGACCATCAGACTGCAAGAACCCATAGACATCCCGGAAGCTTTAACAGAGTTTGAACTTCTGCACCATTTAAAGCAAATTTCTATGAAAAATAAAGTTTATAAAAACTTTATTGGCCAAGGATATTATGGTACAGTTACCCCATCTGTGATCGCAAGAAATATATTTCAAAACCCAGGGTGGTATACTCAATACACACCTTATCAGGCCGAAATTGCCCAAGGTAGACTCGAGTCTTTGCTCAATTATCAAACTGTGGTTGCTGACCTCACGGGTCTTCCAGTAGCCAATGCTTCTCTTTTGGACGAAGCAACAGCGGCGGCTGAGGCCATGGCTATGATGGAGGGTATCAAAAATAAACGCGCTAAAACAGATAAAGCCAATAGGTTTTTGGTTGATGAAAATGTTTTTTCCCAAACCATTGATGTATTGAAAACAAGGGCTTTGCCATTGGATATTGAAGTAGTGGTGGCTCCATGGAAATCTTTTGAACTCGATGCCAAGGTTTTTGGTGTGCTTTTACAATATCCTGATAGTACTGGAGAAGTAAACGATTATAGCGAATTTGTACAGGATTGCAAGAAATCTGAAATAATGGTTTGCGTGGCAGCCGATATTCTTTCCCTAGCACTTCTGGTCCCTCCTGGAGAATGGGGAGCAGATATTGCCGTTGGTAACACCCAAAGATTTGGTATTCCACTAGGATATGGCGGACCACATGCTGCCTATTTTGCTACATCAGATGAATACAAGAGGTTGATACCCGGAAGAATAATCGGTATATCTCAAGATGCTACTGGAGCACCCGCTTTAAGGATGGCTTTGCAAACTAGGGAACAACACATCAGAAGAGAGAAAGCTACCTCTAATATATGTACTGCTCAGGCTTTGTTGGCAAATATGGCTGCCATGTATGCAGTTTATCATGGTCCCAAAGGTATCAAAGCCATTGCTGAAAAAATTTACCAACAGACGGCAATGCTCAAAAGTCAAATTGTGGCTGCTGGTTTTGAAGTGATCACCAACCATCACTTTGATACCATCACTATTGAGGTCGGTGCCGAAAAACTGGATAAAATAAAATCTTTGGCTGAAGAAGCCAAGTTTAATTTTTTCTACAATAACAATCGAATAGGATTATCAGTTGGCGAAGACATTACGGATCAAGACATCCAGCAGATCATTGCTATTTTTGAGAATGTAAGCGGAAAGTCTCTTGAAAAGGTTGAAACAGTTGGCAATCTTCCTGATTACATCAGTCGCCAATCAGAATATTTGACGCATCCCATTTTTTCTTCCTATGGTAGTGAAACAGAGATGATGCGTTACATCAAAAGATTGGAAAACAAAGACCTTTCTCTCACTCATAGCATGATAGCTTTAGGGTCTTGTACCATGAAACTCAATGCTGCTACGGAATTAATACCACTCAGTTGGTCTCATTTTGCAGATATTCACCCTTTTGCACCGGTAGAACAAACAGAAGGTTATTATCAAATATTTGAAGAATTGTCTGAGTATCTGAATGTTTGTACAGGATTTACTGCTTGCTCATTACAACCAAATAGCGGAGCTCAAGGCGAATACACTGGTTTATTGACCATCAGAGCTTATCATGAAGATAGAGGCGATCATCACAGAAAAATTGCTTTGATTCCTTCCTCTGCGCATGGAACCAATCCCGCTAGTGCAGTAATGGCTGGTATGGAAGTTGAAGTCGTAGCTTGTGATGAAAAGGGAAATATAGATGCGGCTGATCTCGAAGCAAAAGCCATAGCTCACAAAGATAACTTGTCTTGTCTCATGATCACTTACCCAAGTACACATGGGGTTTTTGAAACAGGTATAAAGCAAATTTGCAAAATTATCCATGACAATGGAGGTTTGGTCTACATGGATGGTGCGAATATGAATGCACAAGTTGGTTTGACAAATCCTGGAACTATTGGTGCTGATGTTTGTCACCTCAACTTGCACAAAACTTTTGCCATTCCTCACGGTGGTGGTGGACCTGGGATGGGGCCGATTTGTGTAAATGATAAGTTAGCTCCCTATTTGCCTGGACACGTTTATGCGAAAACAGGTGGCCAAAAAGCAATTCACGCGGTTTCCGCTGCGGCTTTTGGAAGTGCTTCTATTTTGCTTATTTCCTATGCATACATCAGAATGTTGGGATCAGAGGGTCTCACCAATGCTACAAGGTTTGCAAGTTTGAATGCAAATTATATCAAGGCAAGATTGGAAAAGGAGTACAGTGTTTTATATACTGGATCAAAAGGTAGAGCTGCCCACGAATTGATCATCGATTTAAGACCGTTCAAGGCTTTGATTACTGCAGAGGATTTGGCAAAAAGGTTGATTGATTTTGGGTTTCATGCACCTACCTTATCTTTTCCAGTTGCAGGAACCATCATGATAGAACCTACAGAAAGTGAAGGAAAGGCAGAACTTGATAGATTTTGCGACGCCATGTTGGAAATCAGAAAAGAAATTGATGAAATTGCTAACGGAACAATGGATGCCAAATCAAATACTTTGACCAATGCGCCACACACTGCAATGGTAGCAACTGCAAATGAATGGCCTTATAGTTATTCCAGAGAAAAAGCAGTTTATCCCTTGCCTTATATTAAGGATCTGGTTAAATATTGGCCATCTGTGAGTAGGGTAGACAATGCTTTTGGCGATAGAAATCTGGTTTGTACTTGTCCACCGATCGAAGAATACATGAAGTAAACATTTATTCATTGAATAAAATAAAAAAGGGCACTCACATCATGAGCGCCCTTTTTTTGTAGCTATATTGTTTGAAGGCTTTTATTCGTTTTCAAAAGCTTTTAGCCTTGCCTTAAAATTGGTCATGGTTTCTTCAGCTAGCTCTTTTGCAAATTCCAGTTTTTCTTCTTCAGTGTTATCTAGGTTGAATGCCAACATAAACACATAGTTGTTGCCCAATCTCCAAAAGTATTGTGATAATTTGTTACTGTAAACACCATCATCGCCCGCACCGTCAAATTCTTTAAACATTTCTGATTCGGTGGCGGTACCTGCGTTTCCAGCTTTCATACCATTGATATATTCAGTTGCCCAAACAGGTGTTTCTTCTTCAAATGCATTTTTCATGATCTGAAGCATTACGCCAGCATTTGGTTTAGAGGCTGTAGTCCATTGGAAAAAACAACTTTCTGTTGTTTCACTGCTTCCACCATTTTTGGAATTGAAAGTAAAATCATCTGCTTTCATTTCTTTCATTAAAAATTCCTTGCTCAATAAGTCACAAGTTGTGAATAAAGGAAGGTCTTTTACCGCTATAATTTCCTTTGACAAATCTTTTCCTCTTATGGCTGCTGCTTCGTCTTTGCAAGCAGTAAAAAGCATTCCTGTCAAACCAAGTACCAAAATTAATCTCATCATTGTTTTAAAAATTTGTGCAAAAATAATATTTTTCTTTACACCTTCATTTTTTTTAATATATCCTTACTTTGACCTGCATCGTCAAAAGACTTATCTTCACCATACAAATTGAATGGATGTCGAAAATAAAGGAATTATACCTTCAATACAAACAGTGGTTTTTAGATACATACCTCAACGATAACACAAAGGTATTATTGCTAAAATCCATGATCATTTGGTTTGGTGCTTTCGTAACAGGCTGTATGGCAGTGGCTTATGCAAAACTTTTCCATATTTTTGAAGGGTTTAATGAGTGGTGGTTTGATAAAAATCCCAAAATGGCGTTGGTCATTGTACCCATCTTATTCATCATCGCATGGAGAATGGTAGTTGTTTATGCGCCTGGAGCCAGGGGTAGCGGCATTCCGCAATTGATGGCCAGCCTTGAACTAGCCAATGCACAAGACAGGCATCTCATCAAATATTTACTCAGTGCAAGAGTCTTGTTTATCAAATTTGTGAGTAGCCTCACAATGATTTTGTCGGGGGCAGCTGTCGGTAGGGAAGGTCCCACATTACAAATTTCAGGTTCTGTTTTTAAAATTATTCAAGATCGATTGCCCGTACATTGGCCAAAAGTTTCTGATAGAATCATGTTGATGACTGGCGGAGCTGCAGGTCTGGCAGCTGCTTTCAATACCCCACTGGGAGGAATAGTTTTTGTAGTGGAAGAACTATCAAGAGTACATATTGCCAGGATAAGGAATTATGTTTTTACAGGGGTAATCATAGCTGGTCTCACTGCCCAATGGTTGAATGGATCTTATTTATATCTTGGTTTTCCTACCATAGACAATAGCGGATACAAAGTGTTTTTCATGGTGATTTTGGTGGGTTTTGTGGTTGGTACTGCCTCTGCATTAATGACAAGTTTGATAGCTCAAATTAGTAAGATCAAAAAAAGAATCACTTCTAAAACAGGAAATTATCTGATGGTAGGATTTCTAGGGCTTTTGGTTGCCGTCATGATGGTTTATTTTTCTCCAGAGGGTATTGGCTCGGGAAAAGAGCAAATGACGACATTGTTATTTGGAGTCACTAAAAATGGATCTATTGACATGGTTTTGGCAAGGTTTTTTGCGCCAATCCTCAGTTTTAGCTCAGGCGCTGCATCGGGAATTTTTGCCCCTTCGTTGGCAACCGGTGCATCATTTGGCGGGTTGATCGCAGATTGGTTTAATATTACAGGTGGTGCTTTCAATTTGTTGGTCCTTGCTGGAATGACAGGTTTTTTGTCTGGTTTGACCAGATCTCCATTTACTTCTGCGATTCTGGTATTGGAAATGACCGATAGACATTCAGCAATTTTTCACCTCATGTTGGCAGCAATGGTTGGTTATATTGCTGCATATGCGGTGCAACGTAAGGGTATGTATGAAAATCTAAAAGAGGATTATTTGATAAAAGTCAAAGCGCAACAGCTCAGTTAAGGTTGTTTTGTGTACTTAAAATTATACAATATTGAAAAAAGCAATTGCGGTCAAATTGAAGTCTTATTTTAAAAAAGGTCAAGTTGAGATTGGCTGTGACGAAGCGGGTAGGGGTTGTCTTGCGGGTCCTGTAGTGGCTGCGGCAGTCATTTTGCCTGGCAATTTTAAAAGTAAACTGATCAGGGATAGCAAAAAGTTGAATTTTGATGAGAGGCAAGAAGCCAAAGCCATCATTATGGAAAAGGCCATCAGTTTTGCAATCGGCATTTTGGATAATCATGCCATTGACAAACACAACATTCTCAACGCTTCCTTTTGGCTATGCATCAAGCACTGGACCAAATGAATTTAGAAGGGGGGCATTTACTCATCGACGGCAACAGGTTTATCCCCTATAAAGATTTTGCTCATACATGTATCATCAAAGGAGATGACAAATTTCTAAGTATAGCTGCAGCGTCCATCTTAGCGAAATGCCACCGAGATGATATCATGGTCCAGCTTCATGAACAGTTTCCTATGTATGGTTGGATAGAGAATAAAGGTTACCCTACAGAATTACATAGACAAGCCATCATTACTCATGGCCCAACCTCTTTTCATAGAAGGTCATTTAAATTATACCCAGATCCACTTCAGCTCAACTTATTCGAACAAACTATCTAATTTGATAAATTACAAAACTTAATATGGCTTTAGCAATAAAAATTTTTGAATTTAATGCCTTCCAGGAAAATATGTACATCCTCTATGATGAAACAAAAGAATGCATCATCATAGATCCAGGTTGTAGCAACAAAAACGAAGAAAAAGTCTTATCTGATTTTATTGAGCTAAATGAACTCAAACCGATCATGTTGATCAATACACATTGCCACATAGACCATGTTTTGGGCAATCAATTTGTTGCTAGAAAGTACAATCTTTCCTTGTTTGCTCACGAATTGGAAAAACAAACCTTACTTATGCAACCGATGATAGCTCAGATGTATGGACTTCCTTATGACCCTTCCCCACAGATTTCTGGCTTTTTAGCAGAAGGTCAGGAGATCGCCTTTGGTAATACTAAATTAAAAGTTTTGTTTGTGCCTGGCCATGCACCTGGCCACATTTGTCTACTCGGTGAGGCGGATCATGTCTGTATTGTTGGAGACACGCTATTTGCAGGAAGTATAGGGAGGACAGATCTACCTGGTGGAGATTATGATACGCTGATATCTAGGATTCAATCAGAATTATTTTCACTTGACAAAGAAACAGTTATCTATCCGGGACACGGTGGTAGTTCTTCTATTGGGAAAGAAATGCTTACCAATCCTTTTTTTAAATAAAACCGAAATTAGAAAGAAAGAGCCAATAACTATTTAACCCTCTTTTTGTAATTGGGATTATTGTTGTTGGCTTTGGCGTTGTATTTACCTTTATTATTTCCGCCGCCGCTGTTATTATTGTTCCTTTTGTAGTTATTGTTGTTGTTATTGTTGCTTCCTGGCCTACGCTTGTTGTTATTACTATAATTATTACTGAATGACTTGGAAGATATCAAGTTTTCAATAGAGAAGTCATCTTCAAAACTCAATTGGCCGTTGGTCATCTCAAATAAATCATTCTTGATGATCTCGTCATTGACGTAATGTTCTTTATTCCAGGTTTGGTATGCCAGCTTCATATAAGAAGCAATCACTTGAGCAAAACCTCTCTTCTTCTCAGGATCTTCCATCAGGAGTGCTTTTTTGATCATCACTTGGATGTAGCTACCATAATGTCTGAATTTAAACTGCTGATGTGGATAGTCCATATCAGGGTTGAATTTTACTTCTTCTGGCCTGTGAATGGTCACGCCTTCTGGTATCAATATGTCTAGGTCATAATTGGCAATTCTAAACAAATGGTTCCACAATTTTTCTTGATAGTCCACCATCGCCCTATAGTTGGGGTTCATGATGCTGATCAAATTGATGATTTCTTTTATCACCGCTTCACGATGGTCGTAGTCTTCGATGGTTTTTGCATAACCAACAAGGTTTTGTATGTTTCTGCCATATTCCGAAATAGTGATATCTCCCTTTTCGGAATTATAAAGCATGTCAAAGTTCTTCATTTTCTTGAATGTTGTTTTACGATATGAATTGCTAAAAGCTATATCGCAAAAATTCTAATTAATAATTTGTGATCGTTATCAAGGTTGATTTCTTTCAAATCAAACATTGAACAACTATAGTTTTTATTCTACGGTTACTGATTTTGCAAGGTTTCTTGGTTGATCCACATTACATCCTCTCATTACACTGATGTAATAGGAAAGGAGTTGTAAAGGAATCACAGACAATAATGGAGTCAATTGCTCCTCAATATATGGAATTTCAAAAGTATAATCCGCAATTTTTGAAATTGTTGTGTCTCCTTCAGAAACAATGGCAATAACCAAACCTTTTCTTGCTTTTACCTCTTGAATATTGGAAGCAATTTTTTCATGTGCACTTGCATTGGTAGCTATTACAAAAACCGGCATGTTTTCATCAATCAATGCAATTGGACCATGTTTCATTTCTGCAGCAGGATAACCTTCTGCATGAATATACGAAATTTCTTTCAATTTCAAAGCACCTTCCAATGCTACAGGAAAATTTATGCCCCTTCCTAGATATAGCGCATTTTGTCTATCTTTTATTTCTTGTGCAATGTATTTTATTTTATCACTTTGCGCAAGAATCTCTTGAACTTTGGCAGGCACACTTTCCAATCCATATAAAAGCTCCCTGAATTTTGCATCAGAAATGGTTCCTCTTTTATTTCCTAGTTTCAATGCCATCAAAATAAGGACGACCAATTGGCTGGTAAATGCCTTGGTAGAAGCAACTCCGATCTCTGGACCAGCGTGAATATAAGAGCCGCAGTCTGTAATTCTTGCAATTGATGAGCCCACCACATTGACAATACCATAAAGTAATGCACCTCTTTCTTTGGCAATTTCAAGTGCAGCCAAAGTGTCTGCAGTTTCACCAGATTGCGAGATGGCTATCACCAAGTCATCTTCTGATAAAATGGGATTTCTATATCGAAATTCTGAGGCATATTCTACTTCAACAGGAATTCTTGCCAGGTCTTCGATGAGATATTCCGCAATCAAAGCACTGTGCCAAGAAGTACCGCAAGCTACAAATATGATTCTTTTTGCGTGGTGTATTCGATTCTGGAATTGGTCAAATCCACCAAGACTTACCCAGCCTTCATTAGCATTCAATCTACCCCTCATACTTTCAGCAATGGTAGTAGGTTGTTCAAAAATTTCTTTCAACATAAAGTGGTCATATCCACCTTTTTCCAGTTGATCGATTTTGAGATCCAATTCTTTGATGTCTGGTTCTTGTATTTCGTTATGGATGTTTTTTATTGTAAAAGTGCCATCATTTTTTGCAATGACTATTTCTTCGTCATTGAGGTAGACCACTTTTTTGGTATATTGAATGATCGGACTAGCATCAGAAGCGATGAAAAATTCATTGTCACCAATTCCCAGAACAAGCGGACTTGATTTTCTGGCAGCGATCAATTCATTTGGGTTATTTTTATCTATCACAACAATTGCATAAGCACCAACTACTTTGGTAAGTGCTTTGGTCAATGCATGCTCCAAAGAAAGAGCGTCTGTTTTTTTATATTCTTCGATCAAGTGAATCAGCACTTCAGTGTCTGTTTCGCTTTTGAAAGTATGTCCTCTGTCTATGAGTGCTTGTTTGATCGTAGCATAATTTTCAATAATTCCATTATGCACTAATGATAAACTGCCATCTCCTGATAAGTGAGGGTGTGCATTAAGGTCATCTGGTTTACCGTGTGTTGCCCACCTAGTGTGACCTATACCGATATTTCCATGTAAGTCTGAAAGGATGGCAACACTTTCCAGCTCAGAAACTTTCCCTTTTTTCTTTACTGTCTGCAAACTACTATTGATTACAGAGATGCCCGCACTGTCATAACCTCGGTACTCCAGTCTTTTAAGACCTTCTAATAAAATAGGATAAGCTTGTTTTTCGCCTATATATGCAACTATGCCACACATAAAAATTTAATTTAAGGGTTTGTGTAAGCAACCTTGAGCTTTATTGGATATTGTGGGTGTTTTGCACCATAGAGCACCACTCTTCCAGGCCTTTGAGCAGATAGAAGAGGCGATACAATCAATTCATTATTAGGAACTTGTCCATTTAACATAGCTTTGATAGCTTTTGTTACCACCATTTTATAAGTTCCATTAGGTGTTCCAGATCGCGACAATAAGGTTCCACCAAATCCTGCTTCAATTGCTATTCCCGGTGAAGATAAATCTGTTATGTCAGATATTGTAATAAAGGAATTATCTTTTTGATAGGACAAGATCAATTGATTTGCATAGGGATAAAGTGTTTTATCGTCTCCGTTTAACGCTTCTGCCGCTATTTCAAGCTCTGCATGATTGATCACCTTGCCTTTCAACTCATTGATATCATCAAATCTTAATTTGACATTCGGGCCTCCAAGACCTTGTACAAACAATCTTTCTTTGCCTATTTCAGCATCTCCTAATGCAGAACCAAATGGTGAATTTTGAAATCCAATAGTAGGCAAATTATATTTTTGCAATGACAAGATCAATTTTGCAACGGTTCGGGTATTGTTACTTTTTGTTCTATAATAGATGTATAAGCCATTCAATCCTGAAGTTGCATCACTTGTTGTAGTACCCATATTGAGGCCCATAAGCCCATTTCCCTGAGGGTCAGAACTTATCACAAAACCTTTTAATTTTCCAACCAATTCTGCACTAGTATTTACAGATTCAAAATCTGAAAATAAGCTCAAAAATCTGGAGGTATCAAGAGAGATTCTCAATTGAGGTGCAGCTTTTCTGAAAACGGTATCAGCGAGATAATCCTGAATTGTAACTGAATCTTTAGGTGCAAATTTTCGTGTAGATGCTCCAAGTGGAGTTTCAATAACTGGCAATGACAAGTTTGACAAAATGGTGTCTGTTATTGGAAATTCACTTGCCTCAAATACTTTGATGTCATGTAGGATGTCTTTATTTCCGTATCCACCAGTTGAGTCATATGCAATTGCTAGTACAACAGAATCAATATAAATACTTGATAGATTGGGTATATCCAAATTGAAGTTATATTCAACCCTCAAAACTGCTTTACTGCTGACCTCGCCAAATATAGGATCTGTATATTTGCCAATATTAAAGATTGTAAAATTGGAACTGTTTCTAATGTAAACAGGTATGGGATCTGGTTGAAAGGTAGTTGAAGATATATCAAAATCTGATTGTGAATTGAGTGATATTTCTTCTTCTTCCAGCAAGCCAGAACCAATGGTTGTGGGGTCTTCACAAGCGTAGAGGGTCATCAAAACTACGATTGTAAAGTAACACAGCGATTTATTCATTATCTACTTCTTGTTCAATAAATTGTTGATAAAATGCAATAGTCTCAGAAAGATGATTTTCATTTCCGACAATGCTCATTACTGGTTTGTCCTTTGCCAATTGATCGACATCGAGGGTGCCCAGTGATTCACTAGCCAAAATAACTCCATCAGCAAAATGACAAGCTCCTTGATTTAAGTCGACGATACCATCCCTGTAATAGGCTGTAATATCATCATCAGTCAATGAGTTGATGGTTGCTACATCTTTAAAGCTCTTCTTAAACGCATTTCCTATCACATCTGTGTAGGCCGAGTAGATAACTTTAGAAAAATTTAAGATTGGATCTGTATGATAAACTTTTTTCACAAACAATGGAACAAGTGAAGTAAATGATCCATGGCAGTGGATGATGTCTGGAGCCCAGCCAAATTTCCTCACAGTCTCAATGACTCCTTTACAGAAAAATACTGCTCTTTCTTCATTGTCTTCAAATAGATTGTTCTCTTCGTCAAAAAATTCAGCTCTTTTTTTGAAAAATTCTTCATTATCCAAAAAGTAAACTTGCAATCTTGAACCAGGAATAGAAGCAACCTTGATGATCAACGGGTAATCCTCGTCATCCACAATGATATTCATACCAGAAAGCCTCACTACCTCGTGTAATCTGTGTCTTCTTTCATTGATGCTACCAAATTTTGGCATCAAAACTCTTATTTCGTAGTTATTGTCTTGGGCTTTTTGTGGTAGATTTTTAAAGATTTCAGATATTTCCGACAATGCGGTGTAAGGGTTCATTTCTTGCGTGACATATAATACTCTCATCCTCTGTTTTTAAAATACGTTCTTTTATTTCAAATCCTAGGACCATCATTTTGGCACTAGATTTTTGTAAATAGACTCCTTCCCCAAATTTTATTGATATCCCTTTCTGAAAAGGTGGTGCAAAGATACTAATAATTTTCTGGATATTTTTATATATCAAGCGTTATATTTCTGTTACAGGTCTTTGTAAAGGTGGAAATATCAAGCTTTTATGGATAATTGTTTTTATCTCACAACAGTCAGATAGAACTCTTCGATTTTTTTCTTTCTTATATTATGGTAGGTGTAATGTCAAAGTTTCAATTTCTAGGTTCGGGATTTTTGTCTTTTTATTTTGAATGATTAGTTTTTTTCCTCGATGCCAAGTATGAACTGCGTCAATTTTGGGTCATTTCATTGCTTTCAAAGCCATAGCCACCATGCCCATTACCGTACACAAATTCCAAAACCACGTTTAAGTCTGATTTTCTACATTGACCAAACAACTCGATGGATTGATTGATTGGCACCTGGTTGTCTTGATCCCCATGTGCTATGAATATCGGAGGATCGTCTGCATCAACGTATTGAAGAGGAGAGCATTTTTTGCAATGTCTTTGGATGTCAACGGGTCTGCCCCATAAAGTAATTGCAGTGCAGGTATGCGAACCTCTAAGCCATGAGGGGTTGATTGATCCAAAATGCTTTCCAGGTTGGTGGGTCCATAAAAGTCGATAATACCTTGCACGTCTGAGGAAAAACTTTGATAATTTCCCAAAACCCCTTCCAAATATTTGTCTCCATTGGACAAGCCTGCCAGAGCAACCAAATGACCTCCGGCTGAAGAACCCCATAAAATGACGTTCTTGGCACTCAATCCAAAACTTTTTGCATTGGCTCTTAAATACCTTATGGCAGCTTTTATGTCATGTATTTGTGCTGGAAATATTGCCTCAGTACTTAAGCGATAATTGATGCTCGCCATCGCATATCCTTGGTCAACCAATGTTTTTGGAGGATTCATTTTATCACCACTTTTCCAAGCTCCTCCATGAACCCAGATGATGAGAAAATCTTTTTTAGCGTTCTGCGGCAAATACAAATCCAAATGAAGTTCACCTTGGGGGCTTCTTGCATAAATAAGGTCTTGAGTGGTTGTAACTCCTTGGCTGATAGCCCAATTACAACAGCATACAATAGTAAGCACTAAAAAAGGACTCCACTTCATTTTTTTAAATATTTTATGCAATTATTTATATCTCAGCTTTCAATCCATAAAAGTAGCATATTTTTGATGACGAAATAAAATCGAAATATTTCGGTGCTTTTTTTAAAATAGAAAGGCCAAACCTTGTCAAGATTTGGCCTTTTATGCTTTTGGAAACTTAAATTATTTTTTCAAAAGATCTCTGATTTGAATCAAAAGTTCAGTTTCTGTAGGTCCTGCAGGAGCTGCCGGTTCTGCTGGTGCCGGTTTATTTAATTTGTTGAAAGACTTGATGATCAAAAACATGACAAATGCAATCACCAAAAATGAAATGGCAGCACCCAAAAATTTACCCAAAAATATTCCTCCCGGAGCCCATTCTTCAATACTCGCTACTCCAGCTGCTTCCAATGATGGTTTGAGTATAAGTGGTGTGATGATGTCTTCTACCAAAGAAGAAATAATTTTTCCAAATGCTCCACCAATAATGACTGCAACGGCCAAATCAAGCACGTTGCCTTTCATGATAAAATCTTTAAATTCCTTAATCATACCTCAAAATATTGTAGTTGTTAGTTAATAACTCCAAAAATATTAAAAATTCTATGAAGTATAACATTTTCTGCTAATACAAAATAATATACTTTGAGTGACAAGGAGCAGAAAGTATTTGGTGGAGTTTTTGCTTTTTGGTGAAATTCTACTGCTATTTTATTCAAAACACAATAATTTAATAAATGTCAGAAGCTTTACATTCATCCATTTCATAAACTTCTGTTCTTTTTCACTAACTTGCCTGAAATTTCAAATATGAAGAAATTATTGAGTTTACTTTTATTGGTTGGGGTAATCAGTTGTGAGAAAGAGGGTAACCTTACTTCCACTTGCAACATAGTAGACTTGTCTATTGCAGCGGGAACATTGTCTGATGCGGCAAATGCATATTCTGTGAGCCAGAGTAAGGAAAATTGTGAACTTTACAGGACCGCCTTAACCAATTATCTCAATAAAGTAGACGGCTGCCCCCAAGTGAATGCAGCTGATATAGCGGCCGCCAAAAAAGAAGCAGACGAACTCATCTGTAAATAATAGTTGATCAGATTTGAATTACTGTTTGATATTAAATCGATAATAATCATCATTATTGCTGGCATCGCTACTCACCAAAACAATCTCCACTAAGAAATATTTTGTGAGGCCAAATTTTACAACTAAAATTTGACCTATTTGCAGCGGGTCTGAAATCAGCCTGTTTTGAGCATCTTTTTTTGTAAAGGAAATGCCATTATTTTCAAATAATAAAGCAATTTGTTCTTGTGTTTCCACCCTTTGATAAGTAAAGGTCTGTGGTAAGTTCATTTCACCATTTTTGAGATATCTTATTTCCACACCATTGCCTCCTCTTATTTGTCTGAGCCAATTGGATGCTGGATCGTCATTGCCTATTTCTAATCCAAGATCAATGATGATGGGACCATTCATGGTATCAGGTTTACCAGTATTTCCCGTGAGTAGAGAAATTCCTCCAGAAATACTGTCCTTTGCGATGTTGTATAAATCCTTGGTCAACAACTCTATTGCTGGTTCTCCCACTAAAATATCTGCGGAATCTCTGGCTGATGCACCAAACTCATCAGTCAATATAAAGGTGTAAACATAATTTCCAGCCATTGTAGGAGCAACCAATTTGAGGTCACGGTCAAAGCCGTTCTCAAATGAAATGTCTAGATTAAAAGGATTTGCCGTAGGATTTTGTGCACCAAAAGATAAAATATTTGCTTTATCTACCAGCATTCCATTGATCAAAACCTCCATTGTTCTCAATTTCCCATCTTTTGGAAGGCCATTGAGTTTATAAATAGCCTCGTTTCCTTTTTTGACGATGACCAATTCTGGGCCATTGTACTTTAGAGTTGGCGAAGCGGCTTCTACTTTGATGTTTCTAGAAACATTGATCACTGCATCACTGAAATCTACAACTTTGAAAGTATAAACGTAGTTTCCGGTTTTATCAGGCGCGATGATTTCTACCACAAATTTAAAACCAGTGTCATCTGGTGGATATATGATATAAGGATTGCCTTCGAGCGGCCTGTCATTGATTTTGATTCTGTGAAAATCTACAGCAACGCCATCTTGCAAGATGAGTAATCCTTTGAGGTTAGCTGCGCCTGCAGATGCATTGATGGTAGTGCGAAATGCCTCAAGTGGTTTCACTGTTTTATCAGATGCACTTGTAGAACTCAGCGAAACTTCAAAAGTTCCGACTTCTATTACTTCCTCTTTTCGGCAAGAAAAAAGAATGGTTGCACAAATAAAAAACAAACAAATTCTCACAAAATAAGACATCAAATTTTACTTTTTATGACAAAGAGTTACTCTTCCTCATCATGTGCATCGAAGAAACCATTTTCTTCCATGGCCTTGTACCACTTCAAGACTTTCTTTACATCACTTGGATAAACTCTGTCTCGATCATAGTCTGGCAATATCTCAACGAAATAAGACATGATTTTCTTGTTGTCGTCTTTTACAGATGGCAAAGGAAGGTCAGCAATTTTTGATCGCATGATCTCAAAAATATCTTTGATGTCTCTGGTATCCATCATTGTATAAATCCCTATGGTCTCCAATGGAGTAAATTGATGTGCCCTCATGGAAAAAAAACTTGTTTTTCCAGACTTTGGATCCTTGAGGATCAAACCACTATTTTTTGTTGTGACCAATTCAAAAAGGCCAGATTCACCGCTGACTGCTATGATATTTTTAAGCTTCATACTTGTATGCTATATTTTTAGGAAGGCAAAGGTAACAGATTTATTTACTGCATGACAGTACTCAAGTTGAATTTGTTTGTTGAGTACTTGTATTTCTTTCGCTTAAGCGGGCAAAAATTTAAGGCATGTGCTATTTTGGAAGCCGCATCACGTGTATCAATCTTTTGACACTGTAGTTGCCAGCGCCATTGGCAATGAGCAGCAATAATCCTCCACTCAATGCGATATTGCGCATGAAGTATAAAGCGTTGAGCCTTGCACAAGAGGCGGATCATTCCAAAAAGAATAAACGATCCCGGTATATGTAAGCCAATACACCAGCAAAAAAAAAATGCACCTACTCTGGCGTAATAACCAATCAAAACCAATATACTACCCAAAAACAATAAAAATATGATGGACCCCAACAGAATATTTGGATAATAAGAAACCCCATAGTCTTCCATGGTGTGCTTAGAATTGTTAAAAAACAGTAATGTATCTAATGCTTCGTATATGAAAAGCAAGGAAATAAATATTCTGCCAATTAAATCTGCAATGTCTTTCATTTGGCAAAGATATCACATGGCAGGAGAATTGGTTGCTATATGAATTGAAAAATCTCTTGTTGTTTTTGAACTTACTGGAGGGTTTATAGGGGCATTTTCATCTTCTTAAATGGTTATATGTTTTTGGAACCGGCCAAAAACCCAAACCGTTTAAAACGTAGTGTGAAATGACCGCAATAGATGATCAAAGCATGGCATAAAACATAAATTTTAAAATAATTTAAAAATAAATCATATTATATTTTTTTATAATACATAATATACTATATTTGTACTTTCTAAAGCAAAAAAGTTTGTTTTACGAGATCCTAGTTTGTTAAAAGGCTATGTGTCCAAATAAGATATACATTTTAAGTAGTGGTCATCCCAATTTCCGACTTAACCTGGAGACGATCCCCAAAATGAGTATTGCGACGCATAGTCTTTTTTTATTTTTAAGGCTATCCTCTTATTCTTGAGACAAACTGGAGACTACTCGTGAAAATTTCCTACAATGATACCGCTTCTGACTTTTGGTTCAAACCACGTACTTTTTGGAGGTAAAACCATTCCCATCCGTGACACTTTTATAATGTCCAGAATATCAACAGGATAAAAACAAAAAAGACAAGTGCCAATTTCGTTGGGTGCACTGATAAAATCTTGAGTTTGACTTTTATTGAGGTGCATGATTTTTTGGTCATCCATTTCTAAGGCTAGCACTTTTGAAAATATTTCCTTCGAAAGAACTTCTAAATCAATGATTGGAAGTGTTTGAACTTGGTATTTTTTGAGGATGTCTGCTGTAAGTTCCAGTAAAAAAGCTTGATTGCCAAGCAAAAGTGTGATGTCATGGGGATTTTTTGGCAAGGACATAGAGGTGAGTGATGTGAGTTTTCCTATTTTATCAAATTGTGCCTTGAGCGCATCACTTTCTGCCATCGACAAGCCTAAGATCAATTTATTATAGGGCTCCACTTTTATTTGATTGGCTCCAAAAAGTACGACAACTATACCTTCTATATTTTCATTTTCCTCTAGGATGTTTTGCATAGAATCAAATCGGTGGTGTCCGTCTGCAATAAAGGCATCTGGGATTATTGATTCAAATCTTGATTCTATGGCATTGATGGTAATGGGATCAGTTATTTTATAGATTTCGTGATGCTCTTCGCCAATTTTGATTTGAAAGATTGGAGCACTGCCATGGATGATCTCATGATATTTCTGTAATAAAAATTCGTCATTTTGATGAAAAGTCATGATTGGCTTGGTCATGGCCCCAGATTGTTTTATAAACCCCTGTAGTAATTCTGACTTTTCTTTGATGATTTGTTCGTGCTTCAATATTTTATTTTCCAAAATTGAGGTTCGATCTATTTGACAAACCAAGCCAATGGAACTTGAATCCTCACCTTTTATTTGATAGAGATAGTAATTTTTGGAATCTTGTAGATCAAAAAAAGTATCCTTCAAACCAGTAGTGAACTCCTCTTTTACTGATTTAAAAAATGTATTAATATCTGTAACAACATCCTTTTTTGGAATAAGAGCCTGAATAGGAGTTATTTTCATGCAAAACGCCTTGGATTCATGGTATAAAGTTAAGCACAAATAGTTTATTCAGTTGCCCTCTGGTAAAGTATATTTTCTTTCAACGAATTTCAATTTTGAAAATGAATAATAAATGGTCAATGTAGCTAACATAAAATTTTGTGTCTGCTCAAATGTAATTTTATGTTATTTCAAAATGAGATGTGAAGGGCCAATCGTAGAAACACAAAATTTTGAGTCTCAGATTATTATTCACACAACATTCCAAATGTTTTATTTATGACGTTTTCAGAAATAAAAGTGAAGAAAATATATATTCTTAAAACTAGTGGAACATATTGTTAATTTATATCTTTGACGTGATTTTATCACCCAAATTAATTTATACAAATGAGAAAATTTATTTTCATTCTTACGATTGTTGCGGCTTTAGGCATCAGCAATGATTTAATGTCGCAGTCATACAAGTCTGCAATAGGAGCCAGATTGGGTTATCCTTTTTCTGCTTCTTACAAAACTTTCCTTAATGAAACAAACGCGGTTGAGCTAAATCTTGGCTTCAGACCATTTGTTTTTGGTAGTTGGATCAGTGGTGCGGCGGCATATCAAATACATAAAGACATTCCATCGGTTGCCGGCTTGCGCTGGTATTATGGTGGCGGTGGTATTGTGAGTTTTTATACTTACAATAGTTCTTACTTAGATGATGCAGGAGGTATTGGTTTTGGTATTCAAGGCTACTTAGGACTAGATTACGTGTTTGAGGATATTCCTTTAAACGTTTCTGTGGACTGGGTTCCTACCTTTTTTATAGGAAATGGATATTATACTGGTTTTGGTGCAGGTTATGGTGCATTATCAGCAAGGTATATTTTGAATAGATAGATCTTTAGCAGAAACAATATAAAAAAGGCTTTTTGGAATTGACCAAAAGGCCTTTTTTCATTAAAAACAGTTTCAAAATATTATATTTTGGAATTTAAGACTTCATTAATACGCGTTTATACTCAGCCTTACGTTAGACTTTAGTCCCAAATTATTAAAATTTATTGAAATTTAGTTTAAGCAAAGTAGGTACACTTTGAGTAATCATTACCTTTGCGGCTCTTATAAAGAAATGATATGAAGTATTTTGTGTTGATTGCAGCATTGCTTTTTAGTACGATTGGTGTGAAAGCACAGTCTGTAGGCGTACGAGCAGGGCTCAATTATTCTAAATTTAGCGGTCCACTTGAGGTAGGCGAAAGCTATGGTTACTCAAATGGATTTCACTTTGGCGTAAACTATGGCTATAAGTTTACCAATAAATTCATGCTCAGATTTGAGTTGTTGTATTCACAAACTGGGTCTAAGACAAATTTTGATGGTAATAGTTATTATTTGATATATTTAGCAGATGGTAGAACAGTTTTCGAGCGCGGAAAGTCTACCATTGACTTGGATGTTTCCAATGGAATTATAGGAATGCCAATAGTGGCAGCTTATCAATTACATCCTAAACTAGAGATTTTTGGTGGTTTTGCATTCAACTTTCTGGTGAACCCCATCGGAAGAGGAACCTTAAGATTTGAATCTGATCAAAACCCAAATAATATCACCTTCAGACAATCATTGGATTATAGATATTATAATGATGAACCAAAAAGTGCATCGCAACTTTCAAACCTTGGTTCTGCAAGACCAATTACCATCTTAGTAGAAGGTAATAGAGTGGGAATACCCAAATATGCTGGAGCCTATTATCAAGAGCTCAACAAGGACGATTCAAAATTCAATTGGTTTGACATTACTGGTACTGTCGGTATGAATTATTTCATCAACAGAGGTTTTTACATGGGAGCCAGATTTAATTATGGTTTCCTAGACATTACAAAAACCAAAGCAGACCGGTCATTGATCAATTTGAATGAAGACAACTCGTACATCAGAAGAAAGGACAAAGACGTCACCACTGGTATCGAAGTAGGTATCGGCTTTAGGTTTTAAACTTCCAGTATTAATCCATCATAAGCAGCGAAAACATTTTCTGGCAACAATGCTTGAATCTCTACATGTCGACCTATGTGATGACTCATGTGCGTCAGATATGCCTTTTGAGGATTCAATCGTTTGATTACTTCCAAACTTTCAGACAAGGAATTATGAGAATAATGAGGCTCTATTCTCAGGGCACTGATTATCAACACTTCTAAATCTTGCAACTTTGCAAATTCACTTTCGGGGATTTGTTTCACATCAGTAAGATATGCTGTATTTTCTATTCTATAACCTAATATGGGAAGATTACCGTGTTGAATTCTGATGGGTAAAATGTGGGTCTGGTTAATGTTGAAAGGTGTATCCTGCTCTATGATTTGAACTTCAACCCTTGGGGCGCCTGGATATGGATTTGCATTGAAGACGTAGGCAAACCTATGTTTTATATCGTCAATCACCCGTTGTTCGCCAAAAATTTTCATTGGCTTTTGGTCCATGAAATTGAATGGCCTCACGTCGTCTAAACCTGCCACGTGGTCATTGTGCTCGTGAGTGAATAAAATTGCATCCACTTTTTTGATATTTGAGGCCAACATTTGTGATCTGAAATCTGGTGAAACATCGATGACAATATGGCTACCTTCAGATTCCACATAGGCTGATGTGCGGTAGCGTTTATCTTTAGGGTCAGCCGAGACACATACATGGCAGTCGCATCCAATGACAGGCACTCCTTGTGATGTTCCGGTTCCTAAAAATATCAATTTCACTCTTCTATACTTTCTGTTTGGATTTTTTTCAGAATTTGCCTGAATGTCAATGCAGATTCTTTGGTCATCAACGCTTCATTTATCTGTATCGTGGATAAAATGTCCAACAAAACATTGATTCTTGCTTCCACATCAAAAAACTTATTGATGACTGCTATCTTTTTATCTTCTACCAGACAATAACCAGAATTGAAGTTCCCTTTTTCATATCTGACAACATATTCCTGTTCTTCAAAAATACGTTCGATTTTATCAAGCGTTGATTTAGTAAATTTCATTGCAATGCAGCTAAGAGTCTTTTTTGATGTTTTGAAAAAGCTCGTCTACTTTATACATTTCATCAAGCGTTTCATCCATATAAACAGCCACAGTTGGAATTCTCCTCACATGTTTTCTGATGCGGTGTACCAATTCGTTTTTTAATTGCGGAAGATGTTCGTTGATGTGGAAAAGCACCTCTTCTTTCTCTTCTGTTCCGTAAATGCTCAAATAAATCTTGCATTGAGCCATATCTGGAGACATGACCACATTGGTAACTGAGACCAAAACTTGGCCATAAATAAAGGAGCCATGACTTTGTAAAACGTAGCTAAAGTTCCTTTTGATCATTTCTCCCACCTGCAATTGCCTCTTAGATTCCATCCCTACTTTTTGTTGATATTTGCAAATATACTATTCAAAATACGATTAAACAATTGGAAAGTCCAATGAACACCATTGTTGGATCACATTATTCTTTTTTGAATATTCCGCTGATGTTTTCAGTACTGCGATAATTTTTTCAAACTTGTGGCTTTTTATTATTTTGCCTTGTTAATATATAAACGCGAAAAGACAAATTGAGTTTCCTTATTCAGGATATAGAATTTTTAAAAGGTGTCGGCCCGGTAAGAGGTGAAGCACTCAGATCCGAACTAGGTGTGAAGTGCCCTATGGATTTACTCCAACAATATCCTTTTAGATATATTGATAAAACCAAGGTGCAACTCATCAATGAATTGAAGGCTGATGGCGATATAGCCCTGGTCAAAGGACAACTCATTACCCTTGAAAAAATAAAAGGAAAGAATAATAGACATCGCCTCAGTGCCTTGATCAAGGACTCCAGTGGTTTTTTGGAACTGGTTTGGTTTCAGAAAATAAAAATGCTTGAGGAGATTTTGAAGGAAGGCAAGGAATACATCATTTATGGTAAAGTAAATGTGTTTGGAGGCAAAGCAAGTATTGCACATCCAGAAATGGAAGAGTTCCAAAATGATGTGGCACTCCACCAAACATTTGATCCTGTTTACAGTTCGACAGAAAAATTGGATGGCCTTGGACTAGATGCCAAGGGTAGGAGAAAACTTGTAAAAAATATATTAGAAAAGGTAAGTCCTGCAGATTTCCCAGAAAATTTACCAGACGAGATTGTTGCCCGGTTAAAGTTGCCAACCAGATTTGAAACCATCCATTGGGTCCACTTCCCCAAAGATGAAGCTCAAAAAATGCATGCCCACAATCGGATCAAGTTTGAAGAATTTTTCTTCCTTCAAATCCAAATGTTGTTCACCAAAGCAACTAGAAAACTTACCTTAAAAGGGGAAATTTTTGAAAATGTTGGTCCAATTTTTAATACTTTTTACTCCAAACACCTTCCTTTTGAACTAACAAATGCGCAAAAAAGGGTCATTAAAGAAATCAGATCGGATGTAGGTGGTGGCAAACAAATGAATCGTTTGTTGCAAGGTGATGTAGGCAGTGGAAAAACCATTGTAGCTTTACTGAGTATGCTGCTTGCTATTGACAATGGCTACCAGACTTGTTTAGTGGCACCCACAGAAATTCTAGCCCAGCAGCATTATGCGACCATCTCCAATCAACTCAAAGAGATGGAAGTAAAGGTGGCTTTTCTGTCAGGCAGTATAAAGGGAAAACCCAGGCAAGCAATTTTGGAACAATTGGCTGTAGGTGATATTCACATACTGATCGGAACCCATGCAGTATTTGAAGAAAAGGTGGTTTTCAAAAACTTGGGACTTTCAATTACAGACGAACAACATCGATTTGGTGTTGCTCAGCGGGCTAGTATGTGGGGAAAGACCGACCATTTGCCTCCGCATATTTTGGTTATGACAGCTACTCCCATACCACGAACACTGGCCATGACACTTTATGGTGACCTGGACGTAAGTGTGATTGATGAATTACCTCCCGGTAGGAAGGACATCGTCACCGTCCATCGATATGAATCTCACAGACCTCGGGTTTATGAATTTATGAAAGAACAAATCGCAAATGGCAACCAAATTTATGTTGTCTACCCACTGATAGAAGAATCAGCTACTTTGGATTTGAAAGACTTGCAACAAGGATACGAGCGGTTGCTTCACAATTTTCCGAGGCCAGATTATCAAATTTCTGTTGTGCATGGAAGGATGAAAGCCAAGGATAAAGATTTTGAAATGGACCGTTTTGTGAAAAAAGTCACTCACATCATGGTGGCAACAACGGTCATCGAGGTAGGCGTCAATGTACCCAATGCGACCACCATGATTATTGAAAATTGCGAGCGTTTTGGTTTGTCTCAATTGCATCAACTGCGAGGAAGGGTAGGAAGGGGTGCTGACCAATCCTATTGCCTACTGATGTCGGGGGATAAACTATCTAATGATGCAAGAACGAGGATCAAAACCATGTGCGCGACCAACAATGGTTTTGATATCGCAGAGGTTGATTTGGAATTGAGAGGCCCGGGTGAAATCGAAGGGACGAGACAAAGTGGAGTTACCAGTTTTAAATTACTTAATTTGATAAAAGATCAACGCATCATGACCGTGGCCAGACACCTAGCGGAGCAAATCTTGGAAGATGATCCTACGCTTGAACTTGCCAAAAACATTCGGATAAGAAATTACTTGAGAGCCACGCAAAAAAATGGTGGTAACTGGGCTTTGATCAGCTAGAAATTATTTAAGATTGTTAAAAAATTATTAAATAGAATGGACAGATTTAACCTACCTGGTTCTTCATACTCTAAAGAGCAATTAATTCATTACACCATAAAAATTGAAAAAATGAAAAGTACGTTGTTGTTTTTAATGTTGGGCCTTTCTTTGCTTGTTGGATCGGCTTTTACAGTTCAGGCCAAGTGGGTTGTCATTGGTCAAAAGGAAGCAAGTTATGGAAAAGATAGAGATATTTTGAAAGTGAGAGGAAATGATGTTTTCAAAGCAATCAAAATAAAAGTGGTTGACAGCGGTTTGGATATGACAGACTTTGATATCGTATTTGAAAACGGAGAAAGGATGAATGTTGCCATTCAAAAAAACTTCCACCAAGGTGAAGAAAGTAGAGTAATTGATTTACCAGGAAACAGGAGGAGAATTGACAGATTGGAATTTTTGTATGATACTAAAGGCATCCTGAGAGGTAAAGCCAATGTCATTGTTTTTGGCAAAAAGTAAGCCATCCCATTTCAAACATAAAATAAATTTAAATTAAAAAAAAGCTCAAGTGATTGGGCTTTTTTTGTTTTATGAATTAGTAAAAGATGGTAGACTTCACTCCTAGGCTAAATAGTTTCGTACTTTCTCCCGGATGATATTTTTCACATCATTCCAATCCAAACCATTGAGGCTTACAGGGTCTTCGCTATCCTCGGCATCATCAAAGTAGATGGCTGAGGACACATGTACAAAAGTCCTCAATGCTTCAATAGGTCTATCAATAACGGCACTTGCCAAATATATTCTGGATAAAGGTAAAAATTTAGCATTTAATAATGCTTCCCTTACTTTTTCATCACCATAATACCTCCGGCAGTTGCGGATATCATCAACGTCACCTCTCTCAAAAACACGTTCTATGACAAAATTGTGCATCGTAATCAAAAATCTACGTCCCAAAAGATACGACGATGAAATACTGGTTTGATCTTATCTGTCAATGGACTAAGTTTTTATACATTTCAAAGATACAAACATTTTTTTGAGGACGATAAATTGATTATTCCGTTACCATCATTTTGCCCATTTTCCTCACGCCATTATTGGTTACCTCATAAATATAAAGGCCTGTGCCTGTCAATTCAGTGGTCTCAATAGTGATTTGGTTTTTACCTCTTTGTAGGGTTTCCTGTCGATTGATGATCAATCTACCCAAACCATCAAATACCCTGAAAGTGATTACTGCTGGTGAAGGTAAATCAACGCCAATGTTTGTTCTGTCATTGAAAGGATTGGGTATGTTTTGTGTCAAATGCCAATCAGTATCAACTAAACCAGATTTTTCAAGCATCATATATTTTATTTCCAGATTTTCTGAATATGCTTGATTGAAATCGGCATCTCGCAATGTCATTTCCCTAAAGGACTGTTTTTTTTGTTTTTATGGAGAAAATAGGCAAATCACTGTTTATTTTTTCAGCTTCGGCCACAAACCATGTCATTGTCAAAAATCCTTCTGCATTCACGATCCAGTTCTCTGGCGCAATTTGCAATTGACCATTGATGATAGTTGGCAACTCATCTTTGAATCCAGCCAATTTCCATTGCAGTCCGTGGAGTTTTTCCATATCTTTCAAATACACATCCACAGTGCCTTCCTCACTTTCTTTCAATGAAACATGAGCGAAATCCTTATTTCTTGGATTCAATATATTTTCTCCAAATGATTTGACAGCACTGTCGTCCACATCTCCCAATCGTATTCCAATAAATTTAAGATTGGTATTGTTTCCAAAAGAAGGTTGCAGTTGTATGACCTCAGAAAAAGTCATGTTGTTGAATTCTGTACCCTCCATACTTGCAGCGTCAACAAATCTCCAGGGACTACCATTATTGGGCATAGTGGCATCAATTCCCAGGATGATTTTGCGAATTCCAACCAAGTCCTGCACATTGGATTTTCCATCTTTATTAAAATCTGAAGCCAGGATTTTATAAGGCGTTTTAAACTTGGTTAGTGACAAAATGTGTCTTTGTATTAAAATCAAATCAATGGTATTGAGGCCATTTTTGATGTTGTCTTTTTTGCTGGCTGACAACTCATAGCTTGCATCACCGCGGACATTAGTAAATTCAAATTTACCGTCCGGTTTTGTGTCGTAAATTTTTTCAAATCCACTGTTTTGTAATTTTACATTTACACCGCCTATCGGGTCGCCTCCCTCAGAAACCACATCCCCACTGTACTTTAATAAAGGATTGTTATTGTCGGGACAAATGTTGCCAGTGTTGTCCTGGACCACTAGATGTACGTCGCAATATTCTTGATTACCTGCTTCATCCGTCACCCACATTTGTAATGGTATTGTTACCTGTCTACCGTCTGGTATATCGGCACAACTGATGATTCTTCCTGTATCATTTACATTGGAAGAGAACGAGATTTTCAGTTTATTTTTTGGTGTGCAATTGTCGGAGCTTCCATAGTCAAAATCTTTTGCCCAGATGGCAATATTTCCACTTGATGGCATCACTACCGTGGTCACACTGCTTAGGCAATAAGGAGTTGGTTTTTTCCCATCTCTGACTGTAAGGATATAAGTACAGACCCCAACATTACCACACAAATCATCTGCAGTCCATTTTATTTTGTGTTTACCTACTGGCAATATTCGATTAAAACTATCTGCATTTCCAAAAATATTGTCATTTACATTATCACTGTATAAGTCGATCGTGTAATAATATTTTATCTTATTAGAAGGAGTGCAATCATCCTTCGCTGATCTACTTTGTATAACTCTGCCCTCACATTTGTCAAAGACATTGACCGTCACATCTTGACAACTATCAAAAACAGGCGCCATATGATTAGAAATTTTTAAAATTTGTACGTGTTCATAAATACCGAGGTGTTCTTTTTCATTGTAATTACACCAATCGAGTACTGTCCATCTTCTGAGCACTTTGACACAAGATCCAGGTGCATACTCAAAAACCTGATCCTTATAGTTCACAGCTGTCAGACTGCAATCTTTGTAATTGATGATGGGTCTTGCAAATTTCACTGGCAAAGAATCGGGATGCAAATTGGCTGTACAATTACTAGTATCCAAATCCATAGGCCAAATGATGTATTTTTCACTGAAAGGGTTGTTATTGATCAGATAGATGTATTGTTTGCACGTGGTTTTATAACCTCTTTTGTCCATCACAGACCAAGTACGAATGACGAGTCCACGACCGCATTGATCGATTTTGACAGAATCTTTGAAAGTAGGTGGACCGGTTACAGCACAATTATCACCATATAAAGGAAATCCAGTGATGCTTGTATCGCGGTAATCTTCTGTACAATTGATCGTAATATCATCAGGGCAAATCAGGTATGGTGGAAGTTTGTCTTCTACTTTTATTTCTACCATACAAGTATTGCTGTTGCCAGAGGCATCTGTAACCCTGAAGGCAACCATGATGGATTTTCCAACTTCTTCACAGCAAAATCTTAATTTTTCTTTGAAGACATTGGGCATGTTGTTGCATATGTCTACCATTTTTGCAGCCTCGTATTTTACAATTTCGCAATTGTCATAACTAAGATCATCAAAACTTCTTGCATCAACCTCTGCACCACCTGCTGCTCCGATACTTACTGTTGTAAATTGCTTACAAACGGCAACTGGTGAGATTTGATCGTTGATGGTCACCTTTTGAATGCATTCAGATTGGTTTCGGCACTCATCTACTGCGATCCATTTGATGTAATATTCTCCAAAAGCAAGATCCAAAATAATGGAATCTCCAATGACACCATCTCTGGAAAAAATCACCTCAGAAAAATCTACTTCTTCATCTTCGTAGGGTATGTAATAGCTCAATTCAAAATAAACGCTATCTGAACATTCGCGCAGCACGGTAGGACGTTTTGGTTTAAAGTCCAAGGCACATTCGTCATATTGCGCGGAAACTATGGTATCATTTGGACATAATAATTCAGGCCCATCATGATCAGCCACCTTGATGATCTGGTCATGAAATAGAATCCGGCCTGTACACCAATCATTGACTTTCCATCTTCTCAATATTTTATAACTGTTGCCACATCCAGGAAAATACACATCTTCATACGGGAAAATCTGGACCGTGCTACAAAAGTCACCGTGAGGCATTCCAGTTACTATTGGGCCTGGAATGGTATCTGGAAAAAGTAAACACGATAGAGAATTTGTATCTAGATCATCGAAGTTTTTTGGCCAAATCAAAGAAGAAATATCGTTGCGATAAACGTAAATCAATTGTGTGCAAGGAATGGCTTGATTGCCAAACTTGTCTTCTGCATGCCAAGTTCTGTAAACAATGGATTCAAAAGGACTCGTGCAATCAAGTTTTTGTATGCTGTCTTTGTATGTCAAAGTAGCATCTGTGCAATTGTCCAATCCTTGAACCAAAAAAGTCTGTTTAGCAGTCATTTGATAGGTAATGTCATTGCTGGTTGGAAAGGCAATGGTATTACCTGTTTGCTCAAAAGTAATTTGCAAGCTATTAATTTTGCCTCCATCACTCGCTCCACTATCAGTAATGATAAATTGCCAAATACCGGTCGGATCTATTCCTTCAAGGTTTGCCAATAATTGTAAGGGTTGATACCTTCCATCTACTGCTGGTGAAACTGTACCACAACTATCATCAAGCTGGGCATTGGTGAGTGTGGCTTCATCATCAAAAAACACGTAAATATCGTCGTTGGTACACGTGCCAATCCCATTAAACAACTGGATCATGGTCCCGTCTGGTGCCATTAGCTTTGCCGATAATTGAGATATATTGGTGTGTTGAATATCTAAAAGCACGTTGATGTCCGTAATACTGCCATCGTTTAAACCAAATACATCCACATTGAATGTTCTGGTTACTGGCGCTCCGGCTGGAATAATACTATCTGTTGCTTGTGCTTTGTATGTAATTTTAGTTGGAAGTAAAGATCCAGGTTTGATATCCCCCTTGCAAGTGGTATAGATAGGGTCGCACTCCAAAACTGGTGGCGCTTTATCTTCCAAAGTAACCAATCCCCAGCAGCGATTACCATCTGGAGACAGAACTTCTGTTTTCAATGGTTGATTCAAATATTTATATGGTATTGTATTTCCTATTGGATTATTATTGGGATCAAAAACGGTCACAATGTATTCGTCCAGACAACCATATGGGCCACCTTCCAACATCATCAAAGGAGTGACAACGATTTCACAATTTTGATCAACCGATAGGTTGAGGTCTTTATAACAGGTGATTGAAGTTACTCTATTTGGCACCCCAAGAACTGTCAAACCAAAAGAACAAATGCTTGAGTTATTGGATCGGTCCCGCACGATGTATGACAAGTTATAAAAACCAGGCCCAAATTCATGATTTATTGGATAAGGGTTTCCATTAGCTGGTAAAATGGTCAATGCAGCAAGTGCGTCACAGTTGTCTATTGGCTGAACCAATTCAAGTGCATTTGGGCCACAGGCACCAGATGTCAAAGTAAGCGTTACTGGCCCACATGAAGGAAAAATTGGACCTTCACCATCCAAAACAGTCACACGCACCACACATGCTGTCTGCCCACAATTGATGGTTACGTCATGAATTCCCACAGTATAAAAACTCGTATTTGCTGGCTGACCCTCACAAAAACTTGGGATGGTCACTGTAGATCCGCACTGCCCAGGCTGATTATAGACAGTTATCGGCTCAGCGCAATTGACTTCACCTTGACTCCAAAGCGAAACCCCAAAAAATAATAAGGCGCTGCTCAAAATTATTTTTGAGAAATTTACCTTCAGCCTGCTCAAAATTGCAAATCCAATATCCATCGGATAAAATTTTATATGATTACTATGTGTGGTTATAATTCATAATTAGCTCATTTTCAATACATTAAAACATATTATAAAAATTGCTAATATGACTATATATAGTAGTGCAATTATTATGCCGAATTTTACACCACTTTTAGTTAAACTGCTGAAATAGTATGAATTAAATATTGAAGGATTTTATAATATTTGCTTTCGAGTATTGGCAAGTACTCGTGAATAGTCTCTATTTTTTAATTTCTAAGTAACTATTCAGCTATTCGCTTTTGAATCAAAAATGAAAGTCTTGAATTCCTCATGCTCTTCATGTTTAAATTGAATGAGGAAGCTATCGATTAAAATTGCATAAGGAAAAGGGCCAAATCTATATTCGTATGGTATATTTACAAAAGAAAATTTTGAATAGCATATGGCGAGTAAAAAACCAGATCCCAAACACAACTACTGCCTCAATTGTCAACAACCCTATGCAGGTCAAGAGGAATTTTGCTCCAATTGTGGTCAGCACAGATTATCCAGTGATTTATCTGCAAAGCACATTTTTAATGAACTGTTTTCAAACATTTTCAATTTCAATTCTAGGTTTTTCCGCACCATTAAAAACATTTACAGACCACACTTTTTGACAAAGGAGTATATTGCTGGTCGTCGCAAATCATATTTTTTACCGACACAAACATTCCTTTTTTCAATTTTTTTATTATTTGCTTTATTTATGTACTTTTTGCCAAACTTGGATCAACTGGCAAAGAATAGTTCAACGCTCAGGGGTGAATCAGCTGTAAAAAGAGCGCAGTTTGATACATTGGTAGTCAAATACATGAACGATACTGCAGCGATCAGGAAAATGCGATCTGAAATGTTTGGTGATACCAAGGATAGTATTTTTGAATTTACTTCTATCTCCGATGTATTGAAAAAAGTATCTCTGCAGGATATTTATTATAAATCAGCTGATAGCATCATCAAGGAGAAACACATCACTAGTTGGTTGGATAAGCTTGTACTGAAGCAATACATGAAATACATTTTCAACCCAATAGGCAGTACCAAATTTTTGATCAATAATTTGTCTTGGGCCTTTATCATCAATACCATACTGATGTCAATGTTTGCAAAATTGGTTTATTGGCGGCACAAACATTATTTTATTGAGCATCTTACTTTCAATCTCTATGTTCACTCGGGTCTATTTCTAATGATGAGCATTTTAATTCTAATGAATTCCATCATACCAGAGTCTTGGATTTCATCAGATACATTGGGAGAAATGGGATCTACGTTCGCAATTTTATACGTTCCGGTAAGTATCAGACTATTTTATAAAGATAGTTGGTTCAAATATTTCTTAAGGTTATCGGTCTTGTTGATTGCCTATGTGTTTATCTATTGCATGTGTGTTTTGTTCGTCAGTGCGATCAGTCTGCTTTTCATTTGATGGTATATAATCTATTCTGTAAGTTTGCGCCATCATCAGACACATAATTTTATATGAGGGCATACGAGACGGTCATTGGTTTGGAAGTACACATTCAGTTGAATACAAAGGCAAAAGCATTTGGTCCAGAGAAGAATGAATTCAATCTTTCACCAAATGAGAATATCAGCCCAGTGACTTTGGCTCTTCCAGGAACCTTGCCTGTTGGAAATATTGCACATTTGGAAAAAGCAGTGAAACTTGGCCTAGCCCTTGGATGCCAGATCAATGAATATAATTACTTCGATCGCAAAAATTATTTCTACCCAGACCTTCCAAAAGGTTATCAAATTACGCAAGATGGGCGTCCAGTTTGTGTAGGAGGTAAGGTGACTTTCCCGACTGGAGATGGAGAAAAAACCATTCGAATTCATCACATTCACATGGAGGAAGATGCTGGAAAGTCCAGTCACGATCAATCAGATAGTTATTCTCTGATCGATTATAACAGAGCAGGAACACCACTTCTAGAATTAGTAACGGAGCCAGATTTCAGATCAGGCCAAGAGGTGCATGATTTTATGGCCTACATGCAAAAAGTGGTCCAATACCTCGATGTTTCTGATGGAAATATGGAAGAAGGTTCGATCAGGTGTGATTGTAACATTTCTGTGCGACCAATGGGCCAAGAACAATATGGTGAGCGCCGCGAAGTGAAAAACGTTAATTCCAAAAGATTTGCAAAAACGGCTGTGGAATATGAGTCAGCAGTACAAATAAAAATGTTGGAGCGTGGAGAAGTGATCCACAAAACCACGATGCTTTTTGATCCTGAAAAAGGAGAAACGCGACCAATGCGGAAGAAAGAAACAGAAAATGATTACCGTTATTTTCCTGAACCTGACTTGGCTCCCATTCTTTTAAGCCCTGAGAAAATTGCTAAAATTGGTGAGACGATAGACTATCTTCCAGATACGCTCAAAACGACTTTGATCAATGAGCATCAATTGGCCAGTCATCATGCAGAGATACTGACCGAAGAAAAGAGTTATGGAGTTGATTATATCTCGTTGAGTAAAAACGTTGAAAATAAAAAGGAATTGGCAGATTTGGTAGTGCTCAAACTTTTGCCAGAAGCCAAAGAAAAAGGTATTAGTATTACCAAAGTGCTCACTCAATCACAAATAACTGAATTAATAGACTTGATAAGTGAGGGGAAAATTTCAAAATCAGCAGCTTATCAAAACCTACTACCTGAGTTACTGACCAATCAGAATGAATCAGTAGCCAAGTTAGCAGCTTCACTCAATCTTTTGACCAGCGAAAACCAAGATTTCGTAGACGCCATCATTGATAAAATTATGGCAGACTTTCCAGATAAAGTAAAAGAGTATAAGTCTGGGAAAAAAGGACTCATTGGCTTTTTTGTTGGTCAAGTGGTAAAAGAGGCAGGAGGGAAAGCGGATCCTCGCTGGCGGGGGTGCAGGGGGTGGAAACTCGCGGAAACCGCTGGCGGGGGTGCAGGGGGTGGAAACTCACGGAAGCCGCTGGCGGGGGTGCAGGGGGTGTAAACTCGAGAAAGCCGCTGGAGGAGGTGCAGTTTACCCCAATGAACTCATTTGTCTCTGTTACGCTCAGGTGGACCAACTACACTATTTGCTCTGATCCAATCTGCTATGCAAACATTAACCTTATCAATCTCATTTAAAACCTCCCAATTAGAGAAACGCAAAACAGCGAATCCAAATGCTTCTAAATATTTTGTCCTCTTTTGATCTTTAATCATGGCCTCTTCACTTTGGTGACTAAATCCATCAACTTCAATCACGAGCATCAGTGGCAAACAAGCAAAGTCAGCAATAAATGGGCCAATAGGGCGCTGCCTTCGAAATTGATAGCCCAACATTTGTCTTTTTGACAATGCAAATTTCCATAAACAAGCTTCAGGTTTGGGCATCGACTTTCTATTGCTATTTGCAAATTTTTGTAGGTCTTTGTTGTAGTGGTAATAGGGTTCCATTTTTCTAAAGTTATTTCTTATGCAATATATAAAGGTATTAAAAATTAGCAAAATGTAATTTACCACGAGCCTTCTCATCTGTTTAGTCTAGTAATTCACATCCTTTATAAAATTCCTCATCATCAAAATGTTGAAATGTCGTAATATTGGTTTGCATTAATCATGGCACTTGAAAAGACACTTCACATACAGCCTCCTCTTTTGGATCTTTTTGTTACCAATGGCAAAAGGCGAAGTAGTATCAGGTATTTCCATCCAACTAAAAGGCAATGCGCTAAACCCATCTAGTTTTATTGTCCCTATCCAAATCAAAGACGGACTCATTTTGGTGGAAGCGACCGTTAATGACCAAAAGGGATCATTAATTATAGACACAGGGGCAAAAACCTTGGTCCTAAATAGCAAGTATTTTACAGGATCTGATGTCACCGCGGAAGTAGCTTATGGACTTGGAGGTGCTATTTCTACCCTCGCCCGGCAAAGTAAAGTGACCATGGACATAGAAGAAATCAACTTTACCGACCTACAAGCAGATGTAATTTCTCTGGAGAAAATAGAAGAAAGTAAAAAAATCCGAATTCTTGGCTTGATTGGTTATGACATTCTGGAAGGTTTTGAAACCATGTTTAATTATCGGGAAGGGTATCTCACATTATCACAAGTTGATAAATCCGGAGAGATTTTGGATGTTTTGCCTCATACCACGCTGAAGGTGGATAGTTTGACTTTCCAACTTGGGAATTTTATACCAGTGATTACTGTTGATGTAAAGGGTGTAACTAAAAGAATGGGTATTGATACAGGTGGCGAAATCAATCTACTTGATATCAATAGAAACAAGGACATCATGAGTGAGTTTCAAATATTGAGAACCATCAAAATAAGCGGTGCAGACGGTAAAGAAAGAAATGCCATTGCGGGTAGAATGTATCGTATTCAGGTTTTTGAAAAGTTTAAATGTGCTGGCATGTCAACATTATTGGGGAATTTAGAAAATTTCGATGCGATCTATAAAACAAAACTTGATGGTATTTTAGGATATGAATTTTTAGCGCCATGGATCATGAGTATAAACTATCGCAAAAAGAAATTATACATTCACAGTTTTAAAACAGAGCGTCCTTGATCAAACATTTTGTCATATTGTTTTTAATGATCGTGGTTTTTCCACTTTATGAAGCAAACTGCCAATCGCAGCCATATGCAGAATATGTCATCGTCGATGGCGAAGTTGTTTTCAGATTTCATGATGCATGTATTGGTAAAACTTCAGACCAGTGTTTACCAATTGTTGATTTTGAAAAATATAAACTCAAAGAAAGTCTGGCAAAAGGTGCTCCTTATCCATGGACTAAAGACGGTTGGAAATTGACCAAACAAGTCCGCAAGAATGAATTTGAATTGCACCGAAGCCTCAGTGACTTCAACGAAAAAATGGATGTTGGTGATAAATTTATGATCGATGCGGCTTATTGGAAAATGCCATACTCAGAAGCTATCACATCCAAAAAAGGAGAGACTGTTGATCTTACGCCAAAATCTGTTTCTGTAAATCCTCGCGGAAATACCATATTTAATTTGAAAGGATTTACCAAAGCCAAAGAAGTGATCTTAACTGGTTCATTTAATAATTGGAATGAGCACGCCATCAAAATGAATAAAACAGCTGATGGTTGGAAGATTGTTATGGAAATTCCACCTGGGCTTTATGAATACAAATTTATTGCAGATGGTCAATGGATGCATGATCCAGCAACCAAAAATGTGGTCGAAAATCAATACGGTACGCTCAACTCCATTTTGTCAGTGGGTAAGGAACTCACTTTCACCTTGCCAGGATATTTGAAAGCAAAAAAAGTCATCCTTTCGGGCTCTTTCAATAGTTGGAATGAGTCTGCATTTAAAATGACAAAAACAGCTACGGGTTGGAAATATGTTTTGAAATTACCACCGGGCAAACACTATTATAAATTTATTGTCGACGGTGATTGGATGACCGACCCAACCAATAAATTGATCCAACATTACATGGGTGGAATTGAGAATTCTGTATTGGTAGTGAAAAAAATAATTAAATATCAATGTATAAAGTTTTCCGAAAATTGCGACAAATGAATTTTTTCATTCTTGTTAATTCCTGGGAAATCTTGCATTTGCTACTTTAAATTTCTTTCTTCTGAAAAATTTTCAAAAAATTAAAATTATTAATTATAGAGATGCCAAATTCAAACACAAATAAATGCAGTTCTGCACCAAGATCTACTGGTGTGACTGTACTTCGTGGCATCATTTTATCTTAAATGTAATTCTAAGATATTAGTTGCCCGAAGCATTCAAATTCGGGTTTTTATTTACAATTATTTGTTATAAAAATACTTTCTAAAGCTTTAATAATCAATTGATTATAAGTCTTATCCGTATTGGTTTAATTGAATTTAAGAATTCATAGAATAATTAATTCAATAACCAAACCGCTTCCTTTTAATTCATTTTAAAATTATAAAATCGATGTAATGTACACTTCGAATATAGATAACTATTGCCCTAAACAAACCAATTATTTTTAAATTTAAATACATAAAATGAAATCTAAAATATCGGGAAAAGATCTAATTAAAATAGGTTTCCCGCAAAATAACAGTGTCAATATCGCATTGGGAATCATCAATCGATATCGGCGTAAAGAAAGTAAAGATGCTTTGCTGTTTGAGGCAAAGAATGTTTTACTCAAACCAGAGGTTTATAAGTCTCACAATAAGTGGGGTAGATTATCTGAATATTTGATCGAACCCATTAAAATAAGACAACAGGAGTTGAGACAAACAAGGGCGCCATTCAACATTTTTGGTGAAAACGAAATTGATGAGATCGCCAAGATGCAATTGTATGAAGCTTTGAAATTGCCAATTGCCGTAAGAGGGGCTTTAATGCCCGATGCACACGGTGGTTATGGATTGCCGATTGGTGGTGTACTTGCAACAGATAACGCGGTAATTCCTTATGGAGTGGGCGTTGACATTGGTTGTCGTATGTCTTTGTCTGTTTTTGATCTGCCGTCTGATTATTTCATTGGCAGAGAAAGCCAAGTATTGAAAATTTTAGACGATAATACGAAGTTTGGAATGTCAGAAACACACAAGATCAAAGCAGACCATGAAGTGTTGGGGAGAAGTGAGTTTAGAGAAATTGCTTTGCTCCGCTCACTCCATGAAAAAGCTTACAAACAACTTGGTACTTCCGGTGGCGGCAACCATTTTGTGGAGTTTGGTGTAGTAAACATTCAAACCAAAGTAGGTAATGTTGGTCCAGGAAATTATTTTGCCTTGCTTTCACACAGTGGTTCTAGAGGACTTGGTGCCAATATTGCCAAACACTTTACAAAACTGGCTGGCAAATTGTGCCCATTACCCAAACAAGTGCAACACTTAGCTTGGCTCAATCTGGATACTCACGACGGACAGGAATACTGGAAGGCCATGAATTTAGCCGGGGATTATGCAAAGGCTTGCCACGATGACATTCATCGTCGGATGGCCAAAGCACTCGGAAAAAGATTGTTGATGACCATTGAAAATCATCACAATTTTGCTTGGAAAGAAATGCATGATGGAAGAGAACTCATTGTCCACCGCAAAGGAGCTACTCCTGCAAACAAAGGAGATTTGGGAATTATTCCAGGCTCTATGACTGCTCCGGGATTTATTGTCAGGGGCAAAGGAAATGCTTTGAGTCTGCATTCTGCTTCCCATGGAGCAGGACGTTTGCATGCTCGAGCTCAAGCCAAATCGATGTTCACCTCATCAGAAATGAGCAAAAGTCTGTTAAAAGAAGGCGTGAATTTGATTGGTGGTAGTGTCGACGAAGCGCCAATGGTTTACAAGGACATTCACAAAGTAATGGCATTGCAAAGCGAATTGGTTGACGTCATTGGGACTTTTCAACCCAAGTTTGTAAAAATGGATAGGTAGGAACGCTGTAAGTGTTTTATAATCTTTTCTACTTAGGTGTGCTTAGCGTATGTTGGGCACACCTTTTTTATTCAGCAGATATTGTACTAACTTGTCTTTATCGGTAAACAATATAAAGCAAACAAAATAAAGCAAAAACCAAACCACCACCTTCTCTGACGTATTCGACATATGGGGTTTCTGCCTTCATTTCATTGACAACTGATGGCATTCCATCTTGGATCCATCTAAAAACATCTGGCACATAAAAACCTATGGCTACCACAAAAGCGCCAATCAAAATACGATTGACCCAGTCATTGCCAAAATTGAATAATTTCATAATACCAACAGCCGCCACGGACAAATAAGTGGCTATCCAAATGACAGGATCTGGATCATTGAGCTGTACTCCAGCAAAAATAATCATTACAAATACCAACACAACTATGATAAACTTCTGTACCATTTTTAATTTAATTTATAAGCTAAGTCAAGATCATCCAGCAATTGAGCCAATTTAAAATCAGCATTCACCTTAGTGGAGGCAGCCACAAAATCCAGTTCATTTCCTTGATTATCAGGATCTACGATTTTGAGTTTCAACGTATGAGTTCCTGTATTTTCTTCATATATCTTTTCAAATACGGTAATTAATTCCAGATCTATTTTCTCAATAGGAATTTTTACTGTTATTGATTTTGTGAGCTTTGCACCAACAGTTTCAAGCAATTCTATATTGTTGATTTTCATAAATTTACGATCGCTGTTGTAGCCCTTTTGATATATGCAATCAATGAAAAGTACCTTGCCTTTTTCGACAATGTATTTATAATTCTGATAGTTTTCATTGGTCATATAAAACTCCATCGCTCCATTATAATCCTGGATGGTAAAGCGTGCATATCCATTGCCTTTTTGGTTTACTCCATGCATGATTTCACTGACAATTCCGGCCAATTTCAATGGGGTGTCTGTTGTTGCTTCTGCTTGTGTAAGGTTGTGTGTCATGAAATATTTCAACTCTAGTGCATAATCATCCAGTGGATGGCCCGATAGATATATGCCAGTTACTTCCTTTTCTTTGTCTAGCATGACAACCAATGGCCATTCTTCGCATTTGGGTGGGATGGGCTCAGAAATGTGCAAAGTATCCATGTCACCAAACAAAGTAGCTTGCGCATTATCCTTTTGAGATTGCACCGTTTGTCCAAAACGCAACATGTGTTCGATGTAGGTGTCATAATTTCCTGAAGGCGCAAAATATTGTGCCCGATGAAGGCCAGCAAAACAGTCGAGTGCACCACCCATGACCATGCTGTCCATACTTTTTTTGTTCACTGCTCTCAAATTGAGCCGTTTCATCATGTCAACAAGACTTTCAAAAGGTCCATTGGCATCCCGTTCTGTAAGAATAGCTTCGACAGGCCCTTCACCCACACCTTTCAAAGCTGATAACCCAAATCTGATGTGCCCTTTTTTATTGACGCTGAAATTCAAACTACTTTCATTGACATCTGGTCCAAGAATTAAGATGCCCATCCTTTTGCCTTCTCTGAGGAAAAAGTTGATTTTGGAAATGTCGTTTTTATTATGACTCAACACAGAGGCTAAAAATTCACCTGGATAATGTGCCTTTAAAAATGCAGTCTGAAATGCCAGATAAGCATAACAAGTGGAGTGACTTTTATTAAACGCATAAGAGGCAAAAGCTTCCCAGTCTGTCCAAATTTTCTTCACTACCGTTTCTGGGTGATTATTTTTCAGACAACCTTCCAAAAATTTGGGAAACAATTCATCGATCAACTTCCTGTTTTTCTTTCCCATTGCCTTTCTAAGCACATCGGCCTCGCCCTTAGTGAAGTTGGCTAATTTTTGAGAAAGCAACATCACCTGCTCTTGATAAACCGTAATACCATAAGTAGACTTCAAATATTCCTCCATTTCGGGAAGGTCATATTGGATCTCTTCTTTTCCGTTTTTACGATTGATAAAGTTTGGAATGTAAGCGATTGGCCCGGGTCTGTACAAGGCATTCATTGCAATGAGATCCTCAAATTGGTTGGGCCTCAAGTCTTTGAGGTGTTTTTGCATTCCCGGAGATTCATATTGGAATATACCAATCGTGTCTCCTTTTTGAAACAACTCGTAGGTCAAGGCATCCATGAGATCGATATTGTCAATATCTATTTCAATGCCTTTGGTCCTTTTTACATTGGCAACCGCATCCTTGATGATGGACAAGGTTTTTAGCCCAAGAAAGTCCATTTTGAGTAAGCCTGCCTCTTCTGCTACACTGTTGTCAAATTGAGAAACCAACAAATCGGAATCTTTGGCCGTGGAAACGGGTATGATGTTGGTGATGTCTTCTGGTGTAATGATGACCCCGCAGGCGTGAATACCCGTATTACGCACAGATCCTTCCAATTGGAGGGCTGTACGGATCATTTCTCCTATTTCGTTATCCTCTTTAGACAATTCTCTAAAAGCAGCTGCCTTCTGTTTATCCTCAGATTCCATTTTATCCAACAGGTCTGGGTCTACTCCTGCTTCAGCTAACACGGCTTCCAAGGTGGCGGATAAGTGAGTAGGAAATGATTTGGAAACTCGATCTACATCATTGAGGGGAATATCGAGTACCCGGCCAACGTCTCTGAGTGACATCCTTGCAGCCATTGTACCGTAAGTAATGATTTGGGCAACCCTATTTTTACCATACTTATCAATCACATAATCAATGACTTTTTCCCGACCTTCATCGTCAAAGTCAATATCGATATCGGGCATGGACACCCTTTCTGGATTTAGGAAACGCTCAAAAAGTAGGTCATAGGCTATCGGGTCAATGTTGGTAATTCCCAAAGAATAAGCAACCGCCGATCCTGCCGCACTGCCCCTACCTGGTCCGACCGCAACTCCCATCTGCCTTGCTGTACTGGTAAAGTCTTGTACGATCAGGAAATAACCTGGATACCCAGAAGTAATGATTACATCCAATTCAAAGTTGAGCCGTTCTTCGATCAGAGGCGTGATCGTGCCATATTTCTTTTTTGCTCCTATGAACGTAATGTGCCTTAAATAATCATTTTGGCTTGTAAATCCTGGAGGAAGTGGAAATTCTGGCAACAAAATATCTCTTGCCAGACTTAATGTATCAATTTTTGAAGCTAACTCTATCGTATTTTCCAAGGCAAATGGCACATCTGTAAAAATGTGATTCATTTGCTCTTTGGTCTTGAGGTAGAAATCATTGCTAGGAAATTTAAACCTGCTAGGTTCATGAATCCTTGATCCAGTATTCACACACAACAATACGTCATGGGGTTTGGCGTCCTCTTCGTTGAGGTAGTGTGAATCGTTGGTTGCAATGACTTTGACGTTGTATTTTTTGGCCAACTGTAAGAGCACTTGATTGACATCTTCCTGACTTACGCCCATGCCGTCAATATTTTCCATGCCTTTGTGGCGCTGCAATTCTATATAATAGTCTTCGCCAAATAAATCCAGCCACCATTTCAATAAAGATTCTGCTTTTTCGACGTCACCTTTCAAGATGGCTTGAGGTATTTCTGCTCCTATACAGCAGGAAGTAGCAATAAGTCCTTCACTGTGCAAGAGCAATATTTCTTTATCTATTCGGGGGTATTTCCCATACAAACCTTCCATATACCCCATCGAACAAAGCTTGCTCAAATTCCGATATCCTACTTCATTTTTGGCCAGTAAAAGTTGGTGGTAACGCACATCAGATTCTCCCTTGGATTTTTCAAATGCACGTTTTTCACGGTGTTCAACCATGTAGAATTCGCAACCAACGATGGGCTTTACACCATTCTTTTTTGCCTCTTTTACAAATTTGAATGCTCCAAACATATTGCCATGATCGGTCAAAGCTACCGCTGTTTGGCCGTCTGCAGCAGCTTTTTTCATCATTTTGGGAATGTCCGTTGCCCCGTCAAGAAGAGAAAATTGGGTATGGTTATGGAGGTGGCAAAAATCTATCATTCGTTTTAAATTGCTCGATTGGTCAGAATGACAAATATAGGTTTTTTGATTATGAATGCAGAATGAATTTTGATCCCCCCCCACTAAACGAAAGTTTAGTTAGAAAAATTACTGCAGAGGCGTAAAATTTTACGCCTTTTCCAAATACAATTTTAATTATTTCAACACTTTCCCCCGCTGGCGGGTAGGGTAGTCCACTTCCCTTTTCCATAATCAATTTGAAATTTAACCAAAATTTCTAAAAAATACTGAGCGCTGAAAGCTGAAAGCTGATCACTGAAAGCTGATCACTGTTTATACCAAGATGAATACTCCACATACGCAGCCGCCGTTCCATCAATATACTGCTGAATCTTTGTACCATCAATCTTTTTGACCGCTTTGGCAGGTACCCCAGCATAAATGTATCCTGACTCACAAACAAAATCTTGTACTACAACAGCGCCTGCTGCAATGATTACATCTTCTTGAATCACAGCGTCATCCAAAATGATGGCACCCATGCCAATCAAGGCTCGCCCCAATATTTTGCAACCATGCACAATGGCTCGATGCCCTATGGAAACATCATTTCCCAAAAAAGTATCTCCTCGACCATTAGTTCCATGGACAATGGCTCCATCCTGAATATTGACTCGATCGCCGATGACGATCTTATTGACATCGCCGCGAATGACAACTTGAAACCATACACTCGAATCTTTGCCAATGGTGACGTCGCCTGTAATGGTTGCATTCTCCATTATGCGAGCAGTTGGATCAATTTGAGGAGTTTTACCCTGGACGGTAATGATCGCCATGGCTTTATTGATTGATGGTTTTCCAAAGCATATCCTTGAGTTTAGTGATGCCCTTATTGGCTACCGCAGATATGAAAATAACGGGAATGTCCACATCGATTTCTTTCGCAATCAATTCCTGCAACTCCTCATCAATTAAATCTGATTTGGTTACTGCAAGAATACGATCTTTATCCATCAGTTGAGGATTGTAGAGCATGAGCTCTTTCAACAAAATATGATAATCTTTGGTGATGTCGTTACTGTCGGCAGCAACCATGAAAAGTAAAACTGCATTTCGCTCAATGTGACGTAAAAATCTTACACCAAGTCCCCGACCTTTATGCGCATCTTCTATGATGCCCGGAATATCAGCCATGATGAATGATCGACCATCGCGGTATGAAACAATACCCAAGTTGGGTACCAAGGTAGTAAATGCGTAGTCCGCAATTTCTGGTTTTGCAGCTGTCATTGAAGCTAAGAGTGTAGATTTTCCAGCATTCGGGAAACCAACCAATCCAACATCTGCTAAGATCTTAAGCTCAAGAATGGCCCATTCTGTGATTCCGGGTTCTCCAGGTTGTGAAAATCTCGGCGTTTGCATGGTAGCACTTTTGAAATTCTCATTGCCCATGCCGCCTCTTCCACCTGGAAAAAGCACCTTAGTTTCTCCGTCTTCACTGATTTCAAAATAAACTTCACCCGTCTCCGCATTCTTAGCAACCGTGCCAAGTGGAACCTCCAAAATGACATCTTCACCATCAGCGCCCGTACTTCGAGAAGCGCTTCCCACACCACCATTGCCTGCAATGATGTGTTTGCGATATTTGAGGTGGAGCAAAGTCCACATTTGTTGATTGCCTTTCAAAATTATATGACCACCTCTACCACCATTACCACCATCAGGTCCTCCCTTCGCGGTCATTTTATCTCTGTGAAAATGTGTAGATCCAGCACCACCGTGACCGCTGCGCCCGCAAATTTTGACATAGTCTACAAAATTCTGATCTGCCATTTTTCTTTTTTAATCCTTTATATTGATAAGGAATGAATTGTATGAAAGGTTCGCCAAACAATTATTTATCATAATCCTGGTAAACAAAAAATTTAATTTTCACTGATATTGAAAGTGATCCTACTAGTTAGGACACTTCTGCAAAGTTATAGTTTATCAACCAAAGTACATAAAGCTTCAAAGATGTCCTCAATTGATCCAACTCCTGGCACTTTATGCGATTTGCCTGCTTTATTATAATGGTCAAAAACCTGACTCGTTTCTGCGTTGTACACACTTATCCTTTTTCTGATGACTTCTTCGTCATTGTCATCAGGTCTTCCTGAAGACTTACCTCTATTGAGAATCCTTTGCACGATCTCTTCATCATCAACCTCCAAAGCGATGAGTCCGGAAACAGCCTGACCCATTTCTGATAGCAGCGTATCCAAAGCCTCCGCTTGAGGAATGGTCCTCGGAAATCCATCAAAAATATATCCCTTTACACCGGGGTTTGATACAACTTTGTTTTTCAACATGCCTATAGTTACCTCATCTGGCACCAAATCCCCTTTAGCCATGTATTCTTTGGCTTTGAGCCCCAGCGGAGTATTGTTACCCATCTCATATCTAAACAAATCTCCAGTAGAAATGTGTAACAAATCATACTGATCTACCAGTTTTGCCGCCTGAGTACCTTTTCCAGAACCCGGAGGCCCGAAAAGCACCAAATTGAGCTTATCGTTTTCTTTAGCTGCTGTGCCCATAATTTTTTTAAAAAAGTTGATAAAGAACATCTTGTTGTTGAAAGTCTTAAAGGTGGGCAAATATAGGAAAAGTATGGAAAATAGAAAGGTGACTTCAGCCTTCCCTTAAAAATATGCAAATACGCCACCTGAACGATTCACGGTTGAAAGAAATGTAGGGGCATAAAATTTTACTCAACTTAAATGTTTATTTGTATTTTCCTCTACAAGAACGGCAGGAAAATACACTTTGAGTTTTTTATATTTGTATTTTCCTCTATAAAAATAGTAGGAAAATACACTTTTAAGTTTTTATATTTGTATTTTCCTCTACAAAAATGGCAGGAAAATACACTTTTAAATTTGATGGTAATTGAGAAAAGCGTAATTACATGGTAGGCAGAAGGGAACAAATTGAAACATTGAAAGGATGTCTTAGTGCTAATAGGTCATCATTTGTAGCGATAACTGGCAGGAGAAGGGTAGGTAAAACATTTTTGGTAGATGAAGTATTCAAACAAAATATTTGTCTTAGAATAACTGGGATTCAGAACGCAGATCAAAAAACTCAAATCGCAAATTTTACTCAAAAATTGATGGAATACAGCAAAATTCCAGTTGTAACGCCACCAAAAAACTGGCAGCAGGTATTTTTCCTTCTAAAAGCATATTTAAATGGGTTACCCACTGATGTAAAACAAGTCATTTTTTTGGATGAACTCCCTTGGATGGCGACCGCCAGATCTAGCTTTGTACAAATCCTTGCACATATTTGGAACGATTACCTTTCTAAGCATAAACATTTTATCTTGGTTATTTGTGGTTCAGCGACTTCGTGGATCAGTAAAAAAATTGTCAATGACAAAGGTGGCCTTCACAACAGGTTGAGCCACGTGGTACATTTAAAACCTTTTAATCTCAGCGAGACAAAAGAATTCCTCGAAAGCAAGGGAATCCAAATGACCAATGATGCCCTTGCAGAAATTTATATGACTATGGGTGGCATACCTTTTTATTTGGATAGCATAAAGAAGGGTGATTCTGTTTCAAGCACCTTGGACAGCATGTGCTTTTCAGAAGGTGGATTGTTAAAATATGAGTATGACAATCTTTATAAAGCTTTATTTGAAAATCCAGAAAACCACGAAGCAATTGTGAGTGCATTGGCAACTTCCAAATCAGGCCGTACCCGCAAGGAAATTACTCAAAAAGCAAAAGTTGGGGAGGGAGGTCCGTATACAAGAACAATGGATGAATTGTTGCTTTCAGGCTTTGTAAGTCAACAAACACCTTTTGGGAAAAAGAAACAAGGCGCAGTGTACAGGCTCACAGACGAGTTCTCTTTATTTTACCACAAGTTTATAAAAGGCAACAAGAAAGCCGCCAAGGGTTATTGGGCAACAGTATACGATACCCAAGCTTACAAGATTTGGTGTGGATATGCCTTTGAGGTTTTATGCTTTCGTCACCTTCCGGAAATAAAGCAAAAACTTGGAATTTCCGGTGTTTACATGGAAACCGGGAGTTATGTCCATCGAGGAGATCATACATCAGAAGGCTTTCAAATCGATTTGATCTTAGATAGAAAGGACAAAGCCATTAATTTATGTGAATGTAAATTTTATCAATCCGAGGTAAAGGTGGACAAAGTCTACGCAGAGAAGCTCTTGAAACGAAAAGCATTATTTCGATTAGCAACCAAAACGCGAAAAACTATTTTCACTACCTTCATTACTAATTATCCGCATTTACAAAATGATTATGCTTCATCCGTGATAGATAGTTACTTGAGTGTTGATGATTTTATAACATAGGACTTCAGCTATTTCCTCTGTTTTTAATTATGAATGAATTCTAATTGTGAGCTAGGTTTCTAGATACATAAAAATTTAACTAAAATTTTTTTCAATTTTTTCAATTTTTTCAATTTTTTCAATTTTTTCAATATATATTTGAAAAAGTTTTTAGGTATATATCATTTCTTAAATGATAAGAATCCAAAATCTGTGAAAATTTATTCCAATAGTAATTTATTGAATCTCGAAATGTAAAAAAACATTTTGAGAAAGTACCATGTAGGAGTTGCAACCTTCCTACTAGCACCATTTCCATCATGAGGGTAAATGGACTGATGATTTAATGCTGTAAAGTATTTTGAGCGCGTCAAAATACTTATGATGTTTTTTTTTAAAATGGCAATTGATGAATACTTGGAGGTCTTCACCAACTGCCTATAATAACAAATTATTACTAACACAAAATTAATTAAAATGAGAAATATATTCGTTTTAACTACAATACTTATATTTATTTTAGTTCTTGCACTGAAGAACAAACAAATGTTCAAGAATCAACTTCTTTTGTTGAAAGGGAGGTTATAAATGAATTCATTGTCTTTTCACCTGATAAGACAGCTTCCATGCATGTTAAAATTTATAACGAAAAGTACAAAGATTCAGAACACCTTTTCCAAATTACTCCAAATTATGATAAAGTTGAACTCCAAACTAACTTTTCAAGTAGCAACAAAGTTCTTTCGGAAGATGATGCAGATAGTGATTTCCTAATTTCTGAAATAAATGTTCCAAAAAATGCTGTTGGACTAAATATTTTAATTAGGAATCATGAATTAATTGAGCGAGGAAGAAGTGATTTAAATATTGACTTCAATGGCAGAGATGGTGAGTGTGGATCTGGAGGTATTAGAATTCGAGGCTTTCAAGGATTTCCGTTAAACTGTGCGCATACCGATTGGGAATGGAAGAAGAAAACATCAACATGGAATTTAAGCTGGCAAACACTTTATGATGCTGATTCATACAATAGTTCTACTTTCATCGGGTGGCTTGACCCACTTGCGGATTTCCCAGTTTGGAGGTTAAGAATTGATCCAAATGACAATTGCAATGAATATAGTACCTTTTCAATTCTAGTTTCTGAGTGTTGATAAGATATTGATTATTTAAAATATAACTTAACAGGGCTTAGTTATTAAAATAATTAGGCCCTTTTTTCTGAATATGAAATTAAACAAAAATTATTTTTATCTATTATCTCGCTATTGATTTCATCTTTTTTATTTGGCCAGCAAAATATTAAAGGTAAAATAATAGACGAGTATTCTAAACAACCGCTAATTGGTGCGAATATTGTATTTGGAAATTCAAATACTTTGTCTGATTCCATTGGCGAATTTGATGTTGTTGCTTTGCAAAGTGATACTTTTACAATAAGTTATATTGGTTATGGAACAAAAGTAGTTATTAATTCACTGCCGTATAATTTAATAGAAATGAGATCAAACTCTGAAAAAATTGATGAAGTGACAATAATTGCGTCTAGAATTAACAAATATGAAATTGGTAGACAAAATGTTCTGGTATCAGAAATCAATAATAGCGTTTTTTTACTCGGAGAAAATGATCCTTTGAAAATGTTGCAGACCTTACCGGGTATCAAATATGGTATAGAGGGTACCAGTGGTATCATAGTAAGAGGTGGTGGGCCCGACCAAAATTTGTATTTAATGGATAACGTTCCTGTTTATGGAGTAAATCATATGTTTGGACTTATCTCAACCTTCAACACTTCTACCATTAAAGAACTCAGTATTTATAAAGGGATTTTTCCAGCTCGATATAGCGGTAGATTATCATCTGTCCTTGATTTTAGAATGGATGAAGGTTCCAAATCGGATTATAAAGCTAATATTGGAATAGGAATCTTAAGCGCAAAATTAAATTTTAATGGTCCTATTATTAAGGATAAATGGACTATAAATACTTCTGTTAGAAGATCAATGCTAGATTATACAATTGCACGAAGTCCAAAATACTACTTTATTGATGGATCATTAAAATCGACTTTTGCAATAAATAGGAACCATAAATTATCTATAAATTTATATAACACAAAAGACTCTTGGGTAAAAAAGGGAAGAATTGTCGGAGACTCAACATCTACAACTAGTTCATCTTCACAATTGAATTGGAAAACTAAAGTTGCTTCTTTATCTTGGGAAAACAATATCGGAAAGCTCAACAACCTCATTACAATTTTCAATACAGGTTATAATTTTAATACTTCAAGTTTTGATACACTTAATTTAATCAAAACTAAATCTTCTGCTTCAGTAAGTAATAATTATACGACTGAAATTCAAGACAAGGGGATTAAACTTTTTAGCACTTACAAATTTAATAAATATAACGTAAGTTTTGGTAGTAGTTATATATCTCACTTTATATTCCCAGGAGAAAGTAGTGTGCAAATTAGAGAAGATAGACAAACAATAATTGATAGTTTAAGTAACCAAAATTCATACAGTAATCGGGAGCTAAATGTTTTCTTAGAGAATGAATTTCGCTTAGATAATTTTAAGTTAAACTTAGGAATAAATTTTTTCAAACCACTCATCTCCAATTTTAAAACCAAAAATTATTTGGAACCAAGATTTTCGTTAGAATATAAATTTTTCACTAATACATATCTGCAATTAGGATACAGTAGAATGAACCAAAATTTACATCAATTAAGTAATAATTCTTTAGGTCTGCCTAGTGATATTTGGATTGCAAGTAGTAGCAGAATTCTGCCGGCTAATTCTGAAAATTTTGCCATAAGTTTCAGTAAGGATCATGGCAGTTACGAATGGATTGTAGAATCTTTCTTTAAGACCTTTGACAATTTAATGGAGTACGGTTCGGGCACTTCATTTTTGTTAAATGGGGTGGATTGGGAAGACAAAATACAAACAAATGGAAAAGGAGGTTCTAAAGGGGTTGAATTTTATTTAAGAAAAAAGGCAGGTAAGTTATCAGGATGGGTTAGTTATACCGTTAGCAAGACACACCGACAATTTGATAATATAAATAAAGGGGAAAAGTTTCCTTTTAAATTTGACAGAGGGCATGAAATTAACATTGTTGGCATATATAATAAGTCTAAAAAATTGAGCTTTTCTTTCAATTGGTCTTTTTCAAGTGGTAATAAATACTCAAGGCCAATTGGATACTACCCAAGCATCAATTACACAGGTTTAACAAATAGTGGTATTGGTATAAGCACGGATCTTTTTGAACTACCAAGTATAGGTGACAATAGGCAAACTGATAACAATGTTTTACCCATATTTGATAAGATAAACAATGCATCCTTTCCTTATTATCATAGATTGGATGTATCCATGAGGTATAAAATTAAAAAGAAATCTCTAACCCATCAATTTGAAGTTGGCGCTTATAATATTTATAATAGACACAATACGCTTTATGTATCTTATTCAGCAGATGTTGATTTACTAAGCCCGTCTACACAAGATATAATAGGTACAAAATCCAATTCTAAATTGAGATCAATTGCTCAATTTCCTATAATACCATCTTTGTCTTACAATCTATCATTTTGAAACAATGAAAAATTTTGTTTTTATATTATCTGTTTCTTTTCTATTTTACTCTTGTGGCAAAGAGTTGGATTTAAATGGTAATGAAACTTTCGAGCCACTTGCTATCATGAACTGTGTAATGAGCGTAGGAGAACCGATAATTGTCCAATTTGTACAATCAAAATCTCCCGGTGATACCGGAAATTTCAAAATTATTGAAGACGCATTTATAGAAATAAATAATAGTAATATTAAGTATCTGGACTTCATTTTGAAAAAACCCAAGGATGATTTTAATATAGGATATTACCTTTGTAACGATGACTTATTAGAATCACCGAAAGGTGAAACGTTTACTATTAAGGCAAGTAATGCAAAAGGAAGCTGTAGTATTGTTGCAAATACAACAGTGCCTGGTAAACCATCTATTAAAAATATCTCTTTAGTTGACTCAAAACTCTTTGAATATCCAGGTAGAAAGGGGACATATAATTTTAATGGAATTATAGAAATTGAATTTGAAACGATAGAGCCAAATAGTTTTTTTCAGCTGGAGGGAAATGTGGTAAATGACACCTATTATAATCTCTTCAATGTTAAAAAAGATTCAGTTTATTTTAGTAAATGTTTTCTGAATTTTTTAAAATTTGAAGGAGAAACCTTTTTCGATGCTTTTGAAGTCAAAGAAAACACTATCAGAAATAATAAGCTTTTGGTAGAATTGTCCTCTATTATTAATTATTCTAAAGCTATACCTGATAGTATAAATTTTGAAATACGCTCTATAACAAAAAATTATTTTGAATATCTGCAAGATTTGAATAAAATGGAGAAGTCAAGTCAAGATCCTTTTGGTTTTCCTTTTATTGTGAGAACTAATATTGAGAATGGATATGGAATATTTGCTATTACAAATCCTTATAAAATAAATTTGAAAATCTAATATTATTTTAACCTGTTGATCATGTTTTGAGGATATTATTTTAATTAACTAATATATGGTATCCTCTATTGTTCATACTTTAAATCTCTGGCTAATCGCCTGTCCTAAATCAATGAAAAAAATAAAAATATTAATAGCTTTAGCTCTTGTAACTCCATTTGTTTCACATGCTCAAAGTCATTTCGAAATTGAATGGACCCAAAGCGCAATTTTCCTTGATCAATTTGGCGAATCTTCTAGAAGAGATGGAATAAATGGATACGGAATGCAGTCAGAAGTTTTGATTTGGAGAAAATTCGAAAATATTGGCAGGATTTCACCTAGATTAGGGTCAGGTTATACCAACCTTTGGTACCTTAATAGTTCATTATCGCCAAGAATGGTTGCTTCTTATTTACCAGTAAAATTTGGTTTTGATTTCAATTTTAAGAAAAAATCAATCAAATTGATGGCTAATCTATCTAATTATATTTGCTTAAATGCTAAATCCAATCGATCTTACTATCAGGATAATACTCCTTATGTTGAAAGGAGAATTTATGCAAACATCGATTTGGGTATTAGAATTAAAACAGGTAAAAGATCTACCTTTAATTTATCAACTCCAATAACCATTTTCCCTATAATTACAAGTGGCCTTAAAGGGGATTTCTTGCCAATTGTAAAGCCTGATTATAAGGTTTGGGCCGAAACCATTGGCCTGAATTTGGGATTTAAATGGACATTGGGAGAAATTGATTAGACTGGAATGATTTATCTTTTTAATTATAATTTGGCATTTAGAAATATGCTTTTGCTGAAATTTATAAATAAATTTTGATATTATAAGCAAGCTTTCATATATTTAGATTTTATTAGCTATGGAAGTAGAGTAAAAACTAGATTCATATGAAAAACCTATTAATTATCCTGTCTCTTTGCTTTTCTATTAACATCAATTGCCAAAATATCTCGCCTGTCATTGAAGTAGGAAAATTCTTTACAGGTTATAAAGATGTTTGGGGCGAAACCATTGGCATTGGCCTCAAATCTAATTTCAATAAAATCAGTGTTGAGGGCAATTACATCATTGCTGTTTACAATCAAAAGGAAGATGACCTTTTGAATACCAACACTTTATTTATTGATGCAGACAATACTTCCTATCCATTCCCTAATGATGCGGATTTTATTCGTCTGTTATTACAAAAGAATGGTTATAAAACGGCACTTGGCGGCATAGATAGATATACATTCAAACAAGTAGACTTGAAACTCGGCTATGATGTTTGTTTTTTGAAAAATTTCAAGTTCGTTCCCAGTGTAGGTTTGAGTGTTAATTGGGCAAATGTCACTTATACAAACACGACTTATGAAGGATTCGTCACCTCACCTTTTGCTGGCGGAAATAATACGCTCATCCCCGTTAAAATTGTCATTCCACAAATAATAAGGTCATTTGATTATGGCTGGAATTATGGCTTTAAATTATTGTTTTGTGGTCTTGGAAAATTGGAATTTGGTTTAAAGTTCAGAGATGTTTATTACAAAAATAGCCCTTTTGATAATGTGTCTTTGAGCGCTATTTGTCAATATAGCTTTTAATTGTATCAGAAAATCTTATCCTTTCATAAAATGGATTGAACAAATAATGAATGGAATTTTAGTTTTAATTATCTAATTTTTAATTATCGAAACTTGAGATACAGGAAATATCTTTTTTTGTTTATTGGATTGATGCTTTGTATTTATGCTTTCAGATCTTTTTTGGAACCAAAAGGTCCAAATTTGACCTCAAAATGACTTATTTTCACATAGAGATTTCCCGCCTTAAAGAAATACCAGGCCACAAATTATTGAAATAGGGGCTTCTATAATTCATTTGAACCAGTAAAAATCTGGCACTAAACTAAACAATAACCTAAGACGGATTTTAAAACAAAATCCCCGGCGCGGGCGGAGCCATGCAAAGTCAAAAGAAGTAACCACTCAAATTATTCCACAGCGAGATGTATTGAATGCATTTGGCGTTACAAGAGGCAGTAAAGGGCTAAAGTTGGGAGTGGGTCATGATTTTTCTATTGGGGAGAATTGGTCAATATTGACTGGAATTTCTGCCATGAGTTCCAATGTGGAAATCATAACCAGTGATATAAAATTTGATGCTTTTTATGTAGCAAACAGTAGTCTTGTTTCAGTTCCTTTCCCGGCATATTATGCATATTTAGATTACTATTTGGTAGGAGATTTAAATATTGTCAGGCGTTTAAAGGACCAACATGAAATTACTTTGGGAATAGCATTTGGGCAATCACCATGGAACATAGAGTTGTCTAGATTCCTAGCTGTACAACTTGGTTTTAATGTATCTATATTTAATCTAAAAGGAGAAAAATAAAATGATGAGTAAGATTTTTTATTTTTTAATTTTTATAATGTTGCTCAGTGCTCAAGATGCCCACGCACAGAATTATTGGTCATATGGAATTAGAGGTGGAGGTGCTTTTACAGGATACACTGATGGGACAGGCTCTTTTGCCGGTGTGTCTTTAGAGCGCTCATTGACGAAGAAATTTTCGATTTCAACTAGCATAAATATTGCACGATTTGGATCTGGTAGGAGGGGTAATTTCACTGAATTAAATAATTCCCAGAATGTGCCGCTGTTTTACAATGGAGGGGGAAGAATTGCAAGTGTAAATTTTATTCCAAACAGTACAAATCAAGATGGTACCGAAGTTTTAAAGTTGCTCAATTCAGGTCTAAAACACAGTTTTGGTCCGCAAAGCATGGTCCAATCAAGCTATATAAATCTTACTGCAAATTACAAATTATTAAATCGGAAAAAATACAATTTCATCGTGGAAGGTGGGCTTGCAGTTGCCTCAATTGATGGAACTTCAAAAGTATTGTCAGCAACCACCATTCTTACCGACACTCAAAATCTATTCCCAGCCAATAATTATTTTATCCTTTACAACGCTTCGAGTAAGGGATTTGAGTGTGGTTTTGCATTGGCAATAAGAAATCAAATTTCCATTACAGATAAAATTGGGCTCAGTGCAAATCTTGGCGTCAATCAATTTATATTGACATCCAATATTATACAATTTGAATTGGGACTAAGGGTTTCATATGGGTTTAAATAGTGTACAATAATAATTTTTATCAAATTAATGCAAGGCACTTAAAAGTGATCCTAGACGTGCATAGGTTTTTCTGTTTACTTATAATGTGCAAATGATTGATCTGGTATATTAAAGGTAATGAGAATGACATAATGATTTGGTCAGAAGGCAAAATAGGGTTCGATAATTTTGAATAATTCTTTGCGTTAGAAGTGAAATCTCTAATGAATGCAAATCATGACCTATCAAAAATTTATTACAAGTTTACTTATTATCTACATAAATTGCTCCACGCATCATTTTTTAAAGGCGCAGTCGGAGTTCATAGTGTTTGGCCACCTCGGCGATGGAGACATCAGAATGATGTTGGACCCCAACAAAACAAAAGGAATAAATGAATATAGGTTGGGTATTGGATATAACCAACACATCGTGGAGCGCAAGCGGTTTTTTACTTCCATAGGTTTTGGTTATGCCTTTCACCATTTTTTGAGGCCTCATTATTTTTTAAATGATGAGACGTCAAACATTCCATTATCAGAATTGGTTTCCAAAAACACACAATATCACAATGGATTTATTTCTTTAAATCTGAAATATCAAATTAGCAAATCGCTAAACATTTCAGTGGTTACTGCTAATGAAATGACCTTTTTATTGGCCACGGCACTACCTCAAAAGGAAGTTATTAAGGATCATTTCAGATACGATGGCTCAAGTGTATTTCTAGGTTTGGGTATTAAGAGAGGCAACCATGTGTGGACGCCTCAAGTACGTGTTTTTATGGTCAAGCCCACTGATCCGCGTATTTGGAATGAAAAGTTTGCAAGTTTGAGTCCTGAATACGGTGACCAGATAGATGATCAATTCAACTTCAATAATACCTTTCAAATAGGTATCCAATATGCTTATCTTTTCATCAAAGAGCCTAGACAAAAACATAAGAAGGGTAAATTGATTTGCGACTAGACCTCTCGAATATAGACTATAAATAAATAACTGGAAAAATGTAGTCTTTTTGAGGAGATTAGTCCAAATATTACTCCATATTTGGACTAATCTCATATTTATGACCATATTAGTCCAAATAAAGCACTATATTTGGACTAATCTCATATTTTTACCCACATTAGTCCAGATAAAGCTGTATATTTGGACTAATGTGGGTCTTTCAAATGATTACTCCAAATTAAAGCATTGTGTAATGGAAGTTGTTGGAAGAAAACAAGTAACCCAAATACTTGACCAATTGATGTTGAGCAATCAACCTGAGTTTCTTGCAGTCTATGGGAGACGAAGAGTAGGTAAGACTTATCTTATCCGCCAATATTTTGAAGAAACTTTGGTTTTTGATTTTTCAGGTTCTTATCAAGGTGAAACAAGTGTTCAACAGTATAATTTTCATAAAGAATTGCTTAGAGTTTTTCCTGCAATGGAGGTCAAAGCAATTCCAAAAAGTTGGGATGAGGCATTTCAAAATTTGGCTGATTACTTATATACCATTGAGCATCTGCATAAAAAAATGGTCGTTTTCTTAGATGAAGTTCCTTGGTTGGATAAACCAAGGAGTGGCTTTCTTTCTGCCCTGGAATACTTCTGGAATCAACATGGTTCCAAAATGCAAAAGTTAATGTTAGTTGTTTGTGGTTCTGCTGCCTCTTGGATGATTCAAAATATACTGGAAGCAAAAGGTGGACTTTATAGACGCATCACTAAATCAATTGAGTTATTGCCTTTCACGCTTCATGAAACTCAATTATATTTTGAATATTTAGGATTGACCTATACACATTATCAAATCATACAATTGTATATGGTATTGGGAGGAATTCCCTTTTATCTTAAAATGATTCCTCGAGGGCTAAGCGTGAGCCAAACAATTGATGCTTTGTTTTTTGCTCCCAATGCGCCACTTTCAAATGAGTTTGAACCGTTGTACCATTCTCTTTTTTCCAATGGAAGTGAAGCCATTGATATCAGTCTAGCGCTTTCGGGCAAGATTTATGGATTGACAAGAGTAGAAATTATGAGAGCGGTCAATGTCGCCGCGGGGAAGTTTTCAAGAATCATAAAAAGTATGATTGATTGTGGATTTGTGAAAGTAATCACACCATATGGTAAAAAGAAAAAGGAGAGCATTTATAGATTGACTGATTTTTTTACACACTTTTATCTGAGATTTGTAAAGGATGCGCAAAAAGGACGCCCAAATACTTGGGAAAGTTTCTCATCAAGTCCAGCGTACATCGCGTGGACTGGATATGCATTTGAGAATATCTGTCTTTTACACATGCCCCAAATTCATCAAGAGCTTGGAATCCAGGGAGTCTATACGGAGGTCAGTTCTTGGAGATTTTTGGGTGATGACGGATGGTCTGGTGCTCAGGTAGATTTAATAATTGATAGGAAAGATGGAATTATACATTTATGCGAAGCGAAGTTTTCGAATAATGACTTTGTTATAACGAAAGATTATAACACAAAACTCCGACAAAAAAGAGCAAGTTTTAAATACATTACCAAAACTAAAAAACAGGTAGTCACGACTTTAATATCAACCTATCCTGCAGTGCTAAATGAATATTATCTGGAGGAAATCCACACAGAAGTCCAAATGGATGCTCTTTTTAAATAATTACAAAAACTAAGCCATCAATGTGGCAATCGATCCCTCACCGCTCCATAAACCCAAGTGCCAAATACCGCAAACAAGAGCGTAACAACAACCGCTAAAAATCCTGAACCAATTTGTACGAAAATGGGTCCTGGACAAGCGCCGGTAATGCCCCAACCTAGTCCAAACATCAATCCACCAATAACGGTACCCTTTGTAAATTTCTTTTTCTCATAAGTGATTGGTGATCCATCCAACGTTCTGATGTCAAATCTTTTGATGATTTGCATCGCAATGATTCCCACAATTACTCCTGTCCCGATAACTCCGTACATGTGAAAGGAGGTAAATTGAAACATTTCCACCATTCTAAACCAGGAGATAATTTCTCCCTTTACAAAGGTGAAACCAAATATGATTCCGATCAATAAAATCAATAAACTTCTCATGGCATCACTGTTTTAAGAATGAAAGGAAGAATGAAATGGGTGCAAAAGATGCCTCCAATCATAAAACATATCGTTGCCACCAATGATGGCCATTGAAGGGTTGCCAAACCAAAAATGCTGTGTCCACTGGTGCAACCATCCGCATACCGCGTTCCAAATCCTATCAAAAAACCACCGATGGCTAGAAAAACCAATCCCTTGAGCGAAAAAATCTCTTCTACGCTAAAAATCTCAGAAGGCATCAAATTGCTAAAATCTGTAATCCCATAGTTGGCTAAAAACGTTTTCGTCTGCTCAGCAACTACCATACTTTCTGGGTTTTTGAAAAACACATTGCCAATGAAACCTCCAAGTATCGTGCCTATGACAAAAATAAATAACCACTTGTATGCCTTCCAGTCGTAATCAAAAAACTTGATATTCATGGGCACACACATGGCACACAAATGTTTGAGTGTCATCGAAATTCCAAATCGCCGATTATCGACTATGAGCAGAGCAGGCACCGTGAGGCCTATGATGAGCCCGGCAATTGACCAATGCCAAGGTTGATGTAAAAAGTCCATTAACGATTTTTATACTATTAATTGCACCATTGCAGGTTGGATGAGGTACCGCAAATATATTAGTTTTATAGACTTACTGCAGATTAAAAACTTTAGAAATTTATAGGTCAATTGTTCGGAGGACCCAAGACGAAAGTGAAATTGGTATTCAAGGACTCGTTTAAGAATTTGATTCGAAAATATTGCTCACATATTCCAACAATCTGAAATCGGAGAAGGTTTAAAGTGGACAGAACCCAGAACTGGGTTCAATTTCATTAACCTCGAGCGAAACTCGGGGAATCATATCCCCAAATCTTACAACCCCGAATTGGGGTTGAATTATACAGCTTGCTAATTCAAGCAAAGAAAGATCGTCTCAATGTGAATGTTTTTCATAAATATCAGGGGTCTGAAGTCGAAGAAAGACTTCACACCTTTCTCTTGTTGATGAGTATTTATATAGACGATTTCCGAACAACCATAACTTAGACTTGAAATTAATTTTATCACGCACTTTGTTCACTTTTTTGACATTCAAAAAAGTAAAAACCCACGCAAGAATCAGAACAATGCCCCCTATTGGTGTGATAGGTCCTATAATACTTGTACTCATTTGGAAAGCATTCGCAAACGCGATACCATATAAAGAGCCACTAAATAAGATAATTCCCAATGCAAATACATTGATGATTCGATGGCTTTTTTGGATATAACCCAACTGCCCGGCAATAGCAATGATGCCAATGACAAGCGTATGTATCGAATGGTATAAAACCCCAGTTTTGTAAGCTTCCAAAATAGATTCAGGCACCTTGGACTTTAGGCCATGCGCTCCAAAGGCACCCAATGCAACAGCAAGCATTCCAAAAATTGCAAACATTTTAAGTCCATTCGATTTCATATCCAAAATTTGCGGCAAGATATGAATTTTTCCAAAGCATAAAAGTTCATTGACATTCCCCCGCCCCGCGGGGGTTGGGGGTAAAAAAAGTGGATTTACACCATACTTGTTGTAAATCCACTCCTTTCTGTGGTACTACCGTCCACCTCTTTGCCTTTCCTACATAGCTGCTCGGTAACTCACGTCAAATACCTCCCTATATAAAATAGGATTCTGGTATTCTTTTCTGAATTCATACCTCAGCACATCGTAAGAGGTCACGATTCCCACCAATTCGTCCCCATCTACTACCGGCAAAGCGTGAAACCTGCGGTCGAGAAGTAATTCTGCTGCAGTCCCGATTTTATCCTCGGGCGCGATTTTCACCACCTTTTTCTGCATGATCTCTGCAATCGAAACCTTGGAAGGGTCTTGACTTGCTGTGTAATGAGCTGTGATCTCATAGCTACTGATCAAACCGACAAGTTTTCCATCGTTTAGCACTGGTAAATGATGAACTTGTTTTTTCGAAATAATAAGTATGGCTTGCGCCAATGTTTCTTTAGCATCAACGGATACGGGATTCCGTGTCATAATAGTTTGTACATGTTCGTTCATCATAGATACAGGATTTTGTGTGTTCGCTATAAAATTACTTAATAATCTGTTAAAAGTCAATAGTATACAATAAAAATTTTAAAATTTAACAATAAACAAAAGATTTCATACGTTGCTTTTTGCTTCTTCAAGGGGTAATTTGCTCTCCAAATTAGACTCTAAACCTGGGATCTTCATTTTACATGTTAATTAGCCATTAATCATTCATGTTTGATATCTGCTTTTCGATATAAAATGTAACTTTGCACCGTTTTTTGATAATCGTAACCATCCTGATAAAAGGTTTTGATGTTTACATGCATTTTTCTGAATGCCAAAGTATGAACGTCTTTGGTCGAGCAGACTTTCTTCGTTGATCGAATAAATCAAATTTATAATTAGAAAGTTAAGACATTTGCATGCGGCATTTTGCCACCGGTTGGTTTATTATAATTTATGGAATGGATAGGAATCAGATTATTGGTTTTATTTTAATTTTTGCGACCCTTTTAGCTTGGAATATGTTGAATGCTCCCTCAAAGGAGGAATTGGCTAAAAGTCAAAGGATAAAAGATTCATTGGCGCTCGTATCAGTTCAGGATACTTTTCAGGAAGCGGCTCCTCAAACTTTGATTTCAATCGACACGGCAGGCGTTGTGGCTGGAGATACCAATCGAGTTGAAGCACAAGTTGTTTCTTTGGAGAATGAAGTTGTAAAAATTGATTTCAATACAAAAGGTGGTAAAATTGTAGGTGCAACCTTGAAAAATTACCAAAGGTCAAATGATAAAAACTATGACGAAAAGGTAAAACTGGCTGGAGATCCTAGAAATAGGTTTGATTTCATCTTCCCTGTGGGAAATGCAAACATCAATACAGAGTCTTTATTTTTTACCCCTAAAATCACGGGGAACAAATTGGAAATGGTGGCAACAATGCCATCAGGTAAGGCGATCACTCAAACTTATGAACTAAAGGGAGACTACAAAGTTGATTTTTCTTTGGCACATAGTGAGGTGATGAGCGCTACTCCTACTTTGGTTTGGAATGAAATTTTACCAAAGTTGGAAAAGAGCACACTGTATGAGCAAAATTATAGTACGGTTTATTATAAGGAGTCTGAAGAGGGTAGTGCTGATTATTGCAATTGTACCTCAAGTGACCTAGATGATTTGGCTGGAAAACAACTGGATTGGCTTTCACACAGCAATCAGTTTTTCAATATCTCTTTGATGGCGAATAACTTCAAGTTTAAAGGAGGGAAGTTTGAAACGGTCATGACCGACATCAAAAATACAGAGGATCTCAAATCTTTGAAATCTACAGTGGAGTTACCTCAAGACGTAAAAAGGTACGACATGTCTATGTACGTCGGACCCAATGTCTTTGAAAACTTGAAAGCCTATGACAATGGTTTGGAACAAATCATTCCATTTGGTTCTAGCATCTTTGGAACCATCAACAGATACATTGTCAGACCTTCATTCGACTTTTTATCAGGATTTATTTCTAGTAAAGGTATTGTCATCATCCTTTTGATTTTCATCATCAAAATGTTGTTGTATCCTTTGCTTTATAAAATGTTGCACAGTCAGGCTAAAATGGCGGCATTAAAGCCAGAGCTTGCAGTCTTAAAAACCAAGTATAAAGACGACTTGCAAAAGCAGCAAATGGAAAGCATGAAAGTATACCAGGAGTTTGGCGTGAGTCCGCTGAGTGGTTGTCTGCCCATGTTGATGCAGATGCCCATTTGGATCGCCCTTTACCGATTCTTCCCGGCTTCCATTACTTTCAGGAGGGAACCATTTCTTTGGGCAGATGACTTGTCTAGTTATGATTCTTTTTATCAAGTTGGGCTTTGAAATTCCATTTTTGGGGCGCACATCAGTTTGTTTACTTTATTGTGGGCAATCAGTACAGTAATTTATACTTATTATAGTACTAAAGATGTGGATATGTCTGCCAATCCAGCCATGAAATATGTTCAGTATTTTATGCCGATCATGTTCCTTGGTTTCTTCAATAGTTATGCATCTGGTCTTACTTGTTACATGTTTTTCAGTAACTTGATCAACATTCTACAAATCATTTTCACCAAGAAATTCATTTTTGATGATGAAAAAATCAGAAAAGAATTGGAGGTGCAAAATTGAAGCCCAAGAAAGTAGGTGGCTTCAATCCAGATTACAAGATGCTTTAAAGCAACAGCAAGATATCACTGCACAGAAAGCCAAGCAAAAGAAGTAATTCGGTACGCTTAAAATATTACAGAATCTTTAACTATCCTCAGTGAACAATTGAGGACATTACTGTCATATATTTGTTGCAACAAGTAATTAAATATTTTATCACAATTCTATTATTTATCATGAAAAAATTCTTTCTTTTAGCGTTTGTTGCAATCAACTTGAACATGACTGCTCAGTCTGTATGGACAATGGACAAGTCGCATTCAAAAATGACATTTACAGTAACTCACCTTGCAATGTCAGAAGTTGATGGTGTATTCAAAGATTTTGATTTCAAAATCACTTCTTCTAAAGAAGACTTTTCTGATGCGGTTTTTGAAGCTACTGCAGATCTTAAGACATTGTCTACAAACAACAGCATGAGAGATGGTCACTTGCAAAAGGATGATATGTTTGACACAGAAAAACACCCTACATTGACTTTTAAGAGCACTTCAATCAAACCTGCTGGTGCAAAAAAATTCAAATTGATGGGTGATTTGACTATGAAAGGAATCACTAAACCAGTTGTTCTTGATTTAACTTTAATTGGAACTGGAGAAAACCAAAGATCTAAGAAGCCAATGGCTGGATTTAAAGTGACTGGTACTGTAAAAAGAACAGATTTTGGTGTTGGAACAATGCCAGGATTAGTTGTAAGCGAAGATGTTGAATTGGTTGCAAGTGCTGAATTTGTAAAGCAATAAGAACTAGGTTCAACCCACAAAAAAAAATCACAAGTTGTCTGGCAGCTTGTGATTTTTTTTTGGTTTTAATGTAAAAAATGCTCTTAGTCCAACTTTAATTTTCCTTCTATCAATTCTGCAACAATTTCTGGATTGAGTAGGGTAGAGACATCACCCAAAGTATCCAATTCATTACAGGCCACTTTTCTTAAAACCCGACGCATAATTTTGCCGGATCTTGTTTTTGGAAGTCCAGTCACAAATTGGATTTGATCTGGTTTTGCAATGGGACCTATGATTCTGGCAACAGTCATGAGAATGTCTTGCTTTGAAATGTGGATGTCAGAGGGCGGTTCTTCACAGATAACATAAGCATAAATACCTTGCCCTTTGATGTCATGTGGATAACCAACCACAGCAGATTCTACCACACCTGTGTGCATATTGATGGCATTTTCGACTTCTGCAGTGCCAATGCGATGACCAGACACATTGATTACGTCATCCACTCTGCCCGTAATTTTATAATATCCATCCTCATCCCTTTGACAACCATCGCCAGTAAAATACAAACCTTTATATATGGAAAAATAAGTGTCTTGGCAACGTTTGTGGTCACCCCAAGTAGTCCTTATGATTCCCGGCCATGGAAATTTAATGCACAAATTGCCATTTACCCCATTACCAACAATTTCTTCACCTTGATCATCGACTAAAATGGGCTGCACACCAGGTAATGGTAGAGTGGCAAAAGAGGGTTTTGTTTTTGTAATATTGGCAATGGGGGATATCATAATTCCACCCGTTTCTGTCTGCCACCAAGTATCTGCAATCGGGCAATTGAATTTCCCAATTTTTTCATTGTACCAATTCCATGCTTCTTCATTGATAGGCTCACCTACAGATCCCAAAACTTTCAAAGAACTCAAATCTTTACCCTCAAGATATTCATCTCCAAAACCCATCAAAGACCTTATTGCGGTTGGAGCCGTATAAAATGTGTTGACTTTGTGTTTATCAATGATGTCCCAAAATCTCCCTGCATCCGGGTAAGTGGGTACACCTTCAAACATCATGGTAATAGCACCTGATGCCAAAGGGCCATAAACTATATATGAATGCCCGGTGATCCAGCCAATATCTGCTGTACAGAAATAAACATCACCAGGATGGTATTGAAAAACATTTTGAAAAGTATAGGTACTGTAGACCATATAACCTCCGCAAGTATGCACCACACCTTTGGGTTTGCCTGTAGACCCCGAAGTATATAGAATGAATAATGGATCTTCCGCATCCATCTCTTCCGCAGGGCAGTCCATGGTCACGTGTTTGATTTCTTCTTCCCACCATACATCTCGACCTTTGATCATGGAAACAGGATTTCTGGTGCGCGTAGCCACAATTACTTTTTTCACAGAAGGACAGCTTGTTAAGGCATCATCAACCGTTTCTTTCATCGGAATGCTTTTGGCACCTCTTTGAGCACCGTCTGTGGTAATGACCATTTTACACTCAGAGTCATTGATTCTATCTGCAATGGATTGCGCGGAAAATCCACCAAATACAACTGAATGGATAGCTCCAACTCTTGCACAAGCCAACAAAGCAATGGCTAACTCAGGAATCATGGGCATATAGATGCAAACACGATCGCCTTTGCCAATACCATTTTTTTTCAAAACATTGCTAAACCTGCAAACGCGCTCATAAAGTACCTTGTACGTGAGCGTCACAGAATCCTCATGTGGATCATTAGCTTCCCAAATAATAGCCGGCTGATTTGGTTTATGCAAAGCGTGTCGATCCAAACAACTTTCGGTGATATTGAGTTTACCACCCCCAAACCATTTAACTTTGTAATGATTGAAGTCCCAATCCAAGACCGTGTCCCAAGGCTTTTTCCAGATAAAATCACTGGCTATTTCTGCCCAAAACCCTTCAGGATCTTCGACACTTTTTTGATATACAGAATGATATTGTTCTATTGATTTAATTTGAAAAGTCATACGCTTTGTGTGTTACTTTATACGATGGAAGCAATTTTGTGGCTGGTAAAAGTAAAAAATTGGATAAGGAATACTTTCAGAGTGATCATATTTTTTGAAAAAATACTTATCCGCCGTGGTGCTATTCGCCACTTTGATCACCTTCTGTTGGCGCTAGACTGTCCAACCATCTTTGATATTTGGTTTTCTCAAAGGTATCTCTTTGGAAGAAAAATTCTTTTTTCGTTTCTCTATATACTATTTGGTCATCGTGATCTTCTGAATTTTCTCTGACGCCCTTAAATAAAAAAGCTTGAACAAATCCCACGACTGCGCCAAGAATATGGCTTTCCCAAGATACACCTTCCTCTTGTTTGAAGCCTATAAAATAACTACTGTAGACCGCCAGAATCAAAAGACTCAGCATGATGGAAAGGGAATTCCTCCTGAACAACCCCGAGCCCAACACGAAACCAATAAGGGCATAGACGACCCCACTGGCACCAATATGATAGGAAGGTCTTGCAAAAAACCAAACCATAAACCCTGTAAAAAACCAAGAAAGTACAAAAACCACCACTGCAACTCGCTTGTAAAAGGAAAGCAGTAATAATATCATCATTAATAAAGGAAATGAATTACTGATCAAATGATCCCATGAACCATGAATAAATGGGCCCGTAAAAATGCCTAAAAACCCATCAGCTTCTCTTGGATAAACTCCAAAACGGGTAAGTTTAAAACCAGAGGTAACTTCGTATACTTTTATGAGCCAAAATATACCGATAAAAAGTATTGCATAAACAAGTGTTCTGAGAAATGCTATCAGTTCACTGTCAAGTTTTTGCATAATTTGTTTTTAATTGTATCTGCGGTAAACCAACTTTACAAACTGTTGTGCTTTGGCCCACTTGGTCTCACTATCCCATTTGTTTTCCTTAGCAACTCCATTTTTCAAATATTCCTTAGCTTCATCAAAACTAGCAAACTGGTTTAATCGTGTCAATGTTTCACTAAACACTGCCCCATTTCCACCAAACAATTCATTTTGATTGAATAATCTTTCATTGATTCCCATGGCTTTATGAATATCATCAATGCGACTCATAGATAACTTGTCCGATAAGTCAACTGCTTTCGAAATGATGAATAATTTCTCCATCGGATGATTGAAATCCACTGTAGTAGTAGTTGTAGTAGCAGTAGTAGTCTCTTCCTTTTTTTCTACCGTTACAGTGACAGGTTCCGCATTTCCACTTTTATAAGAAAGGTCAATGGGAGTACTGAACATTTGATTTTGGTGTTCTAATGCAACCAATTTTTCTTCTTTTGAAATTGTTGGTTGTGTTCTTTGCTCAAAATGAACTGGAGAGATATTTTCAACAATGGGTTCGTGTATCGATTCCTTTACTTTTGGAGCGGATTCCACCATTTCTTGGACTTTTGGTTTAGGAGGTAAAATGGTAGGAGATTCAACAACTTTTGCCTCTGAATCCAATACTAACTCATATAAATCTCGGATATAACCCAAAAGCAGGTCTTTCTCAATTGAAGAAATTTTTCCATCTTCTTTGAAAGCATCAAAAACGGTGCTTATTTTCTTTAACCTTCGTTCTACTTTATCTATTTCCATCTTATTTGAAGTATGTTCTTTAGCTAATTTGATAAACTACATCTAGGCCAATTTTATTACATATGAAGCCTTCTTTTTGTATTCAAAAGCCTATTATTGCTCAAATTTGAACTGACTGGTGTCTACTCTTTCTTTAAATCCATCCGTCATATAATAACCAAAATCAGATTTATCGGCATTGGCATAAATAAAACAAGCCTCCAGTTCAGGATTTTCATTGATCAGTTTTTTGGACTTCTCAAGCCCCAGGACCATACAAGCCGTTGCAAAGGCATCCGCTGTTAGACAGTCATTGGCGATGATGCTTGCACTCAAAATATCTGAGGGAAGCGCATAGCCAGTCACAGGATTTATGGTGTGTGCATAGGTGATTTCCCCACTTTCGTAGAAATTTCTATAGTTACCACTGGTGGCCAAAGCTTTTTCTGACAAATTTATGGGGAATTGTATTTCATCAATTGCAGCATCTTTTTGAGGTTTGTTGATGCCAATAATCCAGGGATTGCCTGCATCATTCACCCCACTTGCTACGCATTCTCCACCAATCTCCACTAAATAATTTTCAATACCCTTGGATGCTATTAATGAAGCTACTAGATCTACACCATGTCCCTTTGCTGAAGCACTAAGGTCCAATTGCACTCCTGTCTTTTCTTTAAAAATACAAATCGTATCATTTTTGGTCATTATCCCAATTTTCTTGTATCCGACCAACGATAATAAAGAGTCTAGAACTTTTTCATTGGGTTTTTTCACTTCATCTCGCCCTCCATATCCAAAACCCCAATAGTTTACAAGAGACATCACAGTAGGGTCAAAAGCACCGTCTGTTTCTAAAGAAATCTCTAACGCCCTTGACAATGATTCCAAGAAAAAAGGGATCATCCTGTTGGTTAAAACAATATTCTTTATTTGCCTGATTAAACTTTGAGATGGTAGAAGTAGGAATGTAGGTAGATACACTATTATTGAAGTCCACCAACAAAGAATCTATTTCATTTTGGAGATTGATTTTTGATGAATAGCTGATGTGGTAGGTAGTTCCCATTGTTTTACCTTCAATTTTAGTAAAATCCACTTTGGGCTTTGTTTCATTTTCCTTACATCCTGATACTACAAGGAAAAATATTCCAAAAACAAAAAGTAAATACCTGAACTGGCTCATGTCATTTGATTTTAGTACAAGTTTATTCAATATGGATATACTAGAAACAAGCTCTAATAGTCTATTCAATTTCCTAATGATACATCTAAATTATACCACTTTCTTTGGCCTCTTCGGTCGCGCCGTGCAATTCAATTGGTACTGTTTTTTTACGCAATCTCATATTGAGCATTTCCACCAAAAGAGAAAAAGCAATAGCAAAATATAGATAACCTTTTGGCACAGCACCAACTTCATTACTAAAGAAAGAAAGATGTGCAAGGTGTGCAGATTCTATGATCAACATAAAACCGATCAAAATCAAAAAAGCAAGGCCCAACATCTGAATGGTAGGATGCTTGTTGACAAACCGGCCTACAGGCACTGCAAATAACATCATCAACAAAACAGATAAAACAACAGCAATGATCATGATCAGTAATGCACCAAATATTCCATTGGTCATTCCCACAGCTGTCAATATGCTATCAAAAGAAAAAACAATGTTGATAACAGTTATTTGAATGACAACGGATTGTAAAGTGGATTTCTGAACTGTCACATTATCTTCTGGTGAAACCCCCTCTAATTTGTGGTGGATTTCTGTAACGCTCTTGAACAAAAGGAAAATACCACCTAGCAGCAAGATAATGCTCTGTCCCGAAAAGCCAAAGCTTAGATTTTCGCTATGATAGGAAAACCATGGTTCATTCATTGCTATCAAATAGGATATACCAAGTAGTAAAACAACGCGTAAGATCATGGCAAGAAACAAACCTATGTTCGTTGCTTTCTTTTGATCCTCCATTCTCAGCTTGGCTGCTGCAATCGAAATAAAGATAATGTTGTCTACACCTAAGACGATTTCTAAAAAAGTAAGGGTTAAGAGACTGATGATTACTTGCCCATTTGTAAAATCGGGAAAATCAAAAGCCAAAAAAGGGATGTAAAAAGCAAGCGCTGACATATGATATATATTAATTTTTTACGAAGTTAAGACTACTTTAGAGATCGAGACTAATAATACAGGCCATATTTATACCCTAATCGACAAACTTTAAAATATTCTTAATGAAAAGCTTGATTACCAGTACTTATATTTGCGGCCTTGTTAAAATTTTAAAATCCAGATTCAAAATTTAATTATGAAAAAAGCATTTTTTATGTTGTTCATTGGCAGTTTCCTCGGAATTGCTACAATAAATGCACAAATTCAGACACCCTCTCCAAGTCCGGCAGCAACAGTAAAACAAAAAGTGGGCCTTACTGATGTGACCATCGAGTATTCAAGGCCTAGTGCAAAAGGTAGAAAAATTTTTGGTGGTGATGGCTTAGTGCCTTTCGGAAGCTTATGGAGAACGGGAGCTAATACAGCAACTATGATAGACTTTTCCAGTGATATTATGGTAGGAGGAAAAGAATTGAAAAAAGGAGCGTATGCCATTATTGCAAAACCAGGTGCTGCAGCATGGGATATTAACTTCTACAAGTATGAAGGTGGAAACTGGGGTACTTATTCGACTTTGACACCTGCTGCCACAGTTACATCGCCTGTGACTCACCTTACAAAAAATGTAGAAACATTTGAAATTTCATTGGGAGATTTAGGCGCTAATACCGCTACTCTAAATTTTGAATGGGAAAAAACTGCTGTTTCTGTAAAATTGGAAACCAATGTTGAAAAAGTTGTAATGGCTAACATTGAAAAAGTAATGGCAGGACCTAGCTTGGATGATTATTATAATGCAGCTGCTTATTACCATGATTCTGGCAAAGACCTTAAGCAAGCTTTGGCTTGGATTCAAAAAGCAAATAAGACAGAAAACCCAAGATATTGGCAGTTGAGAAAAGAATCTTTGATTTTGGCAGATCTTGGAATGAAAAAAGAAGCTATTGCGGTGGCAAAACAATCATTGGAGTTATCAAAAGCTGGTGGCAACAATGATTATGTAAGATTGAATGAAAAATCAATTGCAGAATGGTCTAAATAGGCCGAAGAACTATTTCTAGTTGATTAGTAATAAAATAATAGAAAAGGGGCGTCTCTTTCAATCAAAAAGGCGTCCTTTTTCTTTTTACTTGGATCAATATCAGAAATAGTGTTATTTTTTTTGTCAAAGTATTTTGAAAATCGTAGAAAAGTCATATTTTTGCACCACTTTTAGGAAAAGCATCTAAAAGTGTATTGAAAAAGAGTAAAAAGCCGGTGTAGCTCAGTTGGCCAGAGCAGCTGATTTGTAATCAGCTGGTCGGGGGTTCGAATCCCTCCACCGGCTCATAAAAGAAGAAAACAAACTCAAAAGGAGTTTGTCGCAAAAGGGGGTGCGCCGAAGTTGGAGAGACGGGGCAGACTGTAAATCTGTTGTTTAGGCTGAGTAGGTTCGAATCCCACCACCCCCACAGCAAAATTGAAATGATTAGATTCATTAAGAGGAATAAAAGCGGGAGTAGCTCAGTTGGTAGAGCATCAGCCTTCCAAGCTGAGGGTCGCGAGTTCGAACCTCGTCTCCCGCTCTAAATTTCTCTTGAAAAGAGTAAAGGAGGGTTCTTTTTGATCCCTATTCTCACTTGCCAATGTAGCTCAGGGGTAGAGCACTTCCATGGTAAGGAAGGGGTCGGGGGTTCAATTCCCTTCATTGGCTCTAGTTGATTTTGATTGATTAACTATATTATAAATATTGTAAAAAAACTTAGGCAATGGCTAAAGGAACGTTTCAGAGGACCAAACCACACGTAAACATAGGTACGATTGGTCACGTAGACCACGGTAAGACGACTCTTACTGCGGCTATTACATATATCCTTTCTGAGGAAGGATTTGCAGAGAAAAAAGATTATGATTCTATCGATGCAGCTCCAGAAGAAAAAGAAAGAGGTATCACTATCAATACAGCTCACGTTGAATATGAGACTATTAATAGACACTATGCTCACGTGGATTGTCCGGGTCACGCAGATTATGTTAAGAACATGGTTACTGGTGCGGCTCAAATGGACGGTGCAATTTTAGTTGTTGCTGCGACTGATGGTCCGATGCCACAAACTAGAGAGCACATCCTTCTTGCTAAGCAAGTTGGTGTTCCTAATATCGTTGTATTCATGAACAAGTGTGATCTTGTTGATGATCCAGAAATGTTGGAATTGGTTGAAATGGAAGTTAGAGAATTACTTTCTCAGTACGGTTTCGACGGTGACAATGCTTCAGTTATCCAAGGTTCTGCAATCAAAGCATTGGAAGGTGCTGAAGAAGGTAGAGCTGCAATCAAAGCTTTGATGGCTGCGGTTGATGCTGAAATTCCTGAACCTACAAGAGAAGTTGATAAGCCTTTCTTGATGCCAGTTGAAGACGTTTTCTCTATCACAGGTAGAGGTACTGTTGCAACAGGTAGAATTGAAAAAGGTGTAATCAATGTTGGTGAGCCAGTAGAAATCATCGGTATGATGAAAGCTGGTGAAAAACCATTGACTTCAACTGTTACAGGTGTTGAAATGTTTAGAAAACTTCTAGATAGAGGAGAAGCTGGTGATAACGCTGGTATCCTTCTTAGAGGTATCGACAAAGAAATGATCAAAAGAGGAATGGTTATCTGTAAGCCAGGTTCAGTAAAACCTCACGCTAAATTTAAGTGTGAAGTTTACGTACTTAGCAAAGAAGAAGGTGGACGTCACACTCCATTCTTCAACGGCTACAGACCTCAGTTTTACTTCAGAACTACTGACGTTACTGGTGATGTAAAATTACCTGAAAATGTTGAGATGGTTATGCCAGGTGATAACGTATCACTAGAAGTTGAATTGGTAAGTCCAATTGCGATGGAAAAAGGTTTGAGATTTGCGATCAGAGAAGGTGGTAGAACCGTTGGTGCAGGTCAAGTAACTGAGATTATAGGCTAGTAATAGTCTTTAAAACATAGTTAAGAATTAGAAAAATTAAGTACTCTGCGGAGTGCTTAATTTTTCGTTTCTTATACAGGGGAGTAGCTCAATTGGTAGAGTGGCGGTCTCCAAAACCGTAGGTCGCAGGTTCGAGCCCTGTCTCCCCTGCAAATTTTAGATGCTCTGATTGCATATTATTTAAAAAAGAAAAATGGAGAATCTTAGACTTTATATTAGAGAAAGTATCGATGAGTTGCTCAATAACGTAACTTGGCCTACATGGCCAGAGTTGGTTTCAAGCACTGTTTTGGTATTGGTAGCTTCAACTATTTTTGCATTGGTAACTTTGTTATTTGATGCAAGTTCTAGCGGGCTCCTCAAATTTATTTATAGCTTATAATTCCAGATCGGTACAAAGAAATAATCATGAGCGAAACTTCCAGATGGTATTCTCTACGAGTAATCTCAGGCAAAGAGAAAAAGATCAAGGAGAAAATTGACCTAGAAATTGACAGAAATGGCTGGTCTGAAATAGTATTGCAAGTGATCGTTCCTATTGAAAAGGTTTTCAAAATGCAAAATGGTAAAAAAAGAACCATTGAGCGCAACATACTTCCGGGCTACATTTTGGTAGAAGCAGAACCGGATAAATTTTCAGGTGAGATTGTTCAGCATATTTCTAGCATGACCAACGTGATGCACTTTTTGGGCAAAAACAATCCTATACCAATGACTCAGACTGAAGCAAACAGAATGCTTGGTAAAGTTGACGAATCAAATGACTCCAGCGAATCAATGTTGGATCCATTCCTCGAAAACGAAACAGTCAAAATCATTGATGGACCTTTCAAAGATTTCATTGGCGATGTCAAAGAAGTCAATGAAGAAAAGAAAAAATTGAAAGTTATAGTAAAAATATTTGGTCGTGGTACTGAGGTAGAACTCAACTTTGGTCAAGTAGAAAAAACAGGATAAAAATACTAGATAGTCGTTTTAGATTTTCTCAATGCTTCCCTAAAACGTCAGTCGCAAACTTTTTAAAAATTAGTAAAAATGGCGAAAGAAGTCGATTTATACGTAAAACTTCAAGTAAAAGGTGGATTGGCAAACCCAGCACCTCCAGTTGGACCTGCACTTGGTGCTAAGGTGTTAACATCATGGAGTTTTGTAAAAGATTCAACGCAGCAACTCAAGAGCAGCAAGGTAAATTGCTTCCGGTTATAGTTTCAGTTTACAAAGACAAAAGTTTTGACTTTGTTATAAAAACTCCACCGGCTGCATTACAACTTTTGGAAGCAGCAAAATTAAAGGGCGGATCTGCATCACCAAACAGGGTCAAAGTTGGTTCTGTAACATGGGATCAGATCAAAGCAATTGCTGACGATAAAATGGTTGATCTAAACGCTTTCTCATCAGAGGCTGCAATGAAAATGGTTGCTGGTACAGCAAGATCAATGGGAATCACCGTAAGTGGTGATGCACCTTGGGCTTAAATTATTAAATAACAAAAGGGAGTGTCTATGTTTATAGACATGTTTGAACCTTAAAATCTTTTCAAATGGCAAAAATTTCTAAAAAAAGAAAGGCAGTTGAAGGAAAAGTTGACGCAAAAAAAATGTATGTACTCGAGGAGGCTACAAAATTGGTTAAAGACGTCAATACTGCAAAATTTGATGCTTCTGTAGATTTGCACGTTCGTTTGGGTGTTGACCCACGTAAAGCAGATCAAGCAATCAGAGGTACTGTAACTCTTCCCAACGGTATAGGTAAAACAAAAACTGTTTTGGTATTATGTAATTCTGACAAAGAAGCCGAAGCAACAGCTGCAGGTGCTGATTATGTTGGTCTTGATGAGTACATTACAAAAATTAAGAATGGTTGGACGGATGTAGATGTTATCGTCGCAACTCCAGATGTTATGGCAAAAGTTGGTCAAGTTGGTAGAATCCTAGGACCAAGAAACTTAATGCCGAATCCAAAAACAGGTACTGTTTCTGCTGATGTTGCAGGTGCTGTAACTGACGTTAAAAAAGGTAAGATCTCATTTAGGGTAGATAAATACGGTATTATCCACTCAACAGTTGGAAGGGTTTCTTTTGATGCAGCTAAATTGGCTGAAAATGTGAAAGAAATGATCCACACTTTAGAGCGTATGAAACCATCTACTGCCAAAGGTACTTATATGAAGTCTATTAGCTTAGCTTCTACAATGAGTCCAGGTATTAAAGTAGATCCTAAAAGCATTTAATAGATCATTTTAAACTATTAAGGAAATGAGAAAAGAAGAAAAAACACTCGAAATACAAGAGTTAAAATCAAAATTTGATGAAAATCAATTTTTCTATATTACTGATTCATCTGCACTTACAGTTGCGCAAATCAATAAGTTTAGAAGAATTTGTTTTGAAAAAGGAATTGAAGTAAAAGTTGTAAAGAATACGCTTGCAATGAAAGCTTTAGAGTCATTTGATGAGTCTAAGAATTATGCAAGTCTTTATGAGTCACTTCATGGACCTACAACACTACTTTTCAGCGATACAGCAAACTTACCTGCAAAGGTTATTAAAGAGTTTAGAAAAACCGCTGAGAAACCACTTATAAAAGCAGCTTATATAGATGCTGGTGTTTATTTGGGTGATGATCAATTAGATATTCTCGCTAAGTTGAAAACGAAAGAAGAGCTTATCGGAGAAATCATTGGCTTATTGCAGTCACCTGCCAAAAACGTTATTGGTGCACTTAAATCAGGAGGTCAGACAATCGCAGGATTGCTCAAAACTCTTGAAGAGCGTGCCAATTAGTAACAATTATTTTTTTAATCCATTATTACGGCTTCCAAGACAACGCCATAATATTTTTAATTAACAAGTCTAAAATTTAAGAAAAATGGCTGATTTAAAGGCATTCGCAGAGCAACTAGTAAACCTAACAGTTAAAGAAGTTAACGAGTTAGCAACAATCCTAAAAGATGAATATGGTATCGAGCCAGCAGCAGCAGCTGTAGCAGTAGCAGCACCTTCTAACGATGGTGGTGGAGCAGCAGCAGTAGTTGAGAAAACTGAGTTTGACATCGTATTAACATCTGGTGGAGCTAACAAATTAGCAGTAGTTAAAGAAGTGAAAAACTTGTTAGGACTAGGCTTGAAAGAAGCTAAGGATTTAGTAGACGGTGCACCTTCAACTTTGAAAGCTGGGGTGTCTAAAGCAGAAGCTGATAGCATTAAAGCAACTCTAGAAGGTGTTGGTGCTGCAGTTGAGCTTAAATAAGGTTCTGCTAAAAATTGCAAGGTTTGCTTGCGAGGGCAAATCTTCTAAATAAAAGACCAATATCGGCTTAGGTGAGTGTTAAAGCTCACCTAGGCCTATTTGTCGTTAAACTCGTAATTGTAAAATTTTTAAACAGTTGTACCGTTATACTGTTTCAAACCTATAAAATTCTAAAATGGCTTCTACAGGAATTGCTAAACCTACTGACAACAACAGAGTTAATTTTGGAAAAATCAAATTGAGTTCCTTCTATCCTGATTTGCTGGAAATACAGCTCAAGTCGTTTCAGGAGTTCTTTCAATTGGATACCACTCCAGAAAACAGGATGAATGAAGGTCTGTACAAAGTATTTCAAGAGAATTTCCCGATCACTGATGCAAGAAACATTTTTGTCCTTGAGTTTTTGGATTATTTTGTTGACCCTCCTAGATATAGTATCGAAGAATGTGTTCAAAGAGGACTTACGTACAGTGTACCACTCAAAGCTAAATTGAGACTTTCATGTAATGATGAAGAACACGTAGATTTCCAAACAATTGTACAAGATGTATTTTTGGGAAATATACCTTACATGACACCAAAAGGAACTTTCCTTATCAATGGTGCTCAAAGGGTTGTTGTTTCTCAACTACACAGATCTCCAGGTGTTTTCTTTAGTCAAACTTATCACCCTAACGGAACTGCAATCTATTCTGCAAGAGTGATACCTTTCAAAGGCGCTTGGATGGAATTCGCAACCGATATCAACTCTGTGATGTATGCTTACATTGACAGAAAGAAGAAGTTCCCTGTTACCACTTTATTAAGAGCTATAGGTTATGATTCTGATAAAGATATCCTAAACATTTTTGACCTTGCTGAAGAGATTGAAGTTACAGAACCAAACCTTAAAAAGGCAGTTGGTAGAAAACTTGCGGCAAGGGTTCTGAGAAAATGGATAGAAGATTTTGTTGATGAAGACACTGGTGAAGTTGTTACCATCGAAAGAAATGAAATCATCCTTGAAAGAGATGTGGTTCTTGATGAAGAAAATATCGATCTCATCAGAGAGTCAGATGCAGATATCATCATTTTGCAAAAAGAATTATTAGATGTAGATTATTCTATCATCTATAATACATTGCAAAAAGACCCTTCTTCTAGTGAAATAGAAGCAGTAACACAAATATATAGACAACTAAGAGGTACTGATCCACCCGATGAGGAGACTGCGAGAGGTATCATCGATAAATTATTTTTCTCCGATAAGAGATACAATTTGGGTGAAGTTGGTAGATATAAAATCAATAGAAAGCTCAAGTTGGATATTCCAATGGAGACATTGGTACTTACCAAGGAAGATATCATTGCAATCGTAAGATTTTTGGTTGAATTGATCAATCAGAAGGCAGAGTTGGATGATATTGACCACTTAAGTAATAGAAGGGTAAGAACTGTTGGTGAGCAATTATACGCACAATTTGGTGTTGGTCTAGCAAGAATGGCAAGAACGATCAGAGAGCGTATGAATGTGAGAGACAATGAAGTTTTCACGCCAATTGATTTGATCAATGCGAGAACACTTTCATCAGTCATTAATTCATTTTTTGGTACAAGTCAATTGTCTCAATTTTTGGATCAAACCAACCCGTTATCTGAAATCACTCACAAAAGAAGAATATCAGCTCTAGGACCTGGAGGTTTATCCAGAGAGAGAGCAGGTTTTGAGGTGAGAGACGTTCACTATTCTCACTACGGCCGTCTTTGTACAATTGAAACACCAGAAGGTCCAAACATTGGTCTTATTTCTACTTTGTGTGTACACTCAAAGGTTAATAAGATGGGATTTTTGGAAACTCCATACAGAAAAGTAACTAATGGAGTGGTAGATCAATCTGGCAATGCGCAATACCTTTCTGCAGAAGCAGAGGATTATAAAAAAATTGCCCAGGCAAATGCTCCTTATGATGACAATGGAAAATTTATCAACGAAAGGATCAAATCTAGAGAACACGGTGATTTTCCAGTGCTCACTCCAGAGGAGGTAGAATTCATTGATATTGCACCAAACCAAATTGTCGGTGTATCTGCTTCTTTGATTCCGTTTTTGGAGAATGATGATGCCAACAGAGCCCTGATGGGATCAAACATGCAACGTCAGGCAGTTCCATTGGTTAAACCAAGCAGTCCAATTGTTGGTACTGGTATCGAAGGTAAGGTTGCTCAGGATTCAAGAATGCTGATCAACGCTGAAGGTGAAGGTGTTGTAGAATACGTTGATGCAAACAACATCATCATCAAATACGATAGAACTGATGACGAAAAATTGGTTTCTTTTGACGATGATTACAAAGAGTATTCATTAACAAAATTCTCACGAACTAACCAGGCTACCTGTATCAACTTGAAGCCTATCGTAAGAAAAGGTGATAGAGTTTCTAAAGGGTCTTTGCTTTGTGAAGGTTATGCAACAGAAAATGGAGAGTTGGCCTTAGGTCAGAACCTACAAGTTGCTTTTATGCCTTGGAAAGGATACAACTTTGAGGATGCCATCGTATTATCTGAAAGAGTAGTTAAAGAAGACATTTTTACTTCTATACACATTGAAAGCTTTGAATTAGATATCAGAGATACCAAGTTGGGTGAAGAAGAACTTACAAGTGATATTCCAAATGTAAGTGAAGAAGCAACCAAAGATTTGGATGAAAATGGTATCATCAGAATAGGAGCTTGGGTAGATGAAGGAGATATCTTGATAGGAAAAATTACACCAAAGGGTGAAACTGATCCAACTCCAGAAGAAAAATTATTGAGAGCGATCTTTGGTGACAAAGCTGGAGATGTGAAGGATGCATCATTAAAAGCACCTCCATCAACAAGCGGTATCGTTATTGATAAGCAATTATTTGCAAGAGCTAAAAAGGACAAGTTCCAAAAAGTTCAGGAAAAAGAATTGCTAACCAAATTGGATGACGAACATGCAATTAAGGTCAACGAACTTAGGACTACTTTGATAGATAAATTGATGATCTTATTAGGGGACAGCACCTCTGAAGGAGTATTCAGTATTTATAAAGAAGAACTAGTATCAAAGGGCGGCAAGTTCACTCCAAAAGTTCTTAAAGAAATAGACTACTTCTCTGTTGACTACTCAAACTGGACCAAGGATGCTAAAATCAATGAATCTTTAGCAAAATTGCTTCACAACTTCAACATCAAAATGAATGAGGAGTTGGGTAGATATAAAAGAGAAAAATACAACATCAGTATTGGTGATGAATTACCAGCAGGTGTATTGAAGTTGGCAAAAGTTTATCTTGCCAAAAAACGTAAGTTGAAAGTTGGTGATAAGTTAGCGGGAAGACACGGTAACAAAGGTATTGTTTCTAGAATCGTAAGAGAAGAGGATATGCCTTTCCTTGAAGATGGAACTCCTGTTGATATTGTTTTGAATCCACTAGGTGTACCTTCAAGGATGAACTTGGGTCAGATATTTGAAACAGTTTTGGGCTGGGCAGGTAAAAAACTAGGAATCAAGTTTGCAACACCAATTTTTGATGGAGCAAGTTTGGACGAAATTGCTGGATACATTGAGAAAGCAGAATTACCTCACTTGGGTCAAACTTATCTATCAGATGGAGAGACAGGAGATAGATTCCACCAGCAAGCGACTGTAGGTGTGATTTACATGCTCAAACTTTCTCACATGGTTGACGATAAGATGCACGCAAGGTCAATAGGACCATATTCATTGATAACACAACAACCTTTGGGTGGTAAAGCTCAGTTTGGTGGTCAGCGTTTTGGTGAGATGGAAGTTTGGGCATTGGAAGCATATGGTTCATCAAACATTTTGAGAGAATTGCTTACCATCAAATCTGATGATATCATCGGTAGAGCTAAAGCTTACGAAGCAATTGTGAAGGGCGAAAACATACCTGAACCAAACATTCCTGAATCATTCAATGTATTGGTTCATGAGTTGAGAGGTCTCGCTCTAGATGTGAAATTTGAATAATATTTGTAAAATTATTAATAAAGAAACATGGCTTTTAAAAAGAAAGTAGCAAAAGTTGCGAAGTCGTTTGAGTCAATTACTATTAGTTTATCTTCTCCAGATGAAATTTTGGAAAGATCATATGGTGAAGTACTTAAGCCAGAGACCATCAACTACAGATCATACAAACCAGAAAGAGATGGTTTGTTTTGTGAGCGTATTTTTGGGCCTGTAAAAGACTACGAATGCTACTGCGGTAAATACAAAAGAATCAGATATAAAGGAATCGTTTGTGATCGTTGTGGTGTAGAAGTTACTGAGAAAAAGGTACGTAGAGAGCGCATGGGACACATCAAATTGGTTGTGCCTGTGGTCCACATCTGGTTTTTCAAATCTTTGCCAAACAAGATTGGTTACCTTTTGGGAATGTCTTCCAAAAACTTGGAGTCTATTGTCTACTATGAAAAATATGTAGTCATTCAGCCAGGTGCAAAAGAGGGAGAAATCAGCAAATATGACCTATTAACTGAAGAAGAGTATTTTGCAGTATTAGACACACTTCCTAAAGAAAATGCACAACTCGATGATAGCGATCCAAATAAATTTATCGCTAAAATGGGTGCAGAATCCATCAACGATTTGTTGTTGAGATTAGATCTATTGGAATTGTCAAATCACTTGAGACACCAAGCATCTGTAGAAACTTCACAGCAAAGAAAATCTGAGGCTTTAAAAAGACTTAGAGTTGTAGAAGCATTCAGAGAAGGAGTTGATAAAGGAGGAAACAGACCTGAGTGGGCTGTGATCCAATACTTACCTGTTATACCACCAGAATTGAGACCATTGGTGCCATTAGATGGTGGTAGATTTGCTTCTTCAGATTTGAATGACCTTTACAGAAGAGTAATCATCAGAAATAACCGTCTTAAGAGGTTGTTAGAGATCAAAGCTCCGGAAGTGATCCTCAGAAATGAGAAAAGAATGCTTCAGGAAGCAGTTGACTCTTTGTTTGACAACTCTAGAAAATCAAATGCAGTTAAAGCTGAAGGTGGAAGAGCCCTCAAGTCTTTGAGTGATATTTTGAAAGGAAAACAAGGACGATTCAGACAAAACCTTCTTGGTAAAAGGGTGGATTATTCTGGTAGATCGGTTATTGTTGTTGGACCTACACTCAAATTACATGAGTGCGGATTGCCAAAATCGATGGCAGCAGAATTATTCAAACCATTTGTGATCAGAAAATTGATCGAAAGAGGTATTGTAAAAACAGTAAAATCAGCCAAGAAATTGGTTGATAGAAAGGATCCAGTTATTTGGGAAATCCTTGAAAATATATTGAAAGGCCATCCGGTGATGCTCAACAGGGCCCCGACTCTTCACAGATTGTCAATCCAGGCTTTCCAACCAAGATTGATCGAAGGTAAAGCCATTCAATTACACCCATTGGTTTGTGGTGCATTCAACGCCGATTTTGATGGTGACCAGATGGCGGTACACGTACCGTTGAGTAATGGTGCCATTTTGGAAGCGCAAGTGCTCATGTTGTCATCGCACAACATGCTCAACCCACAAGATGGTTCTCCAATTACCCTACCTTCACAGGATATGGTACTGGGCTTGTATTATTTGACAAAGCCCATGAGAGTAAAAGATGATTTGAAAATCAGAACTTTTTATAGCTCTGAGGAAGTAATGATTGCTTTCAACGAAGGTACATTACAACTTCATAGTCCTGTAAAAGTAAAAGGTAAAGTACAGAACGCAGAGGGTACTTTGGTCATGGAAATGATCGAAACAACTGTTGGAAGGGTTTTATTCAATGAAGCTGTACCACAGGATGTACCTTATGTAAACCAACTTTTGACCAAGAAAAACTTGAAAAAGGTTATCTCTGATATCATCAATAGAACAAGTTTTGCCGTAACAGCAAAATTCTTAGATGAAATCAAAGAATTAGGATTTTTCTGGTCATTCAAGGTGGGTTGTCATTCAACCTTGGTGATCTTATCACTCCATCAATCAAAGATCAAATGCTTGAAGAAGCACAGGCAGAAGTTGATGAAGTTTGGGAAAACTACAACATGGGTTTGATTACACCAAATGAGCGATACAACCAAATCATCGATAAGTGGACTTTTGCGGATAACATGATCACTGAAAGTCTCATGAGAGAATTGTCACAACACAAAGGAGGATTCAACTCTGTGTTTATGATGCTTGACTCAGGAGCAAGGGGTTCAAAACAACAAATCAAGCAGTTGGCTGGTTTGAGAGGTTTGATGGCAAAACCAAGGAAATCTGGTGACACAGGTGGAGCGATCATCGAAAACCCGATCCTTGCAAACTTCCTCGAAGGACTGTCAGTTTTGGAATACTTCATTTCTACTCACGGTGCTAGAAAAGGTTTGGCGGATACGGCTTTGAAAACAGCCGATGCAGGTTATTTGACTAGAAGGTTGGTTGACGTTGCTCAAGATGTGATTATCCAAGAAGACGATTGCGATACTTTAAGAGGTATTGAAACCAGTTCTTTAAAAGATAATGACAATGTCATTGAAACTTTAGCTTCAAGAATTGTTGGAAGATTTACACTTCATAATGTGATTGATCCGGTAACTGATGAAATCATCATTGAGTCCGGAGATTATATTTCTGATGAAATTTCCAAAAAGATTGAAGATGCTGGAGTTGAATTTGTGACCATCAGATCTGTTCTTACTTGCGAAGCAAAAGTTGGTACTTGTGCTAAATGTTATGGTAAAAACCTTGCATCTGGTAGAATTGCAGAAAGAGGTGATGCTGTAGGTATCATCGCAGCTCAGAGTATTGGTGAACCAGGAACTCAGTTGACATTGCGTACCTTCCACGTGGGTGGTATTGCATCAGTAACCAAAGCAGAATCTGAAATCGTTTCTAAGTTTGACGGAAGAGTTGAATTTGACAACATCAAAATTACAGATAGCGACAACAGTAAAGTGGTACTTTCGAGATCTGGTGAAGTAAGAATTGTTGATATTGAAACTGGTAAAATTTTCAATACTAACCACATTCCTTACGGTGCGGATATAAAAGTAAAAGACAAGCAAAAAATAGCTAAAGGAGATGTTATTTGCGAATGGGATCCATTCAACAACGTAATCATTTCTGAATATACTGGTATTGCTCAGTTTGAAGCAGTTGAAGAAGGTGTTACTTTCAGAGTAGAAAGGGACGACCAAACAGGATATGCCGATAAAGTGGTCATCGAATCCAAGAATAAGAAAAAGATTCCGGTAATCAGAATTGTTTCTCCTTCTGGTGATGAGATCAAATCTTATACTTTACCAGTAGGTGCGTATATCTCTATCGATGATGGACAAGAATTGCAAGCAGGTATGAAGATTGTAAAAATCCCTAGAAATCTTGGTAAAATCCAGGATATCACGGGTGGTCTTCCAAGGGTAACAGAATTGTTTGAAGCAAGAAACCCTTCGAATCCGGCAGTTGTTGCGGAAATAGATGGTATTGTAACTTTTGGAAAAATCAAAAGAGGTAACAGAGAAACATTCATCGAGGATGAGAAAACTGGTCAGAAAAGAAAATATTTGATTGGACTTTCTAAACACATCCTTGTACAAGAAGGTGACTTTGTAAGAGCTGGTACACCACTTACAGATGGTGCGGTTTCTCCAATGGATATTCTAAACATCAGAGGCCCATTTGCAGTACAGTATTACTTAGTAAATGGAGTTCAAGAAGTTTACCGTTCTCAGGGTATCAACATCAATGATAAACACATCGAAGTAATTGTTCGTCAGATGATGAGAGACGTTGAAATAGTAGATCCAGGTGATACTCCATTCCTAGAAGGTGAGGCTGTAAACAAGCAAGAATTTATGGAAAAGAACGACGAAATTTTTGATAAAAAAGTTGTTACAGATCCGGGTGATTCTAGTAAGTATGGACAAGGTCAAATCATTTCTATCAGACAATTGAGGGAAGAAAATTCTTACTTGAAAAGAAATGATAAAAAGATTGCCGTAGTTAGAGATGCAATTCCAGCTACTTCTAGTCCATTACTTCAAGGTATTACTAGAGCATCATTGGGTGTATACAGTTGGATTTCGGCTGCATCGTTCCAAGAAACAACCAAGGTATTGAGTACTGCAGCAATGTCTGCTAAAACTGATTACCTCAATGGATTGAAGGAGAATGTTATTGTTGGTAAGAAAATTCCTGCAGGTACAGGGGTTAAAAAATTCAATGATATTCAGATCGTCAGACCAGATGGTGTGTTGATTGAAGAGGAAGATTATTCAAGAGATTAAGTCTGAATAAGTTATACTTGGAAAAGCCTTGGTGAACATTCATCAAGGCTTTTCCTTTTTATTGATTTAGAAAAGGGAATATGAAAAATTTGATTTGAATTTAGATGGTACGGTATAAGGTGAATTTCTCAAACAAATTTAATTTTGTGCTGAAATTCATAAAAAAATCACATTGCCCAGTAAACAAAAAATTCAAAATACATTTGTCAATAATAATTTTTCATACCTTTATGTAAAATTTACAATATGCTCGTAAATCCAAATCAAAAACAGTTGTAAATGTTGATGGAGTTCAGTTATCTACTGTATCAGTGGACTGTGTCATTTTTGGATTGGAAGGAGATGAGCTTAAAGTATTGTTGATTCAACATGATGAAGGACCAGTTGAAGGTCAGTGGGCATTACCGGGAGATTATGTAAGATTTGATATTGACTTGGAAGAAATGCCAAGTATCGTATTAAAACAATTGACGGGCCTAGAAAATGTGTTTGTAGAATTATTCGATGTTTTAGGAAAGATCAATAGGGTCACCCACCAAAGAGTTATTACGGCTGCCTATTTCGCCCTGATTTCCACAGAAAAGTACGAATTGAAAAAAGGATTGGAAGCCAGAGATATAAAGTGGATGGACATTCACAACATCCCAAAGTTGATTTATGACCACAATGAAATAATAAACAGGGGTTACGAAGCTTTAAAATTAAAATTAAGGAGAGAACCTGTTGGTGTTGAATTGTTGCCTAGACAGTTTACTCTGACACAATTCCAAAAGATGTATGAAACTATCCTTGACATCAAATTGGATACAAGAAACTTTAGGAAAAAAATATTGAAAGAAGACATTCTCATCGATACCAACCAAAAAGAATTGAATGTACCTTACCGTGCACCAAATTTGTATACCTTCAATGCAGAGAAATACGACACGTTAAAAGCCAAAGGCTATTTTTTAAATATATATTAAATCGTTCACAATCGTTATGGTCAATTATTTTTTAGGACTCGATTTAGGAAGTTCATCTGTGAAATGTGCTATTGTTGATGAGCACGGCAACACAGTAGGCAATGGCAAATTTCCAGAAAAGGAAATGGTTATCGACGCGCCAAAAGCCGGATGGGCAGAACAAAATCCTGATGATTGGTGGAATTATGTCTTGGAAGCAATAAAACTTGCCTTGGTTGATGCCCCTGCTGTAAAAGCTCAAAATATCAAAAGTATAGGCATTTCCTACCAGATGCATGGTTTAGTGGTTGTTGATGATCAAGGTAAACCGTTGAGACCTTCTATCATCTGGTGCGATAGTCGCGCCGTTGAGGTTGGCAACGAAACATTTGATGCCATGGGGCGGCAATTCTGCTTAGACCATTGTCTCAATTCCCCAGCAAATTTTACAGCCTCAAAACTAAAGTGGGTAAAAGATAACGAACCAGAAATTTACAATAAGATACACAAAGCAATGTTGCCAGGTGACTTCATTGCTTATAAAATGTCTGGCAAAATTACGACTTCTGTGTCTGGTTTATCAGAGGGGATTTTTTGGGACTTCAAAACAGACAGTGTCTCCGTTGACCTTTTAAATACAATGGGAATTTCTCCAGATTTATTGGCCCCACCATCCAATAGTTTTGAAGCATCTTCTTTAACAAATGAACTTTTTGCCGAATTAACTGGTATACAACCAGGTACACCGATCAGTTACAGAGCAGGTGATCAGCCAAATAATGCATTGGCTTTGGCCGTTTTGGAAGATGGTGAGGCAGCAGGCACTGGAGGTACCTCAGGAGTAGTTTACGCAGTGAGTAAAAGCGTGGTGCCAGATGCTCAATCCAGAGTAAATTGTTTTGCACACGTAAATCACACTTCTGAAGATCCACATATTGGTACATTATTGTGTATCAATGGAACAGGAATATTATACAACTGGCTTCGCACAAATTTTTATGCTGATCGCGCCTACCCAGAATTGGAGAAAATCGCCAGTGAGGTGACAAAAGGAGCGGAAGGGGTCCGAGTTTATTCTTTTGGTAATGGTGCCGAGAGAATGTTGGGCAACGCCAACCCAGGTGCAACCATCAAAGGGTTGGACTTCAATAGACATACAAGAAAACACATTCTCAGAGCTGGATTGGAAGGCATAGCCTTTGCCTTTGCTTATGGTCTGGAGGTAATGAAAGAAATGGGGATTGAGGTGAGGAAAATGAAAGTGGGTGATGATAACCTCTTTCAATCAAAAGTATTTGGCCAAACCTTGGCGGACGTTGCTGGAGTTGAAATTGAAGTTTATCATACCAATGGAGCTGCAGGAGCCGCTAAAGGAAGTGCTTTCGGAGCTGGGTATTTTTCAAATTTGAGTGAAGCAGTAAGCAATATCCACCAAGTCAATGAATATAGCCCATCCATTGATGCTGAGTTGGTAGAAATTTATAAAGATTGGAAAAAAGGAATAGCACAATAAATATTAAATTAAAAATTAAAAATTTAACATGAGCGTTTTACTTGGAAAACAAGAATATTTTAAAGGTATAGGTAAAATACCTTTCGAAGGAAAAGGATCCAAAAATCCATTGGCATTTAAATATTATGACCCAGAACACGTTGTGGGCGGCAAAAAAATGAAAGACCACTTCAAATTTGCTTGTGCTTGGTGGCATTCACTTTGCGGCGGTGGTGGAGATCCATTTGGTTCTGCTACTAGACCTATGCCATGGTTGGAATCAACAGATGCTGTACAAAGAGCAAAAGATAAAGCTGACGCTGCATTTGAATTTATGACCAAAATAGGATTGGATTATTTTTGTTTTCATGATTATGACTTGGTTGATGAAGGACCGTCAGTAGCTGAATCTGAAAGAAGATTGGATGCTATCACTGATTATATCAAAGAAAAACAAGGTGAAACTGGTATAAAACTATTGTGGGGAACAGCTAATATGTTCTCAAACCCTAGATTTATGAATGGTGCAGCTTCAAATCCAAATTTTGATGTTGTAGCTAAATGTGGCGTACAAGTTAAAAATGCCATTGATGCAACCGTGAAATTGGGCGGTACAGGTTACGTATTCTGGGGAGGTAGAGAAGGTTATATGTCTTTACTCAATACAGATATGAAAAGAGAAAAAGAACACATCGCCAGATTTTTCACCATGGCTAGAGATTATGGTAGAAAGAATGGATTCAATGGTACTTTTTTCATTGAGCCAAAGCCAATGGAACCATCTAAACACCAATATGATTTTGATGCAGAAACTTGTATCGGATTCTTGAGACAATATGATTTATTGGGAGATTTCCAATTGAATATCGAAGTGAATCACGCAACATTGGCAAGTCATACCTTCCAACACGAACTACAAGCTTCTATTGATGCAGGAGTTTTGGGAAGTGTAGATGCAAACAGAGGTGATTACCAAAACGGATGGGATACAGATCAATTCCCTATCGACTTATACGAATTGGTTGAAGCCATGTTGGTCATGTTCCCATGGGAAGGTTTCAAAGATGGAGGTATCAATTTTGATGCTAAAGTAAGAAGGAACTCTACGGATCCAGAAGATTTATTCATTGCACACATTTCAGGAATGGATGCGTTTGCAAGAGCATTATTGGTAGCAGAAGCTATTCATACTGATTCTCCTTACAACCAAATGAGAACAAATAGATATGCTTCATTTGATTCTGGAAATGGTCAACAATTTGAGTCTGGAAAAATGACTTTAGAAGAACTTTATGGTATTGGTAAAAATGCAGGTGAGCCACATCAAATCAGTGGAAAACAAGAGCGTTTTGAGCAAATCATCAATGATTATATCTAGTCTTATCTAGTAATAAATAAGTTTTAAGAAAAGGAGGTGAGCATTTTGTTCGCCTCCTTTTTTCATTTATAAGGTGAATTATTTCTGGAATGGTGATGCATAAAATGTTTATTTTTGTAATGCATCAAATTAATTTCAATGCAAGAAAAAGATATTCCCCACGTCCATGATCCAGCTGAAGATTTCGGTATAGAATATACCTATGCCGATTATCTCAAGTTTGAGTTTGAAGAAATGGTGGAGTTGATCAGGGGAAAAATCTTTAAGATGAGTCCAGCTCCCAAGACTCTACATCAACAAGTCAGTATGAAACTGTCAGCTAAGATTTTTAATTTTTTGGATCAAAAAGCATGTCAAGTATTTCACGCACCTTTTGATGTCATCCTTCCAGTGGCAAATAAAAAGCGAGAGAAAGCAACTACCGTTGTACAGCCAGATATTGTCGTGATTTGTAAGCCAGAAATAATCGAAGAGGGAGGATGTTTTGGGTACCTGATTTGATCATCGAAATCCTATCACCGCACACATCTCAAAAAGGATTTGCAACTCAAATATGACGTGTATGAAGAGGAAGGTGTCCCTGAATATTGGATTGTCATGGCAGAACTTCAATTGGTAGAGGTCTTTGTATTGGAGCATGGCAAATATCGACGCATCACGACTTATGTGAAGGAGGATCAAGTAAAGTCCAAAGCAATATCAGGTTTAGAAATCAAACTTGAAGAAATATTCAATTGAGAAAATTTTAAAAAATCTGCTTTAATAAATAGTCAGCGATGGAAGATAAAAACGTGAATACTGCCCATGATTCTACTGAGGAATATGGAACGGTATACACCTATGCCGATTATCTCAAGTTTGAGTTTGAAGAAATGGTGGAGTTGATCCGAGGTAAAATCTTTAGGATGAGTCCAGCGCCGAAGACTATTCATCAAAAAGTGAGTGGCAATTTACTCGGTATTTTTTGGCAATACCTCAAGCAGAGAGAATGCCAAGTTTTCCATGCACCTTTTGATGTCATCCTTCCAGTGGCAAATAAAAAGCGAGAAAAAGCAACTACCGTTGTACAGCCAGATATTGTCGTGATTTGTAAGCCAGAAATAATCGAAGAGGGAGGATGTTTTGGTGTACCTGATTTGATCATCGAAATTCTATCACCGCACACATCCAAAAAGGATTTGCAACTCAAATATGACGTATATGAAGAGGCAGGTGTCCCTGAATATTGGATTGTCATGGCAGAACTTCAATTGGTAGAGGTCTTTGTATTGGAGCATGGCAAATATCAACGCATCACGACTTATGTGAAGAAGATCAAATCATGCCCAGATCACTTCCCGGACTTACCATTCATTTGGATGAAATTTTTGACTGAGGTTTTGAAAATTAAAGCATAAAGTTCTGTCTGAAGTTGTTTCTCAAATCTTATGAAAAGAAGTGAAAATGACCATAGATGCTTGTCATCAGACACTTTGAATAGAGTTTTCTTTTCTTTCAAAACACTAAATTCATAAAAATGGCTGTATTGAGGTGAAAGACAAGGTGAAATAATTGAAAATAATTTGTGGTTTTATGAAAAAGATGTATTTTTGCAGTCCAAAATTAAAATTAGACAATGGCAAATCATAAATCTGCTAAAAAGAGGATCAGACAGAATGCGGTAAAAAGGTTGAGAAACAGATACTACAAAAAATCTGCTAGAACAGCCATCTCAAAATTGAGAGCAATGACTACAAAGGAAGAAGCAAATGTTTTCTTGCCTAAAGTTGTTTCTATGATCGATAAATTAGCAAAGAAGAATACTTGGCACAAAAATAAGGCGTCAAACTTGAAAGGAAAGTTGATGCGTTTTGTGAACACTCTAGCATAGTACACATACTAAGAAGATAAGTTTTTAGATACTTTTAATATTAGTTAATTAGATAAAAAAAGGGGGAGCAGCAATGTCTTCCCCTTTTTTCGTGTCATTTTTTGAGAACTGTTTGACTATATTTAATGGTGATTAAAATCCTTCCACAAAAGAATATAGCCAAACAGTTGCCTTTTATTTTTATGGTTTTACTTCAACCACTTCGCCTTGACTATTGATGTCTTGGACTTTATAACCCATCTTTTCTAAAGTAGGTGCAATCTTTTCTTTATCGCCAGCAAAAATGATGTTCATCTTTTGTGGGTCCATGTATTTTGCAGAAAGTAAATTGATTTCTTTGGCAGTGATATTATTAAGAATACCATTTTGGGTTATCGTATAATTTGGAGCAAGTTTATACTTGAGCATATTTCCTAAGAATGATGCTTTCTTGGAAACCAGTTTCATATCTTCTAGCTTCACTCTGTGAGATGGCACTTTTCAAAAACTTCAATTCATCCATTGTGATACCATTTTTAGAATAGTTGTCAAGCTCAGTTACCACTTCCATCAAGGCACTATCAGTGGCAGAGGATTTGATTCCTGAAGAAAAGGTAAATGATCCAGTATAGTCATTACCCAAGAAGTTACTTCTTGCTCCATAAGTCCAACCTTTGTCTTCTCTAAGGTTGATGTTGATTCTACCATTGAATGACCCCCCGAAAACATAATTCATCAATGATGACTTGTAGTAGTCGCCAGTCGCATCGTATTTGAGATCGGTAAGGTAACCTACTCTGAACTCCGTTTGCGCAGCCTTGGGGATGTCAACAACATATACGGTGTTTTTTTCAGCAGATGTCATGGCTTTTGGTAATATTGGCAAATTCACTGCTTTATTTGGTAACTTCATCAGAGAAGTGGTGATGGCAGTCATTCCTGCTTTGTCAATGTCACCTACCACAATGATGTTTGCACCATTTCTGCTGATGTATTTTTTATAATACATTTCAATATCAGCCAAAGTGATCTTTGCAACAGTAGCTTCTGTGCCCGAAGAAGGTTGTCCAAGGATATTTTTTGGACCATAAAGCATCATATCATAAGCTTGACTTGCAACGTTCGCTGCATTGGTTTTCGAATTTTTGATGTCTTCAATGGCCTTGTTCTTGATGCGATCAAATGCATCTGATGTAAATTTTGGAGACAACAATCTTTCTTCCATCAAAGCAAGTGTTGGTTTAAGATTTTTTTTCAATGTTCTCACAGTGATGATGGTATTGTCAAGAGTGGTATTGATTGAAATGCTACTACCCAACTTATCCAGTAAAACACTCATTTCCTCCGCTGTGTGGAGTTTGGTGTCTTCATCCATCATGGTGGTAAATAATTCCGAAACACCTACTTTAGACAAATCATTTTGTTCTACCATTCTACCACCTTTCAATTCCACCCTCAAAACTATGGTAGGAATTTCTGTAGACATGGATTCAATTATTTTCATACTGCCCTTTGTTGTTTTTTTGAATTCAGGCACTTTTACAACAGGCGCTGGACCTTCACCAGGGATGACACTTCTATCAAAATTATCTTTTGGTTTATTGTATTTAAGACCCTCGTATCCATAATCAGGAGCTACATACTTTGTCGTATCGATGGTATAGTTGCTTTCCTTTGCAATGAGCATTTCATTTCCTTTGGTCAATACACTCAGGATAACCTTGTGTTTTCCCTTGACAAATTCATTATAAACCCTCATCACGACTTCTTTGGTAAAAGAAAGGTAATCCTTCAGCTCTGTCTGTAAGTAATTTGGATTGCCGGTGAAGGTTTCGTAGGCAGCCAATTGTGATACTTTACCTGATACGCTTTCCAATCGATAAATGGCAGTGGCTTCAAATGAACTTTTAAATTTGGAAATGTCATCATCAGAAACACCTCTTTTTTCGAAATCTACCAATGCTTTATTCAATTCTTCCTCCATATCTGAAAGGGGAGTGCCAGGCTTTGGCGTGATGGCAAAATAGATATTACCTCCCAATTCACTGGTAGGATTGAAGGCGGAGGCATTGAGGGCTTTTTGTGTTTTGACCAAACTTTGGTATAAAATGGAGTTGTTGTCTCCACCTAGTATTTGTGACAAGCAATCTACCGCAGCTTCGTCTTTGTGATACCTTGGAACTGTGGGCATGGCGCAAACCAATTGAGGCAGTTTTGCAAAGTTATCGACCATACTTACGTATCTGTCTTCAGTAAGTTGGACATCAGGAAGGATAGTTTTTTCTACTTCAGGTCCACGAGGAATTGAGCCAAAATACTTTTCCACATACTTTACAATATCCGCAGCTTTTACATCTCCTCCCACGGTAATGACAGCGTTGTTTGGGCCATACCAACGCAAGAAAAAGTTTTTCAAATCATTGACATCGACGCGATTGAGGTCTTCAACGTAGCCAATAGTCAACCAACTGTAAGGATGGCCATAAGGATAAAGATTTTTGGCGATCATCTCCTGTACTAAACCATAAGGTCTGTTGTCATAGTTCTGGCCTCGCTCGTTTTTCACAGTTGCGCGTTGAATTTCAAATTTCTTTTGAGTAACAGCATCCAGTAAAAATCCCATACGGTCTGCTTCCAACCAAATCATTTTCTCTACCTGGTTGCTTGGCACCGTCTCATAATAGTTTGTTCTATCTCTATTGGTAGAACCATTGAGGGTACCTCCGGATTCAGTAATCAATTTGAAATGTTGTTCATCTGCAACGTTGTCGCTACCCTGAAACATCATGTGTTCAAAAAAGTGTGCAAATCCACTTTTGCCAATTTCTTCCCGCGCAGAACCGACGTGATAAGTTACATCAACATGGCAAACAGGATCGCTGTGATCTTCATGAATCACCAACGTCAATCCATTGTCTAACACATATTTTTCATATGGAATGACAATTTCGTCGTTGCTTTTCTTCACAACTTTTTCAATCAATCTAGTCTGGGAATAGGAAATCATAGGCAGTAGCATGCACAGCAGTAGGTTAGGAATAGTTTTTTTCATCAATCTTAATTTGTTATAAAATAAAAACATTTGGTCGGGTTTATAAGGTTGTCATATAAAATATCAATTTTCTATTTTCAAATATAAACATTTGAGTTCATTTCATCATGCCAAAATCAAATGTTGGTTTCATTTTTACCATGGACTTCAAACATTATTATAAATATTTAATGCCTCTGGGGTATACTCAGTTGTGAAGTGCACAGGTTTCAAAGTCTTTGCAAGTCTTTATCTAGAAACAAGATTAATAAATAACGTTTTCTTGCATGGAATAGCGTGATTTAACGGAAAAGAATAGAATAGAAAAAAACAGACTTGTTTGGGCAAATCTGTTTTTACGACTCTATGAATTTGAGTTTTATAATTTATTACCTTCTGATTGTCAAAATAAGAAGGTTTTGCTTTATAATGATCTCGACGTTTAAATTATTTGAGAGTTACTTCAATGACACCGTTGCCACCTCTTACTCCGTATATACCCACTTCTCCCGGTTCTTTCAACACCTTGATTCTTTTTATCTGATTGCCATTGATGAAAGAATCCGCATCGGTAATTGTTCCATTATATATGCTTCCATCAATGACCAAAAGTGGCTCTGTGCCTGCAGAAAGTGTATTGAAACCTCTGATGAGAATTTCAGGATTTTCAGCACTGCCCTTGACAATTATTCCTGCCGTTTTTCTTAGTTGATCCATGAGTGAAAGAACGTTGACCACCTGATTATCATCAGCATTGGTTGTAGACCTAGACTCTTGGTTTTCATTATCATTTTGACGGTTATGGCTCATGCCATTTTTTGACGAAGAGCAAGCATAAATCATCATTGAGAACAATATAAAACCGGTAACTTTGAGTAAATAATTTGTGCCTTTCATTTTATTGTGATTATTTTGATAGAAAGATAAGAATTTCATTGTAAATCTACGATAAAATTGAATCATAAGTCAATGAAATTCAGTACTCTTTGGCTTTTGTAAATTTAGTAGGTTGAATTTTTGGCCTGCGCAATATTACAAAACCATTTAGCCATAATTTTATCAAGTTTTCAGTAGGTGGCAAACCTATGATTTCCCTCTTATGATGTTAAACTTTTTAGTCATGAAGTAATTACAGAATATGATTTATTATTCAATCACAACCCTCAAAATATCCAGAGATTTCACGGCTTTAAACCCAGGCACATGGATTTGGTAATAACGGATCAACGCATCGAGCAATTGATTTCTGTCGTGAAGGGAAGCAGATAGATTATTTAACTGCTCTAAGTTGGCAGATAAAACTTGGTTTAAAAGTAGGCTGATAGGTTCATCTAGTGCAAAAGGGGAGTGGTTGCTTTCACTTATGAAATCACCTGACTCAAGTTCAAATATGGAGTGTTCAGGTGAGTAGTTGTTGTGAGGAGCAAATCCTCCAAAGTTTGATAAATCCAACAAAAACTTGATGTGGTAAAAGGCCAACTTACCTTCCCAGGCATCTAGTGTGGTAAACCAATGGTAAAGGAAATCAAACAAAGCTTCATTTTCTTCCTGTTCTTTGATCGTATTGCGGCAAATTTCCATCATGAAAGTGCCGATGGATGATTTGAGGATATTGGTTTGCAGGTGGTGATAGAAATAATGTAAATGGCACTCTTTGATGCGATGTATTTTGTCTGCATCATTTTCATAAAATACCAGGTCCAGTATGTTCATCACTTGGATGAGGTTGGTTTTTGTACGGCTAGATTTTGACGCGCTGATGATGAATGAACGCAGGCCGAGTGCTTCGGTAAAAATATCACAGATGATGCTACTCTCAGAGTACTTTACTGTTTTAAAAACGATGCCTTTGGAGGTGATCAGTGCCATGATAGTTGCTTTTACTAAAATTCAAATCCTTCTAATGGCGGCCCAACTTCATATTTCCTTTTGGTCCTGATCCTTTCTAGCTGTCGATAGTAAATGAGCAGGCCAAGACTTTGATCCAAAGGGACTTGATTGGTCATTCTCATTGCTGCGTTGATGCGGGATGCCGGAACATCCAGTCTGTATAAATAGGACATCAATAAGTCTCTGTCTTCTTCCAGAAGTTGTTTCACCCTTGCACAAATCATAAAGATCAGTTCATCTTCACTGAGAAGTTCTTCGCAAACAAGCGTGATATCCTTTTGAAGTAACTTTATTAGTTCCTTGCGAATGGTTTCATTATTGTTGTCCATCTTTATCTTTTAAAGCAGTCCGATGTCTTTATTGACCAACGAACTCTTTGATTTCTTCCAAATATTGTCGGGAGTTACTGAGGCGTGGTACTTTGTGTTGACCGCCTGATTTTCCTTTGGATTGCAACCACTTTACAAACGTTCCTTTTGGCAAACTTTGTATCTTGAGGCAGTCCAATGCTAGGTTATTGAACCTTTTTGCTTCATAATCTGAATTGACAGATTGCAAGTAATGGTCCAATTTTAAAGAAAATAAATTGAGATTTATAGGAGAACGCTCAAATTCGATCATCCATTCATGGCCACCTTTTTGGCTTCCACTGAGCCACCGCGGTCCGACGGTATATTCTGAAACTATACAACCAAAATCTTCACAAGCCATTTTCAAAGCTTGATCGGTGTTGCTTATGATGACTTCTTCACCAAAAACATTGATGAAGTGTTTGGTCCTACCTGTTACTTTTATTCTATATGGATTTTTGGATGTAAATTTCACGGTATCACCTGGCATATATCTCCACAGACCTGCAGACGTAGAAATAACCATCGCATAGTTTTTCCCAATTATGACATCTTTGAGTTCTACTGCTTCTATGTCCGTTTTTTCCAGATTTTCAAGTGGTACAAATTCGTAAAATATATCATTATTTGTCAAGAGCAACATGCCTTCCCCTGTGACATTATCTTGGATAGCAAAATAGCCCTCAGACGCATTATACGCTTCGATGTAATAAAAGTCTTCTTTAGGTAAATATTTTTGAAATATCTTTTTATACGGTTCAAAGCCTACGCCGCCATGTAAAAAGCAAGCAACATTGGGCCAAAGTTCGAGCATATTTTTTGCTCCGCTGTCTTTGAGCATTCTTTCAAACAAAACGATGGTCCAGGTAGGTACACCACCAAACATAACGACATCCTCATGTGCCAGTTCTTTGCTCATGAGTGCTATTTTATCTTCCCAATTGGGCAATAAGGCAATGTCTTTTTGAGGGCACATGAATGGTTTGCCAATGCTGGGCATTCTCTGCAACATGATGGCAGATACATCACCAACAGTAATGTTTGGAAATTCCTCCATGGAGTTTAAAGAGCCACACATGGTCAGATTTTTACCTCCAAAAGATTTGCAATTGGGAATGAGATCATACATAATGGTCGATGTATCCCAACTGGAAGTGACTAAATTATTGATGTGAAATTCATCAGTGATGGGTAAGTATTTGCTTTTTTCTGAAGTAGTGCCTGAAGATTTGGCAAACCAAGTGACTTTGCCGGGCCACAAAACATCACTTTTGCCTTCCATCATAGATTTGATGTGGTGGCTGATGTTTTCATAAGTAACAATAGGAAGTTGTTTGCTATACTCTTTGTAACTCCTTATTTCTTCAAAGCCATAACTTTTGCCATACGACGTTGCCGTGCCACGAGCAATCAGCTTCTTCATAATGTCCTCTTGGAGTACGATAGAGTTTTGTCTGATGTCCTCAATGCGCGAAATTCTTGCGTGTAAAAAATACGCATTAATTTGTTGAAATTGGCCTTTAACATACCGAATGTAATTGGCTACAAGTATAATAAAAAAAACTTAAATTTTATGTTTTGTATAGATTGCCATCGAAGAAATAACGGCTAAACCATTCAAAAAACAGGTGCTTTATTGGAATGCGAGCAACAATTATTTAAAATTTGACACCTGCTTTGATGGTATAGAAATTGATGGTTGTCTCAGGTTTCTGATAATACATGTTTAAAATACCGTGCTCGTATTCAAACTCTATGAAAAGTGCGTAAATATTAAGACCTAAACCAGTTGCAGCCCCAAGAAAGCCATCATTGATCTGGTAAGAAGTTGTTTCAAAAATGGCATCATCAGAGTTTAGAACTATATCAAAGGATGCTTGTGCTTTACTAGAAAGATAAATTTTATCCGTACCAAATAATTTAAAGCCCATTCCAGCTCTTCCTTTGAAAAAGGAAAATTTACTTCCGCTGGTGATGTTAAGTTTTTCCTGAGACATCATATCAAATTTACCATATTCCCCTCCAAGCATGAAGTACAATCCGCCACTATTTAATCTTCCGTCTAAACCAAATAAATAACCAGATTGAGATTGGCCAGGTTTATTGATTACAATGTCTTTAGTACTACCAAAGGTAAGCCCTGTGTAAAAAGTAGCTCCAGCTTCCTGAGCAGAAATAGTGCCTATAAAGCATAGGAAACCTAAGAGAACAGTTGTGATTAACCGCATGATGTACTAGTTTGTTTGTTCATTCCTTGACTTTGCCAGTAAACTAGCAAAATACTCAGTGATTAGTAAGGGTCAATAATTGTACCAAAAACAGTCTGCCAATGTATATATAAATTAGCTATATAAAAGGGCCTGTTTACTAGTCATTTTCTGGTTGGTGGCTTTTGTAAAGATAATACTATTTGAGGGTAAAGTGCCAGATTATTTTATAAATGGGGGTTTTTCAAACCATAAATGGGGGTAAACATGGATGAATTGTGGTTTCCTATGCGGTCAAAATACAAGAGGCATACTGTTTTACCAGCATGCCTCTTATTATAGTTTTTTAAATTGTCGTTCTATAAAGACTACATTACTTCATTGGTAGTTGCATTCAAACTGATTTTCAAACCAAAATTGTCATCAATGGCTTTGTCAGCAAGATTGTCAAAGAATGAAGCAGACCCATACTTGATGCCCCAGTCTGTTCTGTTGATGGTGAATTGTGGTGTCACCACAACAAGTTTGCCATCAATGTTTGAAACACTCGCCTTAAACCCTACTTCTTTTGTAATGTCTTTTAGCGTCAAGTTACCATATATGAGATGAGTACCTTCTGCGTCATTTTCTAATGCAGAAACTTTTGTGATTTCAAATTTCGCTGTAGGATATTTAACTACATTGAAAAAATCATCTTCTTTGCCAGAAGCAGTTCCTTTGAGGTGGTCTTCCAGAGAAGTTTTGTACTCACCTTCCAAGTCCAAATCAACAATAGTAGTCATGTCAATGGTGAAATTTCCACCAGAAATGGTACCATCTTTCATGAAAACTTCTCCCTCAGAAACGTTAACAGTACCGTTGTGTTTTCCTGCAACTTTAGAACCTTCCCACATTATAACTGTTGTAGCGGGATCTATTTTGTAAGCTACTCCCTCTGCTTGAGCTGCTTGTCCTGCATCAGAAACTGCAGCAGCTTCTCCCTCAGATTTATTTTTACAAGAAACTACCAAGAGAGTTGCCATCATAAGCATCATAAAAAGAACATTTTTTTTCATCGTAAATTGTTTTATTGATTTAAAGATGTGTAACGGTTGAACAATAATATTTGTTGCAACAAATGAAATTTATTTTCTGCAAATATTTGCCTCAATGAAGGTTATGATTTCATGTAAACTGGAAAAAACCTTCACATTTTGTGTGGGTGTAAGCTCCTGAGTCATGGTTTGGTAACCAGAAATACCTATGATAGCATTTGGAGCAGCCGCTGATAATTTGTCTAAATATGGCTGTAAAGGAATGTCAGCAAAACTGTCATTGATCAAAGTAAAAATGAAGTCTGGGTTGAATATTTGATAGCCATCCAAAACTTCGGCTAAAGGGGTATTGGAACCAAGAAATAAAACATTTGCTCCTCTAGACCTAAGTATGTAATACAAGAAGAGTAAACTCAATTCATGACCTTCATTTTCAGGCAGATAAATCAAAAACCTTTTCATTACATCCTTGGGCTCTGAAGCCAACCGGTCGATTTCGTAACACAACTTTCGTTGAATGATGCTGGTGACGAATGATTCATGTACACCTCTGACAGAACCAGTCACCCACATGATACTCAACTTGTCTAAAAATGGATATAAAACTTCAGACATGGTTTTCTCAAAACCTCTTACTTCAATATAATGATTGATGATTTTCAGAAATTTATACTCATTGAGCTCGATCATGGCGAGCATGAGTCCATCAATTTGGTCTTCAAAAACTTCATCCACTTCGCAATGGTTGGCTACCTTTTGCCTTATTTGCTCAGGAGACATTTTTGCAATGGAAGATATTTTTAATCCATTTTTATTGAGTACAGCGATGTTGAGGATGGTCTGTAGGTCTTCATCTAGGTAATAACGGATATTGGTTTCGCTTCTTCTGTTTGGAATGATGCCATACCTCTTCTCCCAAATACGAATGGTGTGCGCTTTGACGCCCGATAGTTGTTCTATATCTGAAATGGAATATGCGATCATGGAATAAAAAAGTGAAACTGCGCTTTAAACAACTGAGACTCTATTAAGTTTTATAACTCCCAAATCTAAGAAAATCCGCTTATTTATGAGGTTTTCAGTAAACTATAGATGTTTTATGTCAGAATATTTAACAAAATGATAAGCCCCTACAATGACCTCAAAGGTTGTACCAGTTAAATAATTGTTCTACTTTACAATGTTTTATTGAAATGTGACAACAATATCGTTTGCCAATTGTCCAGTAACATAAGTTTTGATCAAAAATACATAAATGAAAATAGGAATAGTTTGTTATCCAACTTACGGTGGAAGTGGAGTAGTAGCTACTGAATTGGGATTGGCTCTGGCTAATAATGGTCATCAAGTACACTTTATTACCTATAAAAGACCACCGCGTTTGAATTCATTCCATGAGAACATCTTTTTTCATGAAGTAGCATCGATGGAATATCCTTTATTTGAATTTGCACCCTACGAAACATCACTGGCTAGTAAATTGGTAGATGTAGTAAAATATGAAGATTTGGATTTATTGCACGTGCATTATGCCATTCCACACGCTGCGGTAGCTTATATGGCGAAACAAATTCTGGAAGCACACGGTAAATTCATTCCGTTTATCACCACCTTGCATGGTACTGACATTTCTTTAGTTGGTACGGATGCTTCATTCAGTCCTGTTGTAGAATTTAGCATCAACAATTCCGACGGGGTAACAGCGGTTTCCAAACAGTTGAAGCAAATGACACTCGATAGTTTCAACATCACGACAGACATCAGAGTAATTTATAATTTCATTGATTTTTCAAGGTTTAAAAAAGCCAACAAAGACCACTTTAAAAAAGCAATAGCACCTGATGGTGAAAAAATATTAGTCCATACTTCCAATTTTAGGAAAGTAAAAAGGGTGGATGATGTGATCTATATTTTCAAAGAAGTACTGGAAAAAATTCCTTCAAAACTTTTGTTGATTGGAGACGGTCCAGAAAGGCAACACCTCGAAGATTTGTGCAGAAAGTTGAGTCTTTGTGACCACATCCGGTTTTTGGGGAAACAAGATGCGATTGAAGAATTATTGTCAGTGGCTGATTTATTCATTTTGCCTTCTGAAAATGAAAGTTTTGGTTTAGCTGCTTTGGAGGCGATGGCCTGTGAAGTTCCTGTTATTTCATCCAATGCAGGAGGTATTCCAGAAGTAAATATTGATGGTAAAACGGGCTATTTATGTGAGATTGGAGACATACAAGGCATGGCAAGTAGAACCATTGAGTTACTGATGGATGATGAGAAACTTCAGCAGTTCAGAAAAAATGCTTTAGCCAGAGCAGAAGAGTTTAAAATAGAATACATCCTTCCTGTATATGAGGATTATTATAGAGAAATATTAGCCAATCATGCGATAAAAGCACATTAAAATGGAAATGAGTAAGGTGATGTTGCCAGCCGAATGTTATACTGATAAAGTAGTTTTAATAACTGGAGGTGGCACTGGTTTGGGCAGATCTATGGCTGAATTGTATGCCAAATTGGGTGCTAAATTGGTCATTACCAGTAGAAAACTGGATGTCATTGAGCAAACTGCAAAGGAAATCCAAAATGAATCTGGGTCTGAAGTTTTGGCAATAGCTGGAGACGTACGTAAAATAGAAGATGTAGAAAGGGTTGTTGAAGAAACCGTAAAACGATTTGGTAAAATTGATGTATTGGTCAACAATGCAGCGGGTAATTTTGTCTCTCCTACAGAACGATTATCTCACAGAGCTTTTGAAAGTGTAATAGGAATTGTATTGCAAGGTTCCATCAATTTTACGCTTACGGTTGGGAAATATTGGATTGCCAACGGAATCAAGGGAAACATATTGAATATCACCACCACTTATGCTTTTACTGGGACAGCCTTTACAGTTCCCTCCGCCTGTGCAAAAGCAGGAGTTTTAGCGCTTACCAGATCCCTGGCCGTGGAATGGGGAAGAAAATACGGAATCAGGGTCAATGCAGTTGCACCTGGTCCATTTCCTACAGAGGGAGCTTGGCAAAGATTGGTGCCAGAATCACTGAAGGATCTTGCAGACATGACCAAAAGAGTGCCCTTATCACGGGTAGGTGAGCACATAGAACTCGCTAATTTATGCACTTTTATAACCTCTGACTTTGCTGCCTACATCAATGGAGCTGACATTACCATTGATGGTGGCGAGTGGTTGATGGGTGCCGGGCAATTCAATCAATACCTTGCGGTCCCAGAAAAAATGTGGGATATGTTGGAGCAGGTCAGAAAATAAGGCTAGCAAAATTTTTAGCAAGTAATTGTGGATAAAATCAACTTTTATTCATGTAAAAATTACTTTTTTTTAATTTTTCCTTTTATTATTGTGTAAAGTTAAAAGGAAAGCAGTATGTCAAGTCTGATCATCAGGAATGGAGTAATTTTTAATAGGGGCAAGTGTTTTGAATCAGACATTTATATCGTCAATGACCGAATAGAAAAAATTGCACCTGCTATTGATGTACAAGCAGATCGTGAAATTGATGCTTTTGGTAAATGGGTGATCCCCGGCATTATTGATGACCAGGTGCATTTTAGAGAACCCGGGCTTACTTACAAAGCCGATATCGAATCTGAATCTAGAGCTGCGGTTGCGGGTGGTGTGACTTCATTTATGGAAATGCCAAACACCAAACCTCCTACTTTAACGCAAGAGTTATTAGAGCAAAAATACCAGATAGCAGCTCAAAATTCCTGGGCCAATTATTCTTTCTTCATGGGTGCGTCCAACGACAATATCGAGGAAGTACTGAAAACGGATGCAACCAAAGTTTGCGGCATCAAAGTATTCATGGGCAGCAGCACGGGTAATATGTTGGTGGACGATGAAAAAGCGCTCGAGCAACTATTTTCTAAAGTGGACATGCTGATAGCTACCCATTGTGAAGATGAAAAGACGATCAGAGAAAACTTGGAAATCTATACCAAAAAATCGTTAGAAAAATTGACAGCGGAAAGCCATCCATTGATCAGAAGTATTGAAGCTTGTCTGCTTTCTTCCAGTAAAGCAGTGGCACTTGCCAAAAAGCACAATACCAGATTACACGTATTGCACATATCCACCAAAGACGAACTAGCCCTTTTCACCAACAAAATACCACTCAAAGAAAAAAGAATCACTGCGGAGGCCTGTGTGCATCATCTTTATTTTACAGCCAAAGATTATTTGCATTTGGGAAACCAAATAAAATGCAATCCTGCCATCAAAGATCCTGAGCATGCTGCGGCTTTATTTCCGGCACTTTTAGACGATACATTGGACATCATAGCAACTGATCATGCTCCACACACTTGGCAAGAAAAATCATTGCCATACATGGAAGCTCCTTCTGGTTTGCCATTGGTCCACCATAGCCTTAACATGATGTTGGATTTTTTGTGGAAAGGGCTATCTCAATGGAGAAAATCGTAGAAAAAATGTGCCATGCACCAGCAGATTGTTTCAAGTTGGTTGACAGAGGATACTTGGATGAAGGAAAATTTGCGGACCTAGTGATCATTGACCCTACGAGATCGTGGATGGTCAATAAAGCCAATATCTTGTACAAATGTGCTTGGTCTCCACTTGAAGGAATGCGCATGAAAGGCAAGGTCACCGTTACGGTCATCAACGGCAAAGTCATTTACAAAGATGGTGTTTTTGATCATCAAGGTTGTGGCCAACGATTAATGTTTGAAGGGTAGTAGAGACGCAAGGCCTTGAATCTGCAAAACAACCTAATTGTAATCTAAGTCACATAGTAATGTGTAATATCCTGTTACCTTTGTGCGCATAAATAATAATTCATGAATTTTTTGTCCAGCGTTTATCAGTATAAATGTCCCAGGTGTAGACAAGGTGACCTGTTTGTAAAACCTTTTAATATGTCAAAACCTCTTGAGATGCCAGATAACTGTGCGGTTTGTGGACAAAAGACCATGCCAGAACCTGGATTCTATTACGGCTCCATGTTTCTATCATACATTGTAACAGGCTTTCTTTATTTGGGAATAGTTGGTTTTTTGATGTTGGTTTTGGACATGAGTGTCAACAAGGCCTTCATCATTTTACTTCTTTTCGTAGCTATTACTTATTTTAAAACTGCAAGATTAGCCAGGTCACTTTGGATTCATGCCATGGTGAGGTACGATGAAAAATATGATCAAAAAAAGATTTAGAATTTAATCTTTTCAATCCATTTGTCCGCTTATCCATTCAACAGTCGATAAAACCTAGTTTTTTGTCGTAAAAGGCAATAATTTTTTTGCGGCTAGATGTAACTATGCAACCATAAAGCAAGTATTAACGTCTAATAGAAAAAATCAAACACATGAAAAGAATATTCCTATTTGTAATTTTCTTCACAGCAGTTGCCTTAAATGCGCAAACCAAAGTCAATGTCAGCAACTTCGATAAGGTTTCAGCAGGTGGTAGTTTGAAAGTGAAGTTAGTCCTATCAGATCATCAAGGTGTTGAATATAAAATGATATCCGGAGAAGCAAGTGACCTTGAAATAAAGGTGGTCAGCGGCCAGTTGAGGATGAATACCGGTAATTCATATTTTTGGAAGAAGAGGACAAAAGCAGAAATTGTCGTTTATCATACAGGATTGTCTGGTGTCAAAGCATCGGCTGGCAGCAGTGTCAAAAGTGATGATGTACTGAGAGCTCAGAATATGGAGGTTGGTTCTTCAAGTGGTGCATACCTGGACGTTATTGTGGATGCCAAAACATTGACAGCTGATTGTTCTAGTGGAGGCACTTTGAATTTGAGAGGAAAATCTCAAAAAGCTTCTTTGGAAGTGAGTTCTGGTGGAAGTCTGGATGCAGACGCTCACAAAAGTATGGAGGCTGTTGCAAGATCTAGTTCAGGTGGATCTTTGTCGATTCAAGTGACTGAAGGTTTGAATGCACATGCGAGTTCAGGTGGTTCGATCAGATATACGGGAATGACAAGTACCGGAAAATTGGAAAGTAAAACAAGTTCTGGAGGATCAGTTTCCAGAATGAAATGATAATAATTATGTAGAGAGAGGGGGGATAAAGGCTGTTTGTTTTTATCCCCTTTTTATTTCAAAGGTGAATAGTTGAAAAGTTGTTTTTATAAATCGCCTAACTGAGGTCTTACTGTAATTTCCTCCAAAGTAGCTGAATCACTAAGAGTAAGTGCACAAAGTACAATCTTCGCGATATCCTCTGCTTGCATCAATCGAGACTCAGGCAGATCGACTCCTTTCCAACTGTCAGACCAAGTTGCTCCCGGCAAAATCGAAGTAACTTTGACATTGTATGGTTTCATTTCTTCTCTGAGCACTTTGGAAAAACCAAGTAATGCAAATTTGGAAATGCTGTAAGAACCACCATTTGGATAGGCAATTTCGCTAGCAATAGAACACATGTTGATTACGTGACCACTTTTTTGGTGCTGCATTAAACCAATGAGTTCCCTTGTAAGATGGTAGGCGCTGTATAAGTTGGTTTCAATCATTTTTTCTAAGTTGCCCTCCTCTTCCTCTGTAATCAAACCAGGTATAAATGTGCCTGCATTATTGATGAGTACGTCAATTTTGTTTTCGAAAAAATCTTTAACAAAAGAAGCAAATTGGACCACCTCTTGTTTTATTTTGACATCACAAACAAAAGCTTTAAATTGGCCATGAGCATTGATATTTTGCAACTCAGCAATCAATTGATTTCCCTCGGCTCCATTTCTACTACAAATGGCAATGTTGAAACCAGCTCCGGCAAGCTCTAAAGCAATAGCTTTGCCAATGCCTTTGCTGCCTCCTGTAATGATTACATTTTTATGCATGATGAGTATTTTTTCTAAAATTATCCAAATTAAAGGAATGATGGGGAGTAAGCCAAGAAGTAATCTTATTTTCGCAGCTTTAATAAAAGACAAGGTAGTAAATACTGACTTTTCTTTTTTAGTTCAGAAGATAATGAACTATTTTACTTTAATAGTCATATATATATCATGATCAAAAGTTTGTTATTCCATTTTGGAAAATTCTTTATGTGGAAACGAAGCATTCTGGCCAAACCAGAGAATATGCGGATGTATTACAATGAGACCATACGTCAAATGTATGACATCGGTGTAGGATCACTGCCCATCGTTTTCTTGATATCCATATTCATAGGTGCAGTAACTGCTATACAGTTTAAATATCAGATGGAAGGTACACTGATACCTGCCTATTATATTGGCTACATCGTAAGAGACATGACCATCATCGAATTGGCACCAACCATTACTTGTATTGTATTAGCAGGAAAAGTAGGATCCAATATGGCTGCAGAACTTGGTGGTATGCGGCAAAAGGAACACATTGACGCCATGGAAATCATGGGAGTGAATACATCGGCCTACTTGGTTTTGCCCAAAATGATTGCAGCAGTTTTGATCATTCCACTGCTGGTCATCATCGCAGCAGGTGTAAGTATCATAGGAGGATACCTGGCAACGGTACCAACTGGTTTGTTTATGGCGGGTGACTACATCAAAGGCGTGAGAGCCTTTTTCTTGCCTTACAACTTTTTCATGATGTTTGTGAAATCTTTTGTCTTTGCCTACATACTTACCTCCGTATCGTGTTATCAAGGGTATTTTGTAAAAGGTGGCAGTATTGAATTGGGAGAGGCTAGTACAAGAGCGGTTGTCTATAGTGACATCCTCATTTTGGTAGCAGATTACCTCATCGCTGTGGTATTAACAGCATAAACCAAATGAACAAATGATAAGGTGTGAAGCAATAAGAAGAAGTTTTGGTGATCAAGAAGTGCTCAAAGGCATTGATTTTGAATTTGAAAAAGGAAAAACAAATTTGATCATCGGAAGGAGTGGTGCTGGAAAAACAGTGTTACTTAAAATTTTGGTTGGTCTAGTTGTTCCCACTTCTGGTAAGGTATGGTATGATACAACAGAGTTTGGCTCTCTATCAAAACAAGCATTGCAAGAATTGAGGATGAATATAGGAATGCTTTTCCAAGGCAATGCCTTATTTGACTCATTGACCATTGAGCAAAACATCAGATTTCCAATGGACATGTTTACCAACTTTACGGCTAAACAAAAGAGGGCGCAAGTAGACAGTTGCTTGGAAAGGGTCAGTCTGGAAGGTGTTCACAAGAAATACCCATCTGAAATAAGTGGTGGAATGCAAAAACGTGTAGGAATTGCACGCGCCATTGTTTTAAATCCAAGGTATTTGTTTTGTGATGAACCCAACTCAGGATTGGATCCTCAAACCAGCATTACCATAGACGAATTGATATTATCCATCACAAAGGACAAACAAATTACTACAGTAATCAATACGCACGATATGAATTCCGTGATGGAGATCGGCGAGAAAATTTGTCTGCTTGATAAAGGTCTGGTGGCTTGGCAAGGGAGTAAAGATGAAGTTCTGAAATCACAAAATGAAGAACTACACGATTTTATATTTGCTTCACCATTTTTGCAAAAATTGATTGATCAAAGGTGATTTTACCATTCACCTCAATTGGAGAAGTCTACATATTTTTCGCAGAAACTGGATCCAAAATTCCTCCTCAGAATCGTCGCTGTCATTTTGTAATTACTGCCCATCACTTCCATGTGAGGCCTAGCATCCAATTCATAACCAGAAGCTGGTAACCATTCCTCAAAAATATATCCAAAACTGGCAGCTGCTTTGTGTGGGTGTCCTTTGTATTTAAATACTGCGTATTTACCCATTGGCACGGACATCGATTCCAAAGATTCTGGTATTTCAATAAAATCACTTACCTCAACACATGCCCATTTCTCAAAAGTGGCTTCAGGATCTAACTTTGCAAAATAATTATTGGGGTAAATTTCAATAGAGTAGAGGTTGTTGTCAATCCGCCCTTTGATGAGACGCTGCAAAGGCATAAAACCAGACCATAATTCAAAAATGCGATTTTCTTTCATGGAGGTCATCAGCTTTTTGCCCACCATTTTCTTTTCTGCAATTTCTACAAAAGTTGGTACCATTTATCAAGTATGATTGAGTTGATAAAAGTAATTCTTTTATGGTAATGATGTAAACCATGGTTCAAATATATTCTAAAATATAAATATCCAAAAAATCTATGCTTATATAGTAATGAAATACAACACTTAAAACATATAAATATGTATAATATATTAATTTATAATGTTACAAATCTATTTAATTGTACGGCGAAATAAGCCTGTTTGGTATGGATTTGGCATAGGTATAGTTGTGTTAAAAGTATCATATGTTTTCAAACTCATAGTAGGTAGTATTGTTTTCAAATTTTGTAGTAAACGCAATTCTTAAAGATTTGAATATCCCATGTAGGCGATAGTTTATATCAGCCGGAGTGCAGGTCCAAGAAATTGGATCTGCATTTTTTACTTAAACAGTATTTGATAAAAAATTAAAAATGAAGGACTTCTAGATTGCGCGGATTTCAAGCATGTTGAAAATAATCTTTTTATAGATTACTGTATTACCACAAACTTTATCGTACGAGTTATATTCCCTTTTTTGATAGAACAAAGGTATATGCCATTGGTGAGTTGAGGTACATCCAGATAAACTGTACCATCAACTGTAGTATTGGTTTTATGAAGTAGCTTTCCTTGCACATCAAAAATGGCTACTTGCATATCTTTTATCTCGCCAACTTTTTGTTGGATGACCAATTGATCTCCTGCCGTAGAAACTACATATTCATACGTTTCTTGGGACTTAGGTAAGTCAGGCAGAGATTCTACTTTTAGTGATTTTACTTCATCATTTTCAATCCAAATATTTTCATATGAGGGTTGGAGCTCCATAGACGCATCTCCTCCCACAATTTCTATGATTGGTTTATCAGAAGATAAAAATATGGGCTTGTCGGAATAAAAGATGATTCTCAAACTATGATCTTCAGCCAAGTTGTAAAAAGTGTAAGGTTTGAGATCAGGATGAATGATGACATCTTTTATATTATGCAAATTTTGAATCTCCATTTGAAAACCATCCACGTAACTAGATTGGTCCAGATGCAGTTTTCCCGGAGTATTTTCTTTTAAATAAATGGTCGATACCGATCGAGAAGTAGTACTGCCATTTGCATTGCTGGCTTGACCAATGGTTGACACATTCCCTAGTTTATAAGCGACTAAATCAATTTTATTTTCTCCTGTCGATTTGATGGTGTCGGTATAAACTTTGCCATCTGGTCTGACTGGTTTTTTTAAATTTTCAAAAACATGATCCTTTTTAGCAAAGCTCCAAATAGGTAAATTACTACTAAACCCAAGGGCTTGACCCAAAATGATCTTTCTCATTTCCACCATATCCTGTACAGTTACAGAACCCGAATTATTGACATCCGCAGACAATATCTGGAAAGGATCCTTGAAGGGAGTGATCACCAAAATGTGTTTTTGCACCAACAAAATGTCCACTACATTCATTCCAGCTCCTGCACTTTCATTTTTCTCCATCGTCAACATGAATTGATTTCCAGGATTTAAATCAGGAATGGTGAAATTCTGATTGGCAATGGACATGGATTTTGATTCCCCATCTGGCATCTTTTTATAAAAAATGTTTGCATTTCCCAAGTCTTTGCCCAAATTGGTAATGATGGTTGCATTCAGATTTACAAAATTGTTGATGTCTTGGCACAAATCAGAATTGTCTTGGACGCGCAAAACCGTGAGACAAAAATCTTGATTGCCGTCTTCATCAGTCACGTACATTTTTATAGGAATGTCAGCAGCAACTCCATCTGGAATATCACTACACGTGATGGTTTTGAAACTATCTCTTATATTGGGGGTAAAGCTAAATTTGAGTTTGGACATTGGTGTACAATTGTCATAACTGCCTTTGTCAAAATCCTTGGCCCATACCGTAATGTTTCCCGAAGTGGGCATGATGACCGTACCCAAAGTCTCAATACAATAGGGACTTGGTGCTTTGCAATCTTTGGCATTGATGAAATATGTGCAATTGGTTTTGTTACCACATTGGTCTCTTACTTCAATGACAACTTTGTGTTTTCCTTTATTCAATAAAGTGCTGATGGTAGAGCCCGTTCCAGAAATATCAAAAGTGCCATTGTTATTTAAATCTATTTTCCAAGTCCATTGTAGACGGGCGCTATCGGTGCAATTATCAGTGGCGGCAAATTTTTTGGTGTATAATTCATCTTCGCAATTTTGTGAAAACAAACACCAAGTGGTGTCTTGACAAGCTGTTGTAATTTTGGGCGGCTCAGCGTTGTATAATTTTATAACCTGATCTCTGTGCCATAAACCAGGCCCATTGACTCCATTGTATTGGCACCAGTCAATGATGGTCCATTGTCTGATTATTTTATAACAAGCACCATCCAGTTGATCAAAAGGTACATCTTCATAATCAATAGCCAATGACGAACAATTTTCATTTCTAAAATGAGGCCTTCCTGTGATCATGGTGTCTATCTCCTCAGCCCGACACATGTCCAATAAAGTATCTCTTGGCCAAATGATGTCTTCATAATTGAAGGGCGATGGATCAATTACCGTGATGATTTGTGAGCAAGAGTCTACGTTTCCAGAAGCATCGGTTGCGTAAAAAGTACGTACAACCGTACCTCTTTGACACTTGAGGTTATTTTCATATTTTTCTGTAATGGTAAAAGTACAATTGTCTATTGCATACCCGTCAGTGCCAATCACGCCATCATTGATTTCATCGTGGATGTCGATATTTTGCACTTCCGCTTCGGAATTTCTTACTGTTCCAAATTCTTCCAGGTGTTTGAAATCAATCGGATATGAACAAGCGATGGTTATATCAGAAGGGCATATGATGGTTGGAGCTTTCTTATCACTCACCTTTACCTCTACCATACAAGTATTGGAATTGCCAGCAAAATCTGTAACCCGCAATGCCACCATAACCGTCGTTCCCAATTCTGAACAACAAAAGTCCACATAAGGACCAAAGATATTCGCACGATTCGAGCAGCTATCAGACATTTTCGCAACTTCATATTTTGCAATACCACAGTTGTCTGTAGAACCTTGATCTATGGCATCAGGGTATAAAGTAGCCCTATCAGATTCATTGAAATTTATCACGATTTTTTCTACACACACAGGAAAAGGTGGTTGATCATCAATCAGGCGCAACATGGAAGTACAAGAATCCCTATTTCCGCAAGCATCCTGGGCATAATATTTAAGTGTGTATTTCCCTATTGGAAGATTTACAATTTTATAAGAATTTTGGATCACTTCAATAAATTGATCTTTTTTCCTGTTGAGAGAATCAAAAATAGAAACGCTATAAGTGGTGCTTCCACATTCGTCCGTGATTTTTGGAATAGGTAACGATTGTATTCCAGAATGGCACTCATACGCTGTGGTTTTGAAAATCGTGTCATTGGGACAGGTAATAACAGGAGGGGTTTTATCAATAATTTTGATGATTTGAATGTGCTCTTGTGTGGTACTATTACACCAATCTATTAAAAGCCATTTTCTCACAATTTTAAATGAATTCCCACAAATTGGAAATTCAGTGTCCGTATAAGTGTATTCCAAATTGGTACAACCTTTTGCATTGGGTGATCCAGAAACTTCAGGAGACGGATGGCCATTTGGCAATTTTTTGTAATTGGCACCACAAATGAAAGCTGGTAGCGTGATGTCGTCATAGTTTTTTGGAAGCACTAATAAGGCAAGTGGTTTTGCTTGGATGAAAATGTTTTGCGTACAATAACTTTTGTTGCCAATGTCATCAACAGCCTCCCATTTTCTTACGATGCGGCTGTTATAACCACCCTCAGAACATTGCAATTTGATGTTTTCATCTGTGTAATAAAGTCTTGCTTTACCGCAATTATCTGCTTGGTTGAATTCATATGTATTGTTGCCAAGGAATTGGTAAGTGGAATAAGTTTCAAGCGGGAAACCAATAGAGTCTGGTAAAAAACTTCTATCACAAGGAATGATGGTATCCCGGCAAGCCAATCTTGGAGCTTCTTTATCTTGGGCAGTGATGTAACCCCAACAGCTATTCGTACCACAAGCATAAAACACCTTGAATTCTAGTTGTTTATTTAAATATTCCCTCGTGATGATATTATTTGGAAGTTTGACGCCATTGTAATACAACTCAACAATGTAGTCAGCGAGATTGCCCTGTGGATTTGAAATCACCATTGATGCATTGATCTGCTGAGCACAATTTGCCGCCAAAGAAACATTGAGATTATTATTGCAAATCATGGGAGGGTCCGTAATCAGAGACAAGCGCATCACGTCATTGACTTGCACTTTTGGACCTGTACCATCTGGATCGAATGAAACCAATGTAAGGTCGACATACCCTCTGAAAATATCCCCTGTTCCAGGTATGTAACTAAGGGTTTGAGAAAATTGTCCCGTGGACATTTGGGAAGGAAAAAATCTACCATCTCCAGAGGTAAACCAAGTACCATCGGTTACTTCACCAGTGATATAAGCACCAACAGAAGCCAAGGTAAGGGAAACGGCCTTACAAATTGCCGTGTCCCTTCCAGCATAAATATTGGTATTGGTCTGTGCAGATACATTGCCAGATAGCAATATCCACGCGGCCAAAGCCAATATAGCAGTATGGAGGAAGTTTGACCTCATATTATGGTGATTAATAATTTGTTTTATGTTCACTTAAAATAAACTAAACATATTACGATTTTTTATAATACAACAACTATGCCAAAGTTTTAGCAATTTGTAACTGGAGCTCTCGACTCTTGGTAAATCGAGGTAGATAAAACAGGAAACTTTTGTTTTTTTTAACAGTGATTTGGTGAGTAGATAGCTTTCATTTTTTGAAATGCAAACTTTAAGTTGGAAAAAAGCTTGCAAAGTAGATAAACCAGAATCATTTACATTTTATCCACACATTTGCCAAACTATCGTTATGTTTAATAGTTTAACTTGTTTTAGCTTTTTCTTAACCTAATTATAATAATGATATGATGAAAAAATTACTCATTTTTATTTTACTAGCAATGAGTGTTCCATTGGCTGCACAATGGACCTTATCAGGCACTGTCTCTGATAAAGATGGATCTCCTTTGATTGGAGCTTCAGTTTTTGAGAAAGACAATCTCAACAACGGTACCATCACTGATATTGATGGAAAATTTTCTATCAATTTATCTACCTCAGCAGAGTCTGTGATCATTTCCTACACTGGTTATGATACAAAGGAAATTGAAGTTTCTCAAGGCATGATGCCACTCAATTTGGTGTTGGACGAAGCTTCAGAGTTGCTAGGTGAGGTGTTGGTAATAGGATATGGAAGTACGAGCAAAAAAGTATTGACAGACAATGTTGCGAAACTGACCAGTAAGGATATATCAAATATTGCGGTATCCAATTTTCAAAGTACCATGTCTGGAAAAGCTGCTGGCGTGCGGATAAACCAAACCAACGGTAAAGTAGACGGAGGTATCAATATCAGAATCCGTGGTACGGCAAGTATCAGCGCAGGAAGTGAACCTTTGTATGTATTGGATGGAATGCCATTGATCAATGTCAATGAATCCAGTAATTCTGCTCCTATGAATCCTTTGTTGTCTTTGAGCCCATCAGAAATTGAGTCTATTGATATCTTGAAGGATGCAAGTTCTGCAGCTATTTATGGTGCAAGAGGTGCCAATGGCGTTGTCCTCATCACCACTAGGAAAGGAAAAGCTGGAAAGGCAAGTATTTCCCTCAATGTATCTTCTGGTGTGAGTTCTGCAACCAATAAAGTCAAATTTTTGAATGCAGCTCAATACACTGAATTATTTACAGAGGCAGCCATCAATACTTTTGGAGAAGATGATGGTAGAGCAGAAGCTGAGGGTACTTTTGATTTTCTTGCCAATGGAACAGATTGGAAAAATGGTGAAGTTGATACTGACTGGACTAATTTGGCATTCAGAGATGGAAATCAATCTGACATCGATTTGTCTGTCTCTGGTGGAGATCAAAAAACACAGTACTTTTTTGGCGGAGCAATGAACAAGACAAAAGGTATCATCTTGGGAAATGACCTTCAAAGAATTAGCGCTAGGTTGAATTTGAAACACCAAATTAACGACAAAATCAGTGCGGGTATGAATCTAGGTGTTTCCAAAACCATCATCGAAAGGGTGGATAATGATAATTCATTCACAACACCTTTACAGGCTATTGCACAATCTCCGTTATCGCCTGCTTATAATGAAGACGGTACACCCAATCCAAATACTTTGTATGCCAATTTCTTATTGGAGGATTTGTATGCAAATTATACCACTAACTTGAGAAGAATCACCGGTAAAGCTTTTTTTGAATACAACTTCATCAAAAACTTTAAATTCAATTCTGATTTAGGATATGATTTGAGTAATCAAACGGAGGATCAATTCAGGGGTAATTTGACACCATTCATGTCCACCAATGGATACGCATTCAACTCAAATGCAACTTCTGAAAATTACATTTGGTCCAATTACATCACTTACAATAAATCATTGAGTGCTGGAAGTTCGTTGAATGTTATCTTAGGACAGGAATTCAACAATTCTGATCGGGTATTTGGTAGTGTAGAAGGCACACAATTTCCATCAGACGACTTCCAAACCATTGCAAGTGCGGCAGAGATCATTTCTGGTGATGGACAAAACAGCAGATATAATTTTCTTTCTTATTTTACCAGAGCAACCCTCAACTTACAAGATAAGTACTTTATCAAAGGTAGTATCAGAAGAGATGGTTCTTCCAGATTTGGTAGCAACCAGAGATATGGTATTTTTCCAGCGGTATCTGTGGGTTGGATTGTGAGCGAAGAGTCCTTCCTTTCAGACAATAGCAAATTATCTTTCTTGAAAATCCGTGGTAGTTATGGCCAGTTGGGTAACTCTGAGATTGGCAATTTTGCTTCCAAAACATTGTACAACGGTACATCTTATAACCGCGCATCAGGCATCAAATTGATTCAACCAGGAAATAATGATTTGACATGGGAAAAGAGTAACCAATTGGATTTGGGATTGGAGTTTGGTCTTTTCAGTGATAGGATTTTTGGCGAAATTGATGTGTACAATAAAATCACCGATGGTTTGTTGTTCAGAGTTCCACTTCCTGGAAGTTCAGGTCAAACAGAATTCAACAAAAACATCGGAAAGCTTGAAAGTAAGGGTGTAGAGTTTGTATTAAACACCAAAAATATAACTGGACAGGGTTTTCAATGGAATACCAGTTTTAATATTGCAAATAACAGAAACAAAATCATTGAATTGCCAAATGAAAATGCGGACATCATCAATGATGAGAACATCAGTAGGGTAGGTTTCCCTGTGAGTTCATTCTACATGGTTGACTTTGCTGGTGTAGATCCTGCCAATGGAGACGCATTATTTTATACCGATGGAGAAGGCACAACCACAACAAATGATTTTGAAGAAGCCAATAGGGTAGTTGCAGGAAATCCTCAACCAACCTGGATTTCTGGTTTGACCAACGAGTTGTCATACAAAGGACTAGCCTTGACATTTACTTTTGTTGGAGAATGGGGAGCCAGTATTTTTAATGGTGGTGGTGTTTATCAATCATCCAGTGCGGATTATTTTGACAACCAAACCATCGATCAATTAACCAGATGGCAAAAACCAGGAGATATCACACAAGTTCCTCAAGCAAGACTTTATTCTCAAAATGGTACTGGTACTTCAACGAGGTATTTACAAAAGACAGATTTCATCAGATTGAGAAATGTGATGTTGAGTTATGATATTCCTTCTACGATAACGAAGAGATTGCGATTGGGAAGTGCTAGATTGTATTTATCGGGTGTCAATTTGTTGACCTTCACCGATTATGCAGGTTATGACCCAGAATCTAGAGCAGACGTCAGTGGAGTTGGATTTGACAACGGGTATGATTTTTATTCTGCGCCACAAGCCAAGACAACTTCATTGGGAATCAACATCAATTTTAATTACAAAACGACAATAAGATGAAAAAGATAAAGTATTTAATAGTTGCATTTGGCTTGGTTTTTATGACTGCCTGCGAAGATAGTCTCAATGTAGAACCAACGCTTTCTATCTCCGACGAGGCAGCACTTGGCTCAGCAGCAAGCATTAAAAAATTGCTCATCGGCATTTATGAAATAGATGGCAATAGAGATTCACATGGTGGATACGTGCAAATTTATTCAGACCTTTTGGGTTTCAGCAATGAAGTTTCCTGGAACGGTACCTTCCCTGAGCCAAGAGAGGCTCTCACTAAAAATTTGTTTGTCAATAACTTTTTTGTTGGTGAAATGTGGAACAATCTTTACCGGGTAATCAACCAAAGTAATTTGGTCATCAGTCGCCTTGAAGTGTTTACGGATGAGGAAGAAAAAGCTGTTGTAGAAGGCGAAGCCAAGTTTATGAGAGCTCTCAGCTATTTTGAATTGGTAAGATTATATGGTACAGAAACGGTAGGTGTTCCTTTGAGAACAGATGCCATTACAGATTTTGGAGCGGACCTCAGCATAGAAAGAAGTCCAACGACGGCAATTTATGATTTTATCAAAGCAGATCTAGCATCCGCTATTGCATTGTTGCCAGAAGAGAATTCATTTTATGCCAGTAAATATGCTGCATTGGCATTGAAGGCAAGGGTGGAATTATATTTAGGAAATTATGCTGAAGCCTTGGCTGCTTCCAATGATGTTATAACTAATAGTGGTAAAGCATTGTCTCCAACATTTGCTGACGCGTTCAATCATGACGAAGATGGTGAAGAGGATATTTTTGCCATGCAAGTAACTTCTCAAACAGGTGAAAATTATTTGATTCAACATTATGCTTCTGAAGGGAATGGGGGACGTGGAGGAGATATTTCCATCAATGACGCATACCTCAATTTATTTGACGACGAAAATGATGAGCGGGCAACTTTTTATTATGAAAATGAAGAGTCAGACTTTTTGACAAGTAAATACACCAATCAGTTTGGCAATATTGCACTTTTCAGATTGGCAGAGATGTATTTGATCAGGGCAGAAAGTAATTCACGTTTGGGGTCACAAGTAGGAGATTCACCCGTGAATGATATCAATGCAATCAGAGAAAGAAGTGGTGCAAGTGCTTTGTCATCGGTGACATTGGCAATCATACTTACGGAGCGTAAGAGAGAATTGGCATTTGAAGGTTTGGGTATTTATGATGTGAAGAGAACCAAAGCATCTGTGGGAAGTTTCCCTTATAATGATCCAAAATTGGTATTGCCGATTCCACAGGATGAATTGGATACCAATAAGTCAATTGATCAAAATCCTGGATATTAATCAGTATTTCTGGAATGAATATAAAAGAGGGATGTCGTTGTGGCAGCCCTCTTTTTATTTTTAACAAAACCCTTCCTTAATCAAATCATGCAAGTGGATAATACCGACCAATGTTTCACTTTCGTTGACAACGGGCAATTGCGTTATACTGAATTGGCGCATCATGGTAAAAGCTTCAATGGCCATTTCATGATTTTTGATCTTTTTAGGATTGGGAGTCATGAATGCAGAGGCTGGTAAGGACTGGAGATCTATGTTTGATCTCATCAAAAGCCTTCTCAAATCGCCATCGGTTATCAGACCTTCTATATGGCCCTCTGGTGCAACAACAACTGTTGCCCCCATTCTCCCGGAGGTGATAGATAGGATGACCTGCTGAAGGGTAGAAATAGCGGTAACGGTTGGTAAAACATTGTGATGGCATATATCAGCTACTCTAGTATATAATTGTTTGCCTAGATTGCCTCCTGGGTGGAAGGTGGCGAATTGATCTCTTGAAAACCCTTTTTTATGAAGTAAAGCGATTGCCAATGCATCGCCCATAACCAATTGCAAAGTGGTGCTGGTCGTGGGCGCCAAATTGTTTGGATCTGCTTCTGTGGTAAGTGGTAAATATAAATGGATGTGACATTGTGAAGAAAGGTAGGAAGCTTCATTACATGTCAAAGCAATTACAGTGTTTCCCATGTTTTTTAGTACTGGCACCATAGCTTTAAGTTCATCTGTATCTCCGCTTTTTGATAAAAGTAAAACACAATCCTCCTCTTGGACCATGCCAATATCTCCATGCAAGGCGTCTGCAGCGTGCAGGAATATAGAGGGTGTACCAGTGCTATTGAATGTAGCCGTTATTTTTTGTCCGATGATGGCGCTTTTACCTACTCCTGAAACAATGATCCTTCCTTTGCAAGCCGATAAAAGATGAATGACCTCATTGAGCCTTTCTGGAGGATTTTGGTAAAGAAAATTGATGGCATCAGCCTCTTGTTTGATGACTTGTAAAGCTTGTTCTAGTACATTCATTCGGTAGGATTTGTGAAATTCAAAGTTGTGACTGAAAATCAAAGATGAAGCAATATTCTAAAATTAACCCAAGAAAATTTTTTTTTCAGCGGTATTTGAGGGGAATTACCAATTTTAAACCTGACCAAACTTCGTCCACGGCACAAACCTTTACATCAACCAAACCACGCTTTAAGGCCAGATCCCTTATATAATCTTCCGTAATATCTGTGGATACCTTTGAAGTTTTCTTTGGCCAAGAAACCCAGATCATTCCATTTGGAACAATCTCCGCCTTTAATGCATCAATACTGTCATAAAATTTGGATCCTTCAGTGAAAAATACATGGATACAATTTTTTAAAGTATGGATGTCCTGCGTGAAAACCAAATTGTCTGGCAAACTGTGGAAAAGTGAAAAGTAATAATCTGGTTGCCCCTGAAGTCTGATGACAAAGCCTTCTTTAAATCCCAATTTTTTTTCAAGTGGACTTCCACTATAACCTGCAAGCGCCATTTTAATAGATTTAAAAAAATTAAATTTATAACTCAAAAATATAGTAAAATTTACTTAATTTGGTGTTCCCATGATATGAAAGAAACTAATTTTTTCCGAGGTATAAACGAATAAAGTTAAAAATGTGACAATTCTCAAGACTAATTACCACATTAAAATTTTGTTTAAAAAATAATGACGAAATTTAATGAAAATATTGGATCAAAAGAATATCTTTAGTTTTATACAGTTTCGTTAGAACTTATGAAATAGCCAATTCAGTGAATGTGGTCAATTTTTCAAAAAAAATATAAGATAGAATATAGTGATGGAAGTGAAGGAATTGAATCTGGAAAAAGCGTTGAAGAAGCATTTTGGTTTCGACAAGTTCAAAGGAGATCAAAAAAGCATAATAGAAAGCGTTATTGCAGGTAAAGATACTTTCGTGATCATGCCAACGGGAGGTGGTAAATCTTTATGTTACCAGTTGCCGGCATTGTTGCTACCAGGTACGGCATTGATCATATCCCCTTTGATTGCTTTGATGAAAAATCAAGTAGATTCTATCAGAGGGTATAGCCAAAGTGATGACTTGGCGGCCTTTCTCAATTCTTCTCTCAACAAAACTCAGATGAGAGAGGTCAAGGAAGCGATTACAGCGGGTACAACTAAAATGTTGTTTGTAGCACCCGAAACATTGACAAAGGACGAAAATATAGAGTTTTTTAAACAAGCGGATATTTCGTTTGTAGCAGTTGATGAAGCACATTGTATTTCTGAATGGGGGCATGACTTCAGACCAGAGTACAGAAGAATCAGAACCATGATTTCCGCAATTGGCACCAATATTCCGATTGTGGCCTTGACAGCAACAGCGACACCAAAGGTTCAGACAGACATCGTCAAGAACCTCAACATGATAGAGGTAAACACCTTTGTCTCTTCATTCAACAGAGATAATTTGTATTATGAGATCAGGCCGAAACATACCATCGATCAAACCATCAAGGAAGTAGTACAATTTATCAAAAATAATGCAAGTGGTAAAAGTGGAATCATCTATGTACAGGCCAGAAAAACTACAGAAGATATAGCCAAAATATTAAATGTCAATGGCATCAATGCGGCTCCTTATCATGCCGGGCTTGATCCCAAAACAAGAACAAAGGTACAGGATGACTTTTTGATGGAAGAAGTTCACGTCATTGTCGCAACCATTGCTTTTGGAATGGGCATTGATAAACCAGACGTGAGGTTTGTCATTCACTACGATATTCCAAAAAGTATTGAAAACTATTACCAAGAAACGGGTAGAGGTGGAAGAGATGGTTTGGATGGAAAATGTTTGGCTTTTTATTCCTATAAAGATATCCAGAAATTAGAGAAGTTTTTACGAGATAAGCCGGTTTCCGAGCGGGAACTTGGTGCTCAATTGATGGATGAAATCATTGCCTATGTGGAAACTTCCACTTGTCGCAGGGAATTTTTATTACATTATTTTGGAGAGTCATATACTGCCGACAAATGTAATGACATGTGCGACAATTGTCGTCATCCTAAAGAGAAGATAGAAGCCAGTGAAGACATGGTGAGTTGTATCGAAGCCATTTTACAACTCAATGAAAATTATACCTCCAAATTGGTCATTGACTTCATCACCGGAAAGACTTCAAAAGAGATGAAGGATTTCAGATTTACGAAATTATCGCTTTTTGGTGTTGGCAAAGAACAGGGAGAATTATACTGGCATTCTATTTTGAGACAATCCATCCTTAATGATTTGGTGCTCAAAGAAATAGAGCAATATGGCGTTTTAAAGATCAGTGAAAAGGGCAAACAATTTATCGAAAAACCATATTCCATTAAAATTCCATTAAACAGAGATTTCAGTGATGCTGAAGGCGATGATATTTTGATGGGAGAGGGAGCTGGTGCCGTTTTGGACGAGACCTTGATGAATATGTTGCTTGAACTCCGTAAAAAGGAAGCCAAAAAACACAGTTTGCAACCTTGGATTTTGTTTCAAGAACCGGCATTGCAAGAAATGGCAACTTTCTATCCGATCACGATGGAAGATTTGCAAGCGATTTCTGGCATCAGTCATGGGAAAGCATTGAAATTTGGAAAGCCTTTTGTCGCCCTCATTAAACAATATGTGGAGGACAATGAGATAGAAAGACCAGAAGATATTGTCATCAAACAGGTTGCCAACAGAAGTAAAGACAAAGTCACCATCATTCAAGGCATTGACAGAAAACAATCTCTCAAAGATATTGCCAAATCTGTCGACTTAACTTATGAAGACTTACTCGAAGAAATGAATCAAATTGTGGACAGTGGTACAAAGCTAGACATCAATTATTTCTTGGAGGATAATTTGGATGAGGACATCATGGAAGAGATTTTTGATTACTTCCACGAAGCTTCCACAGACTCTTCTCAAACTGCTTTTAAGGAATTGAAAGGAGAAGATATTACGATGGAAGAAATCTATCTGGCAAGGATTAAATTTATTTCTGAGGTTGTGAATTAAGTCAGATGGCGAGAAAAAAGTTTGTAATCCTCAATGGACCAAATCTCAATTTACTTGGTCGGAGGCAGCCAGAAATTTATGGTTATAAAACATTTGAAGACCACCTTGCCATCATCAAGGGAAAGTTTCCAAATGCGGATATCCTTTATTTTCAATCCAATCATGAAGGTGTTTTGATAGACCTCATTCACGAATATGGTTTTACCGTTGATGGCTTTGTAATCAATGCAGGAGCTTATACGCATACATCTATAGCGTTGGCCGACGCACTGAGATCAGTTACCTCGCCTGCCATTGAAGTACACATTTCCAATATTTATGAAAGGGAGGCTTTTAGACATGTTTCTTATATGAAGGATGCTTGTATTGCAAGTATTGTTGGTAGAGGCATGGAGGGTTATGATGAAGCCATCGAACTACTCATTCATAAAAATGAAACCCAATCTTAAGCTAAGCGCATGGATAGATTAGCAATATTGAAAGAAATGATGGCAGAAGATCCGACGGATAGTTTTGTTTGGTTTGCAATTGCCAAAGAACAAGAGCAGACAGAACCACAAACTGCTATAGAAACCTACTTGCATTTGAAAACTATTGATGCTGCATATGTGGGTTTGTATTATCACTTGGGTAAAATGTATGAAATCCAAGGAGATAAACAAAAAGCTATCGAAACCTATGCTGAGGGAATTTTGGTCGCTAAAAAACAATCTGACTTTCACAGCTTATCAGAACTCAATAACGCCAAAGTAAACCTGGAAATGGAATAAGGCTATTTGGGCACAGCCTCGATCAGTCGTTTGGTATATGCGTTTTGAGGCTGGCGATAAACTTCCTCTGAGTTCCCTTTTTCTACAATTTTGCCTTTCTCCATAACCATGATGTTGTCAGATATGTGTTTGACAACAGAAATATCATGAGAAATAAAAAGGTAAGTAAGATCAAATTGAGCTTTGAGGTCCATCAGTAAATTCAAAACTTGTGCTTGTACTGATACGTCCAATGCAGAAACGGATTCGTCACAAACTATAAACTTGGGATTTAAAGAAAGCGTCCGAGCAATGTTGATTCTTTGTCTTTGTCCACCAGAAAATTGATGAGGATACCTATTGTAATGATCCCTGGAAAGACCTACCACATCCAAGAGCTCCATGACTTTCTCTGTCCTTTTTTCGTTTGATTCATACAAATGGTGGATGATCATGGGTTCCTTGATGGCTTCGCCTATTTTCATTCTGGGGTTGAGAGAACTGTAAGGATCTTGAAAGATGATCTGCATGTGTTTCCTCATTTTCCGCATTTCCTCATTTGAAAAACCAAAAACATCCTTTCCTTCGAAAACAACTTTGCCAGCAGTAGGGCTGATCAGTCTCAAAATAGCACGGCCCAATGTTGATTTTCCACAACCTGATTCACCGACCAATCCAAGAGTCTCTCCTTTTTTCATTGTGAAACTTACCTCGTCTACAGCCTTTGTGTAGGATAAAGCTTTTCCCCAAAAGGACTTTTGAGCAGGATAATATTTACTCAAATTTTGTACTTCCAGCAAAACATCTGCCTTTTGTAAATCCGCTAGCCTAGCGTTGAAAGTTGCATCAGTTACTTTGAGGTGTTGTGTAATTTGTGCGTGTTCTGACTCAGGCACGTTGATGAAATCCTGAACGATTGGCAAACGACTCAATCTGTAATCCAAAGGTGGACGACAAGCAATGAGCGCTTTGGTATATAAGTGTTGGGCGTTTTCAAAGACATTTTTTGTCAATCCTTCTTCAACAACTTTCCCTTTTTTTGCATGACCACAATGCGATTGGCTATTTTTTGATGACACCGAGGTCATGGCTGATGAAAATGATGGAACAATTGAAATCCTCCTTTAAAGTCAAAAGCAAATCGAGTATTGATTCCTGAACGGTGACATCGAGTGCCGTTGTAGGTTCGTCAGCGATGATGATAGCTGGTTTATTCGCGATGGCCATTGCAATCATGACTCTTTGCAACTGGCCCCCAGACAATTGATGGATGTAAGATTTATAAATTCTTTCTACATCAGGGAGTTTTACTTTTTGAAAAAGAGCTAAAACATCAGCTTTTATTTGAGCTTCGGATTTCTCTGGATGGTGAAGACTGATGATCTCTGCAACCTGTTTGCCACATCGATGACTAGGGTTGAGGGCGCTCATGGGTTCTTGAAAAACCATGGATATTCTGTTACCCCTTATGCTTTGCAGTTTTTCTTCTGACGATTGGAGTAAGTCAATCAGCGATTGATCTCGAAAAAGGATTTGACCAGCCTCAATGATTGCCCCTGGAGGTAAAAGTTGCATAATCGATAAACAGCTCAACGTTTTACCGGATCCAGATTCACCAACAATGCCAAGTATTTCACCTTTATATAATTCAAAATTTACTTGGTCGATGACTCTTTTTACACCATCCTCCTGCGCAAAGCTTATTACCAAATTATTGACACTCAACAATGGTAAATCTCCCGAATCAATTTTTTCATCCATATAAAGCAAAGTTAATATACTAAATCGGAAAATAGAATGACCAATTAGATTGTGAAGATAAAAGTTTAAAAGCTAGTTCTGATGGTAATAACCAGAGGCTATTTTTAAATCTTCAACCAATTTAGAAATGAATGGTCGGTCATTTCTCTATTTTTGTGCCAAAATTGTAGCTGTGGAATTAAAAATTGAAAAAAATAAGTTGTTTCTGATAGGCGGGCCATGCGTAGTAGAGGGAAAAGAGGTTGTAAACACCATAGCCGAAACTGTAAATGCGATTTGTAAAGACTTGGATATAACCTACATTTTCAAAGCTTCATATAGAAAGGCAAACCGATCATCAGCTAAATCATTTACGGGAATAGGTGATGAAAATGCGCTGGAAATCATTGCAAATATGGGGGCAAAATATGGAGTTCCTACCACAACAGATATTCATACGGATGAAGAAGCCGCGCTTGCAGCAAAATACGTTGACGTTTTGCAAATTCCTGCCTTTCTGTGCAGACAAAGCAGTCTATTGGAAGCGGCCGCCCAAACGGGGAAAATTGTAAACATCAAAAAAGGTCAATTCATGAGCCCGGGAGCCATGATTCATGCAGTGCAAAAAGTAAGAGGAGCTGGTAATGACCAAGTTTGGTTGACGGAAAGAGGCACTACCTTTGGATATCAAGATCTGGTAGTTGATTATAGGGGCATTCCAGAAATGCAACAATTTGGTGTGCCTGTGGTGATGGACTGTACTCATGCACTGCAACTACCTAACCAAGCAGCAGGTGTAACTGGTGGTAGACCTGATTTGATTCCCACCATCGCAAAGGCAGCAGTAGCTGTTGGAGTTGATGGCCTATTCATTGAGACTCACCCCAATCCATCACAAGCCTTATCTGATGGTGCCAATATGTTGCCTCTAGATCAATTGGCAGGTTTATTGGAGCAATTGGTAAAAATCAAAAAGGCAATTTTGTAATATTTGTCCCCTGCTGCATGATCAAAGAAGTAGAAATAAAGGTTATCCCTGCCAAAGTGTTTGATGAAACATTCACCAGACAAGAAGCATTGAACAGGGCAGGTATAAAAGATGGAAGTGATGTCATAGTCCAACTCCAAAGGCGATCTATTGATGCAAGGGGTAAGCAAGTTTATTATCTACTGAGGTTCAAAATTTTTATAAAGGAAGAACCAAGCCCATATCAAGCACATCATCTGAGGTATAAGAATGTCAGTAATGCAAAGCGAGTTGTCATTGTGGGAGCTGGTCCTGCAGGATATTGGGCGGCATTGGAGTTGATAGAATTGGGATACAAACCCATTGTCCTTGACAGGGGGAAAGATGTGCGTGAACGAAGAAGAGATTTGAAGGCCATCCAGCAAGATGGGGTGGTGAATCCGCACTCCAATTATTGTTTTGGCGAAGGAGGTGCTGGAACCTACAGCGATGGTAAATTGTACACTCGCTCTCATAAAAGGGGAAGCATCATCAAAGTCCTTGAGCAATTGGTAGATCACGGAGCCAATCCTGAAATTTTGGTGGAAGCACATCCACACATTGGGTCTAATAAATTGCCTGGTATCATTGCAGCCATGAGGGAAACCATTCTTTCTTTTGGAGGTGAGGTACATTTTAATACCTGGGTTACAGATTTTGCTACTCAATCAAATGAGATAAACGCTGTGGTTTGTGCCAATGGTGACCGTTTTGAAGCAAGTGCTTTTGTTTTGGCGACTGGTCATTCTGCAAGAGATATTTTTTATTTGCTCCACCAAAAAAATATTTTGATTGAGGCAAAGCCATTTGCATTGGGTTTGAGGATAGAGCACGCCCAAAATTACATTGATCAGTTGCAATATAGTCAGAAGGAAAGAGAGGAAAATTTGCCAGCTGCAAGTTATAAAGCTGTTTGTCAAGTTGCAGATAAGGGTGTTTTTTCTTTTTGTATGTGCCCGGGCGGATTGATTGTCCCCGCTGCAACTGCTCCGGGTGAAATTGTGGTCAATGGAATGTCGCTTTCCAGACGAGATAGTCCTTTCGCAAATAGTGGTTTTGTGACTTCGATAGAACTCGATGAGCTCCAAAAGCACGGATACAGTGGAGTATTTGGGGCTCTGGATTTTCAGCAAAAAGTTGAACAAAACATGTTTGGAGCTGGAGATGGAAGTCAGAAAGCGCCTGCTCAAAGGGTCGATGATTTTGTAAATGGCAAAACATCTTCCACTTTGCCTACCACCTCTTATATACTAGGATTATTTTCTGCTCCACTGCAAGAATTATTGCCATCTTTTGTTTCCAAAAGGTTGAGAAATGGAATCGTCGAAATCAATAAAAAAATGAAAGGTTATCTCACTGCAGATGCCATCGTTGTAGGAACAGAAAGTCGGACCAGTTCACCCATCAGAATTCCAAGAGGCGATCAGAACCTAATGCACCCTCAAATGGATGGACTTTTTCCTTGTGGGGAAGGTGCAGGATATGCTGGGGGCATTCTAAGCGCAGCAATGGATGGACAAAATGTGGCCCAAGCCATCGACCGTTATCTAAAAAATTAAAGGATGTAGAGTTCATAAAGTTTGAAAGTGGAAAGGAATCCACGAACCAAAATCCTTTCAAATTTCTCAAGCTCGCTTAGTCTTGGACACCCTAAAAGTATATATGGTTTAAAAAAAAGAAAATTCCCCCCCCCCCCCCCCCCCCCCCCACCCCCCCCCCAAAAACCCCCGGGGGGGGCCCCCTTTTTTTCCCCCCCCGGAACTTTTCCCCGGCCCTATTCGACGGGGGCCCGGGAAGGGGGGGGGACACCAAAAAGGGGGGGGGGCCGGGCCCCCCCGCGGGGGCAGGGGGGCGGGCGAGGAAGGGTTGCCGGGGGGGGCTTTTTTTCGCAGGGCCCCGCGCCAATTTCAGCCCAGCAGTTATCGTATTTCCAATTATACTATTTGCCAATCAATTGGATTTTTGCCATGGGCTATTAAAAATGCATTGGCTTTACTAAAATGGTGATTGCCAAAAAATGCCCCTCCGGCTAGCGGAGAAGGATGCGCCGAACTCAATACTAGGTGTTTGCTTTCATCGATCAAGGCAGCCTTGCCTTTTGCAAAATTGCCCCAAAGCATGAATACAATGTTATCCAAATTGGAAGAAATGTTGGAAATCACCGCATCTGTAAAAAATTGCCAACCAATATTTCTATGCGAAGCTGGTTTGTTTTGACTCACGGTAAGTATGGCATTCAGCATCAAAACACCTTGTTGACCCCAATACGTGAGGTCGCCGTGTGTAGGCATTGCCGTACCTAAGTCGGTGGCAAGTTCTTTGTAAATGTTGACCAGAGATGGTGGAGTTCTTACACCTTTAGGCACAGAAAAACTCATACCCATAGCCTCACCCGGATTGTGGTAAGGATCTTGACCCAAGATAACGACCTTTACTTTTTCTACAGGAGTAAGATCAAAAGTCTTGAAAATTTGTGGGCCGGGAGGATAGATGGTTTCCCCTGCATCACGCATCTGCTGTAAGCCGTGTTTGATTTTGGAGAAGTACTCAGCTTCAAATTCGTTTTTGAGCAAAGATTTCCAACTTTCCTCAATTTTGATTTGATTTATATTGATAGCCGACACTTCAAAAATTAAAGGTTGTTAACTGATTTGTGATCCATTTTCAGCTCCAGCAGGAGCCGCAACAAATTTGAGTACACCATCGCTATTTTCACTCATCAAAATCATCCCTTTTGATTCAATGCCCTTGATTTTACGAGGTGCTAGATTTGCCAAAAGTGTTACCTTTTGACCAATAATTTCTTCTGGTTTGTAATAGTTGGCAATGCCGCTCACAACGGTTCTTTGCTCAAACCCCAAGTCTACAGTCAATTGCAAAAGTTTATCCGCATTTGCAACTTTTTCAGCTGCCAGAATGGTCGCAACGCGCATGTCCATTTTTATAAAGTCATCATAAGTGATCGGATCGCGCAAAGGTTTTGATTCGGGAGTAGCGGTGGTTGCTGGCACAGGTGTTGGTTCTTCTTTGATCAATTTCGCCATTTGAGTTGCAACAACGCTGTCATCAATTCTAGAGAATAAATGAAGGGGTTCACCAATTTGATGTTTGGCTTTCACCAAAGTTTCACCTTCACACAATTTATCCAATAGTTTGAGCAACTCACCTTTTTCTTTCAATGGTTTGAGATTGAGTAACGCCAAAATCTTATCACTGGTTTCAGGCATAAAGGGTCTTGCAGCAACTCCCAACACATATACGTATTGAATGGCAAGATTCATAATTGTTTTGGTGGTTTCCGGATCTTCTTTTACCAGTTTCCAAGGCTCATTGTATTGCAAAAGTTGATTGCCTTTGGTAGAAATATCCATGAGCGACTTTAGCCCAGACCTGAAATCAAAAGTGCGGATACTCTGGCAGAGTTCCTGTAGTTCATCATGTAGACTGAGCATTTCAGAATCATAAAATTCTGAATCATCACCTGACGAACCAGTGAATGAAGCATCTTCATCAAAAGCTGGCACTTTACCATCATAATATTTATTGGTGAGTACTACAACTCTATTGATGAAATTAGCAAGGTTTGCTACTAGTTCATTGTTGTTTGCGTCTTGCCATGACTTCCATGTAAATTCAGTATCCTTGAGTTCGGGCATATTTTTGATCATACAATACCTCAGCTCGTCAATTTTATCTGGTAAGTCTTCGATGTATTCATGGACCCAAACAGCCCAGTTTCTGGAGGTAGATATTTTTGCACCTTCCAAATTCATAAACTGATTGGCAGGGACATTATAAGGCAAAACAAAATCTCCGTGTGCTTTTAAGACAGCAGGAAAAATGAGGCAATGGAATACAATGTTGTCTTTTCCTATGAAGTGAATCAATTGACAATCATCGTCTTTCCAATATTTCTCCCATTTTTTGCCATTGTCTTTGGCCCATTGACGGGTCGCTGATATATAACCGATTGGTGCATCCAACCAAACGTACAATTTTTTGCCTTCGTGGCCTGGCACATCATGTGGCACATCCACACCCCAATCCAAATCTCTGGTCATTGCGCGCGGCTGTAGGCCACCATCCAACCAAGATTTACATTGACCAATGACGTGATTTTTCCACTCGTCCGGATAATGTTTGAAAACCCCGTCCACGGTACCTTCTTCGATCCATTCCCTCAACCAAGTTTCGTGATCATTCAAAGGTAAGTACCAATGTTTTGTTTTCTTAAGAATAGGTTCAGAGCCTGAAAGCACCGATCTTGGGTTGATCAATTCTGTGGGACTGAATGTAGATCCACAGTTTTCACACTGATCACCATAAGCATCTGGATTGGCGCATTTTGGGCAAGTACCTTTGATGTATCGGTCAGCAAGAAATTGATTTACTTCAGGGTCATAATATTGCTCTGACTCTTCCTCAGTAAATAGTCCCTTTTTATATAAAGTTCTGAATATGTCTTGTGAAGTTTCATGGTGTAAAGGATCAGATGTACGGTGGTATATGTCAAAAGAGATACCCACTTTTTCAAATGTCTTCACAAATAAGTCGTGATACTTGTCCACCACTTCTTGAGGTGTCAAACCATCTTTAAGCGCTCGCATAGTAATGGCAGCACCATGTTCGTCTGAACCTCCGATGTAAACGATATCTTTGCCCATCAACCTCATAAATCTCACATAAACATCTGCAGATAAGTAAGCTCCGGCTAAATGGCCAATGTGTAAAGGGCCATTTGCATAGGGTAGAGCGGAAGTGACAAGGTACCGTTTGAAATCTCTCATAATTCTAAAAGTCGAACTTATTAAGTCGCGAAGATATTTGAACGGGACTATAAATCCTAATAATATATTGATCTAACTTTTTTCATAGATGTTTAAAAAGCTGACTGCTAGTATTATACTCTCGAAAATAAAATGATATTGAAGTAGAAGACCACTTCAAACGATATTTGAAAAGAAATAAGAAAGATTAAATTTTAAAAGTTGTAGCTGAAGTTAATCCAGTATTCTATGATACCATTTATGTCTTGCGCTCTGTCGTTGATGTTGAATAAAACTTCTGCGCCATAACTCCAGCGGTCGCCTCCATTCATATAACCACCCCCAACTAAGGGTGTGTAAGCGGATATTCTTCCTCCAGCACCGTTGAAAGTAGCAAAACTTTGATAACCATATTCTGCTTGTAAATAGATGGTTTTTGTGATTTTGCCCCTCAGATATCCAAATCCGCCAAAATCAAAACCAGACTCATCTTGAAGACCAGTTGGGTAGTTTAAATAAGTGAAATTTGTTCTGAGCCCCACACCTGCAGACAATTTTTCAAACACTTTATAGCCGACATTTCCTTTAACGGCTAAGCCAAATGTATTACCACCAAAGCCAATGTTACCGACCTTGATTTCATAATTTAAATTTTCTGTGAAAGAGGGACTAGGTTCTGTATCTCTGGTTGTTCTTCTGCTGGTACGCGTTGTTGTCGGAGTACGCTGAGCCTGGATGTCAATGGCAAATATTAAAACCAAAAACAAAGTAGAAAAGAACACTATGAAGGATTGATTGATGCGTTTCATCGGATGTTTATTTATAAATCATTAAACGTAAAAAGAAGAGAGAAAACTCAAAAGAAAAAGTTAATCAATCCCTGGTTTCCAATCTTTTATTAAATTCTGCTGATTTAATGCGCGCATCTGCCTTGATCAAAGCCAACATTTCTTCTGGTTTATATTTTGACATGTCATATTTGACTAGCCAAAGTCTGCCGTCTTCAGTGATCCGATCTGAAAGGTACAAAGATTTGTCAGAGAAATCTTGTAAAAACTTAGCCAAAGTGCCGGCTGTAGGTTCTATGATGATTTCTGAGAAAATGGTTGTTTCGACCTTTTTTTCACGAGTGTCTATGACCTCTTCTGATGTTTCTACGGGAGCTGCTTTGATGAGTTTCCATCCATCGGACTCTACAATGCGCTCCAATGCATATTGAATTTGCATCAATGCAGGCGGTCTGTTCTCTTTTCCAAAGACACTTTTTTGTTCTTTACCATTTGAATGATAAATGGTGATGCCACTTAAATCTGGGATTTCAGATTCGTAAATAGAATCAAAAGTGAAAAAGTTGGCGCTTTTGATGACCTTATCCAATTCTTTTAATTCAGTAGCAGTGAGTGTTTTATGGTAGGTACCTAATTTTTTCGCAAACCTAGTTCCTTCATAAACCAATCTTCCATCTGTATAAACTTGCATGCTGTAAACCGGACATTTTCCAAAACATGGACCTCTTTGTATGGAAGCAAAGACCCCATTTTCGTCACCCATTATTTTGGCTGAACTACAAGAAGTGAAGAATGTAATCGATAGAAAAGTGGCTAAGAACAAAAAGAATTTATTAAAACGCATATATTTTAAATTAAAAGTATGATCAACAAGTATTGCAAAGACAAAAGTGCAATTTTCAAACGTAAGACGCAAACAATATATTTTTGTAATTTAAGGTATTCTTAAATACCCAATAGGTTTTTGGGGTAAACACATTATAACAGAAAAAGGGCACTTGATATACACCAAGTACCCTTATATATTATAGGTCTACAGAAATTATTTCTGAGCGAACTTTCCAAATTTTTTGTTGAACTTGTCGATTCTACCTGCAGTATCAACAAATTTCATCTTACCTGTAAAGAAAGGGTGAGAGAAAGCAGAAATTTCCATTTTGATCAAAGGATATTCGTTGCCATCTTCCCATACAATTGTTTCTCTTGAATGAGCACAAGATCTGGTAAGAATACCTTCATCGTTTGAGATGTCCTTGAAAACAACCATTCTATAGTTTGAAGGATGCGTATCTTTTTTCATTTTCTATTATTTAATGCCGCTGAAAGTTGCCAGAAGCCATTTTTTTTAAATTGGACTGCAAAGATAAAATTATTTTAAAGATAATCAATAGTATGTTAGAAAATATTTTCAATGAGAGTTCAATGAGAGTTCAATGAGAGTTCAATGAGAGTTCAATGAGAGTTCAATGTCTGCGGACTCAAGCCTTCGGCGCAATTTCATGCATTCGCAGGAAGCAATGAGCAAATTACAATGGTTTCAATCCGTTGCAAAAGCAGGATACGTGGATTTTAATGCTTGGGGCGCAACGTCCTCCGTCTTTTCCCTGCTTTTGCAAGTGGCATGTCCCTGCTTTTGCAAGGGACACAATTCCAAAAATGTGCCGTAAGGTACATCCTATCGTTAGCCAAGCATTGGCGTATAATATAATTGTGCCGTGAGGTACAACCTGTTGGTTTGAGAATTTATTCAATAAGGAATGGTTTTTTGCAGCAAATAGATTTCAATACCTATGGCTGTCCCTGCTTTTGCAAGGAACTCAAATTCCAAAAAATGTGCCCTCAGGTACATCCTATCGTTAGCCAAGAATTGGCGTATAATATAATTGTGCCGTGAGGTACAACCTGTTGGTTTGAGTATTTATTCAATAAGGAATGGTTGGTAGCAAATCCTGTATTCGTAGAAAGAAAATGACAATTTCAAAAAAAAACTGACAACTGATTGCTGAAATCTGAAAGCCCACACACCACTTTGCACATGGCTCATAGCCCTTTCTAGCTACTTGAGTTTATATCCAAGTATATAACCAGTTCGTCCAGTAAGTCTTGTCATTCATCGATATGTCGGGTTTGGATTGCAACCCTTCCCAAATTGTTGTCGTCTTCCAATCGAACATTAAAACAAAATGCGATGAAGATTTTTTGCACAACTTTTATTTTATTATGCTTTGCTTTTGTAGTGAGCGGTCAATCCATCAGTGGTAAGATCCAAGATCCAAGCGGCAAAGCCATAGAATATACAACAGTAGCCTTGAAAAATGCCAGCGATAGTTTGCTTTCAAGAGGAGCCATAACAGACATGGACGGTAATTTTGAAATGGGTGGAGTAGAGGCCGGTAATTATTTTATAGAATGTTCTTACATCGGTTATGAAACATTCTACAGTGAAGTCATTCAATATACAGGTGGTGATTTGGTTTTGCAACCTTATACATTAAAAACTAGCTCCCAAGTGCTCAACGAAGTAACGGTGACTGCCAGGAAACCACTGATAGAAATAAGGGCTGACAAAATGATCCTCAACACCGATGCCAGTGTTTCAGCAATCGGAACCAATGCATTGGAATTACTTAAAAAGGCTCCAGGTGTTGTGATTGACAATAATGACAACATCCAGTTGAAAGGTAAAAATGGCGTAAGGATTTATATTGATGGAAAGCCAAGTTATTTTTCAGCCCAGGAATTAGCCAATTTTTTGAAAGGAATTGCTTCTTCAGACATTGAAGCTGTGGAAATCATAACAAATCCTTCTGCTAAATATGACGCACAAGGAAACGCGGGCATCATCAATTTGAGATTGAAAAAGAATAAAAACTTCGGTACCAACGGTAGTGCGAATTTGTCACTCGGATATGGTGTCTTCCATAAGTCATTCCTTTCATTAAATCTCAATAACCGCGTAAATAAGTGGAATACATATGGAAACATTGGAATTGGAAATAGCAAGTATGACAATGAGATGAACTTGTATAGAGAACAGGACGGTAAAATATTTGACCAAAACCAAAGCCAAGTAAGCAGCAACCGTCCAGTAAATGCTAAAATCGGAGTGGATTACGCTATCAATAGTAAACATACATTAGGTGCACTTGTATCGGGCAACACTCAATACATTGACAATGAATGGGCGAGTGAAAGCCAGACAACCATTGGCACAATGGGAAGGGAAAACATGATCGATTCTGTGTTGATTGCTCAAAATACCATTACTTCAAATAATTTATACACAAACTTCAACGTGAATTATAAATTTTCTGATACCGTTGGTAACGAGCTAACCATAGATCTTGACAAAGGTATTTATAGAGGTGAAAGTGCAAGCTTTCAACCCAATTATTATAAAACTTCGCCAACGGGCACAACACTTTCTGAGCGTATTTTCTCCAATAGTACCCCATCTGACATCGACATCAATACTGGTAAATTGGACTACTCTAAGACATTGCAAAAGTCAGGATTGGTATTGAGTACTGGTGTGAAGTATGCTAATGTAAAATCAGACAATACCTTTTTGTTTTATAATGTTGTGAATGACATTGAAGTTAAGGATCCAAGCCAAAGTAATGATTTTGGATATACAGAAAACGTAGCCGCTATTTACGGAAACATCAATGGCAAAGCTTCTGAAAAGTTGAATTTTCAAGCAGGAATAAGGTACGAACACACGACTTCCACAGGTAATTTGACAAGAGATGCTAGTGAGCCTACCAAACCACAAGATTATGTAAAGCGAAAATATGGTAATTTCTTCCCAAGTGGTGCGTTGACCTATACTCTCAACCCCAACCATGTATTAAACTTGACGTACAGTAGACGTATACAAAGACCAGACTACGAATCTCTCAATCCATTTGAATGGAAATTGGATGAGTTGACATTTAGAAAAGGTAATCCTTTCTTGACACCACAATACAATAATAACATTGAGTTGACCTATACAGTCAAACAAGCTGCAAATATAAGCATTGGATATAGTAAATCTCAAGATGTGATCAGCGATGTTATAGAACGTGATAAGGATGTTGCTAATAAAACTTTTATCAATTATAGAAACATAGCTAACAGGGAAAATTATTCTTTGAGTATCAATACACCACTACCAATTGCTAAATGGTGGAATGGCTTTTTGTCGACAACCATGTATCAAACAAAATTTGAAGCAAGATTTGATGATTATAGTTTTGACACCAAAACCCCTATTGCTGTCAATGTATATGCTGAGAACACCTTCAGCTTGCCAAAAGACATTGGATTTGAGGTATCTGGTTGGTTTAACTCTTCAAGTATAGAAGGAGGGTCGATGATCACCAGACCACAAGGACAGCTTGACCTGGGTGTAAAAAGGAGTTTCATGGATAAAAAAGTGTCAGTGAAGTTGGGTTTCACAGACGTTTTGCACACTGCTAGATGGTCTGGAGAAAGTAATGTAATACCTGGATTGTATTTTAGAGGAGGTGGCAGATGGGAAGCAAGAAGGGTCAACCTCAACATCAATTACCGTTTTGGCAGCAATCAGGTAAAAGGAGCCAGAAATAGAAAAACTGGTTTGGAAGACGAAGCTGGAAGGTTGAATAATTAAAAATACTTCATGCGCAAATAGGAAAAGTCTTTTTTGCTTTTCCTATTTGGAATTGAATCAATATATCGAATTTACGAACGATTTTTTTTGTTGAAGGGCGCTTGCCATCAAAGAAAGATAGAGGTTAAGCTATCATTCCTGGTGGGAGCGCCCTTTTTTGTGTTTACAACAAGCAAATGTTAAAATTCATTTTCGTTGGGTATAAATGGTCCAATGTAACACTGGTCACGCTTGGTTGGCATTCGAGCCGATATCTTTGCTCGAAATAAGCGATACTTTGATGTTTATAGAACAGTTTTTTGGATATATAGGAGCTTTGATCATTGGATTGATATTGGGTCTGATTGGTGGTGGAGGCTCTATACTCACGGTACCAGTGATGGTGTACATCATGGGTATTGCTCCTGTCTTAGCAACAGCTTATTCACTTTTTGTCGTAGGAGCGACCTCAGCTGTGGGGGCATTACAAAATGGTAAAAAGGGACTTTTGGAGTGGAAAACGGGAATAGTTTTTGCAATTCCAGCCTTGATATCTGTTTATAGCACACGCAAGTGGATCATGCCTGCCATTCCAGATCACATCATGACCATAGGCAGTTTTGAAATTTCAAAGTCCATTGCCATCATGTTGTTGTTTGCCATCATCATGATCATCGCGGCCATCACCATGATCAGATCAAATTGCCTCAATTGTGATGATGAAGAAGCGGTGATCACTTACAATTATCCGATGATTTTATTGGAAGGGACATTTGTAGGTTTACTTACTGGCCTCATTGGTGCTGGGGGAGGTTTTCTCATTATACCTGCTTTGGTGGTATTTGCTCACCTTCCCATGAAAAAAGCCATTGCCACCTCCTTGTTGATTATTGCTATAAAATCTTTGATTGGTTTTGTTGGAAGCCTTTGGCTGGTTTGTGTTGATCATGGGTATTTTGATCATTATCATGGAGATGAGGTAAAAAAAATGTAGAGACGAATTTCATTTTTAAACCTTCCCAAGAAATATTGTAGCATATGTAGAGGCGAATTGCATTCGTCTTCTTTATTATTATAGAGGATGCAGAGAAGAAAGGCCATTCGTCTGTACTGATATGTGTCCAAAAACAAAGATTAAACAAAATGAAAATTGGAAATTTTGATTTTTGCCTTATTAAAAGAGGTAAAAAGTGAGGTGAAAATTCCATGAGCTTATAAAACTAGAAATATCTTAATCTGAAAATGTTGAGCACTAACACTTTGCATGAAGTACATAGGATGGCGCATTTTTTTTTCAATAAAAAATAATCCTGCGCAGACTAAATTATTGCTTATCTTTGTTTTAGGATATAGATTCTTGTTTTTGTTCTTTATGAGTTTTGTATTTTGTATTGATTTCTCACCGTTATCACTCGTCTATCAAATTCACAATTTAAATACAAGGATACTTTCTACTGACACGAGAGGTGGTCGGGTTGTTTTATTTCTTTTTTAAACATTTTTATTATGAACATTTTTGTTGCGAAGCTCAATTATGAGACTCAAGAGGAAGACTTGAACGAACTTTTTGAAAGGTATGGAGCGGTGAGTTCTGTGAAAGTAATTAAAGACAAAGAGACCGGAAGGTCAAAAGGTTATGCTTTTGTGGAAATGGCAGATGACGAAGAAGGATTAGCTGCTATTGAAGGACTTAATGAAACCGAACTTGATGGTAGAACCATCGCTGTGAAAAAAGCTACACCAAAACCTGAAGGTGGTCGCAGTGGCGGCGGTGGTGGATTCAACCGTGGCGGCGGTGGCGGCGGTGGCGGCGGCGGATTCAACCGTGGCGGCGGCGGCGGTGGCGGCGGCTTTAACCGTGGCGGAAGCGGCGGTGGCGGCGGATTCAACCGTGGCGGAAGCGGTGGTGGCGGCGGAAGCCGTTATGACAGAGGCAGCCGTGATGGCGGTGGCGGAAGCAGATACGACAGATAATTTAAGCATGATCGGCATTTTAGCCGACTCTTAAATAGAAAAGCAATGGCATCTTGTGTATTCAGGGTGCCATTTTTTTTGTACATGCTTAAAAAGGTTGTTTTTTTTTAAAAAAGCATTCATATTTGGGTTGATCTAAAAGACCTTTGTTGTTAAAATAAAAAGTCTTTACTCCTAAAACCATTTCCATTCCGATCAAAACGGGTGCATTTCATCACTTCTTAAATTTGTAGTTGGGATTTTGTCATGATTTTTGGAAGCTTCGCCAAAAATCCCGCCAAAATCATATGCTCTTTTCATTTCTCGCCATGGACTTCATCCATGGTTATTAATATTTAACCCCTCTGGGGTAATTAAAACGAAATCATGAAATGCACACTTCAAAACCATTCTTTCCCGTCTTCGATAGTTAAAAAACTGTTTTTCTTTTTTTTTAAAGTTTGGCTACCTATCTATACAATGAAAATTTTACTAGAATTTGTGAGCACTTTATGTATCCAATCTGGATATATTATAAATCTGAAAATCTATAAAAAGCCTTAAAATTTCTAATTATTTTCACAAACCGACAAATTCGAGACCAGATTAAATTTATTTTCAAGTTTTTGAAAATAAATATGTTTTTTTAGTTTCCTGATTTTGTGCTTGTTACTTATTTGAATTTCCTCTATTTGTGTCTTATTATATTTTAAAATATTGAATATCAATAATTTGTAATAAATTACCGAATAATAAATAAGTTGTAAATTATTTTTTTGAAATAAAAAAAAATGACAAATTTGTCCTCCCAAGCAAATTGAGCCGATTTAAAAAGCTTTCAAAAAACCACCACAACCCAACATAACATAGAATGATTAAAGACGAAGTAGCCATCTGGGGCAATTGTTTGGAGTTTATCAAGAAACATGTCAACGCGCAAAGTTTTAAAACTTGGTTTGACCCTATAAAACCCGTAAAGGTAAATGGCAGTATTCTTACCATCCAAGTGCCAAATAAGTTCTTTTATGAATGGCTAGAAGAGAATTATGTAGATATTCTCAGAACCTCACTCAAAAAGGAACTAGGAGAAAAGGCAAGTTTGGAATACCAGATTTTGGTAGATAATCACCGGAAAATTGGTAAAGCCGCCGATGTAGAGGAAAAGGAAGAAGAAATACGCAATCCTTTTGTCATCCCTGGTATCAAAAGAGTAAAAACGGACTCACAACTGATATCCAAGTATACTTTTGAAAACTTTATTGAAGGTGAGTGCAACAAACTTGCTCGATCAGCTGGTATTGAAATCACTAGCAAACCTGGAAATACACCATTCAATCCATTGTTTATTTTTGGAGATACTGGTTTGGGAAAGACTCACCTATCAAATGCTATTGGTAATGGACTGATCAAAAAGTTTCCAACCAAACAGGTATTGTTTGTTTCTACAGAGCAGTTTACCAATCAAGTCATCAACGCGATCAGAGCCAATACCATCAATGACTTTATGCACTTTTACCAAACGGTAGATGTATTGATTGTCGACGATATACAGTTTTTATCAAACAGGCCAAAAACTCAGGAAATATTCTTCAACATATTCAACCAATTGCACCAAAATGGGAAACAAATCATTTTGACCTCAGACCGAGCGCCAAAAGATTTGCAAGATGTAGAAAAGAGGCTTATTTCAAGGTTTAAGTGGGGACTCAATACAGACTTAGGTGCACCAGCGTTTGAGACTCGTCTCAATATCTTCAAGCTGAAAATGAAACATGAAGGCATTTTACTTCCTGAAGAATTAGTAGATTACATCTGTCACCATGTGAAAAGTAATGTGCGTGAACTAGAAGGTGTCCTTATATCATTAGTTGCCAGATCTGCTCTGAATAAAACTCCAATCAATCTCAATTTGGTGAAAGAGGTGGTCGAGCAGTTTGTCAATACAGACTCCAAAGAGATCAGTGTTGAGAATATCAAAAAACTCGTGGCGGAGCATTTTGAACTGCCGATCGAGAAGTTACAAGGTAAAACTAGAAAAAGACAGGTGGTGATTGCGAGACAATTATCCATGTACCTGGCTAAAAATTTCACCAACAGTTCTTTAAAAACCATTGGCCTCAACTTTGGAGGCAAAGATCATAGTACAGTAATTTATTCCATCAAAGCGGTACAAGATTTGATTGATACGGATACTATTTTCAGAGATACGGTCAACCAATTGGAGAAAAAAGTGCAGCTAAGTCTCAACGCATGATAATTTCTTTTACATTTGCGTCATCATTCAGAAAAAGGACATGAAACTTTATATATATGCTTTTCTCACCATGCTGGTATTTTGCAACATCTCTTGCAAAGAAGGTGGCAGCAGTGGCAGTGAGTATGAAATAAAGAGTAGCGAAATCACCTGGCTGAATTTGGAGCAGGCTGAAGGTTTGGGCAATGGTGAAAAAAAGATGTACTTTTTGGACCTCTACACTTCATGGTGTGGTTGGTGCAAAGTGATGGATAGAGAAACATTCACCAATGCGGAAATCATCAAATACATGAATGAACACTTTCATAATGTGAAATTTGATGCAGAGCAAAAAGAACAGGCAACTTTTGATGGTAAGCAATATGACTGGATGGCTGGTGGTCGCAATGGTGTCAATCAGTTGGCAGTAGAATTGCTACAAGGAGATTTATCATATCCATCTTATGTTGTTTTGGACGAGAACAAAAAATTGGTAAAAACATTCAAAGGTTTTATGGAAGCGGAAAGTTTTCTGCAAGTCATCAAATCAGTAGTACCATAAATGGGGGATTAGCTCAGTTGGTTCAGAGCGCTACCTTGACAGGGTAGAGGTCACTGGTTCGAGCCCAGTATTCCTCACATTTTTAAGTTGAAAATTCCTGCTGGCAAACAGCTTCCACATTGAATAATTGGCCTTTTATCCACATACTTTATTCATTAATTTTATTTTTCCAGCTTCACCATCTGTTTTCATAAGTTCAAGCCCTTATATTTGATCAATGAATAAGACAGAATGCTTCAAGGTATAGTCATGAAATCTACGGGCAGTTGGTATGATATCCGACTGGAGGATGGTCGACATATCAATGGTCGGGTAGGCGGTAAGTTGAGGTTGGATGACCTCAAAACGACCAATCCCATTGCTGTTGGTGACAAGGTAATTGTGGAAAGTGATGTAAACAATGATTTCGTCATCAGGGAAGTGGTACCAAGAATCAATTATGTCGTAAGGCAATCACCTCGCAAAAAGCACAATCTCCATCTTATTGCCAGCAACGTTGATCAGGCAGTGGTCATCGTTACCATGGTAGAACCCAATCTGAAACAAGGATTTATTGACCGATTTTTGATGATGACAGAGCCATACAATATTCCGGTGATTATTGTATTTAATAAGGCAGATTTGTATGATGAAGAGCACTTAATATATTATAATTATTTGCATACGTTATATACATCCATTGGCTATGAAGTTTATATCACTTCAATGGTTACGGGTCAAAATATTGATCTGCTCAAAGTGAAATTGATGGGAAAAACTACTTTGATAGCGGGGCAAAGTGGAGTTGGTAAGTCTAGTTTACTCAATGCCTTGGAGCCAGATTTGGATTTGAGAACAGGAGAATTGAGTGAATACAGTGGCAAAGGACAGCACACCACAACTTTCGCAGAAATGCATGAACTCAGTTTTGGAGGATTTATAATAGACACACCGGGTATAAAAGCTTTGGCTTTCAATAACTTGGAAGTCATGGATGTAGCTCATAATTTCCGAGAATTTTTTATCCTTTCTGCGGATTGTAAATTTTCTGATTGCTCACACAGAAATGAACCCAAATGTGCCGTCAAAGAAGCTTTGGAAAAGGGAGAAATCAGTGAATTGAGATACGGAAATTATTTGAGTATAATCCAGGAAATTGAGAATCAGAATTATTGGGAAGTACACAACGAGGTATAAAGATGTCTTACACTGGTCATAAAAAATATGTCACTCGACACGAGAAAAGGAAAGACATCCAGCAAAAAACAAAGATCCTTTTTTGGGGATTTGTACTTTGTCTGGCCATCTATTTATTCATGAGACGGATGGACATTTATGTGTACTTGAGGACATTTTTTTATTAAAGCTTATAACTTACGTTTGGAGTGTAAATCACTTTGATTTAAAAAATGATCATTTTTAATTGAACCATTACCTTTTGACATAAGGTCAATTGCTTCAGCTGTTCAGAATTTTCAATTCTAAAATATGCAAGCCGAGATATATAATGATTAATCGCCATATGAAAAAATGAAGTGATGGATGGCACAATTGTTAGTATTGTTTTAATGATTTCTATTTATCTTGGCCTAACAAATACAACGTTATGCAAAAGTTGATACTAACCATTTTTGGATGCCTGATCTTTTTTACAACATTACAATCACAGGAAACGTCATACAAACGCCCGCCAAAAGCCATGGAGGAAATGCTATTAGCAAAACCTACGCCTGGTGTTTACATTGACAAGAAGGGTGAGTGGATGGTACTTTATGAATCAAACGCCTATCCTACAATTGAAGAATTGGCCCGACCTGAGCTGAGAATCGCTGGATTGCGCATTAACCCAAGTAATTTTGGTCCCAGTCGTCTGACTTATAGCTCCAAAGTTTTCCTCAAAAACATTTCATCAGGTAAAGAATTTGCTATCACTGGTTTACCGCAAGATCTCGCAGCTAGCAATATTAATTGGAGCCCAGATGACCAAAAAATTGCTTTGACACATACGAGCCCAACTCAGATAGACCTCTATGTCATAAATATCGCTACCCAAAAAGCTTTAAAAATCAATAAAACGGCTTTAAACACAGCAGTTGGGGATATTTATTGGCTAGACGGGAATACTATTTTTTACAATGGAATAGTAAAACCTGCGACTGCTGCACCGGTAAGAGGAGTAGCACCAACTGGTCCTGCAATACAGGAAAATGAAGGAAAAGCATCGCCGAGACCCACGTATCAGGATATGATCAAGAGTCCATATGATGCAAGTTTATTTGAATTTTATGCCACAACCCAATTAATAAGGAATACAAATGGCATAGAGACTAAAGTTGGAATGCCAGAAATGATTGCATCTTATAGCTGCTCTCCAGATAAAAAATACATCCTCAAAAGAACAATTCAAAAGCCTTTTTCCTATTTGGTTCCATATTTTGGCTTTCCATCAACAGTGGTTATTTTGGACATCAATGGCAAAGAAATCAAAAAATTGATTACGCTTCCATCCACCGAAACTGCACCAAGCGGAAATGACAATGTGCAAGATCTACCAAGAAGTTATAATTGGAGAAATGACCAACCTGCAACCATCACTTGGACCGCACCGCTTGATGGCGGATTGATTAAAAATCCTGCTACTTACAGAGATGCACTTTTTGCACTCCAAGCCCCTTTTACAGGAGAGCCTAAGGAAATGCTGAAGACTACCTTGCGATTTAATCGAATTATATGGGGTGATAAAACCCATGCATTGGTCATGGAAGGATTGAGAGGTAAACAAACAATGCAAACCAGCTTATACAACCCCGAAACAGGTTCCATGGAATTATTGATGGTAAGAAACACAACGGATGCTTATGGCAGCCCAGGAAATCCCGTCATGAAACCCAATGAATTTGGAGAAAGTGTTTTGCAATTGAGTAGCGATGGCAATAAAATCTTCTTTAATAACACTACAGGTAGCTCACCGGAAGGCGATTTACCTTTTTTATTATCATATAATCTGATTGACAAATCAACCGACACGCTATGGAGATGTTCACAAGGATATTTTGAGTCTGTAATCAGATTATTAGATCCAGAAAATCTGAGTTTCATCAGTATGCGAGAGTCAAAAGTTGAGATGCCAAATTACTGGCTTAAAAATTTAAAACTGCGCATTGCTGATCGCCAACTGACTCAATTTATGAATCCTTATCCGCAGATGGAGGGGGTAAGTAAAGAAAAAGTAAGGTATGATAGAGCAGATGGGGTGAGTTTGACAGGTGATCTATATTTGCCCAAAGGATACGATAAAGTTAAGGACGGACCTTTGCCCGTGTTGATATGGGCATATCCTGCAGAATACAATTCAGCGGCTGATGCTGCTCAAATTCGTGGCAGTGAGCATAGATTTACATTGTTTAGAGGTGCTTCACCCTTGAGTTTGGTCACCCAAGGATATGCTGTACTAAACAATGCAGAAATGCCAATAGTCGCGACTGACACTACAAAAAAACCCAATGACAATTTTGTAGACCAGCTAAAAATGAACGCAGAAGCGGCTATAAACTTTCTTTGTGACTTGGGAGTAGGAGACCGTAATAAAATGGGAGTTGCAGGACACAGTTATGGGGCATTTATGACTGCAAATTTATTGGCACATACTGATTTATTCAAAGTTGGCATTGCTAGGAGTGGGGCATACAATCGCAGTCTTACCCCTTTTGGCTTCCAGAATGAAGACAGAACATATTGGGAGGCGACTTCTCTGTATAACGACATGAGCCCATTCAATCATGCAGATAAAATTAAAACACCCATCCTACTTATTCACGGGGAGATGGACAACAATACTGGTACCTATCCGATCCAAAGTGAAAGGATGTTTAATGCTATAAAAGGACATGGTGGCACTGTGAGATATGTAAGTTTGCCTTATGAGAGTCATGGATATTCAGCACAAGAAAGTTTATTGCATACAATTGCAGAACAATATGAATGGTTGGAAAAGTATCTAAAGAATAAGAAAACTATGAATCCATAAACTCGTTTTTGTACATAAAATAAAAAAGGTGGGTGAGATTGGCAAAAAAGTAAAAGGAATCCATTTTCTTACTCCAATTATTGCTAACAACATATATACTTTTTAGATGTGCCCTAACCTCTTGCGTGGAGTATAGAGCGCTCGAAATAGTAGGCGAGACCTAAAATATTATTCTGATTGGGATAATTTAATCTTTTGACTATTTTTGCTTTTTTATAGATGTAATTTTCTAAAGAAATTTAATTCGTTCATTTGTAAATAATTGTTTTCACATCATACCAAAAAAGCTGTAACGTGGAATTTGAAGAGAATAAATATGAGATCGTTCGTACTGCCAAGTTAAATGCAGGAAAAAGAAGGACCTATTTCTTTGATGTGAGAAGAACCAAATCTGAAGATTATTACATCACCATCACAGAGAATACCAAGAAGTTTAATGGTACAGGCTATGAGCGGCACAAGATCTTTTTATACAAAGAAGACTTCACAAGATTTGTAGAGAAGCTCAATGAAGCCGTCGACCACATCAAATCTGACCTTTTACCTGACTATGACTTTGATCATTTTGCAAGAAAGGAAGAAGAGTGGGAGAATTCCAATGCCGCCAAAGAAAATGAGGACGAAGAAGTAAGTTGGTAGTTTTTCATGGTCTACAGTCTCCAAGTTCTGTGATTCAATCTGAGGGGGCGATATAAATCCAACCTATAAAGTGAGGTGTTATTTTGTATTAGCACAAAACTCACTATGCAAGGTTCAAAATTGGAGCATATTCAACTCCATCCGGAGTTGTTGTTTTTAGTTTTATTTACCCCGAGTTTCACCCGGGGTTATTGATATTAAACCCTTCGGGTTCCACTTTTTCCAAAATTTCCCGGTTTCTTTCCGATAGCAATCTGAATAAATTCCCGGTCTCCGATTAATTTGAGAGTTAACTGAATTTGGAATAAATGTTGTCAAACAAAATCATGAATCTTCACTTCCGATTTCCGATAGCTATCGGAATCAGAACTGGTCTCCCATTTCCGAATAAGATGCAGGTGAGTCTATTTACTTAAATTTGAAGCTCGCAGCTCGTTGCTCGTGACTCGAAGCAAAAACTTACTTCAAATTTCATCTTCTTTCGATCTCCGATTTCCTTCCGATTTCCGCAAATCTGAAAACTGAAAAATGATAGCTCATCGCTCATGGCTCACGGCAAAATAGAAGGCCATATTTTCAATAAAAAAAGGGACAAAGCTTTTGGCTCAGTCCCTATTAAGGTATTCTAAATAAAACGGGGGGTAGGGGGTCAAAAATGGTAGGCGTAACCTACATTGGCACTGACACCACTATTCCTAAAATCTATATTGAGTATTTGATCTTTGAGCCCACTGCTGAAACTGTGTTGATATCTCACATCTGCAAAAATTTCTCCGGTGCCAGCTTTGATCGCTGTACCTACACCAACGTTACCAGCAATGTCAATTCTATTATACATGTCATTATCGAGGTTGAGGTCGGTGCTGGTCACATTAAAGTCAAATAATGCTCTGGCTCTAGTAGTCACTTTTCCATTGATTGCATAACCAATAGATGGTCCTGCAAGCGCATAAAATTTTACATTTTCATTTCCAATGGCATATTTAAATAAAGGTGCAGCTTCTATGAAATTGAGGTTTGTTTGTGCAGAAGCTCCCAAAGGAATGTTGATGCCCGCCATTTCGAAATCTGTTTCATATTCAGTAACGAAACCTTTTTGTATGAAATTCACTTCCGGATGGAAAGAGAAACCATTCATCAATTCGATGTCTGAAAAGACACCACCTACAAAACCAGTTTTAAAATCAGTGTTTGGATTGAGTTGGCTAGCCACTCCATCGATGCGGGTATTAGTCATATTAGCTCCGACTTTGATACCAATGTTTTGGGCAAATGAAGCTGTTGTAAATAGGGTTATGAAGGCTGCGAAAGTGATGATGTTTTTCATTGTCATAATTTTTTTGATGATGATTCAATCAATTTGAACTATGACGAAAAAGCAATTAGACCATTTAGTTAAGATAAATAAATTGTTTGGTTAAGGACGTGTTATTGATCTTCTAATTTTATTTAATTAATTTTCAATTAATTGATTATCAATTATATATGGTCATTTATGAAGTCAAATGAAATATTGTAATGGTGCTGAGTAGGGTTGTTTTCATAAGTTTATGCGGTAAATGTCGCTATACTTCTCTTTGGCATGATCAATAAAAGCTTTGAGATTTAATGGTTTTCCAGTCACCCTTTTGCATAACTCTTCTGCCTCATACCTGCGCCCATGCTGGTGAATGTTTTCTCTCAACCATTGCAATAAAGGCGCTGTATTTCCTTTGGCAATTTGCTCGTCTAAATCAGTAAGATCTTTTTGGGCTTGTTTAAAAAATTGTGCGGCATAAAAACTGCCCATGCTGTAAGTGGGGAAATATCCAAAGCTGCCGTGAGACCAATGCACGTCTTGCAAAATACCTTCACTATCATCTTGTATATCCAATCCCAGATAATCCTTGTATTTTGACTTCCATTGGTCTTGTGCTCCGGCTGCATCCAAATTACCCATGAGCATTTCCTTTTCTATTTCATATCGGATCATGACGTGGATGTGGTAGTGCAACTCATCTGCTTCAGTACGAATCAAGTTGGGCTTTACTTTATTGATTCCATAATAGAAATCTTTGAGGCCCACTTTTTTCAATGATTTAAATTCTTTTTGAAGTCCCGGGTAGTGTGCTTGCCAGAAATTCATACTTCTGCCAACGTGATTTTCCCACAACCTACTTTGAGATTCATGGATGGCCAAACTTGCAGGACCACCACAAGGCAAGCCATATTCATTGATATCCAATCCTTGCTCATATAAGGCGTGACCAGCTTCATGCAAACAACTGAATGTCATATTGGAAAAATCGTTTTCATCTATGCGCGTTGTAATACGCACATCGTCTGGGGCAATACCGATTGTAAAAGGATGATGACTGATGTCTTGACGACCTCTATCAAAATCATAACCAATAGAATTGAGCAAAGAAAGTCCGAAATCCCATTGTTTACCTTGAGGATATTCCTTTTTTAAGAAAGACGATTTCACTGGTTTCGCCTCTCTTATTTTTGAAATCATTGGAAGCAACTTTGACCGCACTTCTTCAAATAATCCATCCAACATTTCAACAGTGGCGCCAGGCTCAAATTCCTCGAGCAAATTATTGTATGGATGTGTATTTTTTCCTAGAATGGCAGCCTCTTCTCTTTTAAGATTGATCAATTGATCAAGTGCCGGAGCAAAAAGTTTGAAATTATTTTTTTCTTTGGCCTCTACCCAATGATGAAATGCCTGTGAAATGATCATCGATCTTTTGACGACAAATTCTTTGCTGAATCTCACAGATTTATCAAACTCCTTTTGAAGTACCAATAGATTTTTCTTTTCCTTGGCCGTGAGATTTTTGATGGTTGCTGTTTTTGCGAGCAAATCTCTCGTTTCATCAGAAGTAAATTCTTCATGAGAAATGGAAGATAAAGTTGCAATTTGCTGAGACCTGAATCGATCTGATTTTGGAGGCAAATAAGTTTCTTTATCCCAACTCAAAGCAGCAATAGCGCCATTGATGTCCGCAAGTCTGGACATTCTTTCTTTCAACTTTTTATAACTCGATACTTTCATAATGATGCATTGTTGGATCTATCTATTTCATTGAGTGTATTTTCACCAATTGGTAAAGATAATAATTATCAAAATTCCCAATGTTAAATCGTATGTGGGTTTTGTTTTACTGGTTGGGCAGGTCATAAATTTAAAATGATGAAGTAGATTTTAGAAATACCGTTTGATAATTGGAAAATGCCAATGAGTAATTCAAACGTGGTACATAGCTTGAAATGGTATATAATTTGTATAATGTTTTTATTTTTCGAATGAAAATCGCTTTTCATGATGTTTCTAAGGTTGCTCAAAATTTCTTGTCTACTTCTTTTTGTATCTAATAAAACCAATGCACAACAAGATTCGGTTTTGTTATTTGTTTCTTATGCGGAGACTTATTATACCGAATATATTGTGATGTATGAAGCACTGACCGCCTCGGGATATTTTGTTGATGTGCGAAGTTCAGGTAACGGAAATGCAACTACTTATACTATTGGTGGTGATTTGATCGCTCAAGCCAATGGATCGGCTGGCAGTAGCTATGCCCAATTCCAAACCCAGTTCAATAATATGTTTTCTATTCCGTGGAATGCAGCACTCAATGCAGTTCCTGCAACCATTCCAGTAAATGGTACCATCCAAAATGTGACATCCATACAAAATTACAAAGCTTTGGTCATTGCTGGAGGAACAGGGGTAAACGCTTATCGAGTAGATGGGAGTTATGTGGGTCATGGAGGTCTTTCAAATCTGGAGGTCCAACAAGCCGCAGAAAAGCTAAATACTTTGGCTATCGAAGCTTTGATGAGTGGCAAACCCGTTTTGGGCCAATGCCATGGTGCGAGTTTACCTGCCTTTTGGCGCATACCTTCGACGATGGGCGGACTTGGTGGATTGGGTATCAGTTTACTTGAAGGAAGTATAGCCACTGGATATCCAGAACCAGAAACTGCAGATAATTTATCTGACCTCAACATCACTCTGAGGGCCAATGATAAAGTTGTCATTGGCACACCTCATACTGCACTTGTGGATGCTGGAGCAGGAGATTGGAAAATCCTCACTTCGAGAGATTGGTATCCACAAACGATCGCACACGCGGCAAAAACATTGACCAACATCATTGAATCATATCCAGATGCAGCCCAATTTGCACAAGCAGTCAAAGTATTGATCATCCATGGTGGAGCTGTTGATGTCAACAATTGTGGTCCTGGAAACCAAACCACCAATGATGTGCCCTGCAATTATGGAGGTGGTGTGAATTTACCAGCAGATTTTACTGATTTGGTAGCCCTTTACCAGTCCAATCAGTTTGACGATGGCTTTAGTTTTGAAGTGGATGATGTCAATTTGTTTACACAATCTGTATTCAATGCCAATGATTCATGCGCCATTTTTACTTACCTATCTGCCTACGATGTTGTTTTTTTCTATAAACATTGGTCAAGTTCGGTGACCAATGCGCTCCAAAATGCTTTGGTGAATTTTGCAGACAATGGTGGAGGAGTGGTTTCAATCCATCACGGCTTGTACAATCAGGATAAAAATATTTTGGTTAATAACTTGTTTCAAGCCCACTCACCTGCAGTAGGTTGGGGTGCAAACAGAACCACCTACAACATTTTTCAAACCAATTATGGACACTTTGTATCAAGTTACAACATCGTCAATAATAGTGTATTGACCGCCCCAGCTGTTTGGAATACCAATCCTCTACCGACTGTAGCCAATGCCTCTTCATCTTATTATCAGCGTTTTTCCATATTTGATGAGATTTATACCAATATGCAATTTACCAATACCGCAGTTTTTGGAGACGGACAAAACCAAATCAATCCCATTTTTTCCAATGATCTATCACCTGCCGGCCAATGCCACGTTCACGGATATGTCAAGTTATTTAACCCAACAGCTGATAATAGTGTGGGCAGAATAGTTTATGGTCAAGCTGGGGAAACGATTGCCAACTATCAATATCCACATCCTTATGCCCAGTTTTTGAGAAATGCTGTTTTCTGGGCTGGAAACAATGCCAACATTACCTTTGACGCACTCACATGGACAGCTGGAAATGGTAATTGGAATTTAGCCAACAACTGGTCTCCGCAAAGATTACCCGGGACTTGTCATGATGTCGTGATTCCAGATCAAAATACGGCTATCCAGATTGACTTACCAACCAATATGATCGAAATCCATTCACTCAAAGCGGGCAGCAATGTATTACTTCAAATTCCCACTGGCGGCACTCTTAATATAACTCGACCTGAATAACAAAATGGTTTTTACTCAATCACAATTTTGGAGTAAGCTCTTTTTGCATCCGCATCCATCAAAAGCAAATGATACATACCGGAGTGCAAATCCCGAACATCAATGGCTTCCAAATTGCTTTCTGTACTTTGAACGCTTTTTACCAACTTGCCCTCTACTCCATAAATTTCTAGTTTCGTATTACCTCTGAAATTGGATGGTATTTGTACATTCAAAACAGAAGAAGTAGGATTGGGCCACACCTTCAAATCTTCCAGTTTTTGTTCTTGGAAACTGGTGGAAAGTGCATCAATTTCGATTTCCATGTCCTCGGTTGCGGTGATTTCCTTAGTGATTTTATTTCCATTTGGTGCAGTGATTTCTATAAGTTGTTTTCCCTTAAATGCACTGATGGTTTGCGTACCATTTCCATTGATGGAAAAAGCTTCTTTGGTCCACCATTGGTTGAATACCAAATCAACGAAGACATCTGCACCTGGTTTTTTTGTCCAATCTGTTTTGTAAAGCGGAGCATTGTCCATCCAATGTGCTCCGTCCCAAAAACCCCACATGGTAAAACCTTTCATGCCAGGATGCGCAAAACACAAGGTGAGCATATCATGTAAATATTTAGCCTGGATCTCGGGTTTCAGCAAATTGCTGATGTCATATTCTGTGACCTTCATTGGCAGCTGATACTTATTCCAAAACTCATCTAGCAATGCTTTGGCTCTTGGAATGCCAGTAGGTGAAGAAGAAAAATGACCTTGCAAACCGATGCCTTCGATGGGTCCACCTAAAGCTAAAATCTCATCAATGTATTGTTTCCAAGTGGCTATGCCATTGTTGTTATTGTCAGCCTGCTCCAATGCGATGTAGTCATTGAGATAGAGCACGGCATTTGGCGCTAAACTATCTGCCAGTTTAAAAATTTCTGCATAAAACTCCCTACCAGTGGCATAACCTGGGCTGCCTTTGAGTTTATTCGCATAATCATTGTTCACTACAATTTCGTTGATCACATCCCAATCATCACAGCGATTACCCACAGATTGGGCAGAAAGTATTGACTTTATGTGTGCTAAAATTCTAGACTTGAGTTGTGCTGGAGTTATATTGGCATTGATGTCTGTAGGTGAATATTGCCAACCAGGCCACATGAGGGTATGACCCCTCACAGAAATGTCTTTATTTTTGAGCCAGTCGATGTCCTTGATGATGTCTGCCTGCGGGCTAAACCAATGCTGTTCCCATGCGGGCCATTTCAAATCATTTTCAAAAACGATTTCATTAAATCCGTGGCCTTTTCCATCGAGATTGGTAAAAGTTTCCTCGTAAATATTACTGCTTCCTTGATTAAAACGGTTGCTTACCACAGCTGTTCCAAACTTAAAATCGTGTTGCAACATATCGACTTTTACACCAAAAACATCACCCGGATTTCCCTTTACCGTAATTTTGAGGTCTGCTTTTCTGTTTTGTACGATGTCTTGTGCGGCCTGACTTCTCCATGGTGCATTTTCTGCGGCTCCGTCATAAAGGGGAGTATTGAGTACCGTCGGCAATTGGTTAAAAGGAGTTGCAGTTTTATATCCCAAAATATTGGCCCCACCTATTTCTATACTTTGTGTCAATTCGGCCAAATGTAATCCAAGATATATTGCTCCGGCTTCATAACTTTTGGATGCTTTGAAAGGCAACAAATACAATTGCCAATCTGTGGTTGTCTTTATTTGAGCATTAACTTCTTTTTCATAAGTGGTGGCATTCTCAGCAAAAAAGTTGAAAGATCCAGCTTTGTCCCTTGTCCTAATCCAAACTGCCATCAAATATTGATTGCCTTGGGTAATTTTAGATTTGGTTTTTATTTGAAAACCCGCATCCCATGGATTTGCGCCTTGACTCACCGTACGCAAAGTGCCCATCGTAAATTGGGTTCCTGATGGTGTGAAGGCAGTTGTAGAACCACCGTAATTGGTCGTTGAAGCTATTACAGCTGACTCTGTATTTGCAACCACCCATTCCTGGACATCAGGTAAGCCAAAATTGCTTTTCAGGTAGTTTTGTAACCATAAGTGGTAAGTATCCTGGCCAAAAATTGCCGAAGTTATCAATAGTAAAAAACTGGTTGTAAAGACTCTTGACATGGCTAATATCTATGTTTATGAATAAGTTGGCCTAAAAGTATAGAATGATACCAAATCCAACAGCGCGAATTTGGATTAATTTGTGCTAATAATTTGCTTTATGACCACATTTAAAGGACTGATTTACCAAGTTAACTCAATCAAGGATACTGCTTGTCGGGGCATATCAATATCCATACTTAAATAGTCACTTGCAACTTTTGACCACATGGGCAAACCTTTTACAGCCAATTGAGAGGCTTCTTCCAATGTTTTATAATGCTCTAATGACAATTTTTGGGGACTACCCATCTTAAACCAAGCAGTGTAAGCATTGCTGTGATTTTGATCAATCATGTATTGCTTTACCTGCACCAAGTCGGTCTTAAGCCCCTTGATTTGTAATAGTATTTTTTCATTCATCACTTTCAAATCATTGTCATCGTGATAATTCCATAAAAGAACAGTAACTTTTTTATTTCCGCTCACTGCCAAAGCACCAATATCTGCTGATTTAGTTACACCGTTTGCAATGACTTCAGCAGCGGAAATAGCATCAGATCCCGACACGCTCACTCTTTGTCCGCTCATCTTTCCAAACAATTGAAAAACATTGAATACCGGTTTGTTGATGCCATTGGTCGCCAGATCTCTGAAACCTGCAAACCAAGCTTGATCTTCAAACTCAAATGACCAACTGACAGCGGCTTTGAGGTTCACATTATACTCGTCACATAGTTCATAAATTTTGGCAAACGAAGCCGCCGTATAGCTGGAATACATCGTGTTGTTGCGATAAGCATATTTGGGTTCTCGTGTTTCTGAGCAAGCGGCACAACCCTCGGGATCACTTTCGCCAATGACAATGGGGATGTTTTTGAGTTCGGGAAAACTACTGATAGTTTTGAATCCATTCCTGATGTCCTCCAATTGAGCACCCATATTCATGCGCACTTGGCCATTGATCAATTCGGGGCTGCCTTTTGCATGAAAAGCAAGGTATTCCAACGGACTTCCAATTTGCCCTGTAGCGTGATTTTTCTCATAAAGGCAATGTTTGATGAAATCTGATAAATACTTCTGGCCTTTTGGATTTCTTGGGCTGGTTGTATGTGGTCCGCCGATGATACATTCTGAGCAAGCTGCCTTTAAGCCCATGGCTGCGTAGTCATACATCTTACAATATTCTTCGAATGTACCTGAAAAATAAGGGATATCGGGTTCATTCCATACTTCCCAAAGCCAAGTTTTTACCTCATCCTTGCCATATCGGCTGATGGAATGTTTGACCCATTCAAATACCAGTTGAGACCATTTTTCGTAATCATTTGGAGGATAAGTCCACCCTGTCCACAGATTACCGCCAGTACTCCACTGATGCGCATAGGGTTCTGCTTTGGTAGAAAGTGCTTTGGGCATAAAACCAATTTCCATGATCGGTTTGAGGCCAAAGGAAACGTAAGTGTCTATGATGCTGTCGACAACCGTCCAATTGTATTTTGGCCGGCCATTACTGTCTTCGGTATAGACGTCTGTATATCCCCACTTAAGATCAGGACCTGGATTTTCACCTTTGGAAGTCAAGAGGTTGTGCGTACGAATGTATACCTCATTAGATCCCAAAGCTGAAATCTGCCGCAGCAACTTTTTCCCATTGGTGGTGTAGGTGTAATTGGGTTCGTCGTAACCAAAATTTGCCCAAATGGGACTCATTTTTCCAACCGTTTTCGACAAGTCTACGGTGATGGTGGCTGATTGGCTTTGCAAATGAGAGATGAAAAAAAGTAGGGAAAAAAGGATTAGTATATTTTTGAGCAGTGACTTCATGATGCTTATGTGTGGTGATAATTTTAACGAATAAGTAAAATGTGAAACTACGAAATGGTAATGAATTTATTTAGGAAGTCAATTGAATAAGTGTTTGGGAAGAAATAGTGGGAACACAACATAGAAAACCTAATTTTTAGCTGCCAAATCCACTTCATGATCGATAAATATTTTTTATCCCTCATAAATATGCATATTATGAGCGATATATGTGGTTTTTATTGCTCTTGACTAGAATAAGTTTGTGATTTATTAGTTTTGGATAGATAATTTTGCAACGGGTTTCATTAAAAGATTCATCATTCGGCTTATTAGATATCTTTGGTAAAAGTCCCCTTAAACCATTATCTTTGAGGAAGTAAAGATAAATGAGCATGAAAAATAGGGAAGTATTGATAGTCCATCCTTCTAATAAAGATGAATTAACCGTTATAAAGGCATTTTTGGAAGCGCTTAAAATTAAATTTGAGTTCACCAAAGAGGCGGAGTACAATCCTGAGTTTGTGGAAAAAATTCAAGAAAGTAAAAAACAAATTACTGAAGGAAAATATACGGACGTAAAGGCTGAGAACCTTAAAACGTTTATAGATAGTTTATGATTATCTACACATTACGCTTTTCTGATCAAGCGAAAGGCGATATAAAACATCACAAACAATCGGGTAATAAAGTCGTTGTCAATAAAATATCATTGCTTTTGGAAGAACTTACAAAACATCCTTTCATTGGAACAGGTAAACCCGAGCAACTAAAGCATAATCTCACAGGCTGTTGGTCTCGTAGAATAAATCGGGAACATAGATTGGTTTATGAAGTAGTTGATAATGTTATTATGATACTTTCTGCCAAAGGTCATTATCAGTAGCTTCACAAAATTCATCATTCTATTTCCTGTCCATCACTTGTTTTCAAGGCCATATTCCATGGTTAACTCAGATTCACTGAATCAAAATAATCAAATTAGAAAGAAGCATTCTTCCGTATTTACAAATATTCCAAACTTGATTTCGGTCGTTAATAAGTCATGCTTTGGTATATTTAGGGCATAAATAAAATTTTTCACATGAGAGTAAGTTTCATTTTATTGATTTTATCACTTTGTTTTTTGTCACTAAATGTAAGTGCGCAAGACCAGATATCTGTAGATGATTACAAGAAAGCGGAGCAACAATTGAGTTGGAATACTTCAAAATTGGTTGATCGAATGAATGTTCGGCCTACTTGGACAGAGGACGGAAAGTTTTGGTATCAAAATTTAATAGCAAATGGAACAGAGTATGTTTTGTATGACCTGAAATCAATGTCTAAAAAGATTTTGGATGGTAAGTCTGCATTGCCAAAGGAGCCAAAAGGACGAGCTTATGACCGCAGAAAGGAAGTTATATCTCCGGATGGTAAAAAGGTGGTTTATATCAATAATTGGAATTTATATGTGCGTGATTTGGACACAGGCGCAGAGACCCAATTGACAAAAGACGGAATAGAAAACTTCGGATATGCGACAGACAATGCAGGGTGGAGACAAAGTGATGCCCCCATCGTTTTATGGTCTCCTGATTCAAAGAAAATAGCAACTTACCAGCAAGATCAAAGGCATGTGAGTGATATGTATTTAGTTAAAACAACGGTAGGAGCCCCGGAACTTCAGGCTTGGAAATATCCATTGCCACAAGACGAAAAAGTCATACAGATTCATCGGGTCATCATAGATATTGAAAATAATAAAGTGATCAGATTAAAAGTTGATCCAGATCCCAGAAGAGGTACGCTGTGTGACGACATTTCTTGCAGCGGAAATTTTGATGATAACCAATGGAGTGATGATGGCAAACAACTGGCTTTTGTTTCATCTTCCAGAGACCATAAAATTGCCCAGTTTAGAATTGCAGACGCTGAAACGGGTGACGTAAAAGATTACCACAGAGAAGAAGTTGTCACACAATATGAGTCTGGTCAAGGTACCATCAATTGGACCTGTTTATTTGACACCAAAGAGCTGATTTGGTATTCTGAAAAAGACAATTGGGGACATCTTTATTTGTATGATTTGGCAACGGGTAAATTGAAAAATCAAATTACAAAAGGTGAATACGTGGTGACAGAAGTAAAACACTTTGATAAAAAAGCAAGACTTATTTATTTTGAAGCCAACGGCAAAGAACCTGGAAGAGATCCATACTTCACGCATTTTTACAAGGTAGATTTCTCAGGAAAGAATTTAGTACTATTAACTCCTGAGGATGGCAATCATCAAATTACTATTTCACCCAACTTTGATTATTTTATTGACAACTATTCACAGCCAAATGTAGCACCTCTTTCCGTGTTGAGAAAAATGGATGGCACATTGGTTGAGACATTGGAAAAAGCAGATATTTCAAGGCTTTTAGCTACCGGATGGAAAGCTCCAACACCCATAAAAGTGAAATCAGAAGATGGAAAATGGGATTTGTATGGCCTCATGTTTACACCCACACATTTAGATAAAAACAAAAAGTATCCCATCATCAATTACATCTATCCCGGACCTCAAGGAGGAGGAGTTGGTTCGCGTTCTTTCAGTCCCGGGAGGAGTGACAATCAGGCACTTGCAGAATTGGGATTTGTAGTGGTCGCCATCGATGGCAGTTGTAATCCTGGAAGATCCAAAGCATTTCATGATGCCTGCTACGGCGATATGTCGTCCAATACGCTTCCTGATCAGGTATCAGGTATGAAACAATTGGCAGAAAAGTATCCTTATATTGATCTGGATCGAGTGGGTATTTGGGGGCATTCCGGAGGTGGATTTGCAACGGCTACAGCCATGTTTGATTATCCGGAGTTCTTTGATGTAGGTGTTTCCGAGTCAGGAAACCATGACAATCGGAATTATGAAGATGACTGGGGCGAAAGATATGTGGGATTAGAGAAAGGGGATAACTATGAAAAGCAAGCGAACCAACTCAAGGCAGGAAACCTCAAAGGTAAATTGTTGTTGGCTCATGGAGGCATGGATGATAATGTTCCTCCTTATAATACAAACCTGGTCGTAGATGCCCTTATCAAAGCAAACAAGGATTTTGACTTGCTGATGTTCCCAAACGCAAGGCATGGCTACGGGTCTGATTCTATGTATATGATGCGTAAAAGGTGGGATTACTTCGTCAAAAATTTGCTGAATCAGGAGCCACCTAAAGAGTTTAAGATTATGTTTGAAAGGGATAGTCGGCCGTAGTAATAAATTTAATGATGATAAAGAAATAGTGACTTAAATAATTGCACATAATATTTATAAGCAATTATTCATCTTAAGGCGAGATTCGAAAACCTCATTCAACGATTTTTACTAAATGATATTTGCTTGTTGCGTTTGAGCCAAAACTCGATAAAAAAGTGACTTTTGGCTCAGTTGTTTTACAATTTTTGCACAAATATTCAAACAAAGAGCTGACCCCCATATCACATGCGCCGTTCCGCTGGAACTCTAGTAATTTTTTTTATTAAAGCCCATGGATTGAAATCCATGGTTACTAAATGGATCGAGCCGATGGCTCTTGATAATCCTGTTGTTTGTAGGTGGATAATTTTCTATTTTCAATCTAGATAATTCATCTAATCATCTAAAAGAATATAAGTTTATATTAGAACAAAAGAGGCAGCGCCTCGACACATATCGTAACCCAGGATTTAAATCCTGGGCACAAAACTAAACAGTGATGGAGTTCCATAGGAACGGTCCATATCAAAACGGAGATCTGACCCCCAGATCACATGCGCTGTTCCGCTGGAACTCAAGTAATTTTTCTTCTTACTTAAATAACTGCACATAATAGTTATGAGCAATTATTCATCTTAAGGCGAGATTCGAAAACTCATTCAACGATTTTCCTAAATGATATTTGCTTATTACGTTTGAGCCAAAACTCGATAAAAAAGTGACTTTTGGCTCAGTTGATTTCATTTACGTTTGAGCCAAAACTCGATAAAAAAGTGACTTTTGGCTCAGTTGTTTTACAATTTTTGCACAAATATCGATGTAATATTTTATCTTTGTTTGAAATATATTGACAATGGAACTAGTCGGCAGATTTGACGAAATTGACACCATAAATAATATCATAAATAGCTCTAAATCAGAACTATGCGCTATTACAGGTCGACGTAGGGTAGGCAAAACTTTTTTTATTGACGAAACACTAAAGGGATATATTTTTTTTCGATATACTGGAAAATACAAGAGCACTCAAAAAATGCAATTGGAAGAATTTTCAAGGGAGATTGGAGGGCAGTTTAAATTGGACGAAAAGAACGTTTTTCGTACTTGGTTTGATGCTTTTGAATTATTAGAAAGGGAGATCTTAAAATCGCGTATTAGGAAAAAGAAAGTAATCGTTCTGGATGAGTTTCCATGGATGGCTACAAAAAACTCTTCATTTTTGGCGGCCTTTAGTGATTTTTGGACTTGGTCTTCTAAAAGAAAGGACTTATTGGTGGTAATCTGTGGGTCTGCTGCTTCATGGATGGTTAAAAATATATTTAGAAGCAAGGGTTCTTTATACAATCGGGTGACGAGTAGAATCGAAATTCAACCCTTTACATTAAGAGAGACTGCCCTTTTTTTTAAGAAAAAAAATATTGATCTGAAGCAAGATTCCATCATAAAACTATACATGGTGATGGGAGGCATTCCATTTTACTTAGATCAAGTTAGAAAAGGCGAAAGTGCAGATCAGGCCATTGATAGACTATTTTTTCCTAAATCTGGAATCTTACGACTTGAGTATAAAGAGTTGTTTTCATCCCTGTTTGATAATGCCGAGCCTTTTGAAAAAATAGCAGGCATATTGAGTGATCATAGACATGGACTCAGTAGGAATGAATTATTAAAGAAATCGAAAAGTAAAAGCGGTGGGAACTTCACAAAAATCATCGATGAACTTGAAACTTCAGGTTTTATTACTGGATATGTTCCATTCGGAAAGACCATTAAAGATGCCGTTTTTAAACTGACTGATCCATACACTTTATTCTACCTGAAGTATGTGGTCAACAGTAGCAAACGATCCAAGTCTATTTGGCAAGCATTGACTCAAACTCCTTCTTGGTTGTCTTGGAGTGGACTTGCATTTGAAAATTTATGTTTATTACACATAGACGAAATAAAAAAGCAACTCAAAATAGAAGGTATATTTACTTCAGAATCTATATGGTATCACAAAGGAAACGACGAGATGTTTGGCGCACAAATTGACCTTGTTATCGATAGAGCTGATAAAATCATCAATATCTGTGAAGTAAAATATGCTGGACTGCCATTCGCTATAGATAATAACTACCATCAAGCGCTTCAAAAAAAACTGACAGCTTTTCAATACTTTACAAAAACCAGAAAAACACTTTTTTTAACAATGATTACCGCCAATGGAATGGTCAAAAATAAGTATTCTCTGGAGTTGGTGCAGAATGAGATAGAAGTAGGATCGTTTTTTTAATTCGGAGCCTGTAACATATCTTATCTCACTGTTGACCTCCAATTAAAATAATCGGAGCCCCACCCGTAGAAATTCTATTGGCATCTGCTGCAACTTCCTGCATACCCGTTGAAGACATAGCTTCCTGCAATGATTCAAACGACTCAAAGGGCATGGTAAACATTTGATAATAGGGAGGAGTCCCTTCTGGAGTAGGAAAAAATTTAGTAACAGCATATGGTTTTACAGTTGTGGGGATTCCAGTTTTTTCATGTAGGAAAGCCAAATGTTCAGCATAAGCTATCTCAAATTGCTGCACATCTGCAGGCTGAGGATAAAGTACAATTAATTGAAGCATAATTAGTTTTGTTTTGTGTCTACTCTAATCGGTTTTCGACTTACCCCGATATTTTAATTCATCTGCACACTCAAAGATCTTTCAATTCTGTTTCTGTTAGCCATAATGATTGAAACAAATTCCGATGCGTACCTATGAATGCCAATTATCTTTCGTCTCTCATCTTTCGTCTCTTATCTTAAAAGAAACGCTTTTTCACTTCTTTTTACTTTCCACCTTCCCATATTGCACAGGATATCCTTTTTGAGCCCACACCAAAATCCCTTCGTCAAGTATGGCAGTATTTTTATAACCAAATCGAGTCAAAGTTTTGACCACCCCTTCAGAAGCGGCATGAGGGCAAGCACAATATACCACAATCATGGTATTGTCATTCGGTATGTCCTTGATGAATTTATCGGGATCTTTATAATAGGGTACCGATACTGCTCCAGGTATGTGGCTCTGTTGCCAACCTGCCGTCGATCTGGCGTCCAAAATGACCATTTTTGTGCTGTCTTTCAATGCTTTGAGTAGTTGGGTTGCTGGAACATATTTTCCATCAATGAGCGTAAACTTTGGCGCCTTGCCATTAGGGTTTAGCACATAATCCTTGGGTAAGGGTTCTGACACCGTAACAGGAGCCGGAGCATTCCAACCAGAAGCACGACTTCGCAAGTAGGCAGTAACTGCATTTATTTCTTTTTTGCTGAGGCTGTCTTTATAGGCCATCATTGGCGTGCCTTCACGACCGTTGGTTATGGTATAATGGATAAAGGCATCACTTGCTGTCGCCAAAAACATGGGGTTTGCCAACGCAGGTGCTGTAATTCCTTCGCCATTTTTGCCATGACAGGTTGTGCAATTTTTATCATAAATGGTTTTACCCAATTCGGCATTACCAATTACAGGCTCTAAATCTAATTCTACAGGTTTTTCAACGCCACTGGTGTCATACAACCAATTCAAAAGTAATTCGACGTCCTCACGGTCCAAAGGTCCTCCTTGTTTTTTACCATAAGGCGCCATAGCGGTACCGTCTCGGCCATAAGCAACGGTATGCACCAAAAAATTAAAGCTTGCCCGGGGTAGGCGAGTGGTGGCCATTAGTGAATGCGATTTTAGTGAAGGAGCATTGTCTGCGGCATAACCTTGGCGATCTTTGCCGTGACACAAAGCACAATATTTGGAATATAAGTTACTTGCATATTCCACCGCACTACTGTTCATTTTTGAAGTGTCATTATAATCGTAAATTTTGGCCTGCAAGGCTTGTTCCTTTGACTCCTCTACAAATTCCAATTGCATACCAAAAGCATAGTCCTTTAAAACAATTAATTTTTTTTGTGTGGAGTCTAACTTCATGGCCCTGGCTGCTAGATTCTTTTTTAGGAATTCATGGGTTTCTTTTACGCTGGTGATGCCAAAACAAATGCTGTACACGCCTGGCCCTTTAGTTTTTAGAATTTTGCCGAGTGCATCGTCAGGTGATTTTGGAGTGGTGACATAAAGTTCTTGATTTGATGCTATTTTAAACCGGGTAAACCTATCATTAGATTGCAAAACGGTCAAGCCCATTTTTTCAAAAGCTTCACTGCTTGCCTCCAGGTCTTCCACCACTATTCGTATGGCTTCAATAGTCACGACACCATTGGGATTTTTCTGATAATATCTTCGCCATGCCACAGGTTTCCATTCATTTTGGATTTCTTGATAAGGTAAATCCATGTATTGTAAAAAACTCGGCAGCGCATTTCCGATCATTGTATTTGCAAATGAAAGGGACTGCCACTGGGGACCGCCATTGTACCAATCCCAGCCCTTGCCTATTTCTTTGGCTGAGCGACCTGCACGAATCGTGTCCGTTTTAAATCCTTGCGATTGTAGCCAATTGGAGGTACTATCCACTGATGAAGTACTGAAAGCATATAAACCAGCACTTTTGTTTTGCTGCATGATCGACGCTTGTTTACCCATTTTTGCTATAGAATCCGTCGTAGCAATCAGATCGAATGTACTGAAGTCTGCGAAATAATAAGAAGCCATTTCTGTGCTGTCAAAAAAGACCCTTTTCATACCATTCGGAAGGTGGCAAACTGAAGCCCAAGGTATCAGCAAAATAATTCCGGGCCTGGTCAAGATTTTTTACTTTAATGGATACACCTTGTATACCGAAGCCATCGCTGAGCAAACGATTTGTATCTGGTGTTGAATCTACTTTGTCTGTGGTGCAAGCATTTAAAAAGAGTAGTAAAATGGAGAAGAGATAAAGAGGCGAGCATTTGATTTTGGACATCATGATAGATCAGGTGTTTGATGGTTAATTAGTTTCTAAAAGATTGTTTTTGCAGTTAGTGCGTTATCTTATGATTCCATAATGTTAGATTTATTACTTACTCAAAAAATTTCCTGTAAGATACTGTTAAATTTGGAGAGATTGTTAATTTCGAATTGGGCAAAGTACATTATAAAGAATTTGCTTGACACAGGGAAAAACACATTATCTTTACACCATCATTATTGTAAAATTGAAAAAAAACAGAGCTTCAAGATAAGTAAGCAAGAGTATATTAATAGCACACCCACAGACAAGGAACAATTTTTCTGCTCTAAAGCTTTTATGCAGGAACTCAAAAAAAATTTGAGGTTTCTAAAAATGATACTTATAATCCTGAGTTTGTAGATAAGATATTACAAGGGAAAAAAGATATTGAGCAAGGCAAAGGTATCACTCTATCGATACAGGAACTCAAAGATTTATGCAAGTAACATTTTCCCCAAAGGCTAAAGAAGACTTAGACTATTGGTTACACTCCAATAAAGCTATCTCAAGAAAAATAGTTACACTCATTGAAGCTATAATGCTCAGCCCTTTTGAAGGTATTGGTAAGCCTGAACCTTTAAAACACAATCTCGCTGGTTATTGGTCTCGTAAGATAAATAAAGAGCATCGCCTTATTTATGAAGTTACTGAAGATGTAGTTTTGATTCTTTCTGCCAAAGGGCATTATACCTAAAAGCAAAACCTATAACTTTCTTCTTTCGTCTTTCGTCTTTTTTCTTTCGAATTGTTGTCATATTCCATCTCTCTGTATAAAATATTTTATCATTACTAAAATTATTTCGTACATTTGTTTAGTATTAAAAACAATCCTAGTATTGAAGGATTACAGATTTCTATATCTGAACTAAGAGAAAAATCTTAAAGAATACATTGATCTTGTCAAAACAGGTACTGCAATTTATATAACCAAAAGGGGCGAAATCATAGCTGAAATAAAAAAGCCGATGCTTGAAACTGAAGATGATGCTCAATATCTCCAAAGATTAGCTCAATATAAAAATGGAGGAATAGTCTTGTTGCAAGATATTGTAAATCAACCACTTAAGAATGAGGATTATGTTGATGATCAAAACTTCATATCAAAACTCAACGAAAATTAGTCGTGAAATCTGATTGGAAATTTACTTGATTGATACGCATTATCTCATTTGGGATATGATGGCTCATCACTCGTTTACTGATTATGTAGAAAATTTGCTAGTTGAAAATGTGGGTAAATGCTTTTATTCAACGATTTCTTATTGGGAAATGGCAATGTTGATATCAAAAGGTAGACTTGAAATCCATGTTAGTATCTCACAATTCTTCCATGACTTAGAGAAAAAGCGAAATATTCGGCCCTTAAATTTGACACCAGAAATAGGAGATCTTGTACGACAATTTGTGAATGAAATCAACGGTGACCCTGCGGATAGAATCATAGTTGCAACAGCCCTTCATCATAAAGCAATACTAGTTACTGCGGATGAAAATCTTAAATCTCTTTCTTTTGTGGAAACGATCAAATGACGGGTTGACCCAGGCAAAATTCTAAATTCTTTTTCGATAGGCCATGTATGATAATTCTACTTTTTGGGATCTTTTGGTCACACTGCTTATTATTTTTTGTAGTAAAAATAGGATTTAGCAGAAATAATAATAGAGATTTTAAGTTGAAAACTTAAAATAGCAGTAGTTGGGGGACAGACTTAAAAGAGCGGGATCAATAAAAGCCAATCATTTTTTCTGAAACATCAACAATATATAATAGTGATTTTTGTTTATCTCTAAAATCTGTTAATAGAACAGAGAACTCTGTCCATTCTGGAAAATCTGCCTTAAATTGTTTTTCAGAGGCATATACCATTACATGAACTAAAATAAACATTGAATTGCTTCTTGTCAAACCAAGATATTGCCTTCTTAATTTCTTACTGCTCTTTCTATTCAATGTGTCAAAATGGGATAAAAGCTCCTCACAAACTTGAATATCAAAATATCGGGTGAAAAGCGACCATCAAAATTTTCGATTTTGAAACGAGGGATATAATTTTCTTCGAATAGATAGCCCCTTTAAATTTAATGTTGGTATTTCAACAAATTTACCAGCCGTTTTAAGTTTGCAACTTAAAACCCATATTAGTTTAACTCATAACTTCATTCTTCATTCAAATATAAGATTTCTATGGGTAAATTGAAGGTCAATCTAGTTTCTTCATAGTAATTTCGATAACTAGTATAGGGGTATTCTTCAGGGAAATCTACAAATCCTTTATATCCACTACCGCTCATTATTTTTTGTAGTAAAATAGGATTAGCAGAAATAATAATAATAGGTATTTAGTTGAAAACTTAAAATAGCAGTATAGCAGTAGTTGGGGGGACAGATTTAAAAGAGCGGGTTTTTAACTGTTTGAGTATCATTCCTTCGAAATTAAAATTAAATTCATCATTAAGAATATCGAAGTTGCCACAAATCACTTCTGTAAAAACAATTGCACTTTCAGTTACATTAAAAAAGTGTTTAAATCTACCTATTGCAAAACAAATTCTACTAATTTTCCAAAAGTTCCTTAAAAACTTTCAAAACATTTGAATTCTTATTAATTTTATAATCATTGACTTTATCCATAGCTTGCCCATGACAAAGCTCTGGAAGCTTTTGAGTAATTCTCAATCGTAATTTTGCCATATCCTCGCTCAAAGCTTTTTTATTATATTTACAAAGCAGAACAATATTTATATAAATATCATAATTTGCCTGTACATAACCATATCTATCTGCCATATATAAGGAATAAAATAATAATTCTTGTGGAATTGGAGAAGCCAAATACTGATTGTATAAACTTTCATACGCTTGAATATCTCCAGTTTCTAATACCTCTTTTTTTAATTTTAATTGATTTATTTGAATAGAAGGTGTGTATGGAACTGCTTCATCTGGCTGCTTTCCATTTTTGCATTGCATGCATAAGAAAATGAATAAAAAAATTGCTTTCATGTTTAATTTTTAATGATGACTTGGTGGAAGTTGAGTTGGTTTTTGGTCTCCACCAGTGGAATCAAGTTTTTGCCCATTTTTATAATACATCCAATTGCCTGGCTTCTTGGATCTAACAGCTTTTCCAGTTTTTGGATCTGCTTCCGCGGGTTCATTCGTTCAAAAGCCAAGCAATTGGCTTTTGGGCTTCGCCACACTCTATCATTTCCCTTAAAGCACTGTTGTGCTTGACCCTACGGGATTGGTCAGTCATCCCATTCTATTTTACTTGATAAATCTAAGTGATTGTAGAGGATATTGGTAATTCCTTTACATTTGATATTGAAGACGGCTAACTTTAAGCAGATTTAGATACTTCACTCTCAATTAGTTGTCTAAAAGTAGCAATAAGTGTCTCCAATTTATTGGGATCGCCGGATCCTTCATACACACCATTGGTTATTTTATAGCCATACCAATCGTCATCAGATAACTCAACCAAATGCCATTCTATAGCCCCAAGTACTTTTTAGTGTTGGAGGTATCTATTGTAATTGTCCACCCTGGATTGTCAAGACTTTCAATCTTAATTCCATATCTATGCTCCCAATCCCATTACATTGACTTTTAAACCAATTCTGAGCCCAAATTAAATTTGTCATATTTCAATAATCCTAAGCTGTAATGGCTGGTTTAAAACCTTACATATTATTCATTTTGAGTTCCAATTTAGAGATAAAGTACAATGTGGAAATACTCTTTATACAATATTTAAGAATCAGTTATTGTCCTTTTTTACTCTCAAGCTTCTGTTCTAAAACTGTAAGTTTATTTTCTAATTGAATAATGTAGAGATGCAAATTTTCAATTGCCTCTTGTTGTTTCTTCAACATCTCACCCATTTCATAACCACCATTTTCTATGATTTTATTTGTTGATGGAAACCCGGGTAAATGTTTGTTTTTATCAATGAAGCTTTTAAGTTTTGGAATAGGTAACAATTGATACTTTTTTTCAAACACGTGGTCTGCCCATCCACCTGCAGTTGCAATTTCAAGTTTGAGTTTCTCTGTCTTTATCCCATTGGCCACGAAAAGAGCATATCCTTGTTCCAATCCAGTTGATACATTTGACTTTCCAATGTGGACAGATCCAGTATTGGGATAATAGATACTTGAGCCTGATGTGAACCATTGATTTTGTGAGTCGCAACCTGTCGAATAAGTGGTTGAATTGACATGATTTGAGTTTTCAGAGATACCCGCATCATTGACTGCTCTAACCCGATAATAATAGGTAGTATTTGCATTTAAGCCGGTAGAAATATATGAATTTGTTGATGAACAGTATGTCATTAAGCCAGAAGTAAATGAATTGTTTGTGGCAAGATCAATTTGGTAACTTGTTGCAGTGGGTGTTGTTGCCCAGTCAACTGATATTTGAAAACAGGAATTTGTTGCTGACGTTACACCTGTCGGCGAAGCGGGTTTAGATAGTGTATTGGGATATGAATGAATTTTTACATTACTTACACTAGCTCCTGTGTTCCAAAGGGATAAATCAACTAACAATGGTCCAAAGGAAGGAATAAGTGAAGTGTAGTACACGGTACCATTTTTTTTATAGGAAATTTGAGATCCTATTCTTTCTATTCTAATTACATCTCCAACTGCAAAAAAATATTCAGGAGATGTTGCCGTTGGAGAGTTCCGTTTTCCCACGCTTGTAGTCTAGCAATATTAAAGTGTGCAGGGTTTGCAGTGCCTGCAGCGTAACTCCATAATTAATAGTATTGAAACTGGAGCTAGCGTTTACTGAAGATAAACCTAACATTAAGCTATTTACTGTGTTTACAATCGTCCATTCTACATACCCATTGTAGTTAGTTGGTATAGTTTCATTTGACGCTGCACCTGCATTCAAATTGTTAGATTCTGTTTTAGTCAATACTCCTCCACTTAAGGATACTCCTACCAAATCTTTCCAAGTAACATTTACTTGTGAAAATGAATTTGAATGGAAATTAGTAATAATTATAATTATAAGTAATGTTAGTTTATTTTTCATTTTTAATATTTAGGCATGATTGAAGGTTTTCTTTATAATTTGGAATTATCATAAATAAATAACAGAGTTTAATTTTCATTAGGAATTATTATCAAAGCGAATATGTTAATATAGTAAGAAATATTATTTAAGGTGTTTAGGCATTTTACTTTTTTTGTCCGTTAGGGCAAAAATTACACCTAAAGACCTTTAGTTTAATATTGGACTCAAATATATAAAAACGATACAATTTTATCACTTTTGATGCATTTTGTTTGAATAAGTTCAATTCAGATTTAGTGCTTTTAAAACAAATAACGATTAAAAGCGAATGATTGAATTTTATAACCATGAAATCAAATATAAGAAATCTCTTAAATGATATGCTTCCTGCAAACAATCCACCTTCTAAAACTTTTTACTCCTTAAAGAGCAAAACCATAAACTCTTCTTACATTTATGGAGGAGTAGTTTTTTTTGACTGAAAACAATATTCACACACAACGCCAACACCCATGCCATCAGACAAACAAATCACCAAAGTTGAGGGGAGAAACATCACCCTTTCCAACCTGGATAAGGTGTTGTTTGAAGATGCTGGTTTCACCAAGGCGCAGTTGATTGAATATTACATCCGCGTAAAGGAATACATCTTACCTTTTATTGCAGACAGACCCATGACCTTTATCAGGTATCCGGATGGAACCAAAAGCAATCATTTCTATTCCAAAAACAGAGCGGAATGGACTCCAGAGTGGATTGCCTCTGTGAAGGTGGGAGACGACGATGTGGATCATGTGCTCATCAATCACTTGCCGGACTTGGTTTGGGCAGCTAACATGGCGGCTTTGGAATTGCATCCCATGACGGTAAAAAGTTCCGATCTAGAACATCCGGATTTATTCATTATCGATTTAGATCCGCCTACAGAAGCGGACTTTGCGCGGGTGAAAGTACTGGCCAAGGAATTAAAGACTTTTTTCGAACAAATGGGCCTGAAAACTTTCCTCAAGACGAGTGGTAGCAAAGGTTTACACTTGTATGTGCCCATCACTCCAAAATATACGCACGAAGAAGTAGCAATTTCTGGAAACGCAAATCACGCTTTATATCCAAAATCAACCAGATGCAACCCTGGCATTCAAAAAAGATAAAAGAAAGGGTAAAATCCTGATCGATTTATTTAGGAATAATAAAAATCAGACCTGTGCAGCGGCTTTTGGAACCAGAGGACGACCTTCAGGTGCGGTGTCCCTGCCCATCCATTGGGAGGATCTGGATGATTTGACCACTAGTCAGGCATATAACATCCAAACTGCTGTGGAATACTTGACAACAAAAGGCAATGCGTGGGAAGCATTTTATGATTTTAGCACCGACTTACCAGGAGCACATATCGATCAGGCTACCTTGACCAAAGCTCAGGTAAAAAAAATAAAGCTGGAAGAATATCGGCAAAAGAGGGATTTTAGTAAAACGACAGAACCAGCAGGTATAACGCTTTCGGCTGCAGCCAGTAAAGAAAAGTCCTCTCCAAAATTTACCATCCAACTGCATGATGCCAGTCGTTTACACTTTGACTTGCGGCTTGAACACGAGGGTGTATTGCAATCCTGGGCTGTTCCCAAAGGCTTGCCCACGACAGTGGATGAAAAACGGTTGGCCATCCGCACAGAAGACCACCCCTTGCAATATTTGACATTTGAGGGTACCATTCCTGAAAAGCAATATGGTGCTGGAGAAATGTGGATATTCGACACGGGTACTTATCAGGCTACCAAGCACACCGAAAAAAGCATCCATTTTCAGTTGAAAGGCAGTCAAATAAACGGTGATTTTCACATTTTTCAAACCAAAGATGACCAGTGGCTGATCGAAAGAATTTCACCCAATAAAGTCGAACTTCCCGCCAGTTTTGATCCGATGTTGGCAGATCTTTCTGATGGAAAAATACCTCAATCAAGCGATTATTTTTTTGAAATCAAATGGGACGGCATCCGCATCAATCTTGTAAAAAACCATGATGCAATCACCATCACTTCGCGTGGAGGTCGTGACATCTCCAACCAATTTCCCGAAGTCATAGCTGCTGCAAAGGAAATTAAAGCCGAGCAAGTGAGTCTGGATGGTGAATTGGTGGTGCTCGATGATCAAGGCAAACCCGTATTTGCTAAAATCATCAGCCGATTGCATAAAAAAAAGGTCAGTGGCACTTCAAAATCAAATCAGTGTACCGCCTATTTTTTTGACCTCTTATACTTGGATGGATTGATTGCAAAAGATATGCCTGTCGAAAGGCGTCGAGCTTGGGTCAAAGCGGTCTTGCCAGTGGGAGAAATTTTAAGGTTTAGTGAAGCTTTTGAAGATGGTAACACCCTGTGGGAAGCTGTGAAAGCTCATGGATTGGAAGGCGTGATTTGCAAACGCAAAGCCAGTAAATATGTAGCCAATCGTTCTAAAGTTGGTTGAAAGTGAAGGTGCGTTCTGATGAAAGGGTTTTCATTGTAGGTTATACACGTGGCAAAGGAGAGCGATCGCCTCATTTTGGTTCGCTGCATCTGGCGCAAATGGAGTCGGGCGAAATACTTAGATATGTAGGACGTGTTGGAACAGGGTTTGACCAGAAAACGATGATCGATGTATACACTAAAATCAATGAACTGCCCAAAATTCCCAAGCCCTTTGAGGAAAAAATAGAAGAAGAGCAAAACAGCTGGTGGCTCTGTTTTAGAATGTAAGATGAAATATGCATCTCTTACACCTGGAGGTATTTTCAGGGAGCCTGTATTTTTGGGATTAATCGCGGAAGACAAAACTATTTAAGATTTTTAGCATTCATATACTAATCGGAAATAGAATTGACCACAATCTTGCTGCTAAAACTTCAAAATTCTTCGTTAGAAAATTTCGCCGGAGCGCCCACTCCGCCTGTATTTTCTGCCTCGACTTTTGAACTTTTATCATCACAATCTCAATGGTCATTCCATATTCGATTAGTATATGTTTCTTCTAAAGACAAAACACATCAAACCTTTTGCACCAAAACCTCCTCTACTGAAAATGAAAAATTTCTGATCTATTCACTGTTTACCGTGGCCATCATTGTCTTTGGCGCCATCATTTTTTTCAAAATCAAATCAGAGCCTAAACCTACCATAGTTTCTGAAAATGGTGACGAATTGGCCAGGGCTATGCAAACCACTCTAGATGTAAGTGCGTGGGATAGCTTGCATTTTTTGCATTGGTCTTTTCGCGGTGACACAGAATACACTTGGGATAAAGTCCAAAATTTGGTGGTGGTCAAATGGGATGGCAATCAAGTAAATTTGACATTGGATAAAGTGGAAGGCATCGCCTTTACCGATGGCGTACAAGCGGGCAAATGGAAAACCAAATGGTTGGTCAGGAAGGCATGGAAAAAGTGGTGCAATGATTCTTACTGGATGTTTGCCCCGTTCAAAGTTTTTGATTCGGGAACAAGACGTACAATTGCCAAACGCCCAGACGGCACACAAGGCCTCTGGGTTGAATATTGACCGGAGGAGCTCCCCGGTGATGGTTATTTTTGGATTTTGGATGCCGATAAAAAGCCCAAAGCTTTCAAGATGTGGGTTTCCATCATTCCCCTCAAAGGTGTGGAAGCCAGTTGGGAAAATTGGGTGGAGTTGTCGGGTGGTGCATGGTTATCAACTGCTCATGGTTTTGATGTTTTTGGCAAAAAAATAAGTACGGAAATGTTGGATGTTCGGCAAGGGGATAGTTGGAGGGATTTTGGATTTGATGACCAGATCGAATTTTTGTGACGGAGAAGGGAAACCGGATACGGGAGACCGGAAAGCCACGAGCCATGAGCCACGAGCCTGAGGTTAGGACACATCTTTTTTTCTAATATGTTGCCCTATCATTATGCCATCAAATTTATCCAAACCCTCTATTATTGTTTTATTTCCAGGAGGCCTTTTGACGTTATAAAACTCTTTCAACCTGCTAGTCTTGCGATTATCCAGGTAGCCCATGCTAGTTTTTGTTTTGGATAAGGGTTTTGTTGCTTTTCTGTACTTCCTTCCATTTGTTCATTTAGTTCTTCTAAGCATTCTATTTCCTGGGCATTAAATACATCTTCCACTTTATCGTCTCCCTTACCATCCCGTGCTGCTTTTAATCTTAAAACTTTTATACTTGTCTTCATCACAAACAGTGTTAGTTTTCTAATTGAATATCCGCTTTCTAGCTGGCAATTTTCCAAGTCATAGCCATCCGTTTTTAGCAGTTTAAAATACTCTTCTATTAGCCATCTTGATTCATATCTTTTAACTTCATCCTTAACTTGTTCTAAATCAATTAGTTCTTTAGTTGATACTAACGTCCAAACATATTGGTTCTTCGCCTCCAATTTGACTTTCTTCCTTTACCTGTATGACTGTTACAGGTACTCCTCCCACATTTTTCTTATAATCTACTCTTCTAAGTTTTGACCACAAAAAGATACATTTTACCCTCCCTCACCGTCAACTTTACGGATCGATTTACACGTTTTCCCATCATTTAAAACTAATGTAATTTCTCCTATTGGCTCTGACTGATTTATGTATTCATACAGCTTAGCCTTTTTACCTTCTCTTCAGTTAAATCTTCCTGTTGTGATTACTCCTTGCTAATACATCATGTCTTTCATCCTTTACCCTGTCATATATTTCAGTAATATCACCCCCTCTACATGATAAAGGTTACTTTTGAGCTTCCTTTAAACATGATTTACTTGATTGACAGGGCCCTTAACCAACAGTTTGTTTCTTTATTTTCTATTGGTTCACTGTGATTCCCACTCTCTTCCCTTGGAATATTTCCTCTGAGGGTCTCTTGTAATAAATGAAACATCACTTATTCCAATTACTTTCCTAGGAAGATGAGAATACACTAAACATGGATGCAGTAAAAATCCAAAACTCTTAGCTCTTCTATCTTTAAATACTAAACCAAGCCCTTCATTATCCTTAACCGATTGTTCTTACTGTTCAAATTAAATGTAGAAGAATCAATTAAAACGTTCAAATCCAACCCTTTACAGTTTTCTGAGCACTGCTCTTTCAACTTTTCAATAAGACAACTTTCTTTAACTTTTTTGTTGTTCCAAAATCTATAGGAACCCTTTTCAAAAGCATTTCCAGATCTTAATTTGTGGACAACGCTTGTTAATTGTTGAGTAAACGCAATTTCAAGAGCAGCCCCTTTTTTCTAGTCGTGCATCACCGTTTTTTCCTTCCATCTTTTTTTTATTACAAATATATAAATTATTCATAATATATATTTAGATGTGTCCTAACCTCAGGCATCGAGCCAAGAGCTTCGAGCTTTTGTCATATGTTTTTTGGCAATCTATACTTTACTTTTTCCTTTCAAGATACAAGGCAATAATGCCGAGCAAAATGCTCAAAATAAATGTAATGAAACTAATTTTATTTATAAAATCGGCGCTTTTTTTGAGTCTGGAGAGCTCTGGTGAAAGCTCTGAAGAATAAATATACGGCACCCCAGGAAGGAACAAAATCACATTAAATGGGAAAGAAAGTAGGAAGAAATTCATAAAGCTAAGTGCTCGGCCCTTACTCAAAAGTCGTATTTTTATATACGTGAAACCCTTCCACATGCCCATGACAAGACTATAAGTATATAAAACAATGATGACAAAGTACATGGATTGAAAGATTTTAATGCGCGATAATAAGCACAACTGCAATTAGACCTGAAAATAAATAAACATATCCTTTGGAATGATTTGATGGTAAATCAACATTTTCTGGTTTATAAAAGTCCTTATCATTTCCAATCAGGTTGTTGAAATCCAACACTGTTATTCAATTCCAATTTTTCATCATAAGTAATTTTTGCATTTTGCCCTACTCTTCAGCTAATAATGCTTTGAAAACATCTATTGGCTTTGAATGCTTATCTATTTTAAACTCTTTTACTTTTAATGTAGCTTGATGGTGTCCAAGGTCAGAAGCTTTGATCAGATTGTCTATCGCTAATTTTGCCATATCGTCAGTCAATGCCTTTTTTCTGTATTTACAAAGGAGCGTTACATTCGCAAATACATCATAATTTGCTTGTACATAATTGTATTGATCTGCCATGTACAAAGAATAAAACAATAACTCCTGAGGTATCGGTGAAGCCAAATATGAATTGTATAAATTTTCATATGCCTGAATATCCCCAGTTTCTATTACCTTTTTCTTGAGTATAAATTCATTTATTTGAATGGGATTACTAGTAGGTAAAACTTCGTCTTTTGCAACATTCTTGCATTGTATAGCAAAGAAAATTAAAATGCAAATTGCTTTCATTAATAGGTATTAGTCTGAATATATTTCCAAATAAGTCATCAGTTTTATTGCTTAGGGTTACCAAGTCATTTATAACAACCTTTTATTTTACAAAATGCTTTTCTTGTCTTTTATGCAAGAATATGTGGGCACAATTCCAAAATTCAATCAATTTCTGATTGGGGTAATAATTTCTTAAACCATAAATTATTTTATACCTAAAACTTCCAACTTGTATCGTTGTAATGGCACAAATTCTGAAGTATAACAAAAAAGTTGATTATCAGCATTCAGATTCAATTGTCCAGACTCAGTGTAAATGAAATAAAAGTTGCATTCTGGAGGAAAATTAGGTTCTCGGACAGCCATCCCTCTTCCAATATATTCCTTTCCCTTTACACAAATGGAAATCCAAGGTTTTTCCAAATGCACTAAGTCAATCAATTCTTTTGGAAAATGGATCGAAAATACCTTATTCGATCTATCCGCCTCCTTCAAACCTTCTATCCTATAGTCAGCTGATTTCAATCTATAAGCTCCAATTGCATTATAAACAGCCAGGTTATCTTCAGCGCAATCCATCTTAATCCTAGCACTCATCAATCTACTTTCATATCCATAATTGATCTTATTTTCAGAACAATTATTTAAGATTATAATAACTGGAATCAATTGAATTAGCATTTTTAATTGTTGAGCCATATCTAAATAACGTTGTGGACCATAAATTATTCACTCCTATACTCTTGCATTTCCATAAATGTCTGGTGTTATTAAGAAAAAAATTCCGAATAGTGATGCAGTAAATGTTAATTTAGTATAATGGACAAGCAAAAATTATTAAATTAACGTGCGTCATTAAGTAAAAAATATTTTCAACATTCATAAAGTTCATTTTAATCGATCGATTTATGAACAATCCTTATCCTTTTGCCCATCTTCTAGGTTGACTATTTGTGCAGCAATTTGGCCGTTATACCTTAAATTATGGTCGAATTTTTCTAAGCTTAAATTGTTTAAAGAATATTCACCACCAATAACAAAAGGTTTAATTGGGCATAAACGATAACCAAGTCCTAACATTGATTTATGATCTTCGCTCATTTCTTCTGTGATAGGAAAACCTGTATAATAATCAACATTTTGTTCTATCGCATTCAAAAATCCCTCAAAAGAATCGGCTATGTTTTCCAATTCTGAGGTTTCAATGTTTAACCAAGAAAATTTTTCTTCCGAAAAACAAAATTGATTTCCAAAAATATCTTCACCAAAAGTTGTTATTTCATAACCCAGGATGGGTTGATAAATACTGTTGACCAGGTTGTTTTGATCGATTATATTGTCATAGTTATTTTCAGCTCCAACTCCATAAAAATGGAGTGAGTTGGCAAAGTAGTAACCAGCAATTGACAGTACGTCATCATCTAATTTCGAATATGTTATGAGCCTCTCCATTCCGAAAGGCAAATACTTTAGATTTATGTTTACTTAAAAATAGTGTTTTCATTCACTAATTTTTTTTTGTCGAATTAATCTTGATTGGATTAAGCAAAATTTTATCGTTTAGGCATATTCTATAATAAAAAAACTGTTGTTATTTAGATTTCAAGTTCAAAACCAACGATCTTTTGTCTCCACCATATTACAGTAAAAGTACAAGTTAAATCCGTGTTTTTAGTATAGAACCACCCCCTGGCCCCCTCATTCCTCAAAATAACCTTACCTTCATGCCATTATTAAAACTATAACGTAACTTTCTCGTTTACAGGTTTGAGCAATCTTCCGCGGTTTTTCAGCCCAATAAAACAGAATGAAAAGCATCAAATGCAAAGGAAGGCGGCTTTTTTACGGATAATTTAAACTATTATATGAGTGTGATTGCGATAGAAAATGTAGAGTTGGTATATCTGACCATGGATGATTATCCTGAGTTGAAAAAGGCCATGCAGGAGTCTTATACCTCTATGACCGATTCCTATTGGAAACCTCAGCAGATCAGAACGCTGACAGAAATTTTCCCTGAAGGGCAAGTGGTCATTAAAATAAATGGGCAGTTGGCAGGTGTTGCTTTGTCTATCATTGTGGATTATACCAAGTATTCCGACGGTCACACATACAAAGACATTACGCATAATTATACATTCAAATCACATACCTCCAAAGGTGATATGTTATATGGCATTGACATTTTCATCAAACCAGAATACCGTGGATTGCGATTGGGCCGAAGATTGTATGATTACCGCAAGGAATTGTGTGAAAATTTAAATCTCAAGGGCATTGCATTTGGTGGTCGGATTCCGAATTACCACAAGTTCCAGGATGAAATGAGTCCAAAGGAATATATAGAAAAGGTGCGTATCAAGGAAATCCATGATCCAGTCCTTAACTTCCAAATCTCCAATGATTTTCACCCTGCAAAGGTTTTGAAAGGTTATTTGGAAGGCGATAAAGCTTCTAAGGAGTTTGCCGTTTTATTGGAATGGGACAATATATACTACGAGAAGAAAACGATCGGGACTGGCACGCTCAAAAAAATTGTGCGGCTTGGTTTGATCCAATGGCAAATGCGGTCTTATAAAAATGTGGACGAATTGATGGAACAAGCGGAGTTTTTTGTAGACGCTGTTTCTGGATACCGATCTGATTTTGCCCTCTTCCCCGAGTTTTTCAATGCCCCTTTGATGGCTGAAAACAATCACCTTTCGGAAGCTGCAGCCATCAGGGAACTGGCTTCACACACTGCGGGTATTGTGAAGAAGTTTTCAGAATTGTCTATTTCCTACAACATCAACATCATCACTGGTAGCATGCCAGAGATCAGTAACAATGTGCTTTTGAATGTTGGTTATCTGTGCAAGCGTGATGGAACGGTGGAACGCTATGAAAAGCTGCATGTCACTCCTGATGAGGCCAAGGTTTGGGGTATGCAAGGTGGTCACCAATTACGCACTTTTGACACCGACTGCGGTCGAATAGGCATCTTGATTTGTTATGACGTGGAATTCCCTGAATTGAGTCGTTTGCTTGCCGATGATAGAATGGATATTTTATTTGTTCCGTTTTTGACGGATACTCAAAATGGATATTCCAGAGTGAGAAATTGTGCACAGGCCAGAGCCATTGAAAATGAGTGTTACGTTGCCATTGCTGGAAGTGTAGGTAATTTGCCCAATGTGCACAACATGGATATCCAGTTTGCCCAATCAATGGTTTTCACACCATGTGATTTTGCCTTTCCCACCAATGGCATCAAAGCAGAAGCTACACCCAACAGTGAGATGATTTTGATTGCAGACGTTGATATTGATTTACTAAGAGAGCTCAATCAATTTGGTAGTGTCCGCAATTTGAAGGATCGTAGGAAGGATATTTTTGAGTTGAAAAAAAGATAAAACGGAGACCGGAGACGGGAAACCGGAAACCGGAAATCGGAGGACGTAAATCGAAGAGCCGAAATTTGAAGTACGTTTGGAGCGAAAGCTCACGAGCCTTCCTATAATGGTCGATCGCACAAAAAAAAAAAACCCGGGCCCCCCCCCCCCCCGCCCCCCCCCCCCCCCGCCCCCCCCCCCCCGCCGATCATTGACAAGAGTTACCACAACATGCTTAATCGCCAGAACCCGAATGGGTTCAATGTCAATAGCCCCGAGTGAAACTCGGGTTCAATAACACCCTGATTTACAACCCCGAAGCGGGTTAAATGATGCACGTATTTAGTTTTTTACGACCAGATAAATTGCAATCAAAATCCCGCCGAAAACTGAAAACTGACAGCTTACCTTTCATCATAAAACAAAAAGCTCATGTCTCGTGGCTCGCAGCTGTCAACTCATTGCTTAACCACAATTTGATTACTCTTTTCAAAACCATCCCCCACAAGAACTAAAAGATAATTTCCAGACGGAAGATCTAAAGACAATTTAGTATTTGGATTTTGGATCGTTTTGAGCAAGATGCCCGCACTGTTGTAAACAAAAACCTTTTTAACTAACTCTGGATTCTCCATATAAACCTCACCTGAACTTGGATTGGGATAAACTTTAATGGCTGTTTGAACTATGTCAATGGCACGAATAGGAGAAGTTTTAACATCGCCGTTTTGTAAGAGGGTTTTTACTCGATAATAATTAAGGCCAAAGGTTGGTTCCATGTCCAAAACAGCGTAGTGCATGTTTTTGCGATTGGCATTTACTTGGTTGATCTTCACAAAATCAATGCCGTTGATAGATCTTTCTATTTCAAATCTTGCACCATCTTCTTCGACCAATGCTTGCCATGAAATACTCACCTTACCACCCATATCTAATACTTTCAAAGTGGACACATCTGACACCGCCAATGGAGGACTGTACTCGTACGCACCAATGTCATATGCTGCACCCATCGGCCTCACATTACCATCTAAATCATTGTTTACCAGAGAACTAACGGCCGAAGTACCTTTATCTTTGGCCAATGAGCTTGAAGTAAGATGAAAATCATTTGCCGCATATCCAGCAAATAAAGCAGGGATTTGTGCATTGGTGACACTATAAGAATGTGCATCAAACCCATATCCTTGCCAAGTTGCAAAAGGAATGGTAGAATCATCTACATCGATGCTCAGTTTATTTTGAACAATGTTGTAATCACTCATCAAACCGCTTGTGCCTTGTAGACCAATACAACCTCTGAAGCTATGCAAATTGAGGATGATATTATTATAAATTTCGGTCCCTACTTCTGCCCCTGGTTGGAGGATCACTCCCCATCTACCATCTGTAGGAACTACTATCGTATTATTGAATATCTTGCCCGTATTGCTGACAATTCCACCATCTACTTGAAACATGATAATACCGTTGGCATTGTGGTTATTGTAAATGACATTATTGAAAATCATTGGATTAAAAACTCCATCTAAATTGATTCCTGCTGCCAATTTATTTTCGTAAATGTGATTTCCATAGACCACTGGAGCGTGATTGATGCCATCTTCACCTTGTGACAAATCACCATTCATGTGTATGCCAATATTGTTATTATTAAAACTCATATTGTATCTCACAATGACACTATCGGAACTATTGGAAATGTAAATTCCGTGTTCGTCCTGAGCATTGGAACAAATATTATATTCTAATAATAAATGATCTGTAAACCCGCCAAAGATGCCTCGTTCATTGGTATCTGAAGTGCAATTGCGAACAACACAATGATCTGCAAAAACCAAACGGATGCCATTTCCTGCAACACCCAAACCGATGATTTTCAAACCATTGACTTCGATGTATTTGATCTCATTACCAGAAGTCCCTTCTATATTGATACCATCCAATCGCAAGGGACCTCTTGATGTTATAATTGCTCCCGTACCTATTGCTTTGAAAACGATGCGATCACCTGGAGTACCAGAAGCACCTCGATAATCAAACCCTGCGTAATTGCCATCTGCAATCAACACGGAATCACCCGTCATCACTTTATTTGCCGCTGCCTGAATTGTCAATAATGCAGAACCCAATGACAATCCTGAATTACCATTATTACCTGACGGAGAGACATAATAAGTCGCAGCATAGCCAAGCTGGCCGCATAAAATCAGAGAAAAACCAATTAAGAATAGCTTGAATTTTGTACACATAATCCATTGTTTTTAAAGGGTAAATGGAACTGTACTAATGCTTAGGATGCAAAGATAAGAAAAAACGGAAATTGGAGTCGAAGGAGGGGAGTGCGTGGGTGTCGTTGGAAAGAATGTGGTCGGAATCGGAAAGTCACGAGGCAGCTTCGAGTTTTCTGTATTCAGCTTCGCGATGGTTGTACGGAAATGGGAAGGAAATCGGGGACGAAACTTGTAGGGACATGCCTCAATTAGAGTTTAGCCTGTGGTGATGAGACCTTTGATCGAGCCCAATATCTGGCATTGTGTTTGAATAGGTCAATATCTTGTTTCTTTGGACAAATAGATGAAAAAGATTTTCTTAAACTGGACATGAATATTGATAGCTTATACATGCTAATACCACTATTTACCATTCATTCCATTAACCTCATTTACATCTTACATTTCACAAAACCACCATTAACTCAAATTATTTCTTCTTCAATGTAAAAACCCTACTCACATTGAATCCAAAATGAACATCACCATCCAACCAATTCCCAACCGTTTCACTGACAAATCCTTTTTCTATCATAGAAGTGCTATTGGTAAAATGCAGTTGAAAGACGTGACCCCCTGTTTCAATGTCGAAACCAATGGAAAAAGAATTTTTAATATCTGGTGCAACCTGATTGGGAGCTATATAAATATACTCCGCATTGATGGAAGTCCTCTTGGAAAGTTTCAAACGACCACCCATTCCTAAAGCGTATACATCATTTTTCTCCGCTTTGGTCTTGACTAAATTCCTATGCACAACAGTTGGTGATAGTTGAAGGCTAAATCCCTCAGAAAATTTTCTAGCAAGTATCCCTTGGTAGGTGTAATACATTCTGGAAGAAAAATAATTGTCGCGTTCTGGTTCTGAGAAAGCTACCGTTTTGATGGCAGATCCCGCAAACAATGAGAATGAAACAGGCATCTTTTTCTTACCAGTGCTCTGACGCAAAAGTTTTATTTTAGTAAAACCATCGTATGATTTCTCAAAACTGCTGCGGCCTGCACCAATGGTCAACCAGCGGGTGAGGCCATAATCGACACCAATTCGCATAGAAGCCTGATCCAAACCAAATAGGTCGTAAAAACCTCCTTTGAGTACCCCAAATCGGTGAGCAATTTTGAAATCAAGGACACCAGCTGCAGTATTTTCAATAGATTGCAAGTTGATGATTCTACTCGTTTTGAAAGTAGCATACACCAATTCTGTTTCTGGCTCAGTGTCGCCCAACAAAGACAACAAATCATCTTCCTCTTGTGCCGACACCGAAATGATACCACCCACCATTAAAATGGAAAGGCAGAAAAACCGACTACATTTTATCCAGTAATTCATAATTTGATTTTATGGAAATTTCTACTTCTTTGGCAATTTTATCCTTGACGACTGATGGAATCTCAATGCCATAATCAGCCAGATAAACCTTGAATATACTTGTCGCAATAATCTTCCCTTTAGCAACTAAAAACTTTGCATTGGTCGTTATCTTTTTTTCTTTACCATGAATTTCCAAAATACCAGAAACCTGAGCATTGTATTCACCATCCTTTTTCAAGTCAATAGCAGTCATATTGTCAATGGTTCCTGTGAATTTTGCTTTTGGAAATTGTGTGCTTTCCATGTAGTTTTCATTAAAATGTTCCTGCATCAATGCTTTTGTAAATGCAAAAGATTTGATCAAAACTGCCCATTGCAATTTTCCATTCGAGGCATCCAGCACTGAAGAACCTGTATTACTTACAGCTTTAATGTCCTCCATTGGTGCATGACTAAAGAAAGAAACTTCACCCGTTTTGGTAAAATATTTTTGAGCAATCAATTGATTACCAGACACTAAGATCAACAATAGAAAAAATAATTTTTTAATAATCATCATTATAAAAATTTAAGATTTATATCGTTAATCGGAATAACCAATATTATTTATCGGAAAACCCGCTTTACGACACAACCATTTATAAAATAATACAGCGGACCATAATAACGTCCATCAAATATCCAGAACAAACTCCTTTCACGACTACTTCTGAGCCAACCGTAACAGCTACTGGTTCTTCCATTTGGCAAATCACAGCAGACAAACCCTCATCACTTGCTAAATAGACAGAGGTGATACCTTCGTTTTCTTCGACTTTTGTTACCACACCACTTACCTCAATGGTTTTATCCAAATACAATTTATTGGCTGCCAATTCATCGCTTTCAAATTCAGTTAGTAGGGTGTTTGCCTCTACCTTTTGGTCAGTTTTGAGATCGGCTACCTTGTCCACTTTTTTATTGTACATATTATAGCCTATGAAAAGTAAAATGAGTAGTAAAATAGAAATGACCAGGAATGACTTTTTGCGCATGAGCTTTTTATTTAATTATTGGGAGATCCCGAAGCGATCCATGCTTCTATTTTTTGAATATTGCAATTGGAAAGTTTTGCACCGCCTTGTGGCATTGGTGAAAAGCCAGGTTTGTGATTTATCACTCCAGAAATACTGCCATTTTTTGCCCTTTCAGAAAACTTAGCATGACCTTGCAGATTGACTGAAGTAACAGTCGAACCAAGTGCATGACATGAGAGACAATTGGCTTGAATTATAGGCGCAATATCTGATTGGTAACTCACCGATGCAGTATTACATTCATTGGCCGGATATAAATCCTCCTCATTGTCATAGTAACAACCAGCAAACAATCCCAAGCATATGAAATTAATTATTTTGAGCACCTTCATCGATCCAGGTTTTTATTTTTTTGATGGTACAATCATCGAGTTTATTTTGGCCTTGCGGCATTGGTACAAAACCAGAAAGTCTTGCAATTGCTCCATACAGCCTCTTTGCGTCCACTATTTTTTTCACACCAGCATAATTATCTAAAGAAATGCCTCCACTTTTTGTTACAGAGTTGTGACAGCCGTTGCAACTTGTAGTCAACGCCTTGCTGACAAAACCGCTGTAAGTTACCTTTGTGGTATCACATCCTCCAGCATTTGGCTCACAAAAGTTGTTGGGAGCGCCTTGTAATATCCAACGTCTGATCAAATTGATCTTATCAGCACTCATGCGTCCTGTTGGCGGCATCACTTCTTTGGCATCATCTTCAGTAATCTTCTCGTAAACTTCCGACTTGTCTAAGTTAAACGGTACAATGTGGTCGGAGCTGGTGATCATCTCATAATTTACAAAAGCAACTCCGTGTTCTTTCGTGATGACATCATGACAACCGCTGATGGCACAATTGCCCATAAAGATAGGTAGGATGTCTGTGTTGAAATAAACGATGGAGGTATCGCAACCTGCAGTGTTTCCAGTTGTGTCAGTGCTCATGGTATCCGTAGGCATAGTATCCGTTTTGGTGGTATCCGTAGGATCAGGATCAACCTCTACAAAACTCGGATCGTGCACGCAGGCATTAAATATCCCTACAAGCAAAATAAATGTTATAATGATTGCTCTTTTCATAATTCAAATGTAGGGGTAAAAACCGCACACATTTTAAAATATGAATGTGGATTAAACTGAAACCATTAAAAAGCAAACTGAAATGAAATACAAATCATTTTGAAAATATATGTTATGAGAAAAAAGATGAAAGATGAAAGATGTAGGATGTGAATCTAGTGAATAGTGAATGGTAAATAGTGAATGGTGAATGGTGAATAGTGAGGAAACATAGGTGTTTTTTAAACCAGATTCAGATAGTGAGAAACCATTCATTGAACTTTCCACTAGGGGAAATATTTAAAAATACTTTAGAACCAGTTAAGTTAAATATTCAGATAAAACTCAATCTAGTCCTCAATTTACTTTGGACAATCTTCGTATCTGCATTCGTAAATGATTTGCTTACTGGCGGAATCAATACAGGAAACTTGGAAACCAGCGCCAGCGTATTCATAATCATATTTCTGGTTTACCCAGAAAGCATTGGTATCTGCCAAAGTATTGATGACAGTAAGTGTATCTGTCAAGGTTGAAATTCTAGTAGGACTTCCAGCTTCGCCTTTAAAAGGAAACTTAAAGAATATGTATTGGCTATTGTCATTCAAAACATTGATAGGCCAACCTGGTAAATAATCAATAGGATTGTCTTTTAAATCGTATTGATCATATTTTATGTAAGTGTAAATACTGTCTACTTCGTTGAACGTAATGACATCAGCAACTCCACCATTTGGATGGTAAGTGATGGTGGTAGTGTATGGCTTATTGGTCAAATAATCCAAGGCACCAAGGCCTCTCATTTTCACAATTTGATTGAGTTCATTGACCGTTACATCAATATAAATTGGTTCCCTGTATCTATCGGTTACTTCTATTCTTTTGAGCGTATCACCATTATAGAAGAATTTTTCATTGCCATATATACCAAGGTCAATTTCAGTGAGTTTGCCACCAGTGTAGATAAAATTGGCTCTGTCACTATTGAATTTGCTGAAGGAATTTACAAATCCGTCCTGACCATAAAAAAACCTATTATCTGCAAACTTTTGTATTCTACAATAAACTTGAGGAGCTTCAATCAAAGGAGCCTCTTCATTGCAAGCAGATAAGAACAAAATGGTCAGCAAGCATAATCCATTCAATAATTTGATCATCGTATGATTTATTGATATCTATATTTATTTGCAAACCTAAGTATTATACTTCTTTTTAATGCGACTTAGTCCAAAAAAGTTGAAATGATAACGAAAATTAATGTGAATCGACTTCACCATCCATCCATTTTTAAAAGCTCTTGTGCGTTCGGTACTGATGATGACTTCTTCGTCAATGGCTGGTTTGAGTGAGATCAGCAGTCTGGAAGCATTGTGAGTTTTGATTTTATCTATGCTATCAAGATGACCAATAAATTGTCGGTTGAGTCTGAAAAACTTTTGAGGATCCAACATTTCTTCCAAGTCTTGCAATTTGTAATCTGATGCAATTTTCTGTCCGTCTCTGGTGAAGAAAAATCCGATTTTATCTTTCGAAAAAATATAAGCGATCTCTTCTGTTTTGATGCTTTTGATCTTATTCCCAAATCTGATCAAAAATCTTGATTTATATTGCTCTTCCGGCAATGCGGGTATAAGCGCTTTGGTGGTTGGTTTTGCCTTTGATATCGCATCTACCAACTGATCTTTTTTAATGGGTTTGAGCAGATAATCGGTGGCATTTTTCCTAAATGCTTCAACGGCATATTCGTCATAAGCCGTAGTAAAAATAACTTTGGAAGTGATGTCCAAAAGTTTGAATAATTCCATGCTATTACCATCTAAAACATGTATATCTAAAAACAAAATGTCGGGCTGAACTGCAGCCTCAAACAGATAATTTGCAGTTTCTTGTATGCTGGTAAAAGTTGCTACAATTTCTATATCTGGATCAATCTCAGCAAGCAATCGTTGCAAGCGGTTACTCGCTATAATTTCATCTTCCAATAGGAGCGCTGTCATCTTAATAAGCTGGTTTTAAAGTTGCCCAATGTATTGTTTAATCTGTTTTAAGTGGAAGAATTTCAACTTTTTCTCCGTGAAACCATTAAAACATGGACTCAATCTTACAAAATACACCATCAATTTTCACTTTCTTTATAAATAATGGGGAGCTTCACAATGAATTCCAAGTCTGATGGTTCAATAACTATTTCTTGATTACTGATCAGCCTATACCTCTGCATGATGTTCTCTAAACCACTTTTTGAGGAGGCCACAGGATATTGTTTTGGGCGTCTGTTATTGCTTACACAAATCCAATTTTCTGATCGATATATCTTGATAGTCAGTATGTTTTGACCATTAAACTCATTGTGTTTGACCGCATTTTCGGCCAAAATTTGCAAGACCAAAGGTGGTATTTTACAGTCAGCACAAGTGTCTTGGACTTCCAGGACAATGCTATCTTCAAATCTTTCATTCAACAAATTGACATACAAGCTCACCAACTTTAATTCATCATCAAAACTGACCAACTTGCTTTTTCCATGTTCCAAAACGAGGCGATAAAAGGCGGTCAAATTTTCTACGAAAGATAGACTTCTATCCTTATTATCCTCTTCAATGAGGCCATCCAAGGTATTAAATGAATTAAATAGAAAATGCGGATTCAATTGACTTTTGAGATTTTCCAACTGTGACTCTACATGTTTTCTGTCGATTTCACTCTTTGAAATTGGCTTTTCTTCCTATTATTCCAATAAAGAAAAAGAAGAGAAATGCCTAAACAAATCAAAATGGTAAAAACCAAATAGATCGATAAAAATACCTCTCAACGACAAAAACAAAAGTTGCTGTAGGTTCTTCCCCGGTAAATTCACCATTGGCAGAAGCTCTCACCATAAAAGTATAAGTCCCAGGTCGTAATCTCGGGTAGGAAACTGATCTATCTCCAGTTTGCCGCCATTCTTGATCCAAGCCCACCAACTGATACGCGTATGAAATTTTATCAACATCCAAAAGCCAAGACGCTGTAAAATGAAAAAGTATATTGTTTTCATCTTGGTTAAAACGTGTTCTGCCAGCGGCTTTGGTAAGGTTGACCTCTACCCCATCGATGAGTATTGCAGGCCAAAATTTTTGATTTTCTGAGCCATCAAAAGTAAATAAATGATTGTCATGCACAAAAGTTACCCTATCGCCATCTTTGGTATAAGTATTTAGAAATGGAGTTTCAGCCTTTAAATTTAATTCTTCGTTGAAATATTGCAAAGAGTTGGTTGTAGGGTTGAGTCTGTCAACAGAATTAGATCGGATCATCAATAAATCACCATTTTCGGCTCCTACGATAGAAGAATAATAATCAGAACCATTTCTTATTCCTGCTCGCTTTCTGCCCTTACCTTCAACTAAGCGGGCCAACGTTCCTCTGGAAGTGGCAAACCACAATTGACCATTTTTATCGATTTCCATACTGTAAACAGAGCCAATTTTTTCACCATTTTGTAACGAGTCAATGGTTTCCATCTTCCCATTACTGACCATTCTCAAACCCTTTTTATCGGTGGCAAAATAATAGGTATCTTGATGTTTAATGGTTTGATAAATATAATTTTCATCCGTGAGTCCTGGTAACTTAGAAGGTGATTCAACCCATAAATCACCATTCCCCTTTTTATAATATTGAAAGACAGAAAGTCCCGTAAGCGATGAAATAAGGGTTTTATCTGGTTCTACAAATAAGCTAAAAACGGATTGATTTTCGAAACCAAACCAAGATTTTGCTTGGTAAACTACCTTTTCATTAGCATTCAAAATTAAAAAACCTTCTGTGTATGTACCTACCCAAAGTAAGTCGTTGTTGATGCTTTGAATGGCAGTAATATTGGTTGACAAAATCTTTTTCCAAGATGTCTTTTCTTTTCTATAAAGCCCTTCCTTGGTACCCACATATAGTTGATCGTTGAATCTATGTAATGCCTGAATCTGGGAAAACTGGGTTTCCATTTTTTCAAAAAGCAATGAAGCCCCAAACAATTTGCCATTTTTACCAATCAACCATAAATTACTTTTTTGATCTATCTCAAATGCCTGTACTTTTTCATTGCCCACTTCGGGATAAATCTTGCGCCACTGCCCCTTTTCCAAAATCAACAGGCCTTCTTCTGTGGCCACGAAAAGTTTATTTTTCCAATATTTTATTTGATGTATTTTACTTGGATTGGGTAACGGATAAAACTTCAAGGTGCGATTTTGTGTAATTTCTTCGACCCCTTTTTCAAAATTTGCAATCCATAAGTTCTGGCCAGTGACTTCAATGTTGGTAGTGATGATGTCTGATAGGCCACTATTTTGGTCTAAAACTTGACTTTTTAAGCCCTTATTTAGAAATGTAAATTGCTGAATACCTTGATCTGTTGCTAACCATAGTTCATTTTTTATGTAGGCCCCAGCGTAGACTTCATTACTGACCAACAAACTATCTGCGCTTACCCAATTATCAAAGCTCCCTTTGATGATGCGGCAACCATTTCCATAACTCACCACTAGGCACCTGGCATCTCTGTTTGGGCAATTTATGTAAGTAATCTCTTCATTGATCCATTTTTTAGTTTCCACTTTGCCGTTATAGGGATTGAAAAATATCAATGATCCTTTGCTGGTCCCTATGATGATTTCATGGCTTGCAGATTGATCTAATGAAGAAAAGGCTATTTCAGGATCTTGACTGGGCAAAACCAAACTCAATTGATACCCGTCATATTTATAAAGGCCATCTTCTGCCAATGCCCAAAGGAAGCCTAGACTATCTACTTCTACCGATGAAAAGTTTTTAGTAATTTCTGAATCAATGGATTTCCAAACGGGAGTCTGGCCAAAAACCGAATGCGCGAAAAGCAAAAAGAACCATATCAAGTTCCGAGGACTCATGGACGCAACTGTAATTGGCCCTCCACAGTAACATCGATCACTTCGGCTATCTTTTGATATACGATTCTGGGCAATTCTATGTGGTAGTCTTGAAGGGCGACAGCAAAATCAGCCTTGAAATCTACTGTTTTTGCTTCAACAATCAGATTTACTTCAATGATGACTTCTTTAGTAACACCATGAATGGTCAAATCTCCTTTTGCAGGATAATTTCCTTTACCTTCTTTGATCGTTTCTAAAACTTTCCCAGTAAAAACCGCTTGTGGGTATGATTGTGCCTCCAGGTAATTTTCATAAAAATGTTCCTGTTGTAATGGGCTATTGAATCCTTTGAAGGATTTGATCATTAATTTGAAGGCAAAAGTCTTTTTCTCTATATTCAAGGCACCCTGCAGTTCTTTACTTTCTGCCTTGATCAGTTCGAGTGGTGCTTCCGACACGAATCGTAAAGTCCCTGTATTGGTTGAATAAATTTGACCTACAGCAAAAGTGTTCAAACAACATAAACACACCAAGCAAATTAAGAATTTTTTCAAAATAATTATTTTCTATAAAGTGATGTCAAAGATAATCTATTGAATTAAACTAGCACAGGAAAAACAATATCCGTGATTTGGCAGCGAGCATCGAGCAAACAGCCGCGAGCCACGAGCCACGAGCTACGACCAGGAGAAGCTTTCAGTTTTCAGCTATCAGTTTTTTTTGATGGGAATTTTTCGTGAATTCTTGTCCATCCCTGTGAACATTGGCTGTCAGAAAAATAATATTCGTGATTTGGCAGCGAGCAGCTTTCAGTTTTCAGCTATCAGCTATCAGTTTTTTTTTGAAGGGAATTTTTCGTGAATTCGTGGCTATCCCTGTGAAGATTAGCTGGTGCGCTACGAGCAGCGAGCCAAGTGAAGCGAGCCACGAGGTTACAAAATTGAAGTAAATGAAATCCTCTGGAAGCTCATAGCCAACATGTCCCTACTTAAGCAGGATTGCTCCTTGCAAGCAAGGAATTGCTGGCTTAGCCAATTGAACTCCCATTGGACTCACATTGAACTGACATTGAACTCACATTGAACTCACATTGAACAGTCATTGGACTCACATTGAACTCCTATTGAACTCACATTGAACTCACATTGAACTCACATTGATATAAAGTCCATACAAACCCAAAGCCATAATTGAAACAACACTGAGACCCAACCACAAATCAAAAGCTATGCTATTGCCGATTTTGCTTGTCCTGGATCTTCTGAATAAAATACCAATGTAAGCCACCACCAACAACATAAATGACCCTACAATGCCACCTGAAATGATCATCAACAAGGGTGAATTGATGAAAAAATACATGGCACACCACAATATTGGAAAAACAATTGCAAGAAATTTGATGGCATTATCTTTAGCATTTGGCTTAGCCAGATTGATCATATTTAAGGTAACTCCTAAGTCAGTAAAAATTCTGGTATTGTATGCCAAGGTTGTAAAAACGCTTGAAAACAGCACAAAAAATGCACCTATCAAATAAATATACTTCACATTAGGGCCAAGCGTCTCTGTGTAGATTTTGGAAATCGTTTCTATCAACTGATTGCTCTCGGGTACTAAATTTTGACTATGCAAAACAGCTGCACCCAATAAGTAAAAGGCTGCAGTTGTCGTTGTGTAAATGACCATTGCAATAAAAGCATCCAGATACATGATTTTCATCCAGCCTTTTACCCGGTTTTTCCAAGCTTCAGAATCATCACTTAATCCTGCAAAAGAAGCGTAACCTTTTTCCAGACACCAATAATAATACGCCAAAATTTCATCAGCTGCAACCCCTGTGATGCCAAATACACCAACAGCTATGAGGAGTAAATCTTTATTTACTGCAAACTTAAATCCCGACTGAATATCTGCGGAAGTTATTGCATATGGCGTATACATGACCATGATCAAGGACATGGCCGTAAAAAGGGTAAAGAAAAAAGTCATCCATAAGGATCCTTTTTCAATAATTTTGTACTGATTTCTGTAAATCAAATATGAAACTAAAACAGCCGTTAGAATTGCCATCACATAAGGTGAAATTGCGGGGAAAATCATATTCAAAACCAATGCAGTACTTCCCAACATGCCGCCAAGTTGGATGATTTTTAGGAATTGCAAACCGCCTATCAACCAAACTAACCAAGACTTACCTCTTATTTGCCACCCATGTAAGGCATTTATCTCAAACAAGGGAGTGTGGCCAGTGATGATGGCATGTTTACCAAATTCCAATTGTAAGGCTACTTTGATGAGGCAACTCACGATGATGATCCAAAAAGCGGCATAACCAGCTTTCGCTCCCAGCGTTGTGGTAGCGATCAATTCACCCGAACCCACAATTGAGGCAGTGACAATAAAGCCCGGTCCCAGATATTTGAGCTTGTCCAAAAAGTTGATTGGAGGATCCTGAATGGTTTCATTGGTAAATAAGTAAGCATTGGCATTGCTCATGATGTGGATTTGAATTACCAGTAAATATAACAAACTCTGAGAAATCTAGTCACCTACTCACATCTTTGCCAACATCGGAAAAAGGCTCTATTTAACACTTAAAAAGTCTTAAACTTTTTCCCTGAAACTTTTGTGGGACTTAAAAATCCACTTTATTTCATCTTTCTTCTTTCGTCCTTCATCTTTCATCTTTCATCGAATGACAGCTTTTCTACCATTGATTCAAAAAACTAATACTACTTTTGTTTTTAAATTCAATGAAATGAAAATAATTCCTAAGATACTCGTGTTCTTGCTATTTGCTTTAAATCTACAAGCCCAGCAAAAAGCTGTAAAATATAATTTACTATGGGAAGTGACAGGTGGGGATTTCAAAAAACCATCATACCTCTATGGTTCTGTGCATTTGAATGATAAAAGTCTATTTGACTTTCCAGATTCGCTTTTGATAGCTATGAAATCCTGCAAGGTTTTTGCTGGGGAATTGGATTATTCCACCATTGATAATTTAGTAGAAATGGAGGTGGCCAAAACAATAAACGATGACTCAAAGGATTCTGAGGATTCCTCGGATCCCTCTGACCCTCCATTATCTGAATACTTTACTCAAGAAGGATACCCGACCATCATGGATCTTTATCTATTCAATGTTTCGAAAAATTTGGGTTTAAAATCGATTGGTCTTGAGCAGTGGGAAGATCAAAAAGATATCATGAACACACTGACAAATGAGGAATTTAAAAAGTTTTTTGGAGATAATTTGGCCAAGAAAAGGTTTTTAGATTTATATGCTGATGGTAATTTGAATGAAATAAACAAATACTTAGAAGAATACAATTTTGATAGTTTGGATGTTTTTGAAATGAAAAAAAGGAACGCCATTCAAGCAGAATCATTCATCAAAAGTGGTATAAAAGAAGCAACATTCGGAGTAGTAGGAGGTGGTCATCTAGTCGGTGATGGTAACGTGTTGAGTATTTTGCAGAAAAAGAATTACCAAATAAGACCTATCAAATTCACCCTACAAAATTCCAAAATTCATGAGCTTTATTCAAATCAAATAAATGAACCTTTAAAGGAAATAGCCAGTGCCACCTTGCCCTATTCTTTCTTGTCAGTTGATAGAGGACAGAATGTGGAAATTGATAATATGGACATGAATATAAAGATCATCATGGATCGTGGTTTAATGTTCATGACCATGGGATTACCACTGCAGGTAAATTTACAATCGGAAAACTCAGATATTTTTATACAAACATTGGTCAGTGGAATTACCAAAGATTCAACGATTACCATTGGTAAACCTTATGCAATTAAAAAGGTAAAGGATGTAGAATTCAGACAATTTAAAATACAAAACGACCAAACCAATATGAGGATACAATTGGCTGTTGCCCCAAACATAGTGGTTGTTCAAGTGGTATTGGGATTCACGAAAAATGCATTCAACACCGATTTTATCAATCAATATTTTGCTGGTCTCAAATTTGAAGAAGTCAAAAAAGGATGGGCCATGAAAGTTCAGGAAGAAGGAAAATTTAGCTACTTCTCTGGAGCAGATACTCCATTTTTAATCAATGAATTGAAAGAACACGAACACAGTGCCCGTGGAAGTATCGTCTCTAAATATAAAATTTGGAATGAAGATGGAAGCGAATATTTAGTAAGATTCAACACGAATCCACCCGGAATCACTTACAGTGATGAAAAAACAGCCTTAGCATCTTCATCTGCTGCATTAGCTTCGGCATTAAATATGAATCTGGTGAAAGAAGATTTTGATGAATCAGCACAATACACAACGCTCAATTCTGAGTTTAAAAACGAAAATCTTACTGTTTTTACCAAACTGATGATCAGAGGAAATCAAATGGTTTTGCTTTTTGAATCACAAACCAAAAAGAAGGCAAAAAATCAACCTTTTTTCGATAATTTCAAATTTTTGCCAATTCAATCAAAGCCAAAGGTCCCATTTGTTTTTGATGGTGCCAAAATAAAAATGATGGTTCCAAATTCCTCTTACTATTCGGAATCTGAGGAGTCAGGTAAGGTAATTCACAATTACAGCTATGTAGATTCAGGAGCTTTCACAACCATCGATCTTGAAATTTCTGAAATCGGAAAATATGAACAATTGAATTTATCTGACGAAGCATTCACCATCGAAAATAATTTGGATAGCAGCATTGCAGGGACTGTCAAAGACTATAAATTTTTCAAAATCAGCGATGTGTGTCCTGGATATTTTTTTCACAGACAAAGTGAGGGAAATAAAAATATCATTACAGAAGCGGGCATCTTTTGCAACAATCACAAATTTTTAATGACGGCTGTCTCACCCAATGATGCTGCGACAATTGCCATAATGGATGAATATTGGAAAACTTTGAATTTTACGGTTGACCCAGCCTTGAATCAATTAATGTTTGAAAAGAAGAGTAAAACCATTTTACAAAAGTTAGAAAGCAAGGATAGAAGTGTGTTTGATGAAGCTAGAACAGCACTAGAAAATTTCGAAAGTTTTACAAATGAAGACATCCCTGCAATGCTTAGTTTGTTGGATAAAAGTCTACTTGATGACTCAGAAGACTATAATGCTAAATACCAGTTGGTGACCATCTTGCATGATTTCGAGAATCCGAAAATTCAAGATGCCTTATTTAAGTTACTGATTACCAGTGCAAATTCGACTTTAAAGTATAGGATATTAGAAAGCTTATCCCTTTCTTCATCATCCGCCGTACAAAAAAAGTTGAGAGGAACACTAGCGTCCAAAACAATTGAGGCCGAGTTGATTCCAGAGGATATTTATCAGGTTTACAATGACTCATTGGAGCTATTCATAGAAAATAAAGAGCAACTTTTATCCATTGCAGAACAAGGCGTAGCAAGATCTCAATTCTTAAATATGTATTTAGATTTGATCAGTCTGCACGGGAAATCTACTCCTATTTCTAATGATTCTAATCGCGTAGAAATAATAGTAAAAGAGGAAATAAAAAAGTTTCTTGCAGAATATGCCTTGGACAATAGTCTGCCTATTCCAATTCCTTTAATTAATTTTTTCTTAGAATTCAGGCGGGATGCCGACGAAGCAATTGTTCTGAAAGCGTTGAGTACATCTGAAAGCCCTTTTAATAGGTATCGGGTAGTTTATAACAAGGTTTCCAATGGCAAAGAAGTTACCAATACTGAACTCGATAAAATTTACCAGGAAAAGTATTTTTGGTTTTTCATCATGGATGAATTAATTGCTAAAAATAAATTTCTTCAATTGGACGCAAAATACCGGGATATAAACATTTCTAATGCTGCGATTATGAATCGATATTTCAATAAAGAACACGAGGTAGATTGCATAACTGTCGATATCATCGAACGCGTAAAATACAAGGACAAATATATGTTACTCAGCAAGTGTATGGTGGAAGACGAGACTGGATATTATGCGGGTTTGGTTGGCCCTTATGATGCCAATGATCAAATTGACTTAGAGAATGAGGAGTCGCTTTACTTTTCTGATTTACAATACGAATCCAATCCAAAAGAGCTCTTACCTATCTTATTGGAAAATTTAGAGAAATAAAATTGAGCGTTTAATGGGTTGGGATACCGTTTTTAAGTTTGGTCAATCACTAACTTTACTTTACTTTTGAAAATTAAATCAAACGAAATTCGAAAGAGCCTGTTAAACATACAGAACTCGTTATGGATTACATTTTTTCATTTTACCATTTATAGCATTTATGAGACATCTCTTTTTATTACTGACATTATCGACCTTTTTTATTTACTGCAAGTCCGCTCAAAAAACTGAGATGTCCCCCAAGGAAATGGTAGTAGAAGAAGTGGTAAAAACAGATTTTGCCGCAGCGGAAGTCCATTACAAAAATTTTTGTGCCGGATGCCATGGAGAACAAATGCAAGCTTTTGTTGACAGGCAATGGAAAAAAGGAAACAGTCAGGAACAAATTTTTGCCTCCATCAAACAAGGTATTCCAGATGATGGTATGCCATCTTATGATACGACATTTACGGATCAGGAAATCATGAATCTTGCAGCCTATATTAGATCTGGTATTGCCAAAACCGATCAATTTAAATTTGGAGAAACAAAGTTGACCTCCAATATAGTCGCAACAGATGAGGTAACGATTGAATTGGATACGATGGTTTATAATGTGGAGGTTCCTTGGAGTATGCAAGTTTTGAAAGATGGGACTTTATTTTATACAGAAAGACAAGGCGCTTTGACCATGTTGAAGCCAGACAAAACCAAGGTCGCCATTACAGGTGTACCGGCAGTGAGGAATAGAGGACAAGGAGGCCTTTTAGAAATAGAATTACACCCAGACTTTGAAAATAATCAAATGTTATTCCTTTCCTATTCTAAAATGAAAATGGTGGACGGCAAAGAGATGGGAACAACAGCTGTTATAAAGGCTAAGTTGAGTGGCAATGCTTTGACAAACGTAGAAGAAATATTTGAAGCTCTACCATACAAACCAACTGCTCACCATTATGGATGTAAGTTGGAATTTGACAAAAACGGATATCTATTCATTTCTGTTGGTGAGAGAGGATTTGAAAAAGAACATCCACAATTTTTGGATAACCATTGTGGAAAGGTGCATCGCATAAAGATTGATGGTACCATTCCAGAAGACAACCCATTTGTTAACAGTCCTGGTTCAATCAAATCAATTTATACCTATGGAAACAGAAATCCACAGGGGTTGGCAGTGAACCCAGTAGATGGTAAACTTTGGGAAAGTGAACACGGCCCAAGAGGAGGTGATGAGGTGAACCTGATGAAGCCTGGGCACAATTATGGATGGCCAGTTATTTCCTATGGTATCAATTACAACGGCACAACCTTTACCGACAAAACTGCACTTGAAGGCATGGACCAACCTATTACTTACTTTGTACCATCCATTGCAGCCAGTGGTATGACATTCGTAAACAGTGATCGTTATCCTATGTGGAAAGGAAATATCCTTTTAGGATCATTGAGATTCAATTATTTACACCGCTTGGTTATGAAGGGCGAAGAAGTCGTGAAACAAGAGTTGATGCTCAAAAATATAGGCAGGATGAGAGACGTCACTCAAGGAAGAGATGGATATATCTATGTTTCTGTTGAAAGACCTGGTGCGATCTATAAATTAAAACCAAAAGTCAGAAGCTAATACTTGTTACTAGATAACCAAATGATGTACTAGTAAAATTAAACTGTTTGTAACCGAAGGTTTTCCTTAGTTCCATTTGCATTTGCCCAAGCACCCGATGTAAAATCAGGAAAGATTTGTACTGCTCCATCATTTGCAACAGACAAATCTGAAAGAGGGGCAATAACACCCAAGGTTGCTGCGTCATAAACGTCCAATACAGGTTTGATTTTACCTTTTGCAGATTGAATAAATGCATCTAAGGTCAAATGTTTCATGAAGTGTGATTCAACCATATCTTTTTGGCCAAAAACCTTCCAGTTTTCATGGTCGTACTTTTCCAAATAGGCGGTGGCACTTTCCCATTTTCTGATTTCAGCATCGCTTTCAAAGCGGATAGATTGATTTTGTCTGTCCCATGTGCCCAAACTTCCCTGAATTTTTATGCCTATGGATTGAGCAGAGCAATTGTTACCTTCATATGCAATCACAATGCTTTGATCATTTGCAGTTTTAATAACAGTTGTGAGGACATCACCGCTAGATTCTGCATTTAAATGCAATTCATAGTCTTTATTAATTTGATTCAAAAAAGCACTTTTAGATACTTGTGTAGACAATGTTTCAAATCGATTTCCTCGATTCATTTCAGAAAAGGCAGCCATTGCGGCAATTCCCGATGAAGGGTAAACATCCGCATTTTTGGAATGCCTATTTGTCACCCAATTATTTAAATTGTGTTGATCACAACTTTCGATATTTTGATTTCTTTGGTAACTGCATTTGAAGTGGAAGACGTCACCAAAAACGTTTTCCTTTAGCATGTTCATTGCAGCCATCATGTCCCTTCTGAACATCAGATCATCCATAATCATCATTTGGCTACCATTTTGTTCATGAGCCTTAATTAAGTCAAAACACTCTTCGACAGAAGTTGCAGCTGGAACTTCCATGCCTACAAACTTCCCTGCACTAAAAGCATCAATGGCAATGCCAATACGAGTTTGGTGTGGAGTTGCAATGATAACTGCATCAACCTCTTTGAGTGAAAGCAGATCTAAATAACTTTGTTTGTCTCCTGAAAAAGTAAGAGCTGCTTTCTTGCCACTATTTTTTAAAGTTTCTACTCCTAATTCTACTCTTGCGACATTCAGGTCACATAATGCAACCACATTTACATCCTTTCTATTCAAAAGTAAGGAGAGCATTGAAAGACCTTGGTCACCCAATCCAATAATGCCTATGTTGATTTTCTCGCTGAAATTTAAGAAATTGGAGCCAAATGCCATGTCTGGTGAAAGAGATAAAACAGATCCAAGCAATACGCCTTTTTTAACAAAATTTCTTCTAGAATCCATAAAATACCCTATTTAGACTGTTGATTGATGAGTTTGGGAAAAATTATCACTTTATAGCATCGAAATTACTAAAAATGCTGACCTCTGACACTATATATAATAAAAATTTAATTTTATTTACACTTTAATTGAAACGGTGTCATTATAATTTTGGACTTAAAGTTTACTTTAAATCCAAACGAACAGTAACCCAAATAACTGTAATGGCAGAGTCAATTTATGCAGTAAAAAACAAATAGTAGTACAAAATTTTATAAGGTAATAATATTTTTTAAGATCAAATCAATTGCGGTTTTGAGGGCTCGGCTTGTATTGGTCGTGCTCTCTTTTTTTTTTGAAAACAGCCAAAAAAACAACAAACCGTGGGACACAAAAATTTGCGGATCTATTTGTTGAATTCTTTTAAATTTTCGACTTTGTTTCTGGCCAAAAACTCACTGATGGTTTCAAAATGTTCGATCACTCTTTGATCTTTAAATTCAAATACTTTTTCTGAAAGACCTTGTAAAAAGTCCTGATCATGTGATACTAAAATAAGGGTGCCGTCAAAATTGAGCAATGCCTCCTTGAGCACATCTTTAGATTTAATGTCAAGGTGATTTGTCGGTTCATCCAGAATCAAAACATTTACTGGTTCCAAAAGTAATTTCACCATAGCCAATCGGGTTCTTTCTCCTCCAGAAAGGACGCCTACCCTCTTGTCAATATCATCACCAGAAAACATAAAACACCCCAAAATATTCTTAAGCTGTGTTCTTACTTCTCCTTGGGCGACCTCATCTACCGTCTGAAATACCGTCAAATCCGGATCTAACCTCGCCGCCTCATCTTGTGCAAAATATCCTACTTGCACATTATGGCCTTGCTGGCATTTACCTTCAAAATCAATCTCACCCATGATGGCCTTGATCATGGTCGACTTTCCTTCACCATTTCTACCTACAAATGATACTTTCTCTCCCCTTTTGATGGCCAAACTGGCATCCTTAAAAACCAAGTGATCGCCATATTTTTTGCTCATACTTTCTACCGAAACCGGATAATCGCCTGATCTTACACAAGGTGGAAACCTCAACTTCAGAGCTGAATTATCCACCTCATCCACCTCAATGATTTCCAATTTTTCCAACATCCTTTCCACGCTGTTTACTTGGTTGGTTTTGGAATAAGTGCCCTTAAATCGCTCTATAAAAGCCTTGTTCTCAGCAATCATTTTTTGTTGCTCTCGGTAAGCTTTGATTTGCGACAATCTGCGATCTTCTCGCAGCTGTAGATAGTGGGAATAATTGGCCTTGTAATCATAGATTTTACCCATGGTTACCTCTATGGTACGAGTAGTGATATTATCAATGAAGGCTTTATCGTGGGAAATGACAATCACTGCTTTGGCTTTATTTACCAAAAAATTCTCCAACCAAATAACCGAATCAATGTCAATGTGATTGGTAGGCTCATCGAGCAAAATCAAGTCAGGTTTTCTGAGTAAAATTTTGGCCAGTTCGATCCTCATTCTCCAACCACCACTAAATTCACTTGTTTTTCGTTGAAAATCCGATGATTTAAATCCAAGCCCCATCAATGTTTTTTCAACCTCAGCATCGTAATTGACTTCATCCATGGCATAATATTGCTCGCCCAGCTCAGATACTCGTTCAATCAACTTCATATAACTATCTGAATCATAATCCTCACGAGTGGCCATTTCTTCATTGAGTCGATCAATTTCATCCCTCATCTCAAAGATTTGGGCAAAAGCTTTGGAAGCTTCTTCAAAAACGGTGCAATCATCTTTGGTAAGTAAATGCTGCGGTAAATAAGCTATAACTGCATCTTTTGGTGCTCGCACATGGCCACGACTTGGTTTGGAAACTCCAGCTATGATTTTCATCATTGTGGATTTTCCCGCCCCATTTTTACCCATCAATGCAATTTTATCATTTTCATTGATGACAAAAGAAACATCTCCAAAAAGTGTCCTACCTCCAAATTCTACCGTCAATCCATCTACTGAAATCATATCATTTTTCGTTTCGAGCCGCGAAAGTAGAAAATTCTGAGGAAAGTTGAAAAAATCTTGTAGTGAGGAGTGAGCTTTGAGCTTTCAGCTATCAGTGGTCAGCTATGAGCGGTCAGTTATCAGTGGTCAGCTTTCAGTGGTCAGCTTTCAGTTTTTAAACAATATGGAGGCTTTCCTTTAGGATATATAATTCAAGGTTGAATTTCCACGTGTCCCTCCTTCTGCAATGATTGAACAATTCGGAGACGCATTGCGTCCTACCCGGTTGGTCCTAGACTTTGAATTCCTGAAACCCAGTGTCCCTGCTTTCAAGGTTAAATCTATTGAAATCCCATTGAATTCCTATTGAATTCCTATTGAAATCCCCACGTGTCCCTCCTTCCGCAATGGTTGAACAATCATTCGGAGACGCAAAATTTTGCGTCTCTACCCGGTTGTCCTAATTTAAACTTGGAAAATTGAAATCCCATTGAAATCCCATTGAAATCCCATTGAAATCCTATTGAAATCCTATTGAAATCCCATTGGAATCCCTATTGAAACCCGTTCATAACTTGGATGAAAACATCTGACTTCAACGATGCACCGCCTACCAAACCACCATCAACGTCTGCTCTTGCAAACAAATCCTTGGCATTTGCAGCGTTGACAGAACCACCATATAAAATAGAAATTTCTTGTGCTAGCTCATCTCCGAATACATCAGCAATGGCCGCTCTTATTTCAGCGTGCATTTCTTGGGCTTGTTCTGGTGAAGCTGTTTCTCCAGTACCAATGGCCCAAATTGGCTCATACGCAATGATTAATTTTTTAAAGTCTTCTGCACTCAATTGGAAAATAGACGCTTTCAACTGATTGATTACGTAACTGATGTGTTCGCCTGACTTTCTGATCGCCAATGGTTCGCCACAACAAAAGATAGGCAATAAACCTTCAGCCAAAGCTGTGTTTGTTTTTGAAAGTAATAAAGCATCCGATTCAGCAAAATATTCTCTGCGCTCAGAGTGGCCCAGAATTACATATTTGATTCCGAGTGAAGACAACATTTTTACAGAAATTTCGCCAGTGAATGCGCCGCTCAATGCTTGGTGAGCATTTTGTGCAGCCACTTCTATACCAGGTGCTCCGGAAACAATTTGATTGATTTTATCAAGATAAACATATGGAACTCCAAGAATGGTCAATACACCTTCTGGGCTACCTGCTGCTACCAATTCGTTTGCAAGCGCAATTGATTCTTCCAAAGTATTGTTCATTTTCCAGTTTCCTGCTGCTATTTTCTGTCTCATTGTTTGTTTTTTTATAAGTTTTGTAAATGGAGCCACAAAAAAAGTAAATCTGACCGAAATGAGGTCATTTGTCTTTACATTTTACTGTCGCTTGTTTGAATTCTGTGTATTAAAATAAAAAGTAGTGAAATATCTCGATTTTAAACAAGTGGTTCTTGTTGGCTCAGGCAATGAAAACTACCCAATCCCCAGATAATGTCCAAACTGTCAATTCCTACCACCCTTCTATCCCTGAAACAACTTTGGATGATGTCCAATGCGTGGTCGTCAGTGTTTGATCTGAAGGTAGGAACAATGACACTCAAATTCGTTATCAAGAAATTGGCGTACGATGCAGGTAAGCGCTGATCGTCATAAGTCAACTTGGGAGGCATGGGCAGTTCCACAATTTCCAATTGTTTGCCATTGATGAGTCTCATACTTTTCAATTGCCTCAGATTGTGTTGTAAAATTTCGTAGTTCTCGTCGGATTTATCCTTTTCAATCACTGTGATAACCGTATCATGATTGACAAATCTCACTGTATCATCTATATGGCCATCAGTATCATCTCCAACAATGCCATCTGCTACCCATAATATTTGTTCTACTCCATAATAGTCGCATAAATATTGTTCTACTTGACCTTGGTTGAGGTGCGGATTACGATTGGGATTGAGCAAACAAGATGAAGAAGTCATCAAAGTTCCTTTTCCGTTGACTTCAATCGAACCACCTTCCATTATTATCCCTGGATGAAAAACTGGTAATCCCAATTCCTTGCCTATCAAAGTAGGAACGACATCATCAAGATCAAATGGTGGGTATTTTCCTCCCCACGCATTATATCCCCAATCCACGATTACCTTGCTTTGCTTTGCTTTTGGATTGATCAAGAAAGCAGGTCCATGATCTCTGCACCACGCATCATTGGTAGGATGATAGTAAAATTTGATGTACCTCATGTCCACACCTGCTGCTTCAATCAATCCTTTTGCAAAAGCTTCCATTTGTGCATCAGCCACATTGATGTTTACATACTGGCCCCTGCTTATTTCCTTAATAAATAATACATAAGGCTTATAAATACTTGCTATTTTCCCTGGCCAACTTTCCTCTTTGTGCGGCCAGCTCAGCCATGTCGCAACTTGAGGGTCAAATTCTGCCGGAAAATAATATCCCTGTGATTTTGGGGTTACAGAGGTGTCAATAAGTGTCATCAGCAAAGCAATTTTCTAAGTTTTGAATGTATGGTGGCTTAGTCTTCGTCAATGAATCTCTTTGTGATAGGCTGATAAGAATCAATTCTCCTATCCCTTAGAAACGGCCAATGTGTGCGATATGTATCAGTCTTTGCAGTATCTATTTCTTGGACATGTATAACTTCTTCATTGTGAGATGCTTTGTAAATAACCGAACCAAATGGATTAGAAACAAAAGAACCTCCCCAGAATTTCATTGCCCCATCTTGCTCAAAGCCTACCCTGTTTACACTCACAACATGGACTCCATTGGCAACAGCATGACTCCTTTGTATCGTTTGCCAAGCATTGTATTGTTCTGTATTGGTAGCTTCATCTTGATCGGTCGCCCAACCTATGGCGGTGGGATAAAATAGAATTTCTGCACCCATCAAAGACGTAATTCTGGCTGCTTCTGGATACCATTGGTCCCAGCATATCAAAACGCCAATTTTGGCAAATTTTGTTTGAAATACTTTATAACCTAAATCACCTGGTGTAAAGTAAAATTTCTCATAAAAAGCTGGGTCATCTGGGATGTGCATTTTACGATATTTACCCAAATAGGATCCGTCTGCATCAATGACAGCAGTAGTATTGTGGTATAAACCTTGGGTTCTTTTTTCGAAAAGCGAAGCAATGATGACCACTCCTGTCTCCTTTGCCACTGCTTGCAAAGCTTCTGTAGATGGCCCTGGAATGGGCTCGGCTAATTTAAAATTTTCGTAATCTTCTACTTCGCAGAAATACAAGGAAGTAAATAGTTCTTGAAGACAAACTATTTGTGCTCCAGCAGCTGCTGCCTCTCGAGTTTTTGCTATGGCTTTTGCAAGATTTGTTTCCTTATCCGCCTCACAGGTCATTTGTACCAAGCCAACCTTTACTTTTGTCGTCATTTTAATACGATTGCTAATTTTGAAGGCGCAATTTACAATCGTAAACTTAAAATGTGATTGGTAAAGGAAAAAAAGATGATAAATCAGTCAACTGCCGGTTTTCATAGGCACCTAACTGATTTATCATTGAAAATTATCTGAAATGTTCTTTACTAGGGTAAGGATATTATCCTCCAACTCTTTTAGCTTCAGTTTCTAATCCAGTTTCTCTATTTCTGGATTTTACATTTTTATTTCCTAATTCATAACTGACTGACAATGTAGCTCTTCTACTATCATAATTACCGCTACCAGTACCAATTAATCCATTAAAGTTTGAATAACCGTTCCATCCTGATTTAAAGGTAACATCACTTACAGCTAGTTTGACATTCATTTTATCATTTATAAACTTACGTTGAAGTCCAAGATTCAAACTGTATTGAGATTCATAAAGAAACACTCCACCCCAGACCCCAGGGCCGCTATACCAACCTGATACTTCAAATTTCCACTTATTTGGAAGGCTAAAAACTTGTTGTTGGTAGAAATTGTAATTAAAAACTTGAACATCTACAACTGCTCCATTACCATAATCTGCTTGATTATCAGTGTAAGAAAACGCTGCATTGAAGTATAGGTTCCACCATTTTGTGACATCCAAAGGAATAGAAGAGTTGAAACTATAAATTTTTTGATTGGCCAAATTGGCATAAGTGATGAATCCTGCGCGTGGGTCGGTATCATCTGGACCAATTAATCTGGTGATTTGATCATTGGTTTTGCTAAATGCCAAGCTGAAATTAAAGCGGTATTTAAGGGTATAACTAAACTCTAAGTTATTGACAATTTCTGGTCTTAAGAAAGGATTACCCTTGCTGAATGATAACTCAGTAATCTGCTCTCTGAATGGATTCAACACATTGTAGTCAGGCCTATTGATTCTACGACCATAGTTGAATGAATAAACGTGTTCTGGATTTTTCTTGAAGGTAAATCCTGCCGATGGAAAATAACTCAAATAATTGAACTTCACCGGATCTTCTTGCAGCTCAGGCAAAAATGCGCGTAAATCACCAGTTGAGTTGGTATTTTCCAATCGCAAACCCATCGTAATGTCGATCAGTGGTGACAATGTCTTATTGTAATTGGCATAAGCAGCTGCCACCTCTTCATTGTATTTAAAATTATTACTCCTTCTGTTATTTAACACGTCGACTCCATTAAGGATGTTATTGAACAAAAACGTATTGTCTGTAACTACCTGACTATACTTGGACCCGAATCCAAATTTCCCTTTCATCAATGGTAATTCTACGTCCACTTTTGCGGTAGCAATATCGATGGTCACAGGTGTAAGATAGTGGTTGTTGTATTCGCTAATTATTTGGGTTTCTGCAGCGTTATAATATCTATTTGGTTGAAAATTATCGCTATCGTTGTTATAATTACCGAGATCTAAATCTACATTGACGGTCTTCTCACCATTTCTATACGCATAATTGAGGTTGTAGGTCCTTTGAACACGATCTACTAAACTTGTATTATCTGAACGCAAAATACTATCAATCTTAGCAGCGTTTTTAGCACCTATTTCACTTCTGTTTCTAGAAGACTGGCTGATGTTGCTGTTTTGACCCGTCACCAAAAATCCAATCGTACTTTTGGGAGAAATAAAGAAATCGGTTCCGACCCTGACATTGAAATTATTGAAGTCACTGTAAAAATTATTTACTTCATTGATCAATAATCCATTTTGGTCATTGCCAAAATTCATATTATTCCAATTTGTTCCACCATTATATCCTCCAGAGAAAAAGGTATTGAATTTTTTACCACGGTAATTTCCCGTTCCACTGATATTTCCAGTCGTAAATCTACCTCTTGAAAGGCTTCCACTCAAAGATCCATTGGCCCCTTGGTTTTTATCTCTTTTCAAAATGATATCAATGATTCCGGCATTTCCTTCTGCTTCATATTTTGCGCCTGGATTGGTAATGATGTCAATATGATCCACTTGTTCTGCAGGAAGACTTTGAAGATAGGCGGTCAAATCTGCGCCTGACAATGGTAGTCTTTTGCCATCGACATAGATCAATACACCCGCTCTACTCAATACGGATATATTATCATTGTTATCAACTAAAACTCCTGGTGCCTTTCTCAATAAATTGAGTAAATTTTCACCCGCACTATTGATTGTTCCTTGTACATTAAAGACCATTCTATCACTCTTTGCTTCGATCATAGTCCTTTGAGCAGTGACCGTTACTTCCTCAATCTGCTGATTTCCAGCATCCATATTTAAGGAGCCTAGGTCATTATTTCCCTGACTTACAGTGATTATTTTTCTAAAGTCAGCTAATCCCACATAGGTGATTTCCAAAAGATAATCAGCAGGTTTGATGTTTTGAATGGTAAATATTCCATTTTCATCTGTCATTTCCACTTTTATCAAAGTACTATCTATAGCACTTTTTAGAGCAATAGTCGCAAATTCAACGGCTTGGCTTTTCCCATCCAAAATCTTTGAGGTGAGCGTTGCAGTTTGGGCTTGTAATGATAAGCCTGTAAAAATTGAAAACAATAAGATTAAAAAGCTGTAGTTTGTAAGATGTTTTTTCATTTTTGTAATTGTGTTAAACAAATGTCTTTCATAAAGACAAATGGATGTTGGTAATCTAGACAAAGTGGGCTTTTTCCAAGATGAATTGTCAAAAAAATGCAAAAGAACGATTTAGGTTTCAAACCCCAATCAACGATAAACCATTATTTTCGCCATTTGGTTACGAAATTCTTGAAAAAAAAGTAAACAACATGATTCTGGCGTTGTTGCGCTTTGGACAAAATGAAATAATTTGAAAAATAACTTTACAATTTGCGTTATCCTAATTTTGGTTTTTGCCGGAAATTTATTCGGGCAATCAGTAACTGTTTATGGAAAAATATTGGATGCCAAGACTCAAGAACCATTGATTGGAGCGACTGTGATTCTCGAAGGTACTGATCGGGGCACTACAACAGATATTGATGGTAGATTTGAAATTCCGGATGTAAAACCGGGGCCATATAACTTCACTGCAAGTTTTTTGGGTTATGCCTCGCTCACAAAGGACAACGTTATCATTCAGACCGTGGGAAACTATGACCTTATTTTTGAATTGGTTGAATCGGCTCAGGAGTTGACAGCAGTGGAGGTAACAGCCAGCCCCTTTCAAAATTCAATTACCACACCCATGTCTCTGCAAAAATTATCACCAGAAGAAATCAAAACTTATCCCGGTGGTAATAATGACATTGCGAAAGTTGTGCAAAGTTTGCCCGGAGTTTCAGGTTCTATCGGCGGCTTCAGGAATGACGTCATCATTAGAGGAGGTGCTCCCAATGAAAATGTATATTACTTGGATGGAATAGAAATTCCAAATATCAATCACTTCAGTACACAAGGCAGTGCTGGAGGCCCCGTAGGACTACTGAATGTCAATTTTATTGAAGGAGTGGAATTGACATCTTCGTCATTTGCAGCCAAATACAATAATGTGCTGAGCGGTGTACTTCAGTTTAATCAACGAACAGGTAATCCCCGAGAAAATCAAACAAACGTGCGGGTGAGTGCAAGTGAAACAGCATTGACAACTGAAGGGCCCTTGTTTAAAAAGAACCAATCTGAAGCAAAAACTACTTACCTCGTATCTGCCAGACGCAGTTACCTCCAATTGCTGTTTGAATTGATCCAATTACCCATCAGACCAGACTACTGGGATTATCAATATAAAATCAATCATAAAATAAATGATCGCAATACTATTTACTTTACTGGAATAGGTTCCATTGATCAATTCAGTGTGAAAGCACCAAAATCATTCAATATTGATCAACAATCTACCTTGGAGCAAGTGCCCATAATCGAGCAATGGACAACTACGGCTGGTGTTGGTTGGAAAAACAGAATGAAGGATGGAAAAGGAGTCATGGACGCCAGTCTGAGTTTAAATATTTTGAATAATAATTTCGCCAGATATGCCAACAATGAAACTAGAGAAGGTCTGCTTTTCAAGAACTTAAGCAGGGAAACTGAAAACAGATTGAGATATAGCATTACTCGATTCATAAATAAATGGTCTTTGACCTTTGGCGGTAATATCATCAGGTCTGCCTATGATAATAAAACGGAAGATTTTGTTTTTTCAAACACCTATTCTACTGATTTACAGATGGTTCAGTATGGATTGTTCACGCAGGCTTCCAAGTCTTTGCTCAATGGCAAATTAGATTTTTCATTTGGTTTGCGAGCCGATGACAATTCTTTCACCACGGGCGATAATTTACTTCAAACACTTTCACCTAGAACTGCCATCAGTTGGGCTGTAGATCCTTTGGGAAGATGGAGAGTAAATGCAACACTAGGTAGATATTTTAAAATCCCTCCATATACGATTCTCGGTTACCAAAACAACACCAATGGCTTTGTTAATAAAGGTAGTAAGTATATAGCCAGTAATCATGCTGTTTTAGGAATTGAAAGAAAAATAGGCAAGTTGGCGAAAATCAGCGTCGAATCTTTTTATAAATATTATGAAAATTACCCAATCTCAATAGCTGACAAAGTTTCTTTGGCAAATAAAGGTGGTGATTTTTCTGTACTGGGTAATGAAGCCGTGTCTGATGATGGAAAAGGAAGATCCTATGGATTAGAGATGCTTTTCCAACAAAAATTAGCCAAACGATTTTATGGAATTTTAGCCATTACACTTTTCAAAAGTGAGTTCTCTGATCAAGGAAATGTTTATAAGCCATCTGTATGGGACAGTGGTAGCCTCATTACTTTTACAGGAGGGTATAAAGCGCCTCGAAACTGGGAATTCAATTTGAGATATAGATTTGCGGGAAGAACACCTTTCGCACCGCTGGATGAATTTACCACCACTAATACATATCCGATTCTTGTCTTCGATTACAGAAACTTGGGCAGTGATCGGTTACAACCATTCAATCAAATGGATATCAGGATAGATAAAAAATGGAATTTCAAACGTTTGGCATTCAATTTGTACTTTGAATTTCAGAATGCTTTGATGCAGACAACGCCATCACCGCCTTCTTATGGGTTACAGCGCGATGATTTGGGTAACGTAATCACACCAAATAAATTAATTACTATCCCCCAATCTTCCGGCGCTTTATTACCCATTATCGGTTTAGCGTTTGATTTTTAATTTCTTGCAAGCAAACAGATGCATTATTTTAATGAAACATTAATGAAAATAATGATTCAAATCTTTTACTTTTGTGTAGTCAATCAAAACAAAACCAAGCTTTGGGTATTGTGTCATCCTTTTAAATTATTATTACTTTGAATAAATTCATTCATGTATGTGCATTCGTAATTTCGATCACATGTACAGTAATAGGTCAAAACCATCTCTGCGGCATCACACACGAGGACGAAAGTTCGCTGATGCCAGACGATACACCTTTATTAAGAACTAGAAATGCTTTAGAATACATTCCAATAAAATTCCACATTGTGACTGATAACAATGGCGGTGGTGCTGTTGATTTCAATAATTTACTCAATCAGTTTGATCAATTAAATATTGACTTCAAACCGTTTGGTTTTCAATTTTACCTTGCAGATGGCGGTGATTTACCCATTCTTAAAAGTACCAATTTATTCGAGGCGCCACGAGATTTCCCGGGTGAAATCCAAACTCAACGATATGCAAATGCAGTGAATGTATTTATTTCAAAAAACACATATGACAGTTCTAATGGAGGAGTCATTGCTGGATACTATACTAGAATGGCCGATCATATTGTCGCTCAAACTGGATATATTGGTTATAAAGATGTGCTTACACATGAAATGGGACACTTTTTCAATTTGAGACACACCTTCTATGGTTGGGAAGACGATCCTTATAATGAATTAAAACATGGTAATCCGCTATTGTCTTATGATGCGCCTTCATATGGAGTTGAAGTGGAGTTGGTAAATAAGGAAAACTGTCAAAAAGTGCTGATTTGATTTGTGATACTCCACCAGATTATAACTTTGGGTATACAGCAAACGGTTGCAGTTTTGGAAAGCAAGTTCGTGACCCAAATGGAGATACGGTAGTAACTATGAAAAACAATTTCATGAGCTATTTCAATAATTGTCTAGATTTCACTTTCACCACAGGGCAGCAAACGGCCATGCAAAATGATTATTTAGGTCCAAGAAGAAATTACCTTAGAAATGGGTACATGCCTATCTTGGATACTATAAAGGAGGAGGTTAAATTAATTGCACCAATAAATGCTCAAAGGGTAGAAACCTACAACAATGTTGCGCTTACATGGACGGAGGTACCCCACGCTACCAGATACTTTGTGGAAGTAACCGATGGTAAAGATGTTTTCAGGGCAATATCTTTGACAAACAGTTACACTTTTTCAGAATTAAAGGCCAACAAGGTTTATATCTGGAAAGTGAGACCATTCCATGAAGGATACACCAATACTAAATTGGTCTTCAACACATTCAGAACTGGTATCAGTACAACTGCTACAACCGAATTAACAGGTTCTAATAATTTTGTGCAAATTTTCCCAAATCCATTATTTGGAGGACAAGATATCGGCGTAAAAGTAAAAACCGGAAAATCTGGTGAATACAAATTAATGATTTTGAATGCATTAGGCCAGGTTGTTAGAAGTTCTAATAAAACATTGAGTGTTGGTGAAAACCAATTCCAAATACCAGGAAATGACCTTCAAAAAGGCATATACGTACTCAGATTACAAAACAATGCGATAGATATATCACAGAAATTCATCGTTGCAGAATAGTTAGTTTTCAGAAAAGACTATTTTTACGCGCAAAACAATTCAAGAGATATGAACTTACACGAATATCAAGGTAAAGACCTATTGGCTTCCTATGGGGTAGCCATACAAAGAGGTATTTTAGTAGAAAATGCAAGTGAGGCTTTGGCTGCATTTGAAAAACTACAAAAAGAGACCGGTACAAAATTTGGTGTGGTGAAAGCCCAAATTCATGCTGGTGGTAGAGGTAAAGGCGGTGGGGTAAAACTTGCCAAATCCGCAGCTGAAGTGGAGGAACACACCAAAAACATCCTTGGCATGATGCTCAAAACTCCTCAAACACCTGGAGGAATGGAAGGTCCTGGTAAGTTGGTGAGTAAAGTTTTGATTACGGAAGACAGCTATGCACCAGATTTTGATGCCTGCAAAGAGTTCTACGTTTCTATCTTGATGGACAGGGAGAAAAAACAAAACGTAATCGTTTATAGTACTGAAGGTGGAATGAATATTGAAGAGGTTGCAGAAAAAACACCTCACTTAGTTCATAAAGAATATATAGACCCTACGCTTGGCTTACAACCATTTGAAGCTAGAAAAGTTGCTTTCAACTTGGGATTGAGCGGAAAGGCTATGAAAGAAATGACAGCATTCATTACGAAACTCTATGCTGCTTTTCTTGGATCAGATGCATCATTATTTGAAATCAATCCTTGTTTAAAAACCGCTGATGACAGAATCATTGCCGTTGACAGTAAAGTGACTTTGGATGACAATGCTTTATTCAGACACAAAGAATTGGAAGCTCTTAGAGACACTACAGAAGAAGATCCAACAGAAGTCGAAGCAAAAAGTTATGGTCTCAATTATGTAAAACTTGACGGTAATGTTGGGTGTATGGTCAATGGTGCTGGACTTGCAATGGCCACCATGGATATCATCAAATTGTCTGGTGGTTCTCCTGCCAATTTCTTGGATGTGGGAGGTACTGCCGATGCTGCAAGAGTTGAGCAAGCATTTAGGATAATCTTACAAGACAAAAATGTCAAAGCAATCCTAGTCAACATCTTCGGAGGTATTGTAAGATGCGACAGAGTGGCTAATGGAATAGTAGATGCTTATAAAAATATGGGTAACATCAATGTGCCAATCATCGTAAGATTACAAGGTACCAATGCGGAACTTGCAAAACAAATCATTGATGAAAGTGGATTGGAAGTACACAGTGCCATTCAATTGCAAGATGCAGCTGACATTGTGAAAAGAGTGATTGCTTAAATAATCCAATTTTATAAAAATAAAAGGAAGCCTTGGCCATTTGCTGAGGCTTTTTTTTTGACATTCAGACAGTTCAGCAATTTTGCAGTTCAGCAGTTTCGCAGTTCAGCAATTTCGCAATTTCGCTTTCAGTTTTCAGTTCTCAGCTCTCAGCTCTCAATTTTTTTCATAATTGTACATGTACAGCGACCCTCGAGTTTCTATGTTCAGTTATTAGAACCCGAAGGGTTCAATATGTGTAGCCCCGAGTGCAACTCGGGGAATCCAAACCCCAGTCCTCCAACCCCGAATTGGGGTTGAATTAGTCACAATGCAGTTTCAAGCATAGAAACCCATTTCAAATTTCGTTAATTCAGCAGTTTCGAAGTTCAACAATTAGGCAATGGAAAACTCTAAGATTTGAAAACAATAGTTTTATAAAATGCACTTTTTTCAAAAGTCTGTCAATCATTTGCCACTTTTAGCCTGTGGTAAATGTACTCCCCCACTATATGGGCTTTAGCCCATTGTTCCTCCACAGAATTGCAAGGGCAATTTTGCAGTTCAGCAGTTCAGCAGTTTCGCAATTTCGCAATTCAGCAATTTCGCAGTTCAGCAGTTCAGATTAATTGACTATTTTGGCAAAAATTTTATAAAAGTGGAATCCAGTTCTCTTTTCGAGCTCAACGAATACATCAGGAAGGTCTTTGCGCTGAACTTTCCAGAACCAATCTGGATCAACTGTGAAATTTCACAAATCAAAGAAGTCAGAGGAAACTTTTACCTAGATTTAGTTGAACAAAATGAAAAGGAAGAAGTAGTTGCACAAGCTTCAGGGGTCATCTGGTATAAAAGTTTCTTATTTATAAAAAGCAAACTAGGAGAACTTGCCTCTTCCCTACTCCAAGCCGGAACCCACGTCAAAATCAAAGTCAATGTCGATTTTAATGAAAGGTATGGTTATAAATTGGTAATTGAAGATATTGACCCGACCTACACTATGGGTCGACTCGAACTTGCTCGTCAGAAAATCATCGAGCGATTGAAATCAGAAGGCGTTTGGGGTCTCAATAAGTTGGTGGATATGCCTACGGTAGTACAAAAAATTGCCCTCATTTCTTCTGACAAGGCAGCAGGTTACGCAGATTTCAAAACTCATCTTGAGCAAAATGGATATGGTTATCGATACCAAGTTGATCTATTTGTCGCTTCTATGCAAGGTCAAAATACAGAGCGTGATGTTTGTAATGCCATTGATCAGATCAATGAGCAAAAAGGAAAATACGACTGTATTGTGATCATCAGAGGAGGAGGCTCAAAATTGGATCTTTCTTCTTTCGATAATTTTAATATTGGCTATAAAATTTGCATGAGCAGACTACCAGTGATCACAGGTATTGGCCATGAAATAGACGAATCCATTGCTGATATGACGGCTTATGAAGCACTAAAAACTCCCACAGCATGTGCAGCAATGTTTATTGACAAATCCATTGACTTTGAAGCTAAGATTATAGACATTTTCCAGGTAATCCAAACTTTTGGCAGACTCAATGTTGAAAAGAATATGGCTTTTTTAGACTATGCAGAAACTACCTTGGCTCAAAGACCCTTGGAAATATTGCAGAGAAATAAAAATGACTTAGCAGCAATACAAGAAATGATTCAGGCACACGTAGGATTCAAATTTAAGTATGCTTCAGATTTTCTGACCCAAGCATCCAAAATTATTGAATTGATGGATCCTCAAAAAGTATTACAAAAGGGATATGCCATTATTTCACAAGAGGGAAAAACCATCACCAGAAGTCACGAATATCATCCGGAGAAAAATACACAAATCCGATTTTTTGATAAAGAAATCATCACCAACAACAATTAAATTGCATGAAAGATAAAAAATTTAAATACGATGACGCCTTGATAGAATTGAAACAAATTCTCCAGGATATTCAATCAGACCAAACAGGCATCGATCAACTTAGTAGTCAAATTGCAAGATCAAAAGAGTTGATTACTTTGTGCAAAAACCGTTTGCGAGAAATAGAAACTAGCATTAACCCAGCAGAATAACTAAACCTAAAGTGCAAATGCAAGTAAAAATAGCCTAAATTTTATATTTACTCGTGATTTATATAATTATTTTATGCTTATTTCATCTTTCGCAATCGTCTCATTATCAAAGAGATAATACCCTTCTCCTTAAAATATGATAAATTTTGATGCTTAAATGCTCAAAAAGGAAACCTATTGATGTAATCAGTTCCTTTCAACCTATGCATAGTTGAAAAGTGACTTTTTATGCTATTAAAAGGATCTTAATTGTGCAGTAGTTGGAGCGTATGAGAGAACTGCTCTTCAAAAAACACCTTTTTCATACCCAATTCTTTCCGAGCAAAATCCAAATCTGCATGTCTTACAGTCGTAAGGGTAAGATCATTGGTGATGTTTATGAAATAAGAATCTTCCAGACAGCTTTTCAGTTTGGCAATTTTGACTTCCTCATATTTTGTAGAGAAAATAAAGTTTATGGCTGTATTGCGCATCAAATAAACCTTTATTTTCAAATCCTTGAGGATGGCAAATATTTCACTCAAATGATGTTCTGCAACAAAGGAGAAATCCTTCACAGCGAGCTCTACCAACACTTGGTTTTCCTCAATGATGACTATTGGCGAATAAACAAAATTCTGGTCTGCAGTTATGGCCGTACCAGGATTCATCACATCGCCAAAAGGTCTTACAAATAAAGGAATGTTTTTATTTTGAATGGGTTTGATGGTCTTGGGGTGTAACACTTTAGCCCCAAAATAACACATCTCAATGGCTTCGCTAAAAGACAACTGTTTGATCAAAGTTGCATTTTTATACAATTTTGGATCACCGGTCATTATACCCTCCACATCTTTCCAAACATGTACCGAATGCGCATCTACACAATAGGCTAAAATAGATGCAGTATAGTCAGACCCTTCCCGACCCAAAGTAGTTGTCGTATTATCTTGTGTCGAACCAATAAACCCTTGAGTAATAATTACCTTATTAGTTAATAGCAGAGCAGCTATTTTTTCTTGAGACTTTTGCTGGGTAATATTCCAATCAACTACTCCAGCTCGGTAACTTTCATCTGTTCTTAATACATCGCGAACATCCAACCATGAAATGTCAATCCCAATGTTTTTGAAATAATGGTAATTGAGTTTGCTACTGGCTAGTTCACCCAAAGCTACAATTTGATCATAAACATAATCGTAAGGATCTTGGATCTGATCTTCCAGAATCCAGAGTGCGTCTATGAAGCAATCTTCAATTTCATTGAGTGCCTCTGGATCGTTGATACCCAGGTCATTGGCCAATGCCACATGCTCATATTGAATGGCTTGCAACATATGTACCGCTTCTTCATTACCAGAGAAAAAAGCATTTACAACCTTTTCCAGTTGATTGGTAGTCTTATTTACAGCAGAAACAACCAACAGCAGTTTATCCCCTTCAAAATGTTGTAAAATTGTGCCAGCATTGGTAATTGATTGAGCATCCTTAAGGCAGGCTCCACCAAATTTGAACACCTTCAAATCATCCATAAATGCGGTTTACGATTATCTCAGTAATGAAATATTTCCTCTTCTGGTAATTCTTACCCCGTCAATACAAGTTGCAGTCAGATAGAATGCAAAAGCATCTGGAGATAATTCTTTGCCTTTGAACTTACCATCCCAACCATTGTCTACACTTGTACTTGTAAATACCTCTTGTCCCCAGCGATTGATGATGATCAATTCCATTTGATCAATGTAGTTTGATCTCACATACAAGATATCATTTACCCCATCTTCATTTGGCGTAAAGGCTGTCGGAATGAATACATCTTCTTCACATACTGGTGGATTGATTCTGATGGTCACTTGGTCCGTTGCGGTACAACCATTGGCATCCGTAACTGTCACTGAATAAGTCGTAGTTTCTTGAGGAGTAACTGTTTGTGATGCTGTAGTGATACCATTACTCCAAACATACCTCCATCCATTTTGTGGATTTATAACGGAAATGACAACTGACTGTGACAAATCAATCGTTGTGTCGGGTGAAGCAGAAATGTCAATGTTGAAAGTAAATGGAACAATATTGACCGTATCTTTCACTTGACATCCAGTAGCCTTATCGGTTATGGTCACAAAGGCAGAGGTATTCCTCGTTACGTCTAGAATCGGATTTGGCGTATTTGCACCTGAAACGATGACATTAGCTGGTGACCAAAGAATATCATAATCTGCAGCATTACTGCCTGCAAAAACCAGATTAACCTGAGCTTGTACATCCTGGCAATATACTTGTGGCATATTGATTATATACTGTGGTGAAAAAGGAGAAAGACTCAATGTATCTTCAAATACACAACCATTGTCATCAACTACCATCAACCTTACCGTAGTTGTATCATTGACAGTTAAATTGATGTTCCTATTCACACCCAGAGAATTGTCCTGCAAATCCAACCATTCATAACCTAGACCTGCAGTGGAAGCAGGAGCTGATAAAACGATCTCTTGTCCAGCACAAACTTTCATTGTATCCTCAGGGAATATAATGAGGCCATCTCTCAAAATGATGGTTTTGGTCACCATTGGAAATTCGCAGAAGGCTGCAATATTCCTCAATGTCACTACATATGTACCTGGTCCTGAGTATGTAAAGCAAACTTCCTTACCAATCACATTGCCCGTTGGTTTATTTGGATCACCAAAATCCCAAGCAGCAAAACCAGTGAATTGTCCGATGACGCTGAAACAAACTTCATAATTTTCACAATCTTTTGCCTTGTGATCAATACTTACAACATTTGGAGTTCCCAAAGTAAACATGATGGTATCTCTCAATATACATCCAAATTGGGTTGTAGCCTCAAAAGCGATAGAAAATGGTTCCATTTCATCTGGCTCAATGCCAATCATAGGATTGAGTATATCTCTTCTTCCAATAAGGTGAGAATTTTCTTCCCATAAAATGGAAACAATGTGATTTTCATTTGCATTCACCATTGGGAAGGCAACTGTATCACCCAAACAAACCTCAAATTGATCCAGATACTCCAATTGAGGATATTCGTTGATTCCTACGATAGAAACAGAATCTGTATATGTACATCCGTTAGGGTCAGTAGCAATGATTCTGAGTGTTTGACTACCAACTACCCTATAGACAATATCTCTACCAGTTGCCACCACATCTCCATTTTCGTTTATCCATTGGATATCAAAGTTCGGTACATTTTCCAAAACGACTGTCTTGAAACTATCTCTGATACAAACATTGAAAATCTGCTGGCCTACAATGTCTCCAAGTTCATAAAGGGTCAACATTTTCTCCACGGCAGGGAATCGACAGAAAGCGCCATTTGGAACCAAACTTATCGGATATGTACCAGCACTTGGGTAAGTATAACATACCTCATTGTTTAATGATGTATCATTATCAGCGTTGGCGTTTCCAAAATCCCACTTAATGTCATAACCAAGTGGTACATCGGTATCAAAGCATACCCTGTTGGACTCACAATCATCCAATGTAAAGGTAAAATCAGCAGTTGGAGAACTCTGAATGACAATAGGTGCTTTTCCTGTAATACTACAACCTTGGCTATTTATTACTTTGAATGTCAAGTCAATAGAATCTGTACTTGTTCCGCCAATGCCCAATTGAGGATTGGCAATGTTAAGTTCTCCAATAATATATTGATTTTGATCCCAGGTAATATCAAACTGTGATACGTCAACAGTAAATGCTTTGAGGATTCCAGTGTCACCCAAACAAACTGTGAATGGTCCTTCAGCCGTCAATTCCGGGAAGTTTCTGTCTATTTTCACATTTACTGTGTCTCTGTATGTACAACCACTTGGATCTGATGCAGTCAGAATAAGTATTTGATCTTGGACTGGAACAAAGCTGTAAACAGGTCCATTTGCAACAACATTTCCTTGAGCATCTGTCCATGTAATCAATAGATCTGGTAATCCGCTTTTCACAGAAATGATTGCGGTATCGTTGGTACAAAGTAAGACATCGCTTTGACCAATTAAGTCTAAGCCTTCATTTACATTGATTTGTTTAGTTACTGGTTCGAAATAACAGAAATCTTGTAAACTAGTAAGAGTTACGGTGTAAGTGCCAAAGTCTGCAAAAGTATAACAAGGTGCAATTGCCTTTGAGGTATCTGAACTTATATTACCAACCCCAAAATCCCACTTCAAATCATAACCTTCAGCCAATGCTGAATTGAAGCAAACTTCTTTAGTGTTACAGTCAGCACGTGTAAATGTAAAATCTGCTGTTGGTGCAGTTTGTACAATGACAGGCGCATTTCCAGTAATACTACAACCTTCACTATTTATTACCCTGAAAGTCAGATTAAATGAATCTACATTTACATTGCCAATTCCTAACTGTGGGTTGGCAACATTTAGGGTACCAATGATGTATTGACTTGCATCCCAAGTAATATTATACTGACTTACGTCTGTGGAAAATGCTTTCAATATAGCGGTATCTCCAAAACAAACGGTAAATGGACCTTCTGCACTCAGTTCAGGAAAGTTTCTATTGATTTTCACACTTACAGTATCGCTATAAGTACAACCTCCTGCATCTGTCGCACTGAGTATCAAAATTTGATCAGCAACAGGTACAAAGGTGTAAGTTGGGCCATTAGAAACAACATTACCTTGAGCATCAGTCCAAGTAATGGTCAATTCCGGCAGATTACTTTTAACAGAGATCGTTGCAGTATCGTTGGAACACAACACTACCTCACTTTCAGCCACCAAATCAACTCCAATATTTACATTCATTTGTTTGACGACGGGAGCAAAACCACAAACACTCTGAGTGCTTGTCAATGAAACTGTATAAGTCCCAAAGTCAGGAAAAGTATAACATGGGGCTATTGCGCTTGAAGTATCAGTACCAATGTTTGGAACTCCGAAATCCCATTTTAAACCACCTACAATATCTCCTGATATATTAAAGCAAATTTCTGTTTTTCCGCATTCTTTATTGTTGAATGTCCAATCTATGTTTGGTCTTACCGAAGGAGTAAAAATGATGCTATCGTTTGTCTCACAACCAAATGCATTCAATAACTTATAGTATAACTTGATTGGTAAAGCATCATCACCACTCGTAACAATATTAATGGAGCTACTGCTTAAATCAGATACAATGTGGGGGTCTTGTGACCAAACTACTGTAAATGGTTCGTTTGGATTGGCATTTTGCAATTGGTAAGTAAATCTATCTCCAGCACAGAAAATGTTTTGATCACTTTTCACCACTGTAGGTGTCCTATTGATTACAGTAACACTGGTTGGTTTCACATTACAAACATCACTCAAGAAATTGAGATATACAATTTGGGTATCTTGAGTCATTTGAAAAGTTCAAATTATCTGTATTGGAAAGTATGTTTGAAAAGTCAGGATTGAAGGACCATTGATAGGTACCAACTCCTTTATTTCCCTCAGCTGTTAAACTTACACTGCCATCACAAGTATTTGTATTTCCAACGATTGCTAGGAGGAGTGAATCAATTACATCAACTGTCAATTGTTTGGTAACAGAGCAAACACCGTCTGAAACCGTCACTGTATAAACCTGATCTGTTGTAGCTGTAAGTACTGGGTCAGACGGAACTGTCAAATCCAATCCATCAGTTGGGGTCCAAGTATAGGTAAATGCGCTATTTGGATTTAAAACTATTTTTCTTTGTTCTCCAACGCACAATGATAATGGATTGGTGATGAAATCTATATCTGCAAAAAGTTTACCCGTAAATTGTTGACTTACAAAAGCCTCACATGACTTTGCATAAGTTGCCAACACTGAAACAGAGTATGCCGAATCCTTTGGAATTGTAAAGGTAATTTCCTGGGCAGTAGAGGTTTGCAAAGCAGATGCTAATCCATAGGTCCAAGAAAGTCCTGATTGTCCACTCGTACCAGTATATCTGGCACTTAATGTCACTAAATCATCCGTTGTACATTCTACCTGACTCACAGAAATGGCTCCTCTTGGTCTGAATGCATTCCCATTAAAAGATCTGAAAAATGTCAAAGAACAGCCATTGCTCAAAATAACATCCAAGGTAATGACCACATTATCATTTCCCATCACTAAATAGGTAATAGAGTCAGCATTGATGGTATCTCCATTCGCAGTCCAGATAAAATCTGTTACTGTAACCAGCGATGACATACCATTGATGACAGGAACAAACTTGAGTAATGTATTGGTGTCTTGACATTCCAGCAACGTGGTTACCAAGTTCACAGTTGGGAAAAAGTCCGCAGTTTGAAATGATTTAGTAATAGTATCCGCACAACCATTCCCTGTCACACTAAGTGTTGCACTAAATCCGACTCTGTTAGTGGTAAAAGTGATGGTCTTTGCTGAAGAAGTAAATGTATTTCCATCATCTGTTGTGATCACCCAACTCTGACCAGAAATGCTGTCATTACTACCTCTGTAAGTCGATTTATCTGTCAATGTAAGTGTAATGGTTTCTCCATCTGCACAAGAAAAGTCAGAGATTTCAAAATCAGGAGTGAGCACAATGTCTCCAATCTTGATATTTTTAGTTATACTGGAAGTACACAAATTGTCTGCTTGTACTTCTAAGGTAACGACAAGGTCTTGTGTGGCGCTTACTCTTACTATTGGCGAAGGCCCTTCAAATATAAGTGTTGTACTACCTTGGGTCAATGTCCATCGGTAACGCTGAGTACTAAACTGGGGATCACTTATAGTTGATTGATCTATCAATTGCAAAGTCAAAGAATCACCATCGCTACACACCGTGGTTTTAAAATCAAAATTTGCATCATAGTCCAAATCAAAAACAGAAACCTTTTTAATTACTTCCGTGCGACATTGATCCGAGCCTCTGATCGCTACCAGTTGCACATCATAAATTCCTGCCGATGGAAAAGTAAATGTAGGCGTTACTTCAGTACTTTTGAATGCTGCATCTGTAGATGGATAATTGAAATTCCATTCAAACCTGGTGGCAGTGGTGGATGTATTGTCAAAAGTAAGTGTGAGTCCATTGCAATCAGTATCCGGAGCAGTAAAATTAGCAACCGGTGGAAGTGCACAAACCCTCACATTGTATTGAAAATCTCTATAAACAGAGCCTAAATAAACACCATTTCTATATTCTTGAACTTCAACTCCCACCAAAAATTGGCCTACCATATTTGGCGTTCCCGTAATTTTTCCAGTGATGGAATCAATTCGCAAAGGAGTTCCCCCTAATAAATTATTGAGGCCGTAACCAGTTTGGAATTGTACTGGCACAAAATCTGGAACCACTGCAAAAGGCTGAGACAATTGTGGTGCTTCTCTTGTAAGACCCAAAATAGGATTCCACAATTTGTAAACTAAAGAATCACCATCTGCGTCCCTCGCACTATTGTCAAAATCAATAGGTTTATCTTTACAAATGTAAATATCTGGCCAGTTTTTAAATACTGGGGAAGAGTTTGTTTGAGTTTGTGGTACTCTATCAATTCTCACACTATAGGTGCTACCTGCTTCTAGTGGGTCCACAATGTTATTCAATGAACTGTTTCTACAACACCTTTGATACACAATGTAATATCCGCGGGTATTGTACGGTAGGTAAATTTTGGTTACGTATTTTGTTTCATGAACACAAACTTGTGCTCCCTCAAAACCACAATCACTTCTTATGAATGTATTAAGTGTATCATCATCTCGATATGGAACATTGACCTGGCCATTTTTACCAAGGTCAATCCTTACCCTACCTGTTCGACCATCATAAATACTCAATAATGCAGGATCATCAAATTGTGCTTCTGGCGAACCCAGGTTACAGTCTCTTCTGATCGTCAAAGTTACTTCGAAGGTATCCTTACCAAGATATTTATAGGTAATATCCCCACCCACGATGTGTGTCGCATTGATGTTACTAATGGAAAATATAAAACCAAGAGCAACAAAAAGCAAACGTATTATATTGATTTTAATATTCATTTTCTGTTTCATTAGTGGTTATAATTTAGCTTTTACACTTATAACCTCAACTTTACGTTCCTTGGAGGCTTTGATACTATAAATAGATTCCTTCTCATTTCTGAGCTTGTCATCTACATCTACTGGCGCTAATTCTTCACCAAATGATACTTGATTGATCACCAGGCTGTTGGAATTCAAATAGGCGGCCAATCTTCCACCTTTGTAACTTTTCATTTCGTTGATCACACTCATGATCCTTCTTTGAGCAAGTACAAGGTTATATTTTACGTCAAATCTAGGAGAAGCAAAACCTTTGATGGTCATCTCAATTTTCTGACCAGAATCCAACGTAACAAGTAAATCCTCCATGAATAAATTGAGCTTATCAACGCCTTCCTTCATTTCATTGCCAAAAAATTCGTTAGTGGCTTTTGCATCTCCGTTCCTGGTTATGAATGTCTTCTTTCTAGCATTGTATGCATTGTAAAGGGTACTGTAGTTTTTATTGGTTTCAGTTGTCTTCTTATCTGGTTCTGGTTGATCGTTGTCAAAGTATAATGACAATGGCACGTAGGCAGATAATCCCAACTTTTTCAAATAAAGGTCTTTCCTCAGATTGTTTTCCAAACCTTTGGTATCTATCAATTCAGAGACTGTTGCATAACCATCTTTCTTGGCAGTTATTCGGTAGGTTTTACCTCTTTCTAACTGGAAGTGGAAATCATTGCTCAGTTCGTTAAACTTAAACACTTGAGGTTTGGTTGGGTCTGTTAAATCTTCTATGGTAATGGTAGCCCCAGCGAGTGCTTCTCTTGTATCAGCGTCAAATGTAAATACATCTAAGTTGAGTAAATCAGGCTCTAAGAATAGTTTTTTCACAATTTCACCAGATTCCTTGATATCTGCTGTTGAGAAGGTGATTGAATCAGATTTAAATCCAATTTTCTCAGCTTTTACCATGTATTGTTTGCCTCTTTCTATTGGGAAAAGATAAACATTGCTGGTATCGTGGATCATTTCTGCCAATAATTCACCAGTAGCAACATCGTAAAGACTCACTTTTGCACCGTGAAGATCTTCTCCTGTTCTTTTATTGAAAGTAAGCGCTTTAAGGGTGATTTCCAACGGTTTGATGTCCAATGCATAAATATCAAAACAACAAGATTTCAACATTTCATCCACATAAAGTGCCCCTTCCCTATTAGAAGACATATAACCTTTTGTAAAATCATCTGACAAGGTAAAATAGATGTCATGATAACTTGAGTTATATGGTGCATCCATGTGATAAATGTCAATGATGCTGTCATTGTTGAATGATGCATGGTAGATGTCAAATCCACCAAAACCTTGTTTGCCGTCAGAACTGAAATATAAGTTTTTGCTAGGGGTATGGAAAAATGGCGTTATTTCTTCTTCAGACGTATTGATTGCAGCTAGATTTATAGGAGCAGAAAGACTGTCCCCATTAATAAAGCTATACCAAATATCCAATTTTCCTTTTCCTCCCACTCTATCAGAACTAAAAAATAACACCTCTCTATCATCATTCCCAAACTTGCCAATGGCGGGTTGAGTAGTTGTATGCGTGGTATCATTTATGGTTGCAGGCAACATTTGTATGTTTGTCACCTTTTCATCTGCCCCAAGGTTACCTTTATACAAATCACACCTCAATTTATGAGGCTCGACATAGGTACATTTAGTAAAATAGATGACCGTCTTATCAAGGTTCATGGCGGTATTACCCAAAGACAAATCTGTATCATTCAAAGCCTCATCGAAAACTCCGATTACCCCATCTTTGTCTTGCATGATTTTGGAAATCTGGCGAGGCGGATTCAACTTTGATTTGGTCTCTTTAAATCTCATAGAGGAAAAAATCAAATTGCTGTCTTTGACCATCGCGCCAAATTCAGAATCTGGACTATTGACTTCAGTTTCCAATCTTTCTAAAGTCACATTTGGATCAACATCATTCATTTTGAGGTTTGCCCAATCGACTGCTACTTTTTCTACACGGGCCTTCTGAGTAAAATAATCGGCATCATCACTAAACTGCGATAAGTACATATTGTAATAATCTCCAGCTTTTCCATAGTTCCCAATCCTTTGGTGCATTTCACCAAGGTAAAAGTATAACATCTTATCCTCATTGTAATTGAGGGTATCTAAAAGGTATTCGTATCGTTGTATGGCCAGTTGGTAAGAATTGAACTGGCGTGCTGCATCGCCGGATTTTTTTAGTGCATTGATGTCATTTGCATCAAAATCCAACACTTCATTGAAGTAGACAAGTGCTCCATAGTAGTTTTTTTCTACCAGGGCTTTCTCGCCTGCTTCCACATATTGACTTTTGGTCTGTGCCATGGCACAGGTCGCCCAAAAGGTCATTATGTAAAACAGTATGTATAGTTTTCTACTCATAAATCGTTCTTGGAATTAGTAGATAGGGCAAGCTTTCCTTTCAGAAAGAGGCCTTACTTTTGAAAAAATATAACGCACGTGGAATTCGGGACCTCCACGTTTACTGTTTAATGCATTGTTGATGGTCGTATTATCTACGTCATAACTGAATCCTACATACCATTGCCTGAATTGCAACGCAATGCTTGGTATGAAAGAACCAGCAGTTCTGTATCCCAACCCTAAATAAAGCTGAGTCTCTGAACCTCTTTTTTGGTTTAAATAAATTTTTCCTATTGCTCCAAAAAGTGATTCTCGATAAGTAGTTTGCAATTGTTGCATCACATTGAGTTGCAAATCAAGTGCATTGATGATTTTAAAAGACCCCATTGCTGTCAATGACAGATGCATTGGCAACCTTTTATCGTCCGTATTGTAAAAATCTGTTTTAGGTTGATAAAGGTGGAAAGCTCCTATACCAGCATCAATTTTTGTGCGGGTATTTTTTTGCCATCGATAATTGATACCAGCTCCAGTCTCCAAAAAGGTAACAGCGCTCAAGTCAAAATTTTCACCAGAAGCACCACCACTGTTAAATTGGATACCATCCCATTGTTTATCCCAAGTTAGCTCTGTAAGGTTAAAACCCCTTCTTGCAAAACCAAGGGTTGCTCCTGCAGTAATGAGATTTTTCTTGTCTAACTCTTTGGTAATGGAGCCACTAAAGTTAAGACCAGCAAGAACCAATCTGGAATCACCTTGTTTGTCGTAATTGAAATTGATGCCCCAACCATAGAAATAGTCTTTGTTGACGGGTAAAATGTTGCTATCGAAAGCACCACTAAAGGTAGTCCAGGGTACGGGAACAAATCTCCACTGATCTCGGAGGGAAAGATTGTACCGTTGACTTCCATTGAAAACTCCTGTAAGCGCAGGATTTAAATTTTGGGGCGAATTATAAAACTGCGAATAGTGCAAATCTTGCCCATGCAGCTCTATACCGACCCAAATCAATAGGATCGACAAGAAATGAGTTTTAGTGTAGAATTTGTTCAAGGTTATAAGTTTACGTTCTACCCAGAAAGTTTTACCCTTCTGAATCATTCTTAAATTGAGTTCAATATGTTCATAGTTCTAAGATCAAAAATTGTGCTAATTTTTAATATGAACTAATATTTATGTTTTACAAGCTGATTATCAAGCAAATGCATTATAACTATTAATTTTTGGTATTGAAAATGCTAGGTCCGTCTTTTGCAATATCAGTCTACCAACTACTAAAAGTTTGGTGTAGTAATCTCATGGAGAGTTGCCTTTTGAATTAGAATTGAATGCTAAAGTAAGCAATAAGACCCAATTGAAAAAAGCTTACTTAAAGAAAATAATATATTATTATTTTTAAATATTTGGATTGATAACATATTATATTTTGCATTAATAGATAACACTTATTATATATTTTTAGAATATGATTTTATTTTTTGTGCATATTTACTATGATAATTAATGAGATAAGCATTATAAATTATTGTAATTATATTACATTTGGGGGCTATAAAAATTAAACTTATGCGAGTTACAGATATTGGTACTTTGCCAAAATTTTTTGATCGATACATCACCTTGGTGGAAGATGTTGATTTGATGTCTGGCTTGGTAAAATACCAGTCACTTTTCACCAATGATGAGTATGAAAAAGTGGTGGAGTTGGGTGATAAGGTTTATGCCAAAGATAAATGGACCATCAGAGAAATTGTCCAACATTTGATAGACAATGAGCGAGTTCAAAGTTATCGGGCACTTCGTTTTTCACGCGGTGATATGACCATTCTACCTGGTTATGATGAAGATTTACTAGCCGCTGGTGCGAATGCCAATAATCGCTCTTTGGACGCTTTATTACAAGAATTTGAAGTCGTACGCCGATCATCATTACTCCTGTTTTCATCCATGACTGAAGATCAAATGTTGATAAAGGGCAATGCCAACGCCATAGAAATATCCTCATTGGCTTTGGGCTTCCAAATAATTGGACATCAAATCCATCATAAAAATGTCATCAATAACCGATATTTTCCGTTATTAGACCAATAAAATAATGATTGCCCTTTGAATTCCGTTTATGACATACAAACACAATGAATGAAATATCATTTGCTTTTTTGCCTGTGTCTTATTAGCCAAGCTGTGCTTGCTCAATTCAATTTTGTGGGTAGTTTCCAATCTAATAATTACTTAGATTGGCACGGTAAAAATCTAGCTAACCCTAGCCCTGAAACACTTGCAGAATTTGATGGATTAAAGGCCATAGGTGTCGATGCAGAATACCTGATCCAACCAGACAAGGAAAGACAATTTTACTATCTAGGAAACATCGGCGTTGATTTCAGTTTGGGAAACGCTGATTATCAGAAAGTTATATACCCACACTTAGGAATAGGCATTCTTTTCTACCCTTTCAACATGAATGGTGATTGCGATTGTCCAAGTTTTTATCAAGAGGGCACTTTTTTTAGTAGAGGTTTGCATTTTGCGATCAAGGCAAATGGTGGCTTATTGAAATTAAAAGATCAAAAAGGTCAAATACAAGGATTATTTGAAGCAAATGTAGGGCTCAATATTCCAATAAATAAAACGCAATCATTGGCTCCTTTCGTGGGTTTTGCAATTGGTACAGGTGTGAGCAACCAATGGTTGGTAGAGCAAAATCAATCTACGCTCAACCAGTTATTGTTAGGTGTGAGGTATATCATTCAATAAACTGTTGCTTTTGGGCTAAAGAAATTCTCTCAATGAGCTGGACTTCTCTCATCTTTCGTCTTGGAAAGAATTTAAAAATACCACTGAACCACAGTCTTATCATATTTCAAATAAAACTATATTTGCGTCAGCATTTGGTTGCTGGATCATTTTTGTAGAAAGATTGCCATTAAAATCATTCTTTCATCCATGGATGATAAAGCATTAAAAGGGAATACCGTGTGTAAATCCGGAGCAGTCCCCGCTGCTGTAAGTCTCGTAAAAAAACACCTGCTATAATGTCACTTTCTGAAAAGAAGGGAAGGCTGCAAGGTGTGAGACAAGCCAGAAGACCTGCCAAGTACTATTATTGATTTTTTACCTCGGAGGAAGGTGAAGCAATGAGTCTAATTAAAGTAGCTGTACAGTGGTGCTCTACTTTCTACCGCTGTCTTTTGATGTGGAGGCTTATGCTTTGTGTTTTGAGAGGTAATAACAAGTGTGATTACATACAAAACAACCATAAAAAATGACGTACAAAATTACTTTAATTCTCTGTTTAGCTTTAAGTTTCCAAACCACTGCGCAGGATACCATTGATTTTGAATCATTCAAACTATTGCCAGGAAAATTTCTCAATGGATCAGATGCCCCTGGATTTTTTGAAGAAGCAAATCTAGTATTACCAAATGCATATAACAAAGATTGGATGGCATGGTCTGGTTGGTCTATTTCAAGTATGCAAGACACGATCACAGCTGGTTTCACCAATGAATACAGCGCTATCTCTGGCGCAGGGGCTGACCGTTCCATTAGTTATGCGGTTGCCTATGTTGCCACAGGAGAAAACTTACTCAAAGTAAACGACTCCGAAAATCGCTTTATAAGTGGCTTTTATGTAAACAATACCACTTACGCTTATTTGAGTATGAAAAATGGAGATGCCTTTGCTAAAAAATTTGGTGGCGTGACAGGAAACGATCCTGACTTTTTCAAATTGACCATCAAAGCTTATAGAGGAGGTGTTTTATCTGAAAATCAGGTAGATGTTATGTTAGCCGATTATCGGAATGCAGACAACGGGCAAGATTTCATACTTAAAGAATGGAAATATGTGGACATCTCTTCACGTGGTTTGAATGATAGTTTGAGCTTAAAACTGACATCAAGTGATAATGGAGCGTTTGGAATGAATACCCCGGCATATTTTTGCATTGATAAAGTAGCCATGGGCTTCACTGTGAGAAACGAAGATATAACCTCCAACCTTCCCACGAAAATGACTTTTTCACCCAACCCAACAAATGGTGAAGTACAAATCAAAATCAATGATCAAATCATAACCGATCAAACTTTATTGATTTACAATCAAAATGGAACTTTAGTCGCCCAGAAAAAAGCCATCAATGGTTTGGTAGACTTTTCCAATTTGAGCGACAATGTGTATTTTGTAAAAGATGAAATTAACACCAATCAAAGTGCAGTGATCATAAAAATGTGATCAACTTCCTAATAGAAATATAAAGAAAAGAAGTGCCTGCAGTTCAACAATTAACTGTTCATCAGGCACTTCCTTTTTTTGTTTGTTGGTATGGGTGCATTTCATCACTTGTAAAAACCGAACAAAATCACCCAAAAAGGTGACTTGACAAGCATTCCTGAAAATGATATCTTTGAGAAAATAATTATACCCAATCAACGATGTTGTTACAGGAAAGAAATTTTACAGAATCCATTGACAAAAGTCATGAAGTAAGATTAACGAAACTTACAAACCCTGGTATAAAAAAATACGCTTTGCCAGGATGTAGGCATAAAAAATGGTGTACACTCCAAGATTTTCTTTTTTGCAAGGCAGATGGTAATTATACCATGGTCTATTTCGCCAATGGCACACAGCTCATGATCAGTAAAACAATGAGTGAAGTTGTAGGCATTTTTCCAGAAAAGTACTTAGTAAGACCACATCATAGTTTTGTCTTAAACATCACTCATATCCTTTCATTAGATAATCAAAATATCGTCATCAAAGGTGATACCATCATTCCCATAAGTAGAAGAAAACGAAGAGAAGTTTTCACTCAAATTGCCAACTTCTGAGCGGTCAAGCAATTCATTCAGAAATCACAAAACCTCTGCAACAATAAAAATACTACCACCTACAAAGACGACATCTTCCTTTTTTGCATCCTCTTTTGCTTGCTTTAATGCTTCCTTCACGGTCAAAAAGACCTCTCCTTTCAAACCATAATACAAAGCTTCCTCCTTTAAGATTACAGGATCTAATGCTCTAGGTATGGCAGCTTTCGTGAAATAATACTGAGCATTTTGGGGGAGAAAAGGTAAAATTTTACTTCGGTCTTTATCACTGACAAATCCTATTACAAAATGCAATTGACCACTTCCCAAAACAGATAATTGTTTGAGAATATAATTCATACCACCTTCATTATGAGCACTATCTACTAATACAAGTGGATTTTTCCCAATGATTTGCCATCTGCCAATATACTTTACCTTTTTACTAAAAGAACCCAAAAAATCTTTCAATTTGCCAATGTCAAATCGAATTTCCTGGGATCGCAATAATGATATAGCCGCAAATGCAGTGGTGAGGTTGTGTTTCTGAAAAGGTCCACTGATATCGATCTGGAAGGTTTTATTTTCAAAAACTCCTTTGGTCTTAAATTGCATGCCAGACAAACTCGTTTGTTGTACTTCAACTTCAATCAAATTGGAGGCATAGTGTAATGGGCTTTGTTTTTCTAAAGCTATTTTTTGGAAGACTGAATATGTTTCCACTTGCTTTTCACCTATCAAAACAGGTATACCAGCTTTGATGATACCAGCCTTTTCTGCAGCGATTGCCTCGATGGTATTGCCCAATAAATCTGTATGATCAAGTGAAATATTGGTAATGACGCTCAAAATGGGATCTATAATATTGGTGGAGTCCAATCTGCCACCTAATCCGACTTCTATTACTCCAAAATCCACCTTTTGAGCAGCAAAATAAGCAAAAGACATGGCTACAGTAATCTCAAAAAAGCTTGGTTTTATTTCTTCAATGAGTGTGATGTTTTCATTCATAAAGTCTATGACAAATCTCTTTGAAGGTAGACTGCCATTGATCTTCATCCTTTCGCGTAGATCTCTGTAATGTGGAGAGGTGTGCAAACCAACTTTGTATCCTTGGCTTTGCAACATTCCTGCAATCAAATGACTCACGGTACCTTTTCCATTGGTACCCGCTACATGGATTATTTTAAATTGATTCTGTGGATTACTAATAGCCGCGCATAGGTTTTGGATGTTGGCCAAACTAGGTTTCAAGGCAGCAGCACCTACCCTACTGAACATCGGCAATTGCTCCAATAAAAAGGTCTCTACCGCTATGTAGCTCCTAAACTTACGAGTTTGTTTTTGCATCGTCGATGAACTTGATTTCTGACCAATTCTTTTGCATTTCTCCCAATTGGTCATTTACCCAGGTAACTACATTTTCCTTAAGCTCTTCTCCGTCGTTGGAAATCATTGGTGGGCCAAATTTTAATTTTACTTCTGATTTCCACTTAGAAAATTGTGTAGCAAACTGGACAATAAAATTTTCATACCTCCATAAATCAGAATCTGACTTATATTCTATGGCAACTGGAACAACTGTGAGGTTATTTCTTGTTGCTTCCAAAAAAGAGCCTACCTTGAACGGTAAAGTTTGGCGACTCAAACCTATTGTGCCTTCTGGATAAACCAGCACATTATAACCTTTTTTAATGGTATCAACCATCATTTCTCTGACCGCATTTCGAGAGTCTTTGTTATTCCTTTTTACATACAAAACTCCCGTCAATTTCGCACCCCAATTGATTACCGGGTAATTTGCTACCTCAGCTTTGGCGATCACATACGCGTCTAAATAATTGCATAATACCAAAGGGTCGCTGAATGATCGATGGTTGCAGACATATAAGGCGCTTCCTGACTGAGGTTTTCCTTCATGACTCACTTGGATGTTCAGAACGGGCAATCCGACGTAATTCAACCAATTTTTTCGCAGGGCAAAAGCACGTTTAGGATGATCGCCAAAGATGGGCTTTGTTACGATATAATACAACAACCATAAGAGCATTGAAACAATGATAATGATTGCTCGCAAAAAGGCCAACATATATCCAAATGGCTGTATCAAATGTTTAAGAAGTTTTCTCTGGTTTCATCTGAGGGAAAAACAAAACATCTTGAATAGAATTTTGATTGGTCATGATCATTGCCAATCGGTCCATTCCAATACCCAAACCTGCTGTAGGAGGCATTCCATATTCTAATGATCTGAGGAAATCTTCATCCAACATCATGGCCTCTTCATCACCCCTTTTGCCCAATTCTAGTTGTGACTCAAACCTTTCTCTTTGATCAATAGGATCATTGAGCTCAGAAAAAGAATTACAGATTTCTTTGGCGTTGCAGATGGCTTCAAATCTTTCTACAAGACCAGCTTTAGTTTTATGTTTTTTGGCAAGAGGCGACATTTCTACAGGATAATCAGTAATAAATGTAGGCTGAATGAGTTTGTGCTCTACGTGTTCTCCAAATATTTCATCTATGATTTTACCTTTACCCATTGTATTGTCAACATGCACCTTCAGACTTGCTGCAGCAGCCCTCAATTGATCTTCGTCCATTTCTGAAATGTCAACACCAGTAAATTCCTGAATGGCTTCATACATGGTGTACCGCTTCCATGGGGCTTTAAAGTTGAGCACATTTTCACCAACTTGCACTTCTGTTGTTCCATGAAGATCCAAGGCAACTTTTTCGACCATTTCTTCCACTAAGCGCATCATCCACGCATAGTCCTTATAAGCCACATATAATTCTATCTGAGTGAATTCAGGATTGTGAAATCTGCTCATACCTTCATTGCGAAAATCCTTGCTAAACTCATACACACCATCATATCCACCAACGATCAATCTTTTGAGGTAAAGCTCATTGGCGATCCTCATATACAAAGCCATATCAAGGGTATTGTGGTGTGTTTTAAATGGCCTCGCCGCAGCACCTCCATACAAAGGTTGTAAAACGGGTGTTTCTACTTCCAAATATCCTTTTTCATTCAGGTATTCCCTCATGGAGTTGTACATCTTAGTGCGTTGCTCGAATACTTTTCTGACTTGAGGATTTACAATTAAGTCCACATAACGCATTCTGTACCTTTGTTCTGGATCTGTAAAAGCATCGTGTACATTGCCATCAGCATCAGTCTTTACTACAGGTAAGGGTCTCAAAGTCTTTGATAGCAACTTCATTGAAGAAACGTGTACGCTGATTTCACCTACTTGAGTGATGAAAACATGACCAGTGATTCCAATAAAATCACCCAAATCCATCAACTTCTTAAATACATCGTTGTACAATGTTTTATCTTCATCAGGACACAGTTCATCTCTATTGAGATAAATTTGAATACGACCTGTGCTATCCATAATTTCTGCGAATGAAGCTTTGCCCATGATACGTTTGGACATCAATCTACCAGCTAGGCTTACGTTTGCAAATTGCTCATCTCCTTCTTTATATCCTTCCTTGATTTTATCTACCTTCATATTAACCTCAAAAGTATCGCTCGGAAAAGGGTCAATGCCCAAGTCCAATAATTTCTGAAGATTCTCTCTTCTGATGATTTCTTGTTCGCTCAAATGTTTTTGCATGCCGCTCAAAGTCTGTTGTTTTTGTAAAAAGTTGTGCAAAAATAATAGCTTAGACTCTATGATGAGTGAATGTTGACTTATTTTTTAAAAAATAGAGTATGTCAATCAATTATATATTATATAAAATAAATTATAAGTCTGTAGACTTATAATCATACTTTATAAGTCTATAGACTTATATTTTAATTTTATAATTTTTTAGGCTTATAATCGTTTTTTATAAGTTTACAGATTTATATTTGCACTTTATAAGTCTACAGGCTTATATTTGTACATTATTTGTAAAAACTAAAAAAAAATGATCTTGAAAGCTGTAATTACAGGAGATTTAATATCATCATCAATTTTCAAACCTGAGCAGAGAAAAACAATTCAGATTCATTTAAAAGATGTACTTGAAAAAATTTATGCAATTGATGAAACAAAATTCTTTATTTTCAGGGGTGATAGTATACAAGGAATCATAAATAACCCAAAATATGCATTAAGAGATGCCATATTTATTAAAGCTGGATTAAAATCATTGCAATTTGACCATGGGAAAAGGGCATCAAATGTTGACATAAGATTATCAATCGGTCTGGGGGAGATATCATTTTATGGAGGATCTATTCAAGAATCTGACGGTCCAGCATTTCATTTCTCAGGAAGAGAGTTGGAAAATTTAAAAAAATCGAATCGAAGTTTATCTTTGACAAGTGCAGATGATGGCGAAAACAAAAAATGGCAAGTTATTTTAGGTTTGATGGAAGATGTAATGACAAAATGGACAATATCATCAGCAGAAATTGTTTATAATTTATTATTAGTAAACAATGAAGCAGCCATCAGCGAAATTTTAAAAATAAGTCAGCCAGCAGTAAATTTGAGAAAAAAGCATGCAGGTTGGGAAGCTATAAAAGCAACCATAGAATATTATGAGCATTCATTTTAAAATTGGATAATGATAACCTTATTGAAATTAGTATTGTCTCATTTATTGATACGTTTTTTCATTCTGCCCAAAAAATGGAGTGATGAAAAAGAAGAAAAAGGTTTTAAATCAAAATATTTATACCTGCAGACTGCAATCATTGGAATTGGGGCTTTAATTGCCCTTTCAGATATAAAGTATTGGATTATTGTAGTTTTAATTGTTATAAGTCATTTGCTGATCGAAACCTGTAGAATAAAATTTTTAAGTATAAATTTATTATCTTTTCTTTTAGTACAATTTTTACATTTAGTTGTTTTTATTTATTGTGTAACCTATTTAATGGCCGAACCCATTGCGATAAACTTTTCTATAAACACTATAAATCTTGCAATAATTGTTGGCTTTCTCTTTATAACTTACCCTGCAGGTATAATTGTAAATTTAGCAACTAAATCCTGGCAAGAAGAAATAAATCAAACTAAAGAAGAAAGAGACAGTCTAGAAAATGCAGGAAAATGGATTGGTATTTTCGAGAGAATTTTAATTCTTATTTTTATCCTAATAAACGAATCACAGGCGATCGGATTTCTTATTGCGGCTAAATCAATTTTGAGGTTTAGCGATAGAAATCAAGACCGTCAAAGAAAAGAAACTGAATATGTCTTAATTGGAACACTAATTAGTGTAACAATTGCCATTTGTATAGGAATAGCCATAAAATCATTGTAATAATTTATGCTCAAAATAGCATTTCACAACAGCTACAAATATGCTTTGCCAGAAGGCCATCGTTTCCCCATGATCAAATATGAACTGATACCAGAACAATTAATTTATGAAGGTACGGTTCATGCGGACAATTTTTTCACTCCTGATCAATTGACACCAACTGAAATTCTATTGACACATACTGCCGATTATCTCCAAAAGCTAGAATCGCAGACGCTATCTGAAAAGGAAATCAGACGCATTGGTTTTCCTATGACACCCGCTTTAATTGACAGGGGTAAACACATCTCCAAAGGTACTTTACTTTGTGCCCAATATGCTTTGCAATATGGAGTAGCTATGAATATTGCAGGAGGTACTCACCACGCATTCGCTGATTTTGGAGAAGGTTTTTGCATTTTTAATGATATTGCAATCGCTGCAAATCTGATGTTATCCAAAGGCCTAGCTAAAAAAATACTCATCATCGATCTGGATGTGCATCAAGGAAATGGTACCGCAAACATCTTTGAAAATGTTCCAGAAGTCTTCACTTTTAGCATGCATGGTGAGAAAAACTTCCCGACTAGAAAAGAAAAAAGCGATCTTGACATTGGACTCGAAGATCAAACAGGTGATCAAGCATATTTATCGATTCTTAAAAATACCCTTCCCCGTTTGATTGATGAGGTTCAACCCGATTTTGCCTTCTATTTATCTGGAGTCGATATCATCACATCCGATAAACTTGGTCGGCTTTCTGTCAGTAAGGCGGGTTGCAAAGAACGAGACCGATTTACCCTTTCGACTTTAAAAAACAATGGAATTCCAGTAGCCATCAGCATGGGTGGTGGTTATTCTCCCAGGGTTGCTGATATCGTTGATTGTCACGCAAATACGTTTAGGGTTGCGCAAGAAATTTTCTTCTAGATGAATGAATAAGTGAATAGTAAATGGTGAATAGTGAATATTGAATGTGAGATTTAAAATGTGAGATTTAAGATGTAAATGGGCAATTGGCAATTTCGCAGTTCTCCAATTTTGCACAGTTAAGCAGTTTTGCAATTCAGCAATTTCGCAGGAAATGTTTATTTGTTTAGCGTTATTTTTGACTGATAAACGTTGCATTAAACACTTTAATTTTAGGTAAAGTTTCGCAGTTCAGCAATTTTGCAGTTAAGCAGTTCAGCAATTCAGCAGTTTTGCAATTTCGCAGGAGATGTTTATTTGTTTGCGTTTTTTTTTGTGACGAATAAACACATATAACCCGAACTTTTAGAACTACTGAACTTCAAACTTTATGAACTTTCCACTTTATGAACTCTTATCTTTTTTGCTTCAAAGACCATGAAACCACAAAAGAAGCCACCGTTTCTCCCTTATCATTGATAGCCGTAGAATGCAAATCAAAAGCCCCAGTTCCTGTTTGCGAAGACATGATTGTCTTTATCTTATCCTGAACAATAAGGCCATCTTCACAGACAAAACTGATCACTCCAACCGCTTTTTTACTAAAATTCGCTTTGAAGTCGGTGACTAACATGGACCAATTACCATTACCTTCAATGTGGTGCATGACCAAACCTCCTGTAGAAAGCTCTGCCGAACCGCAAAGTGCTGAGAAGTACATGGATTTAAATGGGTTTTGATTGGTCCATCCATATTTTGTTTTGACCACACATTTGGCATCATCCAAAGTACTCACTTTCACACCCCAAAAAACCAAACTTGGCAATTTTGTAAATGTAAACCATTTGTATTTTAAGGGGCTGAGGAGTATATTACTGATTTTGCTCATTGGTCTTTTGATCGTTTAAATTTTTAAGAAAAGAAATGGCAATCTCATTAAAAGTGTGTGGTTGCTCTACGTTCACAACATGACCACATTGATCTATTACTTCCAATACCGCTTTAGATTGTTTTTTGACCAAATCACGGATGGGCTCCAAAAACATATAATCTTCACTTCCCATGATGAAAAGCGTAGGTATTCCGATGTCTTTTGTCCTATGAATTTTGAGCAAGTTATTGATTGAAGCGGTGAGTTTGTACCACCGTACAAATTCTTTCTGTGCTACTTTTCTCGCCTCAAAGACAAACATCGATCTAGCTTCTTTGTGATTTTTTCTTGGTAGAATGACAAATGCAAAAAGTTTGTACAACAACATATATGGAAGAACAGACTTAAACCACTGCCCTAGCTTCATCAGTATTTTACCCCTGAGATTGAACTTGAGGATTGCGCCACCCAAAATCATGGAATCAACACGATCTGGAAAATGCTCTGCGATTTCTCTGATGATGATTGTACCAAGTGAAATACCTGTAAAATGACTAGATTTTATTTCCAAGTGATCTAACACCTCGAGCACTTCCCTACTGATATCTTTAAATGTGTAAGAAGATTGCACTTCCCCTTTTGTGGAGTTGCCGTGGCCTCTCAAATCAATGAGTAGAATCCTGTAATGGGCAGAGAATGCCTTGATTTGCTTGAACCAAATAGAGGAACTCCCCCCTGCCCCGTGGACAAAAGTAACCCAAGGAGCGTCCTTGTTTTCTTCACCAAATATTTTATAATGTAATAACATTTAAAATTCCTAAACAGCTTTTGCCGATAAAAGATCAAAAATAGCTTATTTCGCCACTTAACAGATACTAAAAAGTCCATTTTGGAAATAATCGCAAAAACATTACAAGGATTTGAAGGCATTCTTGCTGGTGAAATTGAAGCCTTGGGAGGAAAAAATATCACGCCGCTCAAAAGAGCAGTAAAGTATGAGGGTGACCTGGAGTTGCTCTACAAATCGAATTATTTATTGCGTACTGCCTTGAGGGTCATTACACCTTTCAGAGAGGAAATAGTAAAAAATGAGCTTCAACTTTATAAAAAAGTTTACGATTATCCTTGGGAAGAATTGTTTTCTGTCAAGGACTCATTTTCAATCAATCCGATCGTAAATTCTGAAATTTTCAGACATTCTCAATATGCAGGTCTAAAAACAAAAGATGCCATTGTGGATCGGTTTAGGGATAAATTTGGGCGCAGACCCAATGTAAACCCTGTAAATGCTTTAATCCAACTTGACTTACACATCAGGGAAGATAAATTGACTTTGTCTTTGGACAGCAGCGGCCATTCTTTGCACATGCGAGGATACCGAATGTACCCTGTAGAAGCCCCTCTCAATGAAGTACTGGCTGCTGGAATTGTTATGCTATCTGGTTGGAATGGCACAGATACTTTTGTTGATCCAATGTGTGGTTCTGGCACCATTTTGATCGAAGCTGCGAGAATTGCAGGAAATATTCCACCGCAAAGGAAAGATGCTTCCTTTTGCTTTCAGAACTGGACCAATTACGATGCTAAACTTTGGGAGAAAATCATCGCAGAAGCTGATGCAAATATTAAACCCATTGAATGTGAAATCCTTGGTTTTGACAAATCTTTACAATGTGTGAAAGCCTCGGAAACCAATATATTGGAGGCGGGTTTGGAAAACAAAATTAAGGTGAGTCGCAAAGATTTTTTCCTGCAAACTGACCTTCCAAAATGTTTGATCATCACCAATCCTCCTTATGATGAAAGGCTCAAGTTGGAAGACGATATGTTGTTCTACAAACAAATAGGTGACTTAATGAAAAAACAATTGACGGGGAGCGCCGTTTGGATATTTAGTGGCAACATGGAAGCGTTAAAACACGTTGGTTTAAAACCATCTAAAAGAATATCTTTGATGAATGGACCAATAGAAGCCGGTTTTTATAAGTTTGAAGTATATGAAGGCAGTAAAAGATAAAATATTATTGGTCGCTTTGGTATTGATCTGCATTTGCGGTAAGAACCTAAGTGCTCAAAGTTTTACTTTTATAAAACCAGTTTTCAAGCTACAAGTGCCCCTTGTAATACCCCATTTAACCAACAACCATTTTTCTACCGCTACTGAGAGCGAATTACTTTCCAATTTGATCACCGTTTGAACTCAACGAAAAAGGATTATATTAACACCCTTCCTATATTTTGTAAAATGGAAGAGTTGATTTTCAGACAAAGTGGAATGAACTTACGAATCAATCTGGGAAGCAATGACGACGTAAGAAAATTGGAGGGAAAATTTTGAAATGCTATTATCTTTGCACACATTAAATAAAATTTAAAAATACGTTGAAATGAAAGTTAGAAATTCAATCTCATTCTTTGCTATAGCTGCACTCATCTTTTCTGGATCAGTCTTATTTACTTCTTGCTCAGATCCTGTAAAAGGATGTACAGACCCAAATGCTGAAACTTACAATGCTGATGCCGATGAATCTGATGCAAGTCTTTGTGTTTATGCAAGAGATAAATTCATTGGTGATTATGGTGGAACACTTATATGTCCTGGACCATTGAATGCCCAAATAAACAATAGTGTTTATGACTTCAAGATTCAAGAAAGAGCAGGTGGTACTGTTTCAGAGGTAACTGTAGGTGTTTCGGTTTTTGGAGCACCTGTAAACTTGGCTGCTACAGTAAGTGGTTCTACCATTACCATAGACCAAACAATTCCTAATGTTCCCTTTACTGCAGCTCCTGGAGTAACCATAACAGCTACCATTGTTGCAAAAGGAACTGCAAATTTGGCAGCAGATAACAAAACACTAAGTGGTGTTTTAAATGTAACAATTACTGCTGCAGCAATTGGCACAATTGCAGATGCTTGCCCTATCACAGGTGTTAAAAAATAATGTCATAATTTTTAAAATTATATAAAGGCGTTGGAGAATTCTGACGCCTTTTTTATTAATTGCAAATTGCACTATTATTCAACCATCAATTCAATTTTACGTTTAAGAAGGTAACAAATCTAAAAACCTCCTCGTTATCATAATATGAAGCAATCCATCATATGTTTATCTTTATTATCTGTGATTTTCCTGACCTCGTGCTCGAAAGAAAACAACAATGTGTTTGACTTCAGACTTCAAAGTGTACTGGAATTGCCCATTGGTTTAAATACCATAGAAACCCATTATTTTATATTGAGGGACATCCCAACATTTTATGCGGCGAATCTGCAAGCCAGAGGATTATCTTCAGACAATGTCAAAATAGTAAATGCATCCCGAGGTATATTTAGCCCCAGATTTAATGGTTCTGACCTAAATTTTATAAGGGCAGTAACGGTCAGTGCCATCAGTAAAAAAGCACCTTACAATAAAATTGAGATGTTTTATCAAGAGGATGTACCATTCAATCAAAAAGAAGAATTAAAAATGTTGACTTCTTTGGGTGATCTTAAAAATTTGATGGCTGAAGAGAAAATAGATTTAGAAATTCGTTTGACATTCAGAGCGTATCCCCCGCCTGGGTTATCATTGCAGCTAGATTTTGGATACTTAGTTCAAATCTAAATTAAAAGATATGATAAAAATCAAATTGTACATGGTGGAATTTGACATTCCAGAAACCAACCAAGAAGATTGGTTTGACCTCATACCTTTGCAAAGATCCAAAGTAGCCAATTACCTCACTGCGGGTGTCATTCTCAATTACGTGCTCAATGCTGACAGAACCAAGTTATGGTTGGTATGCGTGGCAGAAAATGAAAACACTTTACAACATTTGGTAGAAAGTTTACCCCTCACTGCTTACTTTTATTACAACTACCATGAACTTATGTTGTACGATTCTGTTTCCACCTTCGCATCATTCTCCATGAACTAAAAGTGCTTTATGCCTATTCGTCAAAAAATGTATGCACTCTTCGTGTTGAGTGTCATCAATTTTACCCATATTGTAGATTCTATGATCATTATGCCTTTGGGTGATACTTTCATACACGAATTTGACATTACCACCTTTCAATATTCTTTTTTAGTATCCTCTTATGCCATTGCTGCAGCTATTGCTAGTCTTGTAGGAATCTTTTTCATAGACAGATATGATCGAAAAAAAGTATTGTTGTTTTGCTATGTAGGGTTTGGCATAGGAACATTGATTTGTGCTTATAGTCCTGGATATTATCTATTAACTACTGCCAGATTTTTTACCGGGCTTTTTGGAGGGCTCATTGGTGCCATTGTACTCAGCATTGTAAGCGACTTATTTACCTTTCAAGAAAGAGGGAAAGCGATGGGATTTCTGTACGCAGCCTTCTCAGCTGCTTCTGCGTTTGGCGTGCCAATTGGAATTTATCTAGCTGCAAAATCAAATTGGCAACTCCCTTTCCTCGTCATTGGAGGTTTAGCACTACTTATTTCTATTTTGATTTATTTCACCTTCCCCAACCTTACAGCACACCTGTCAAAAATACCACAAAAAGTCAGCTTCAGTTCTTTGACAAATATTTTAGTAGATAAAAATCAAGTCAATGCATTGTTAGCTGGATTTGTATTGGTGATGGCACATTTTATGATCATTCCGTTTATTTCACCATTTATGATCAAAAACATAGGATTTAGTCCTGAGCAAATATCATTACAATTCATGTTGGGTGGCATTGCGACGATGATTACTTCACCTTTTATTGGAAAAATGACTGATAAAATTGGTTTTATGAAGGTTTTCGTCACTGTTATGACTTTGAGTTTTATACCTACTATCATCATTACCAATCTGCAACCAGTTCCTGTAGGCATTGCCCTTATATTTACAACATTATTTTTTGTGTTTGGAAGTGGTAGAATGATCTCTCCAAATGCCATCATTACTGCAAGTGCTCCTACATCAACCAGAGGCAGTTTTATGGCATTGAAATCGTCTTTACAGCAGTTGGCAATTGCATTTACTGGTATTATTTCAGGAAACATCATTGCCATAGGCGCTGACGGAAAATATGAAAAATACGCATATGTTGGGGCATTATCAGTGATTTTGGGAATTGTCACTTTCTATTTTATCGCAAAATTGAAAGTTGCAGAAGGAAATTAATCTTGAATTGCTCTAATTGTCTTTGTAGACGAGAGCTGAAAGACGTGGGAAAAGTTCAACATATGTCACCAATCTAAAAAATGCTAGGTAAGCTTACATTACTTTTTTAAATTGAATGTGATTTCAAACTTTAAAATAATAATTGGCAATAAAAATGAATTAGAAAAGACATTATTGGACTATTAAAGACCTCCTTATTTCGTATCAATGGCTATAGGTACATGCCTTTTTTCCTTTTTCTTTCGTCTTTTTTCTTTCGTCCTTTTTCTTCCCTACTATTATTTGTAGGATTGTATATATTTACCTTATCTAACCAATACTTAAATGATGAAACAAATCCAACTCATAGCTATGGCCATGTTATTTTTTGGCTGTGCTACCGGTCAATCCAAAATAACAGACAGCACCAAAACTCCAAAACCTGTAGTACCAGCTGAATACATCAGTGGACTCAAATTCCGTGCAATAGGCCCCGCAGTTACTTCTGGAAGAATTGCAGATTTCGCAGTAAACCCAAAAAATCACAGTGAATATTACATCGCCGTTGCTTCAGGAGGTGTGTGGAAAACTGTCAATAAGGGAACAACATTTACACCCATTTTTGATGGGCAAGGTAGTTATTCCATAGGCTGTGTTGCCCTCGACCCCCAACAACCAAATACTGTATGGGTTGGATCGGGAGAAAACAATAATCAAAGGTCTGTAGCTTATGGTGATGGTGTCTATAAAAGTGAAGATGGAGGTAAAACTTGGCAAAATATGGGTTTGAAAACCTCTGAACACATAGCAAACATTATCATACATCCAACCAACTCTAATATCGTTTACGTTGCTGCCTACGGACCTGTTTGGAGCGAAGGAGGTGAAAGAGGTGTTTATAAAACCATTGACGGAGGTAAGACCTGGACACTTGTAAAATCTGTTAGCAAATACACCGGTTGTAATAATCTATTGATGGACCCCAGTAATCCTGATATTCTTTACGCTGCTTTTCATCAACGGATGAGAAAAGTATTTACCTATATTGGTGGTGGCCCTGAAACGGGTGTTTTTAAATCTACTGATGGTGGAAGTACTTGGACGGCATGTAAAAATGGTTTGCCTAGTGGAGATCTTGGTAGAATCGGTATTGCGGTTAGTCCGATAGATCCAAACAAAGTTTATGCCGTCGTAGAAGCAGATGAAAATGGCGGTATTTATAGATCAACGAATAAGGGAGCTTCTTGGTCAAAAATGAGTTCAACCAGTACCAGTGGCAATTATTATCAAGAAATTGATTGTGATCCTCACAACTCGGATAAAATTTACATCACGGATACTTATTATAAAGTCAGCTATGATGGAGGTAAAACGGTAAGCAATCTTGGAGAAATCAACAAACACATAGACAATCATGCCATTTGGGTTGACCCAAATGACCCTCAACACTTAATGGTAGGTTGTGATGGTGGAATCTATGAAACTTATGATCATGCTGGGACATGGGAATTCAAAAGTAATTTGTCCGTTACCCAGTTCTACAAAGTGTCTACAGACAATGAATATCCTTTCTACAATGTTCATGGTGGCACACAAGACAACTTTTCATTAGGAGGACCATCCAGAACCACTTCTATGAATGGTATAACCAACGCTGACTGGTATGTGACTTCTGCAGGTGATGGTTTTGAAACCCAAGTTGACCCTACTGATCCAAACATCATTTATGCACAAGCACAATACGGAGCGCTTTCAAGATTTGACCGTAAAAATGGCGAATTTTTATTTATTCAACCTATTGAAGGTAAGGGTGAGCCTGCCTTGAGGTGGAACTGGGATGCTCCGCTACAAATCAGTAGCCACGACCACAAAAGGCTTTATTTTGGTGCAAATAAAGTTTATCGTACGGATGATCAAGGCAATAATTGGAAAGTCATCAGTCCAGATTTGTCTCGCCAATTGGATAGAAACACTTTTGAAGTAATGGGTAAAGTGTGGTCAGTGGATGCAATCGCAAAAAATCAAAGTACTGATATTTTTGGGCAGACTACTACCCTATCAGAATCCACTTTGGATGAAAATATCATTTGGGCAGGAACAGATGATGGTTTGATCCACTTGACGCAAGATGGTGGTAAAACATGGACCAAATTTGATAATATTATTGGAGTTCCAGCAATGACTTATGTTCATCAAATCATTGCTTCAGTCCACAATAAAGCCACCGCGTATGTATGTTTCAACCATCATAGATATGGCGATTTTAGCCCTTATGTCTTTAAAACCATAGATAGTGGTAAAACATGGCAAAACATCACCACAGATTTACCCAAGAGAGGAAGTGTTTACCCCATAGCTGAGGCTCATGTCGACCCCAATCTATTGTTTGTAGGAACGGAATTTGGTTTGTTTTTCTCTCACAATGCTGGGCTCAATTGGACACAACTCAAAGCTGGATTGCCAACCATTGCAGTCAGAGATATAGAAATTCAAAGAAGAGAAAACGACTTGGTCTTAGCCACTTTTGGCCGAGGTTTTTATATTTTGGATGATTACTCACCACTTAGACACATCAACAAAATTTCTACTGCTGAGAATGGGCTTATTCTCCCAATCAAAGATGCGTTGATGTTTATAGAAAGAAAACCTTTAGGCTTGCGAGATAAAGGACATTTGGGAAGTAGTTATTTCAGCACACCCAATCCACAAGTAGGTAGCGTTTTCACCTATTACCTCAAAAATGAACTCAAAAATCGAGCAGACAAAAGGAAAGAAGTCGAGAAAATGAAGCTTGAAAAAGGTGAAAAGATCAGCTATCCAAGCCCTGACAGTATGCGCGCGGAAGACAATGACATAGATCCTTATTTGTTATTTACCATCACAGACTCCAATGGGAAGGTGATGAGGCAAATCAAACAAAGCCCCAAAAAAGGGCTCAATCGGATGGTTTGGGATTTTAGAATGTCAGATTACAGTCCTGTTGAAGGTCGGTACACACCTAGACCAGATCAACTTTTTGGTTCGGGTACCTTAGGGGCTATGGTAACACCTGGTAAATATGGAGTGGTCATGCAACAATACGTCGATGGTGAATTAAGTACTTTAACGCCTGTTGTAAATTTTGAATGTAAACCTCTAAACGTCGCCAGCATTCCTAATCCTAGTCCTCAAGACAATTTACAATTTACTGAGCAAGTCATAACACTTTCCAGAAAACTGGATCATAGTGGAACCAAGCTCAGCAAAATTCAAAGCATGTTGAAATCTATTGACAAGGCCGTTCTAGACATGCCTGCCTTAGGAAATGATATTTTGAAGACGTCATATACACTCGGTAAAGAGTTGAATGAACTAAAATTGAAAATGAATGGTGACGCTTCAATGGCAAGAAGACAATTTGAAACGGCACCAAGCATTTCTGGACGAGTAGGAACAATTTTGGGCGTTGTGGTTACTTCAACTGCCCCAGTTCCAGGATTATACAAAGAATCTTATAAAACAGCTCTATCAGAATTTGAAATGGTTGCTCCGAAAGTAGATGCCTTGTATGACAAAGTAATTGACTTAGTCAAAAAGGTTGATGCTGCTGGCGGACCATACATCGATAGATGATAGAGGTTTTCATATTTAATAAAAACTAAAAAATAAGGAATGGCCTCGATTATTGGACATGCAGCGGTTGCTTATGCCTTATCAAAGGCCCTTCCTCATTCAGCTAAAAAGAATGCAATTGTAACGGTAGGAGTTTTGGCTTCCATGTTGCCTGATTTGGACGTTTTAAGTTTCAAATTTGGAATAGCCTATGAGTCTCCTCTTGGCCACAGGGGATTTACTCATTCGCTGTTATTTGCCATTTTGCTCGGTTTGGTTTTGATGGCTGTTTTTAAAAAATATGGAAAGCAATGGCTACTCTTTCTTTATTTTTTTCTTTGCACGGCGTCACATGGAATCCTAGATGCATGTACAACAGGAGGCAGAGGAGTCGGATTCCTGATTCCCTTCAAAAATGACCGGTATTTTTTCCCTTGGCAAGTAATCAAAGTTTCTCCTTTGGGAGTAGAAAAATTTTTCTCTAAATGGGGTTTGGAAGTTTTGCTCAGTGAATTTATTTGGATCGGATTGCCTTGTTTATTATTTGTGCTAATGATAAAATTATTAAACACATCTAAATGATCAATCGCATTGAGGCTTGACTAACCCTCTGCCAATCAAGGTAAAACAAAAAGGCGCAAAGCCTTTTATTACTTTATTCCTTAAATTCTGAGAAGCTCGTGGCACGCGGCTCGAAGCTCGTAGCTCGAGGCTCGTGGCACTGTCACTTTCGTCTTTCATCTTTCATCTTTCATCTCTCGTCTTTCATCTTTCATCTCTCATCTCCACTTACATATAGCTATTATCTTAATATATCCTTTTTAATGCCTTAACATACTGATACATATAGCATAACATTGCCACCTTATCATTGCCAAATAATTTATTGATATTAATATTTATTTTAATATGAGGGATTTGGAAGTAGTGATTATGAGTGATTTACATTTGGGTTCTTATGGTTGTCAGCCCATTCCCATTGCCAATTACCTCAACAGCATCAACCCTAAAATGCTCATACTCAATGGTGATATCGTAGACATCTGGCGATTTAGAAAAAATTATTTCCCTGAGACCCACATAGAAATCATCAACATCATTCTCAAAAAAATAAAAAACGGGACTACTGTCTATTACCTTACTGGCAACCACGATGAAGCCTTGCGTAAATTCAGTGATTTCAATTTAGAAAATTTTCATTTGGTTGACAAATTAAAAATCAAAATCAATGGTGATACTTACTGGATTTTCCATGGCGATGTTTTTGATTCTTTCAACAAAGGTTGGACCAAACTCATTGCAAAAACTGGCAAGTATTGGATATGATCTACTCATTTTGCTCAACCGTGTGATCAATACCATATTGGTGAAAATGGGAAAAAGTAGGCGTTCTTTTTCAAAAAAAATAAAAAATAGCGTCAAATCTGCCATCAAATGGATCACTGATTTTGAGTTAACTGCAGCCGAATTGGCCATTGAAAATGAATTTGACTACGTCATCTGTGGACACATACATGCGCCTTGTATTAAAAAGATAGAAAATGAAGCTGGGTCTACGATTTATATGAATTCTGGTGATTGGGTAGAAAATCTTACAGCCTTGGAATATCAACAAAATTCCTGGAAAATATACCGGTATTTAGAGCATCAATCAGAGTTTGAGATTTCAGACATCCAACCAGAATTAGTTCCAAAAGCAGTCAAAATATCATTCAAAAAAGACATAGCCAGCTTGGCTGCTCAGCTCAATTTATACACCAAATTTTTCTAAAAAGACAATTATGAAAATATTGTACGCGATCCAAGCTACCGGAAATGGTCACATCAGCAGGGCCCAATATGTCATACCATATTTAGAAAAATATGGTCAGGTAGACACCTTGGTCAGTGGAAGTAATGCAACGTTACAGCCAAATTTCGCAGTCACTTATAAAAGCTGCGGAATGAGTCTTTTTTATAAAAAATGTGGTTCCATAGATAAAACTGCCTTGTTTTATAAAAACAATTATGCAAAAGCCATCAAAGATGCCTTTGACCTTCCTGTCAAAAACTATGACCTCATCATCAATGATTTTGATTTTGTGACAGCGCTTGCTTGCAAACTCAGGGGCAAAAGATCCGTGCAATTTGGACATCAAGCCAGCTTTATGAGTGATCATGCACCGCGACCAGAACAAAAAAGTATAGCTGGGGAATTTGTATTATCCAATTATGCTCGTGCTACCCATTATGTCGGACTCCATTTTCAAAAATATGATGACTTCATTTTTCCAGCGGTGATCAAACCTGAAATCATCAATGCAACTCCCAAAGATCACGGACACATCACCATTTATTTACCTTCCTATGATGACGATTGTTTTAAATCAGAAATCAAAAAGTTGAAACATTTGAGATTTGAGTGGTTTGACAAAGGCGTTTCCAGACCGAAAGTGGAGGGTAACATTACTTTTTTTCCAATCAGTAATGAATTATTCACCAAAAGTATGATCAATTGCCATGGCATCATCACAGGAGGTGGATTTGAGACACCAGCAGAAGCGCTCTATATGAAAAAAAGGATTCTGGCAGTGCCAATCAACGGCCAATACGAACAACAATGTAATGCAGCTGCATTGGAAAAAATGGGCGTACCAACTGTTTTAAACATAGACAATAAAACCATTGGAAAACAAATCAATCAATGGTTGGACATGCCTTGGAACATACCTACTATAGAAAGCAATAAATTGGCAGAAACCATGGATTACATTGTGAACGCACATCTATAACACAGTCATCAAAGATCACCGATCTAAAAAAGAAAGATGATTCTTTAGGAAACCAACCATGATTTTGAGTCCCATGCTGTAGTTTTTAGAATTATTGATGATGACGTCTACTTCATCCTTATGTGGATAGATGTACTTTTCGAATGCTGGTAAAACATGATTTTGGTACCTATAAAGTACATCCTCCAAAGGATAGTTTCTTTCGATCCTATCTCTGTGAATTCGTCTGATGATTTTATCACTCATTTTGGCATTGATCAAAACCTTTAAATCCAATTGATCAAATATCTCTTTGAGGTGAAAAACAAAAAGACCTTCTATCACAACAATTGGCGCTGGAGGAAAGACGAGCATTCTGGGGTCTTTTTCACTGTTATTGAATGTGTACTCCAACCTTTTTACTTCAACCCCGGCTTTCAATAATTTGATGTCTCTTTCAAATTCATCTAAATGAAAGGCATCTGGAACATCAAAATTGGTGATTCCATTGTCATCCGTGGCGATATCACGTCTATTCCGATAATAATCGTCTTGTGAAATAACGCAAATCTGATCCTTATCAAATTGCGCACAAAGTTCATTGATGAATGAAGTTTTACCAGATCCACTTCCTCCAGAGATACCTATCAATAATGACATAGTAATGTGTGTTTTATAATGAAGTTACAAAAATTAGAATTATTTCAATATTTTACGGCCTAAATGCAATCATTTCAAAAACAATTATGGAGATCATTACAAGTGTTGGTAGAGGAATTTTAGGCTTGTTTGTGTTACTTGGTGCTTGTTACCTACTGAGTACCAACAGAAAAGCAATTTCTTGGAAGTTGGTAATAATGGGAACAGCCTTGCAATTCATCTTGGCATTATTGATATTAAAGATCCCATTTGTTTCAACCATGTTTGACTGGCTTGCTAGTATGTTTGAAAAAACACTTCGTTTTGCCCAGACTGGAGCAGAATTTTTATTCTCGGGATTGGTTTCAGATACCAGCACTTTTGGGTACATATTTGCCTTTCAGGTGTTGCCAACCATCGTCTTTTTCTCAGCTTTATCGTCCATGTTATATTATTTCGGAATTCTACAGAAAATAGTCTACGGCATGGCTTGGATAATGGCCAAAACAATGGGTTTATCAGGCCCAGAAAGTTTGGCAGCTGCAGCTAATATTTTCATTGGTCAAACGGAAGCACCTTTGGTGGTAAAACCTTATTTAGCAGCGATGACCAGATCGGAAATCATGTGTTTGATGTGTGGAGGAATGGCTACCATTGCTGGTGGCGTCTTTGCTGCCTATATAGGATTTCTTGGCGGTGAAGATCCAGTAATGAGACTGTACTTTGCCAAACACTTGTTGACAGCTTCTATTATTTCAGCTCCTGCAGCTATCGTTGCAGCAAAAATGTTGGTACCAGAAGAGATAGATAAAACGATAGATCAACAAATGAAAATGGAAAAAACTGATGCCACCAATGTTTTGGACGCAATAGCCACTGGTACAACTGATGGTTTAAAATTGGCGGTCAATGTAGGTGTCATGCTTTTGGTTTTTACAGCTTTGGTAGCTCTTGCAAATCAAATGCTTATGAAATTTGTAGGCAGCTGGACTGGTCTCAATGAATATGTTGTTTCTTCCACAGGTGGTAGGTTTGCAGGATTTGATTTTACCTATGTGCTAGGCATGTTGTTTTCACCCATTGCATGGATCTTAGGCACACCTGCTGCTGATGTTTTGACGGTAGGCCAATTGTTGGGTCAAAAAACAGTGCTCAACGAATTCATAGCTTACAAAGAATTAAACGACATACGCGCTGCAAATATCCCTCTAGATCCTAAGTCAGTTCTGATAGCCACTTATGCCTTGTGCGGATTTTCAAATTTTGCATCGATCGGTATTCAAATTGGTGGAATCAGTGCCATTGCTCCGGGCCAGCGAAAAAACCTTACAGAACTGGGAATCAAAGCATTGATTGGCGGTACTATTGCGTGTTTCCTTACTGCGGTTATTGCAGGAATGTTATTTGGTTAGATCTATTTTTAAAAATAAAGCATAAAAGCTAAGCTCAAGGTTATTAGTTCCAACAAATAGAACCAAAATCTTTTGTGAAAAATAGTTGCGAAACACATTAAAACTTTTAGATTTGTGGCTTCGAAAAAGAGATTCCGACTTCTGTATATGAAGTATTAATTGTGATCTTTTATAACGATGAGGTGAGAGAACAGGCTCAATGACCCTCAGGCAACCTACGATGAGCAAGGTGCCAAATCCTGCCCGATATTGGGAAATATAAACAGACAATTGAATGAAAAAAACTGGTATTGCCTTCAACTACTTTTCTACTACTAAAACGTTCGTTTCTACGTTTACAATTACATTTTCAAACTGTTTAAGTTTTAGTTGCTAATGGCTGAGCTCAATTATTTAAAATTGGACCAAGCCCTCGTTCTGGAGTCAGGTCGTGAATTGTCTAATGTAGTCATAGCTTACCACACTTTTGGTAAACTCAATGAAGAGAAGTCAAACGTTGTCTGGATCATTCACGCTCTGACCGCCAATGCCAATCCACTAGAATGGTGGCCAGGTTTGGTGGGTGAAGGGAGCGTTATTGACCCTGCAGAATATTTTATTGTTTGCGCAAATGTGCTTGGTTCTCATTATGGAAGTACTTGTGCCTTACATGAAAATCCGCGAACCGGCAAACCATACTATCACGATTTCCCGATGTTGACCATCAGAGATTTGATAAAGCCATATGAGACATTGTCAGACCATTTGGGATTGGATAAAATCAAGTTATTGATAGGAGCTTCTCTTGGCGGTCAACAAGCGATGGAATGGGCCATCAAAAACCCTTTGAAGTTTGACAAATTGGCATTACTCGCAACCAATGCAAACCACTCACCTTGGGGCATAGCTTTCAACGAAAGTCAAAGAATGGCTATCGAAGCAGATCAAAGTTGGTACAAAAATTACCCGGATGCTGGAATCGAAGGCATGAAAGCAGCTAGGTCTATTGCTTTGCTATCATACCGTACAATAGATGGATATAACATTACCCAAAAAGAAGAAATTCCAAAAATAGAAAGCTTTAAGGCCAGTAGTTACCAGCGATATCAAGGTCAAAAATTAGCGGATAGATTCAATGCTTTTTCTTATCACCTTTTTACAAGATGTATGGACAGCCACGATGTGGGAAGAGGTCATACATCCAGGGAAGAAGCCTTGTCGAGGATAAAAGCCAAAACAACGATAATCGGAATAGAATCAGATATTTTATTTCCAGTAACAGAACAAGCTTATTTACATGAATGTATCAAAGACAGCAAGTTCTATAAGATATCATCAAAATTTGGGCATGACGGTTTTTTAGTTGAAAAAGAACAAGTTGGTAATATCATCAGACAGACACTCGAAAATTGAGGTCACATGTATGAAGACTGGCTAACAAGCGAGTAACTTTGCTAAATATTGGCATAAAATCCCTCTTTTATTTAACAAAATGTATAAAAACCCTACTTTTTTACTCAAATAGCTGTTAATACGTTGTTAACCACTTTAGAGATATTTGGATATAACGATTTTTCATATATTTTTGTACTAAATTTAAAAAAAGAAGAATAGATATGAAACAAATGTTATTGATCTTGGCTATTGCATTCACAATAGTTTCTTGCAAAAACGAAAAAACTGCTGATACTGCTGAAGCAACAGCTGCAGAAGCTACAACAGAAACTACTCCAGTAGAAATGCCAACTGAGGCAACACCAGGTGAAGCTGCTCCTGCAGTTCCAACAGGTCCTACTACTAAAATTGCTTTCTCTGAGACTGATTTTGATTTCGGTACAGTAAAGGATGGCGAAAAAGTTACACACAACTTCAAATTTACTAATAACGGTACTGAGCCGTTGATCATCAGCAATGCTCAAGGTAGCTGTGGTTGTACAGTTCCTGAGTGGCCAAAAGAAGCAATTGCTCCTGGAAAAACTGGTGAAATCAAAGTTGTATTTGATTCAGGTGGAAAAGGAAGTCCAGAAGGATCTCCACAAGCAAAAAGAGTTACTATTACAGCAAACACTGATCCTGTAGAAACTTACCTTAACATCAAAGGTATCGTTACTAAGCCAGCTGATGGCAAATAAGATCTGCGTTTTATAGATTATAATATATACAGGCGTCTGTGGTATTCAATTCCCAGACGCCTGTTTTATATAAATCATGAAACTAAACCTTGTTTGATCTGTTGATCTTTTCATCAAAGCAATACCAAATTCATTGAAAAACTATCTCAGCCTCATAAAGTTTTCTCACACGATTTTTGCCTTACCATTTGCACTGGTAGGATTCTTTTTGGCTAGCCACCATGTGGATGCCGTTTTTTCGTGGCAAAAACTTTTGTTGGTCATTTTATGTATGGTATTTGCAAGAACAGCCGCAATGGCTTTCAATAGATGGCAAGACAGAGATATTGATGCCATAAATCCACGTACAAAAATAAGAGAAATTCCAGCAGGCATTTTGAGTTCAAATAAAGTACTCATTTTTGTCATCATCAATTGTTGTCTATTTATAGCCACCACCTTTTTCATCAATCCATTGTGTTTTTACCTTAGCCCCATTGCCCTCTTGATAGTTTTGGGATACAGTTTCACAAAGAGATTTACTTTTTTGTGTCACCTCATATTGGGTATGGGTTTGGCACTGGCACCGGTTGGGGCATACCTTGCCGTGACAGGTAGTTTTGATTTGCTTCCAATTATTTATGGATTTGCCGTATTATTTTGGACGGCTGGTTTTGACATCATTTATGCATTGCAAGACGAAGAATTTGATAAAGAAAATCAATTACAATCTATTCCTGTACTATTAGGAAAGGATAGAGCTTTGATGTTGTCCAATATCTTACACCTGATTTCTGGTACCTTGATGATTGTAGCTGGATTTGTCGCGGCTAGAGATTATACGGCATTGCATTTTTTGCATTTTGTTGGTTTAGCCATATTTATTTCACTTTTGATCTATCAACACACCTTAGTAAAAGCCAATGACCTTTCAAAAGTCAATTTGGCATTTTTCACTACCAATGGCCTTGCAAGTTTGGTTTTTGGAAGCCTTTTTATTTTAGATTTTTACATTTAATTAATTGTTTGACAAAAACATTTTTCGATTCACTGCTCTTTAAAGAGTGGCAAAAATAAAGGCATGCAAATAGAAAGAATAAGTTTTGATAAAATCCCACAGTTTTCAAATAGAGACAGACAATATCAAACCAATCCAGAAACCTTTTCTGATTTTATAAAATATATGCCTACTGAGGACGGATTGCTGCAAGCGGCCAGAGACAGAAAATCGTTTGCAACCGATCGTAGTTTGCTAGTTTCAGTCCTGGAAGAACATTACAAGTCTTTCAAAATTGAAGATCTGCAAAAAGAAAATCTATTGGCACTTGCAGATGAAAATACCTTTACCATTATTACCGCTCACCAGCCTTGCTTATTTACCGGACCGCTTTATTATGTGACTAAATTGTTTTCAGCTGTAAATCTTTCTAAAAGGCTCAATAATAATAACGAAGGATTTAAGTTTGTTCCTGTTTTCATCAATGGTAGTGAAGACCATGACTTTGAGGAAGTTGCCTCTTTAAATATATACAACAAGTCGGTTTCGTGGCAAACAGAACAAACAGGTCCAGTTGGAAGAATGGAACTCGATGGTTTGGAAAAGGCTCTTGAGGATTTGGTAAGTGTAATGGGAACCGGAGAAACGGCCACAACCATCAAAGAAAAAATCAAGGCTTGTCTGTATACTTGCAATAACTACAATGACTTTGTATTCAAATTTGTCAATGTTTTTTTTGGTTACACCGGAATTCTGGTCTTAACGATGGATGATGCTGCCTTAAAAAAGGCTTTCATTCCCATCATGAAAAAAGAAATACTCGAGGAGGCAAGTTTGGAATCCGTACAAAATACACAGGCAAAAATTGAAGAGTTACTGGGATATAAAGCTCAGGCATTTGCCCGGCCGATCAATCTTTTTTATCTCTCAGATGGCAATAGAGGGCGAATAGAACGTGATGGAGAAGAATTTACAATTACCGATACCAACAAGCGTTTTACTGAAGAAGAATTGATGGCAGAATTGGAAGCTCATCCCGAAAGTTTCAGTCCAAATGTGGTGCTCAGACCTTTGTTTCAGGAGTTTATCCTACCAAATGTTGCCTACGTTGGCGGCGGTGGTGAATTGGCATATTGGATGGAAAGAAAACAACAGTTTGAGGACTTTGGCATCTTCTTCCCTACCCTCATTCGCAGAAACTCGCTGATGATTATTTCAAAAAGTCAAAATCAAATACTTGCTAAAGTTGGTTTTAAGGTCGACGAGATTTTTGCACTTGAAGATGATTTGATCAGAACCTATTTGGAGCGAAAGTCACATGGAGAACTGGATTTAAGTGTAGAAAATGAGCAGATTTCCAAAATCATGAACGACATTTCAGAAAAAGCAGAAGCCATAGATCCTACTTTAAAAAATGCGGTTTTGGCGGAAGCAAACAAAATAGGAAAACAGGTTGAGCAGATAGAATCAAGGATCAGAAGAAGTCTCAAGCAACAAGAAGAGACACAAGTCAATCAAATCAAAACCCTAAAGTCCAAATTATTTGCCGGAAATGGCTTGCAGGAAAGGACTGACAATTTCTTTCAATTTTATCTTTCAATGGGTGAAAAGTTGACAGAACAATTTGAATCATTACTGGATCCATTGGAAAAGGAATTTTTGGTTTTGGTGGATGAATAGGGAAAGGAGCATATAAGCACCTACAAACCACAACAAAGTATGCGTATCTAACAAATACTTCATTCCATGTATTTGTCAAAGTCACTTATGGGTTCATCAAAATCTGAACTCATTTTTACCTTGTCCTTAAAAAAGCCAAAAGCTCGTGTTTTAGGCTCTTTTATTTTGGTTTGACTACTTTTAAATAATAAAAAATCAATAAAATCACTCACCTTTTTTTTCAACCAAAGGCAACGAATCAATCTTCTTTATGAGTGTTTCCGTTTCCAATTCTTATAATTTTTCATACAAAAATACCAAAAAAGGTTTCGGTTGCACAATCATTTATACCATATACACAGCCGATAAATTTTGAAATCAATAGGATGTTCTTATTCATACTATCCTCTTTCCATGATAAACGCTCGCACCGATTAATTCGTGGATTTCAGCCAAATTACTTGATGTGATTTTCCCAGCTGCAATGATGTCAATATCATCGCCAGCAGCTCTAATCATGTTTTTGATTACTTCTGCCCCCTCTATTGCTGTTGCAGCACCACCGGATGTCAATATCTCATTAAGATTGGGAATTCCTTTAGCTAAAACAACATCTTCAATAATATTTTCTGAGCAGTCAATGGCTTTGTGTAGACAGACTTTATGAGGAAAAACAAACTCGCAAAATGCATTCATCAATTTGAAATCAATTCTTTGGTTTGAAAGGGCACCAAACACAAAGTTTTGAACTCCAATTTCCATAAAAGCCTTTGCTTGCGAAAGCATGTTTTCGAATTCAGCTTGAGTATATTCAAAATTACCGGCCCGACATCTAATCATCACCTTTATCAAGGTATTCGATTGTGCCAATAGTTTGTTCACATCTGCAATGGTTGGGGTAAGACCATCATTTTCTAGATCGGCACAAAATTCGATTTGATCGCAAGCATTATCCTTGGCCAAAGCTAGGCTGACATCATCTGTGCATAGTTCTATTTTGTAATAATTTAAAATCATCTTCCTCAAATAAGAAACAGCACAAAAAACAAAGTTACACTCTTGGACAAACAAAAGTTTTTGAGAAGGATTTTGAAAAACTGAAAAAGAAGAAAATTGTGATCGTACCGGATCAATCTCGGAAATCAAGAGATAACGGCCCGCCCGCCCCCCCCCCCGCCCCGCCCCCGCACCAAAGGAAAACAAGGGATGGTTTAAAATTAAATAAGATTAGTGATTTTAATATCAATGGTAAAGTTTCGAATTCAAATTTGAGTAACCCGGGATGAAAACTAAAACATTGAAAACAACTAATGATTTCTAAAAGGACATAGATACCTGCAAAGATAGTGACACTCCTGAAGGCGAATGTGTGCTCCAAAACACTCCTTTTCATTTTAATAATTTCAAAAAATAAAACAGGAATTCAAGCCCTTAACAAAACAATAATAATAAAAATAGTCGATATTTTTACTGATTTTCAACGACTTACAAAGGTAGGTGAAAAATATTTTCTTTAAAATGCTTGCAAAATCAGTTTCCAAGACTTACTTTTGCAGCCGTTTTAAAAGATAAGCATTTTTTTATTTAAAATCAATACAAGCTGTGAATACATTAAGTTATAAAACAGTATCTGCAAAAAAAGAAACCGTAGAGAGATCTTGGTTTGTAGTAGATGCAGAGGATCTGACAGTAGGAAGGTTATCAAGTAAGATAGCTACTACTTTGATGGGAAAACACAAACCATCATTTACATCTCACGTAGATACTGGTGATTATGTCATCGTCATCAATGCAGAGAAAGTAAAATTTACTGGCAACAAATGGGCTGACAAAGAATATCAAAGGTATTCTGGTTACCCAGGTGGTCAAGTAAGAACTGCTGCAATTGAAGTTTTGGCAAAAAAACCAACTGCAATCCTCGAAAGATCTGTAAGAGGTATGTTGCCTAAAACAAAATTGGGTGATGCTATGTACAGAAAATTATTTGTTTATGAAGGTCCAGAGCATCCACACGCTGCTCAACAACCACAACCATTCAAACTCTAATAAGCATGGAAATGATCAACGCCATAGGCAGAAGAAAAGCGGCAGTAGCCAGAGTATACCTTAAAAAAGGTGATGGTAAAATAACCATCAACGGTAAGGACTTAAAAGAATACTTCACTGTTGATGCAATTAGTTCAAAAGTAATTGAACCAATTGAAATCATCGAAGAAGGCGCTCAATATGATATCAACGTCAATGTAAAGGGTGGTGGATATAAAGGACAGGCAGAAGCAATCAGAATGGGAATTTCTAGAGCTTTTGTTGAAATCAATGCAGATTTCAAACCTTTATTGAAAACTCAAAAACTCCTTACTAGAGATCCTAGAGAAGTTGAAAGGAAGAAATTTGGTAAACCAAAGGCAAGAAAGAGCTTCCAGTTCTCTAAACGTTAATTTATTTTTCATTTATCAAGAAAATTTGTCATGAGCACTATAACAAACAAACCTACATTTGAACAAATGCTTGAAGCAGGTGTCCACTATGGTCACATGAAGAGAAAGTGGAATCCTAAAATGCTTCCTTATATCTTTATGGAAAGAAAAGGTATTCACCTGATCGACCTTAACAGAACTGCTGAGGGTATGGAAAAATCTGCTTACGCATTGAAACAAATTGCGAAGTCAGGTAGAAAGATACTTTTTGTTGCTACCAAAAAACAAGCCAAAGCCATCGTTGCTGAAGCTGCTAAGAGTGTTGGTATGCCTTATGTCACCGAGCGTTGGTTGGGTGGTATGATGACCAACTTTCAAACAATCAGAAGGTCTATCAAAAAAATGCAAAACATCGACAAGATGTTGAATGATACCACGTTGACTTCTATCACCAAGAAAGAAAGATTGACGTTGGATAGAGAAAGAATCAAGTTGGAAAGAGAATTGGGTGGTATCGCAAACCTCAATAGACTTCCTTCTGCTTTATTCATCGTTGACATCAGTCACGAACACATCGCTCTTGCTGAAGCTAAAAGATTGGGTTTAAAAACTTTTGGAATAGTTGATACCAACTCTGATCCAAATAAAGTTGATTTCGCAATTCCTGCAAATGATGATGCTTCCAAATCAATCAAAATTTTGGTTGACTATGTGGTTGCTGCAATCAATGAAGGTCTTGAAGAAAGAAAAACTCAGACTACAGAAAACGCTGTAGTAGCAGAATAAATTTAATTATTTAATTACTCAAATATATATTCATAATGAGTGAAGTTGTAATTTCAGCATCAGACGTTAAGGCGTTAAGAGATCAAACTGGTGCTGGTATGATGGATTGTAAAAAAGCACTTACTGAAGCAGGTGGTGATTTTGAAAAAGCAATCGAAGTATTGAGAAAACAAGGTCAGAAACTTTCATTGAAAAGAGCTGACAGAGAAGCTAAAGAAGGCGCAGTAATCGCATTGGTATCTGACGACAAAACCAAAGGTGTTGTGGTGAGATTGAGTTGTGAGACTGACTTCGTGGCAAAAAATGATGATTTTGTTGCGTTTACTACAAAAGTAGCTCAATTGGCACTTGCAAGTTTTCCTGCCGATAAAGAAGCTTTGGAAGCTGTATCATTTGATGGTACAACGACCATTGGTGAAAAAATCCTCGAGCAAGTTGGTGTGATTGGCGAAAAAGTAGAATTGGCAGATTACCAAAAATTGGAAGCTGCTTATATTACTTCTTACATACACATGGGAAATAAAGCTGGTGTGATTGTAGGTTTCAATAAATCTGATGCATCTTTTGAAGAAGCTGGAAAAGACGTTGCAATGCAAATCGCAGCAATGAAGCCAGTTTCTGTTGATGAAAAAGGAGTTTCTTCAGACATCATCGAAAAAGAAATTGAAATCGGAAAGGAACTTGCAAGACAAGAAGGTAAACCTGAAGAAATGTTGGAAAAAATTGCTCAAGGCAAGTTGGCCAAATTCTTCAAGGAAATGACCTTACTTCCACAAGCTTTCGTAAAAGACAACAAAAAATCTGTTGCTGAGTACCTGAAGACATTTGATAAGGAACTTACCGTTACGGATTTCAAACACGTAAAGTTAGGATAAAATAATTTTAAAGGCGTCTCGTATAAACGGGACGCCTTTTTTTTGTCTTTTTATTACTTTTGCCCCAGAATTTGATTAACACAATCCTCATTTAATAAAAATTTACTGCTTTTATGGCCATAAAATACAAAAGAGTACTTCTGAAACTGAGTGGAGAATCTCTCATGGGAAACAAAGGCTATGGAATTGATTCCGAAATGTTGCACCATTACGCTTCACAAATCAAAACGCTTTCTGATTTAGGAGTTGAAATTGCTATTGTAATTGGTGGTGGTAATATTTTCAGAGGATTGAGTGCCGAGAAATCAGGTATCGAAAGAGTACAAGGTGATTATATGGGCATGTTGGCAACGGTTATCAATGGCATGGCTCTACAAAGTGCTATTGAAAAAACAGGGTTGTACACCAGGTTGATTTCTGCTATAGAAATGAGACAAATCGCAGAACCTTACATCAGACGTAGAGCCATCAGACACCTTGAAAAGAAACGAATCCTCATTTTCTCAGCGGGAACTGGAAATCCATATTTTACAACAGATAGTGCAGCAGCTCTGAGAGCCATAGAAATAAACGCAGAAGTAATTTTGAAAGGCACGAGAGTAGACGGAATATACTCTGCTGACCCAGAGAAAGATCCGACTGCTGTCAAGTATGATAAAATATCATTCATCGATGTGATTAGAAAAGGGCTCAATGTGATGGATATGACCGCATTTACCATGTGCCAGGAAAACAACATTCCTATCATCGTTTTTGACATTGCCAAACCAGACAATTTGCCAGACATCATACAAGGCAAGGAAATAGGAACCTTGGTTCAAAGATAACTGCAGCTTACAGCCTGAAAGATTTCAAATTTGCGAGTTTAATATTGCTAAAAAGCTTCTTTCACCGTTGCATAGAAGTTACCTCCTTCATTGGTAAATGCATAATCCAATCTCAGATTGATCAAATCTCTCTTATTGAGTAAAAACCTGAGGCCAAGTCCCCCACTCTGTTTGTAAGGACCTCTCAATAAGTTTTCAACCTTATTATTCAACGTGCCTACGCCATAAAAGGCCGCACCACTCAACCTTTTGTAAATGGGGTAACGATATTCTGTCTGGAATAATACCACATTATTATCCTGAAATCTTCGGTCATTAAATCCACGCAGCTTGGTACCACTACTGATGAAATACTGCTGAAAAAACGGAATTTCATTGAATGACAATCCCATGTAAACATTACTCGCTATGATGTGCCCCTTTGTTACACTGGTATAATTCCTGAAATCAAGCTCCAATTTTTGATACTGATAAGTCGCTCCTGTAATTTTAGAGCTCACTTCGCTTTTCACATTCAAAAAACTACCCTTACTCGGATAAATTAATTGGTCACGCCCATCATAAAGGATTTCAGCACCAATACTGCTCACTACTCCCCCACCCGAACCTCTAGCCCGGTCAACATTACTTCCAGCAACAACATCATTGATGTTATAATTGTCAAAGATGTATTGACCACCAACGTACCACTTGGATGAGACCCTCCTCAAAGCAGAGACAATTGCCCTCGGAAAGTTGGCATTGTAAATTTCTAAGTCTTCAGCTTTACTATCGACTCCTTGCCCATAATAATTGAAAAAATAATTGAAATAGCCTATTTCTCCAAAAAGGCGGGTTTTGTCTTGATCAAAATATACTTCATATGGCATAAAAATGAGCAGCTGTTTCTTGAGCGTATATACCGCTGCAAATTGGATTTGACTTGGCTTTATCCCCATCTGGCTTTTAAGTCGGAATGTGGCAATACTTGTGCTCCAAAACCTAGTTTGGTTTCTGGAGGTAAAAACAACTGGTATGGCTGCATATTTTACTTTATTCTCAGGGTGTCGCTTGAATCTTGGGATAATCCTTTAATGAGAAAAATACAAATGAAAAGTGAAAGTAGATAAATCCTCATGCGATGCGTTGATATTGATTGATAAACGGAAAATGGGAGGGATTGTTTTGTTGATTCAGTGGCGTCCATTTGGTCTATGGCTTATATTCAGGAGGAATCAGACATCAAACAAAACGACTGGTCACTTTTGTATTCAATGGCGAACCTGGATCGGCGTCTATCTGGTTGCATGGATAAAACAATTACCCTTTTCGTATCAAAATCAAATCTAATCGTATCAAATCGTATCATGCTAGAGTTGCAATTTTAAATCATAACCATCTATTGTTTATGATTTTTTGAGTGATCATCCTTTTCAAGACGGAAATGGACCATTAAGACTTTTGATTTCTGGCAAAGCCCAAATCTTTCATTTTATGTTTGGAACATTCCAAAACCCTGTGGCGAATCATCAATAATAATCGGAGACCGGAGATCGGAAATCGGAGAACAGAAATCTGAAATCGAGATCGGAAATTGGAGAAAGGGAAACCAGTGTGCGGATCCCAGGTTTTTTAATTATACTGGTAGAATCAAATAAGACAATTAATTTTCATTTAATTTGATAAAATTAATTGCCTCCTTTTCTGAATTACCAGCGTACCTACCAAAACTAAAGTTAAACTCAGGATGATTAATCCCCATTGAGATAATGTAGGAATGGCCATGGTAGAGTTTCCCACAAGAATGATGTTATCGATTAACCAATCATCGACG
>JADKBO010000005.1 GCA_016715105.1 Saprospiraceae bacterium | reverse complement strand
GTATTGATCAGGTAGATGAAGCAACTCAGGTATCTTTGGTGTAAAATAACCCAAAAAGAAGACGTTCACATTTGATTTAAAACAACAACTCATTGACGATCATATTAGGAATAAAAAAGAACCAAATTGTTAATCACTTCTTGCTAAACATGTTTGCTATAAATGTATAAAGGAGGTATCACCGGTGGCATCGCAATTTGGTAAAACCACAATTTGTAAAATTTTGAACTCTTAGTAGCGTTCCAGTTTACGGTGCCGACGATAGAGCCAAACAGCTCACAGACTTCAAGTATAAAGTTATCAAACATCAAATCACTTTATTTTAAAATTCAGCGTACTTTAAAATGGTCGATTAAATAGAAAAATACATCGGAAGTATCGCTTTCAATGATCCATCAACTTCTTAAAAATCAATGCAATTGTACAATCTTGCAGTCATCCAAGACGGAGAGCGCATTGGTTTGAAAAACTAAAAGATGTTCCATATGTATTTTGGAAAGAGGCTACCTTATTGATTGAAAGTGGGTCTTCACAAAACATTGGATAAAACTATTGTGGTAACTTGTCCTGAAGAAATCAGACTTTTAAGAGCAACGAAAGAGATAAGGCAAAAGTCACTGATATCAAAAGCAGAATGCAAAACCAAATGCCCGAAAATGCGGAGAGAATAAAAGATGGACTACATCATCAATAATGATGGAAAAGATCTGTTATCACCTCAAATACTCGATATTCACAAAAATCTTAGCTGAATCAAACAAAAGGCCAGATTTACCCATATCTCCAAACTTCTAATGATATTTTACCCAGAAACAAAAGTGACAAACATGTATCAAAGTGTATAGAAGATAGCTAATTAACATATCTCATTGGTGGTGTTTCAAAACATGGTTTACCCTCGCACCTTCCTGCTCTTGAGTGCGAGGTTTTTGGCTGGCAACCAATTCAGATATAATTATTTCTCTATTCTGAACGGGTAACTTGGCTCGTATCTTCCATTTTTGAGAGCTTCTCTAAATATATTGAATGTTTATACAGCTTATTTTGTGTTTTGTCAATTTTTTGACCTAAAAGCTCCGTAGCTCTGAACTTTGAAAAGACTTTGGGGCAGTTCTTCCTTCCCCGCACTTCGATATAAGGAAATTCACTGACTTCTGAATAATCATCTACTTTTGCTATTTTCGCAGCTGCTGTAATTGTATCATCCAAATTACCCACCACCCATCAACCAAACCGTTAGCGGTGGCATTGGTCCTGTCCACACTTCCACCCTGAGCTACCAAATGCACGCGGTCTTTGGACATTTTGGCACCTTTACAACTTTCCTACAAAACTGGTCATAAATATCTTTGGTCATTTCTTTCATGACTTCCTCCTCTTTAGGTGAAAATCCTGCTTCTGAGCTCAGATAGATTGCATTGTTGCAAGTGTTTTGAATAAGCCAAAGCATTTCCAATTTCTCATTAAATAACTCTTTGGTTTTGTTTAAGATGGAAAACAATCATTGATCCAGCCAAGGTTACTTGGGGCTGCAAATATTTTATCTGCCCCACAGGCAACATAATAACCACCACTTGCTTTACAATCACCAAATGAGGCTACACCTGGAATATTTTTTTCTGAGCAATCTACTTCGTTCCAGATTATGTCCGATTTAATATGAACTACCGCCACCACTATTTACCCCTCAAGAACGACAGCCTTAACCTCATCATCTTCTCCCATTTTAGCAAAGACTTTTTTCTAAGTATTTTTATCTAAAACAAGACCTTTATCATCAGCCTCATCCATAATATCTCCTTTCGAGAGATGCCAAACTACCTGCAAATTTTATTACTGAAAGATCCTTTTATTAGAGAGAATTGTTGTTGTGTTATAAAAGCCAATCCTAATATACTTGAGATCATCAGCGTCCAATCCTAGTTTTGGGAAGCAATTAATTCATGGCACTCCAGATGATATCCAATTTGTCAACTAAGCCATTTGGATAAGCTCAATTTAGCAGTGCGGCCCAATATATTATTCGCAATTGAATCAAGCTTATGCGCCAAATTCGTACTTTGAAACAATATTTGCTTGAATACATCCATTCTTTCTCGCAAAGGGGAATTCACGTGGCTTTGCACTCGCTTTTCAGGCTGATATCCGTCCTTCGCACGATTCTGTTGCGCTTTTGAAATTACCCGTACAGTAGAAAATTTTGAATTATAATCAATTTATCTGCAGCGTCTTCGACGCAAACGCGGCACCTTACCTTCATACCATAAACCTCTGAGACCAACTTCACCGTTGGGGTTCAACAAGACTTGATCTTAATATGACACTGCTCACTATGTAGCCATTTTGACTAATATTAACACCCTATGCCAGTTAATTCGGCTTTTGGCTTTTAAAATCCCTTAATGACTTGACGATTTCAATAAAAGTTGAAGCTCCGTTAGAGTATCTTTGATATCCAAAACGATGTTCTTGACATTGTCATCGGTTTTGGCATGCTCTATCAATTCTTTAATTCTTGAAGACCTGTATAATTTGGCTGCATTTCCAGCAAGAATTTGAACCAATATTGCTAGTTAGTTCTGGGACAATTTCAGATAAATTCCAAATACAACAATCCTTAGTTTGGGCTTTGTATCACTGACAAAACTTGCACCTGCTTATTCCTTTGTCAAAACCAAAATGATCAGAATGAAAGCAAGAAAGACTCCTAAACAGGAACTCAAAACAGATTTAAAGAATGTCATATGGTGGTAAAATTGAAACCTAGTTTAAATAAATCAGCAACATGTAAATATATAAATTTGATTTGTCATGTGACTAATTAATAGATATGGAACAGGTATTCATAGACTTGAATGCCTGGGAAGACTTAAACTTTAATCGGTGTACACTATATGAAGGCTGTCCTTGAAAGATAGGATTTCACTTCTTCACACGGTCCCCTGCTTTTCGCAAAGTCGATGTCATTGAGATCAATGATGTGAGTAATGGAAATGTGAGACATTTGAAATATCTGTGCGCCCATGCATTTTGAATGTCTTGGCCAAATAATCGTCACTAATCTTTTTCATAGGACCTACCCCTGCTTTCCAATGTTCTTTTGTAAAATATCTGGATTTTGATGAAAATACAATTTAGAATCTAAGTGTAGGGAAAGATTGATTTAGGACCAAGCATTTTCTGGAATAATCTAAATTCTTCATCCCCCAAATTCTGTCTAGCAAATAACAATGTTTTATTGAAGGAATAATCATGATGGTAAAATCATAAAACAAATCCATGCTGAGTTCCTTTTGCAAATTGCTTATAACGCTCAGTCATGAAAACAATTCTACCGTAAAAGCATAACGCTCAGGGGATCGTCACAAAAAGAGTGGTAAAAATGGATTATCCGCAATTTTGTTCTAAGATCAACTTACAGGTTGAACTCAGATTTCACAGTTACAAAAGACGTTTTACCGGCTCCTATATTACCTTCGATACATATGCATTTGTATGGAAACACAGATTAATATTTTTATCAATTTTCTTTCCTCACAAATGCGTCACCTCACAACTATCTTGACACTGCTCAAAGTTCTTCTACAGAGTATTCAAACCTTTAGCTTAGAATGAGATCAGGCAATAACTCCATCAAAGGAATAAGGACAAAGTTTCTTTCTAAGTAATTTAGGATGTGGAATGATCAAATCTTTTTCTACCTTATTTCCATAAAGTAAAATGTCGATATCAATATTCCTGGGCCCCATTTTCTGTCTTTTCTCTCCCTATTTCTTCTTCAATAGCTTTTGTTTTTGCATGATCTCTCGTCTGAAGATTCGACTCTACAATGATGGTCTGATTGATAAAATCTTCTTGATCAGCAAGTCCCCTGGTTCGGTCTCATGTACAACATGGACTTTTGTAAAACCTTGCCAATGTGAGTTTCTGTATCAAAGCTATCGCTTTTTGAATGTAGGAAACCCTATCAGATTTTTTTGACCCTTATGTGTAATACAATCTTTTCCACGTCTGCGATATAATTTCTGCAATGATAATATATATTTTAAAATTTATAATACAATGGTTGGTAAGTAATCTTGCTCTTTGAAAATAACAAATCAAAAGGCAAGGGAAGTGATCGGCCAAACTAAAGAAGTTGCATGCTTTAATTACAAAAATGATAAGAAAACAAGGGCATAATTTTTAAGATTCTTACTATCCAACGCTACCAGATCATCAATCTTTTTGTGTTCAGGATATAACCACCTGATCAAAACTGGAATGAGTAGGATGTCACTTGCAAGTCTGATATGAATGTAACACTAATCAAAGTCCCAACTGTTCTCGACATCAATGTCTGACTTGAAAAACCATTACTAAAAGGCAGTAAATAAGATTATAGTAGTGAAAATGAGCGCACGTCCGTTTCCGTTATCGTGATATAGAAGGCGCTTCCTCAACTGGAATGTTTTTGCTCATCAAAATTTTATATCTACCAAAAAGTGGATGGTATCATCCACGACTATGCCAACTACAACTCCAAAAACAATAAAAATTCCTGCTTCCAAATCAATGCCGCCAACCAACCAACTTGCTGCAAAAAGGATGGAATAAATTAGGTACAAAAGCAACAATAATATGGCCATTCTCCAACTTTTGACCAAAATGCCATCATCAAACTGATTAACAATAATGATAACCAAGACCGTTTATCAAATTCTCTTGTAGTATTGACTGTTTTTATCCAAAATGAGACCTCCGCCTTGTTTGTTTGATTTTTCACAACTGAAGAGTCAATGTTCGCATCGATCCAATTATCAATCTTTGCGAAATCATTTTTATGAGTCTGCACCCATATCTCGCTAATTCTGGATGAAATCCTAGGTTTTTGTATTGTCGGCATTGACTAAAATGGCGCTTTCAGATTTTAATATTTGTTTTACAAGAGGGTAAAAAACATAGTAGCTTTCTTCATCTTCAGGAAAAGTGTAGGCCTCTGCATTGTTTTCATTGGAAGACATGACCAAACTTTTATATAAAGATGCTTGGACATGATGCTTCCTATGACGCCATAGGATTCCAAGTGAGATTCTAGATCATTGATGGCCTTTACAACTTCATAATCACCCGCTTTATAATTACCTTGAGGTAGAACAGCAAATTCAAAGAGTCTGAATCCTGAAAATTGCTTTTCAAAGAATAAGAAATCTACCCCCTACTTTGGCACTGGTGGTAAGTTCTTTTGGATGCTATAATTGGTGGAAATTTTACTCATTCCTATAAAACAAAAATACAGTAATTAGTATAGTACCCCAAGAAATGCTTTAGTATTATTTTGGTAAAGAGGTATAATTTCTGGATGAAATTGTCCCAAAACTTTGTACTTCTTTTATCTTGACTGATTTTGTGTTCATCAAAGTAAGACAGAAGAGCCATTGTCAAGGACCGCAATGATAAAAGTAATCATCACTCCGATAGCACAATTAAATCCAAACTCTCTGACAGGTCTCAACCTTGAAGTCATCAAAGCTAAAACCCACTGCCGTTGTTGCAGAAGTTATAAAAGTACTCAAACCAACTTCTTTCATTGTATTGGAAATGGCCGTGATCCGTTCTTTCCATGTCTTAATTCAAAAAGATATTTGTTTAAAATATGAATGATGTCTGATGTTCCAGCTATCAATATTATTACAGGATATAAAGCGCTCATCAAACTCAAGCCTCGATTGTTGCACTCAAGAAAACCAAAAAACACAATCAAACTTACAGTTACTGATGTGAGGGTGATGAATATGATGGAAACTTTCCTGCGTAGATCAACCACATGATGATCATAACTGCTAGAAAAGAAATGATGCCACAAATCAAGACTTCTGTTTTTGGATTTTCACGATTTCACTTTGGAAAAAATCCCCTGCCTAGTAGGTGATAATCTGATAAGCCATTTACACGCATCGTACTATCAACTTTTGCAATAAAGAGATCGGATTCCGTGACTGGTAAGGTGTCTATGGTTTTAAGTAAGATTACCGCAGCTGTTCCTTGTCATTGATGAGATTGCCAACAAATCTTTTATCATTTAAAATCTTCTCTGTCTGGAAACATATCGATCAGGTTCTGAAACATGCACTAGCGGGAAGGAAGTGAAACCAAAGGGAGTTTGAAAGGAAGTCTAATTGAGGTTATAGACTGGCTGTTTTTAACTTGGGAATGTCACGAAGGTCAGTAGTGGATTTTTTGCAATTTTGATAAAAAAGATTGCTCAAAAACTCCAGATTCATTTTCAACTCCTACCAACAAAAGTTGTTATCTGTCTCAAAATCTTGAATGAAATCTTTATAAAAAGGTCTTCATCTCCTTCGGGGAAAAATTGCTCAAAATCAAATTCAAACTTCAATTGGGGTAGTAAGGCGATAGAAGCAAAAAAATTATACCAAGCGCAATGAGAAAACTTTTCTAAACTTTAGCCACATAAACAGATATTTGGTTGGCAATTTTATGGCGTTTGGTTACCAAAACTGCAGATAGAATAAAGGACAAATGAAACAAAAAAAAGTTGAGGTAAATACTTCATTTGATTCAAAAGAATTCATTCTTTTAGAAAAGGATGATAGATTAATTAATTTGGGCTACTGCAACCAAAAAACTAAACTTTGACCTTATTTTGGTATTTTTCAATGATATCAAGAATATTCTTGTAAATGGGTTTGCAATTACTGAGAAAATCAGGAATGGTCATCCAAACAGCTTCTTCAATGTCTTCTGCAGACTGTGGAATGAGTTTTTTGCTTAGGGCACTGCATCAAATACCAATAAGATTTTTTGATGATACGGATACCTGCTTTGTTTTTAAAAACATGATTGGTGACGTCAATTTATATTTAATTTCAATTTGTTTTATACCTGTTTCTTCATTGACTTCCTCAAAGCCGTTTGTTTTTTAGTTTCACCTTTTTCGAATTTACCTTTGGGCATGTCCCAAAATCCTCTTCTAAAAATAAAGAGGGTTTCGCCAAACTCATTCATAATGAGCCCACCAGCAGCTTTATTGATCACAAAAAGGGAAAGAAAATCTCTTTTAGCTGTTTATAATCTTCAAGCATATGAATAATTTTATTGATAGAGGTCCTTTTTTCGTAAAGATCAATATATTGTAATAAGTGTTTGAGTTTGCCAGTATATTTTGCGAGTAAGATCGTAGAATCTTCCTGTTCTGCTACTGTCACTAATTCCTTTTGTTTTAAAATAAGAGGAATTTCATTTATATAGATTTTGTACATTGCACCACTTTATAATAAAAAAGTTAAGCTTATCATGAATTATAGCAGAATCGTTGCTTCAAATTTGTTGCAAATAAAAGCAATTAAGTTAAATACACAAAGTCCGTTTACTTGGGCTTCAGGAATTAAATCGCCAATATATTGCGATAATAGAATTTCACTATCTCACCCTCCTGCCAGAAATGTGATAAAGGAGGCCTTGGCAGAAAAATCAAAAGAATTTGGAGCTTTTGATATGGTAGCTGGTGTTGCAACGGCAGGAATAGCTCACGGGCATTATTGGCAGATTTTCTCAACATGCCTTTTTCATACGTAAGATCAGAGGCAAAATCTCACGGCAGACAGAACCAAATAGAGGCGATCTCAAACCAAGGCCAAAAATATTGGTCATAGAAGATTTGATTTCTACAGGTGGTTCAAGTATCCAAGTCGTAGAAGTTTTGAGACAAGAAGGATATGAAGTTGTAGGTGTTTTGGCCATTTTTGATTATCAATTGGCAAAATCTGTTCTAAATTTTGCTCTCGAAAAAGCAAATATGCCTCTTTGTGCAACTATGAAACTCTACTTCAAGAAGCACTTGAAACTGACTATATTTCTAATGACCAACTTACAGTGCTCAAAGAATGGAATGCAGACCCAAATAGTTGGTCTGAAGCATTTAGTAAAAACTTAAAAACCAACTGGAATTAATGAAGATTATCAACGAAGCATCAGAAAAATTTCTTTACGAATATCTCAATAACGCCTCTCCAACTGGCTATGAAACGAAGGTCAAAAACTTTGGTTGGATTATATAAAGCCATATGTTGATGAATGGCAACTAGATAATTATGGGACAACTTATGCGGTGATCAATCCTGACAAAACCATTTAAAGTTGTTATTGAAGGCCACGCGGATGAGATTTCTTGGTACGTAAATCACATTTCTGATACAGGTTTCATCAACGTCATCAAAAATGGTGGAAGTGATCATATGATTGCACCCTCAAAAAGGGTCAATATCCATACAGATAAAGGCATCGTCAAAGGTGTATTTGGCTGGCCTGCAATCCATGTAAGAACAGGCAAAGACGCCACTTTGGCACCTTCTATTGAAAATATTTTTCTAGATGTCGGTGCCAGTGATAAGAAGGAAGTGGAAGAAATGGGAATTCACGTTGGATGCGTTGTTACTTTTGAGGACGGCTTGACCAAACTCAACAATAAATATTATGCAGGAAGGGCGCTAGATAACAGAATGGGCGGCTTTTGCATTGCAGAAGTAGCACGACTTCTCAAAGAAAACAAAAAAGAATTGCCTTTTGGGCTTTACATTGTGAATGCGGTACAAGAAGAAGTTGGTCTGAGAGGTGCAGAAATGATTGCCAATACCATAAAACCCAATGTAGCCATCGTCACTGATGTTTGTCATGATACAAGTACACCTTTGCTCAACGCTAAAAAAGAAGGAGATGTAAAAGGCGGAAAAGGTCCTTCCCTTACTTTTGCTCCCGCAGTTCACAATAAATTGCTCAGATTGATCAGGGATGTAGCTCAAAAAATGAAATACCTGTGCAATTGAGTGCTTCTAGTAGAAGTACGGGCACAGATACAGATGCTTTTGCTTACAGCAATGGAGGCGTGCCAAGTGCTTTAATTTCTCTGCCACTGCGCTATATGCACAACGGTAGAAATGGCACATATTGATGATGTTGAAAATGTCATTAAGTTGATTTATGAAACTTTGTTGGCAATTGAAGATGGGCATAATTTCAAATATTTCTAACATTTGAAATAACCATGACGCAACCATTCACAACCAAATCTTTCTGGAAAAAAGTTTTGGAATGGTACGTATATGGGAGCTCATATTGCAATCGTGACTGGTTTTATACCGCATTTTGCTATCAGATTACACAAAGTACGTTTGATTGGCCTTACATTATTTTTTGTAAGTTTGGGTACACATGTGATCTACTCGTTTCATAAAATCATAGCCCTTGACCGAATCAAGGTTTTCAGATCTGAAAGGTATTCACTTATCATAAAGTACCACCGGCATATATTAATCTATATCTCCTTTTCCCTTGTGGGGATGATGGTGTCAACACTAGAAAGCTGTCATTTTGACCAAATATTCCTCATCGTTTTCCAGGTTTGGGAAAGCCTCCTTTACGTGTTACCCATTTTCAAAAATAAAAAAGGTTGAGGGATTTACCTTATTTAAAAGTTTTCTCATAGCTATTATTTATTCTTTTTGACAGTTTTATCCCAACTTATGAGGTATTTGGTATACATCAACAATTGCTTTTTTCTGGCTTCAAACTTTTCATCTTGGCAATAACCTTACCTTTTGACATTAGAGATGTTGAAATTGATCATGCAGATGGCGTAAAAACGATTGCTACATATTTAGGAAAAGACAAAACAATCTTACTTTCTCTTGGCTTTTCTTATACTTTGCCTGTGTTACCTTTTCTTTTGCCGGTTTTTCAACAATACCAAATTGGAAAATACCACTTATGACCTATTGGTTGGTCGGAATCATCGCGTTTTTCAGTATAATAAAGTGTAAAAATCAAGAGGATTTGTACTACTCATTGTGGATGGATGGCCTATTAGCTATTCCAACTTTACTAATTATGTTAATGAATTAGACTATCTACTCGGAGAGGTCACTTCCTTTTCCAAACTTTGGATATTCCCATAATCTAAATTCTGCCATTAAACCTACGGCAAATTCGATAGCAGAGTACAAAACAACAGGGATGGCAGTACTGACAATATAACTTTTCCCGGTAAAATAAGCCTGCTACGCCAACAATTGAGCCAATGATAACCATATAAATGTACCTTCTGCGGTTCACTTCCTTTTACCTAAGCGAAAAGTAGTGTATGTTTTCTCTTCTAAAAGATCTTTGGCTGAAAGCACCTCAAGTCGTTGATAAAAATCCAACCTTTTTTCGATAAATGCTCATCGTGAGGACTCCTTTCCCTATAGAAAAATAGAAAACACAAATAAGCCAACTCCTAGTTGCAAGAAGCCAGTGTAGTAGCCCAAAGCATAAAGCGCGATCGAAATCAGTATAAAAATGGAGCCAATAAATAAATAAAAGCTACCCGCAAGTATATCACCTTTGTAAATTGCTCGGCATTTGTCAAGTAGCTTCATTGATAATTAATTATTGTTTTTATTTTTTCCGCAAATCTTAAGGATGCTGAAAAATATGGAAGCTAATACGCCTGAAACATTGCCAACATTTGCCAATGCATAATCAATCCTCAACCTACCTAATCCCAAACCAAGGCCAACATTGGGTTGAAAATCAAATGTATTACTGTTTGCGTTCTGCAGGTTGATGATGCGCTGTAAATTGCCAATGCCTCCCCTCAAATATACCCTTTTTGCATAACCTATTTCAAAACCAAAAGTGGGATCAATGGTAAACCTATTGCCTGAGATAATGGCTGCTCGTCGTCCATCGGTAGAAATATTTAAATCTACTTCTGCAAGACCTGAAAAATTGCCTTTATCAAACTTATAGGCTGTTCCAAAAATTATTCTCGGTAGTGTGAGTTCTGTGCTGGATAAGGGTACATCATTGCCTGTGGCTAAAAAAACTTTCTTCTCTTCTTCCGATAGATTAAAGGACCACGTATTGAAGGTGGTGGTAATATCTCTGGCCATTGCACTAAAGGTAAAATGTCCGGCAACCAAAGTTACCCCAAGATCTGCGCCAAAACCCCATGAGGCGCCGAATGTGCCGATGGTCCTGTGGATGACTTTGACATTTCCTCCAGCCTTAAAATTACTTTTAATTTCCTGTCCATATGAAAGGAAAAATCCATAATCTGCTGCACTGAAAGTAGTCACCCGATCGAAATCTATGGAGCCATCGGGCCCGACAAGATTTAAAGTATTGGGTATATTGTCGATTCCCAATCTGATCATTGATAATCCAAAATACCCGTTTTTCTCTTGATTTACACGTTTTGCCAAAGCTAGATAATCATAGTTTGCAATGCCACCAAACCAATTTGCGTGCATTGCATTGAATTCCATTGGTGCGTTTATGCCTGAAAGATTTGCTGGGTTCCAATAGGTAGCGCTTGCATCAGAACTACTGGCAGTGACACTTCCCGACATAGAAAGCGCTCTTGCGCCTACGCCTATATTGAGAAATTCGTTGACAAACTTCACCTGCGCAATTAGGCAGGTATTTGACAACAAAAAAAACAACATATAATTTACTACTCAATTTCATATTTATAACAATACCCAATCAGGATACAAAAATACATATCCTTTATGACAGCACATTTTAATAATGACTTCAAGCTACTTTTATTATGATGTAAGAAAAAAGGAGCAAATTGCTCCCTTCCGTTGATTTATCTCTTTAAAAGATTATGCATTTTGGTTGATGCAATTAAGATCTTCAAAAGCCAAACTCAATCGCTTGACAAATGACTTTTCTCCTCTCTCAACCAAACTCTTGGATCATAATTTTTCTTATTTGGCTTATCAGCACCATCTGGATTGCCAATTTGACCTTGCAAATATCCTTTCTTAGCCTCGTAGTAATCTTTTACACCTTCCCAAAATGCCCACTGCATGTCAGTATCAATGTTCATTTTGATGGCACCGTATTCAATAGCCTCTCTTATTTCTTCACGAGTAGAACCAGATCCACCGTGGAATACAAAGTTTACAGGGTTAGGACCTGTATTAAACTTGTTTTTGGATATAATCTTGAGAGTTTTTAAGAATAATAGGTGACAACTTTACATTCCCCTGGTTTGTAAACACCGTGAACGTTTCCGAATGCCGCTGCAATGGTAAACGCAGGACTTATGTGTTTAAGATTCTCGTAACAATAGGCAACTTCTTCTGGTTGAGTGTAAAGTTTACTACTGTCAACATCACTGTTATCAACACCATCTTCTTCACCCCCAGTAACTCCAAGTTCCATTTCAAGGGTGATTCCCAATTCGCTCATGCGAGCCAAATATTCTTTACAAATATGTACATTCTCCTCAATCGGCTCCTCAGAAAGATCCAACATGTGAGAAGAAAAACAACGCATGACCAAATTGCTCATAGTATTTAGTGCTTGCATCAAGCATACCATCCATCCAAGGAAGTAAGCTTTTGCACAATGGTCAGTATGTAAAAAGTACAGTAACACCATAGGCTTCAGCCAGTTCGTGTACGTGTTTTGCTCCAGAAACTGCTCCTAGAACAGCTGCTTTTTTGATTGGTATTATCCAAACCTTTACCAGCCATAAAAACACCTCCACCATTGGAGAATTGGATAATAATAGGAGAATTTACCGCTTTTGCTGTTTCAAGACAAGCATTGATAGAATTTGTCCCGATGACATTTACCGCAGGAATAGCAAAATCCTTTTCATTGGCATAATTTAGCAATTCTGTTACTTCATCTCCAAATAATACACCTGGTCTAAACTTAGTACTCATGGTTGTTTCAGTTTTGTTTGTTTGTTTTCAAATTGAATTTAGCTTGGGGCTATTTTTTAAATCAATATTTTATAATTAAATAACACCTGATTCTACCAAATAACGCTCGGCATCAAGTGCACCCATACAACCAGTCCCTGCTGCAGTTACTGCTTGCCTGTAAGTATAATCGGCGGCATCACCAACGGCAAATACCTTGGGATTTTTGTAAATGTTCTTCAGGAACAACATCCAGATAGCCAGATTCATTCATGTCTAGCCAACCTTCAAAAATTTTGGTGTTTGGTTGATGTCCTATGGCCACGAAAAAACCTGTCGCTGTAATTTCGGATATTTCTCCAGTTTTTGTATTGCGTATTTTTGCACCAGTTACTCCTTCTGTACCGAGGACTTCCAAAGTTTCAGTATTCCAATGGACGATGAGATTTTCTGTTTTGGCTACACGTTCTTGCATGATTTTACTTGCTCGCATTTCGTCCCTGCGCACTAACAAGTGTACAGTTTTACACATTTTCGCTAGGTAGGTAGCTTCTTCAGCGGCCGTATCGCCACCACCAACAACGATGACGTCTTGTCCTCTGAAGAAAAATCCGTCGCAAACTGCACACGCACTCACTCCCTTGTTATTGAGTCTTGTCTCAGATTCCAATCCAAGCCATTTTGCGGTAGCTCCAGTGGAAATGACAACTGTATGTGCACTTACTTCTTCACCTGATTCAGTGAAGACCTTATGAACAGGGCCCGTGAAGTCTACTTTAGTAATCATTTCATATCTGATATCAGTGCCAAAACGTTCTGCCTGCGCTCTGAAATCTTCCATCATTTCTGGCCCCATGATACCTTTTGGATACCTGGATAGTTTTCTACATCATTGGTGATGGTAAGTTGTCCACCTGGCTGGGGACCTGTATAAAGTATTGGTTTCAGGTTGGCCCTGGCTGCGTAAATTGCGGCAGTATATCCAGCTGGACCGGAACCTATAATCAGACAATTGTGAATTTTTGAATCAGACATTCATTTAATATTTATAAAAGCTTTTTACTGTTTTTTCATACAAAACATATGTATCAACAGAAAAAGAAGCCCTAGTGTTTTGGTTATTCCTATACACTATTTTCCATAAAGATCACAAAAATAAAACTATTTGTATTGAATACACTAAAATATGTGTATTAGGTTGTAAAGCGACATTTCTAGGGTCTATTTAGATTACAAAGCAAATTTCACAAGATAGATTCCTTGCTAAATAATATACTATACTTGGTTGCTTATGCGCAATAATTGGTTGAATATTGGATAATATTAAATCTAAATAATTTTGAAATTTTATTGCCGAGATTTAAAAAATATGAGGTTCGAAACTGTCGGCATTGATGATATGGGCCGAATTACCCGTTGACCTGATCACAAACAAGCCCATACTCTCTGCATATTTTGCACTTTCTTCTTCAGATCGTAAGAAAGCAACTCCACCATAAATGTTGAAATTTTCATATTCTTTCATGCGCTCTTTGGCCTTTTTCAAGTCCTCTACAAACTTATTGACATACTTTACCCTCAATGTTGTTTTCACTTCCACGATTACTATTTCATTGCCATTGTGGGCAATAAGATCGTACTCATATTCTTGATTATCATAAATACCATGAATTCTACTAGACACTCTGTGAACTGCTATATTTTTATCCTTCAGCAATTTTATCAAATCGCCTTCAATGAGACTTTCCATCAACTTCCCCATTGCCCTTCAAAAAGATCAAAGGCTTCCTTGATGCGCTTGTCCGTTTGTTGAAATTTTAAATCCGTTTCCTTGAACTTAGAGTCCGTTTCCTTTTGAGAAATGATCAATTCCTTAACCAATCCTTTGAGTTCTTCAATTGTTACTGAATCCATATCCTAATTAATGATATATCAAACCATAAATTTACTTAATCAGTTTCATCGGAAAGAGTTTTCTGCCATTATAATACCACAGGGGAATCAATATCGCTCGTCTTTCACAAATGGCAACTTATCCATCCAAACAACTTCCATACTTGGGAATCCAAAATCGTCCACAATTTTACCCTTCAACAAATACACTCCTTTACCCCTGAAAGGATACTGAGCCAGTGAAGGTGGAAAGTGGGTCGTATCAAAAAAACATTCCCTCCTCATCTAGCCAAGTCCCAAAATTCATCAATTTGCGATTTACTGTGGTCACATCCTTGCGCGTTACATAATAGCCCATCATGACTACCGTTTTATCGTAGTACTTGCGCATATCGGCTGCCAGAATATCTGGTTTTGCATCTGCGTTGACAAGAGCAAAAGGTGAGCATAGTGGAAAACCCAGAATCTCAATTTCATCAAATGCTTGTTCATATTTACCTTCTTCTAGCATAGGTAGATCAAAATGTTCCGTATCGGCTTCAAAAGACTGGCGACTGGTATGTGTTTGATCATTGGATTATAGACTGCGTTTTTTCTCCCACATGAGTTGATACTTATTGAGTCCTGTAAATCGGAAAGCCCCAATTCTTATCAAAATTTCCAATTGTTCCCTACTGACCTCCACCCTATTGATAAAGTCTTTGAGGTCTCTGAAATCACCTTTGTTTTCGCGCTCAGCTACAATGGTCAGTGCCAACTTTCGCTCCAAATTGGCCATGTGAATAAACCCAAGATAAATGGTTTTTCCATAAATATGGGTGAGGTTGCGGCTATGATTTACACAAGGCGCCTCTATTTTAGCTCCACACATTCGAGCTTCATGGACGTAGTACTCAGTTTGGTAAAACCCTCCAAAATTGTTGATGACGCCTGTCATAAACTCTAGTGGAAAGTATGTTTTGAGGTACAATGATTGAAAAGACTCTACAGCAAAAGATGCCGAGTGCGCCTTACAAAAAGAATATCCGCTAAAACTCTCAACCTGCCGCCAAACTTCTTGACTCAACTCTTCTGGGTAGCCGCGTTCTGCACAATTGACAAAAAACTTGCGATGCAAATTGTAAAAAGTGTCTGAATTCTTTTTTTTGCCGGTCATAATGCGTCGTAAAATGTCTGACTCGTCCAGATCTAATCCCGCAAAATGATGTACGATTTTCATAACATCTTCTTGATATACCATCACACCAAATGTTTCGCCAAGATGCTCTTCAAAAACTGGATGCAGATAAATAAAACTATCTGGTTTGTGAAAGCGTTGAATGTACTCCCTCATCATCCCCGATTTTGCAACCCCTGGCCTGATGATGGAACTAGCTGCTACCAAATGGACATAGGTATCGCAACTCAGCTTTGTAAGCAAGCCACGCATGGCCGGAGACTCAATATAAAAACAACCAATACATTGGCCAGATTTGAGCTGTTTTTTCACCTCTACATCTTCTTTGATCGCTGACACATTGTGGATATCAATGGCCTTGCCCTGATTTTCTTTGACAAGTTTTACCGTATCCTTGATGTGTCCCAAACCTCTTTGACTCAATACATCGTATTTATGAAACTGCAAATCCTCGGCTCCATACATGTCAAAATGCACTATCGGAAAACCTTTTGGCATCAACAAAAGCGCGGTGTGATAATTGAGCGGACGCTCACTGATCAGGATACCCCCAGCGTGAATAGACAAATAGTTGGGCAGGCCTTCTATCATTTTGCCAAACCTGAAAATGTGCTTCGCAAAAGGGTGATGTTTATCTGATGCCAGTGGTTCATTGACAATGACATCGATATCCGCTGGCGGAAGCCCCAAAACTTTACCCAACTCTCTGATGATCGATCTTCCCTTGAATGTATTGTAAGTTGCTAAAAGGGCTGTGTGCTCTTTGCCATATCTTTTGAAAATATAGTCTGTCACGTCATCTCTCTCATCCCATGAAAAATCAATATCAAAATCAGGGGGTGAACTGCGATATGGATTGATGAAACGCTCAAAATAAAGGTCGAGTTCCAAGGGGTCTACATCCGTTATCAATAGGTTATACGCCACAATAGAGTTGGCTCCACTACCCCGCCCCACGTGATGATAACCCACTGAATGCGCATACCGCACAATGTCCCATGTGATGAGAAAATAAGCACAGAAGCCAAGTTGTTCGATGACCTTAAGTTCCTTTTGGGTACGTAGCAGAGCTTTGCGATTTGTCGGGCCATATCTTCGTTCGCAACCACTGAGTGACAGCTTGGTCAACAACTTCATATCATCCTGCTTGTTTCCCGTGAAGGTTTGACTATTGTGTAAATTGGTGGAAGTCATTTCTGTGTGGCAATTGTCCAACAAAGCTCTTGTGTTTTCTACGATCGTGGGGTATTGCTCAAAAATGGCTTCCAAGTGCGCTTCCTCATAAAATACTTCTGAGGCTTTTGCATGATCTTTGAGGGTAAGTTTACTTACTACAATATTGAGATCTATGCAACGAAGTAGTTTGTGTGCCCTGAAACCGTCATTGTCCATGAAAGTTACCGGGCTAAAAACTACCAAGCGATCCTGATGGTTTTTCATATAAGAGGCATAGAGGTGATTCACTTCTTCAGGGCGGACACCGACAAATTCATTTGCGTTGAGGTGTTGTACGCCTTTTGGCAGCTTACGATAGATGACATAACAATGCTGCCAGTCAGGTGCGATCTTGGGCAAAGGCTCTCCTGCCAACGAGTGCCTGGTCAACCACTCACACAACTCCCTCCACCCTTCGTCATTTTTGGCTATACCGACATATAGCAACTCATTTTCCTCTCTAAACTCTACACCCAACACTGGTTTGATACCCTGTGCTCGACAAGCATCTACAAATTGATAGGCACATGAAGTGTTGTTGATATCTGTCAACGCCAGTGACCTCACTCCCAGCTTTTGCGCTGCCGTGACCAATTCTTTTGGACTTAATAATCCATATTTGAGGGAATAACACGTATGACAATTGATAAACATGAAGCAAAGCTACATCTATTGTCTATTTTTACGTCATAATTTTGTCTTATTTTTCGTCATTATGTTTTAAGTTTTGATGAGTTTAAGTGTATTCGTAACAGCAGGCTGGGTTGATCAACGGAGACAGAAATTAAAACATACCGTCATTGGGCTGTAATTGAACGATAATGTCTTTAAACGTAATGAATTCCACTGAAAAAGTTATATTTTTGGATTAACCAAAACTTCACATCATGAATGTCTCCGCAGCAAAACAAACACTTTATTTCCTACTAGCTTTCATGAGCCTTTGGGGTTGTGCCGGAAAAAGTATTTTGGTTGCAAATTTTGAAACTGATGTGATAGGTCAAAGCCCTGCTACAGCGCAAAAAGTTGGCACTGTGCGCATAGATGGCCCGGTGCATAACTGTACCGTAGAAAAAATTGCTAATATGCCCGGCAAATGGGTAAAAATAACTCGGCCAAATAATCCTGCCATTGTCGATGGTTTGCAAGGAGTTGCTTCGGAGTCAAAAGGAGATGGAAAATACGTTTTACAGGTACCCTTTACATTCCTGATCAAGGTGGTGTTGCTACCTTGCAATTTGAAGCCCATAACCAACCAACCTCTATCTATGAGAGTTTTTACATATTGATTTCTTAGAAAATGGAAAAGTCAGGGTAAATGACAATAGTGAAAACGATTTTGGCTCCTTTCCAAAAACCAACCCTTTATCATACAAGTGACGCTAACCATTGAACCTACTAGTGCGACTGCAGACATTGTACTATCAGGAGCAGGCACTTCAGGTACATTTACAGTTTCGGATTTGCGTCCACACATTCAAGCACGTCAATTTGGAAATGTGAGGCTTTGGATGGGCTTTCCTTGGGTGGGAAGTTTTTATGCTACCAATTTGGTATTGAAATATGAAGCAAGTAATAATTAATAATGGTTCGGAAGAAAAAGACGAAAGAGAAAAGACGAAAGAAAGATTGCTTTATTACCTCCATAGGTATCAGAAAACAGAGTTAAAGCCTATTTTAAATGTCAAATACTGACTCTTTCCAATTCTTCATTAGTACCTTTCATTTAGAAAAAAAAGTAACTTTTTTATGTGCGATTTTATTATTTCAAAGTTCGGGAGTAAGGCAAACTTGAAAAAAAATAAAACTATTTTTCCAACTAGGTTAGCTTGGTGGCATTTATTGAACTTTCGTCTTTCATCTTTCGTCTCTCGTCCAGAGAAGTATCTAAAATTACTTCCTAACCATTGAAATAATGAAAGCAAGACATTCTTAGTATTGCATTCTTAGAAATTCCATCTATCCGTTTCTAAACGATTATAAACGTTTAATTACGGATAATTTCTATCTACCTATTATCTCTTCGATTTATATTTGATTTTGAAAAACTATTGAAAGATGAGATATTTAGACCCGAAAAATGACTTAATATTCAAACGAGTGTTTGGAGAACATCCCAAAATTACCATTTCTTTTTGAATGCTTTATTGCCCCTTGAAACAGGTCAAGAGATTCTGGAAATTGAATATATGCAAACCGAACTCATACCTGAATCCCCGGCAATATTGAAAATTCCATTGTAGATGTTAGGTGTCGTGATTCTTTTGGAAGACAATTTATTGTAGAAATGCAAATGTTTTGGACTGATGCCTTTATAAACAGAGTTTTATTTAATGCAACCAAAGTCTTTTATCGCCAATTGTTAAAGGGCGTGAATTACATTGAACTCATGCCTGTTTATGCGCTATCTATTGTAAATGAAAAATTTGATAAAGAAACTCAAGATTGGTATCATCATTATCAAATGAAACATCAAAAAGACCCTTCGAAAACTTTAGATGCCCTACATTTGATTTTTGTAGAACTTCCAAAATTCACTTCCAAAAATCCCATTGATAAGAAACTTACAGTCCTTTGGTTGCGTTACTTATCTGAAATGCATAAACTATTGAGCATGAACAACGAAAACTTCCCGCTACCGCCTGAAATATTGGAGGCAATAGAACTGACTAAAGAAAGCAATTATACTCCGGAACAATTATTGGCTTATGACAAATACCTTGATGGCATTCGGACGCGAGAAATGTATAGAATAGATGCAGAAGCAAGAGGAGAAGCAAGAGGTAAAGCGATAGGAGACGAAAAATTAAAAGCAGTAGCTCAGAAATTAAAGAAACGAGGAATTTTCACAAACAAGGAAATAGCAGAAACTACTGGACTTTCTCTTTCTGAAGTTGAAGCGCTTTAAACATTGCACCGCTAACATATTACATTCATATCTATCTTGCCGATGATATACTTTGGTCTGCAGGAATAGCATACCGCATTTCCACCATAAATCGAGCATCGAGGGCTCCCAAAGCACTGGCCGTAGCAGATGAAAGAATAATGTCAATATCTTTTGGCATAAGTACCGTCTGGAATTCTGCCTACTACCTTTGCACGAACGGATCTACGCATATGTGGGTTGTATAATTCAACATCTGTATTGATTTTTGCAGATCCATGTAATACAAATCGTTTACCTGAATGGCTTTGCACTTTATTCCACAATGCGATTCCTCGCTCCTTCACCCAAATTACTGGTGGTCCTACTACTGTATCAGGCTTTTCTTCCACTGCAACTTCTTGTGGAACATCACTACTTTCTGATAGGTAATAACCTATCAACAATCGTTTACCCAATTGAAGTTGACCATCAGTCATGCCATTGAGCTGCATCACATCTTTTACTTCTCTTTTGAAGTAAACCTTTGCAATGCGGTACAAAGTCTCACCCGGTCTAACCGTGTAAAATAACTTGACTCAGATTTAAAATTGTTTCTGAGTAAGTCGGTATTAATGGGTACTCTCAGCATCTTATCTGCCTGAACTTCTGTAGCATCATTGATCCCATTGGCATCTTGAATTCTTGTCAAGGGAATAGAGAATGTTTTTGAAATATTGTACAGTGTACCAAATTGACCTAAATTGCACTCCACAAAAGGAAAGCCTTTTTCAGTCATTTGCAAATCTAGTTCAGTCGTTTTATTTTGTGCAAATATGGTCATAGGCAGCAATGCCAAGACAATCATCATAAAGTGATTCGTTTTCATGTAATTCGGTTTGAGAAGACAAATATATTACAATTTTTTGTAATTTGTAACTACTTATAATAAAATTGATTAAATGTGTATACTACCAAACTAGCTCAAATAGAAAATATTCAAGAAATTATTGAAATCGCTAGCAAACTTGGCCTAAAACATACCAAAACATTTTGAGTCAAGGTCAAATAAGTTATATGTTGGACTTAATGTATAATGTTGATACTATAGCCGCTCAAATGGATAACGGAGTAAGGTTTGTGGTCATTGTAGATAAAAACAAAACTTTTGGTTTTATCTCTTATGAAAACTTAGCACTAAACGAATCTGAACCTTATACCAAAGTGCATAAACTATATGTTCACCCTGATTATCATGGCAAAGGTGCTGGGAAAAAATTGATTCAGGCGGCAGAAGATGCTGCAAGGAATGCTAACATTCAATATTTACAATTGAATGTAAACAAACATAACAAATCCGTGGATTTCTATCTTGCAAATGGCTTTTATGTCAAAAAAGAAATGGTCCTTGAAATAGGAAATGGTTATGTCATGGATGATTTTGTAATGGAGAAACTTGTGAAATAAACTTGTATGCCACTTTAGTTGTTCCTATGTTTGTGCCGTTAATACCCCAAAATCTCCGTATAGATACGCAGTTTAGACTAAAATCATGAAAATACCAATAGACATCACCAGTGGTGAAATAAAAACTTCAGACCAAAATTTGTCAAAACCATCATTGGCATTGACCTGGGTACAACCAATAGTTTAGTGTCCTATATAGAAAATGGGCAAGCAAAAGCCATCCCAGATGCAAGTGGTAAAAGGACATTGGTGCCGTCAGTTATTTATTTCAATGAGCAAAACGAAGCGATTATTGGTGATGCTGCTGTAGAGATGCAGACCATCCATCCAGAAAGAACCATTTATTCCATCAAGAGAATGATGGGTAGATCTTACAATGATGTGATGGCAGACGGTAATGATCATGGCTACAAAGTGATAGCTCCAGAATCTGAAGAGGCTTTAGTAAGGATTCAGGTTGGTGAGAAATACTTTACACCCATCGATTTGAGTGCTTTGATATTGAAAGAACTCAAGAAAAGAGCTCAAGATTTCCTTAAACAAGAGGTGAATGCTTGTGTAATAACGGTTCCTGCTTATTTCAATGATGCTCAGAGGCAAGCAACAAGAGATGCTGGAAAATTAGCAGGATTGGATGTTTTGAGAATTGTCAATGAACCTACGGCTGCTAGTTTAGGTTATGGTGTAGGTTTGTCGAGAACTGAGGAAAAACAATTGCTGTTTATGATTTAGGCGGTGGTACTTTTGATATTTCCATCCTCAAAGTAGAAGATGGCCTTTTTGAAGTCTTATCCACACATGGAGATACGCATTTGGGTGGCGACGATTTTGACCAACTCATTGTTGACCATTGGAAAGAAAAATATGCGCTAAATGAATCGTCTTTCTCTGCAAATGATTACAATCAAACGTTGAGAATGGCTGCAATTAAAGCCAAAAAACTACTGAGCACAGAATCAAACGCTCTCATAGTAATCAATGACTTGAATGTAGAAATTTCAAGGGAAACTTTTGATAATTTAATTGAAAGTCTGGTCAAAAAAACCATCACTTCTTGCGAACAGGCTTTGAAGGATGCAGAATTATCCACCAAAGACATTGATCTTGTGGTAATGGTTGGGGGATCTACCAGAGTGCCAAAGGTTTACAAAGAAGTCGAAAAGTTTTTTGGAAAAACTCCCTTTACTGGCGTTGATCCCGATGAAGTTGTTGCATTAGGCGCAGCTATTCAGGCAGATATTTTAGCAGGTAATCGCAAAGATTTATTATTGCTCGACGTAACTCCACTTTCACTCGGCATTGAGACAGTCGGGGTTTGATGGATACCATCATTCCGCGCAATAGTAAGGTCCCAATCAGAGCAGCTAGAAACTACACAACTTCTGTGGATGGTCAAAGTAATCTGAGGTTACTGTTTATCAAGGAGAGCGTGAATTGGTGGAAAACAATAGAAAACTTGGGAATTCATATTGAAAGATATTCCTCCAATGGTTGCTGGAATGCCCAAAATTGAAATTGCTTTTATTCTCGATGCTGATGGCATATTGACAGTTCGGGCAAAAGAATTGAGGTCAAATAAGGCAACTCAAGTTGAAATCAAATCTGCTATGGTATCAGTGAAGAAGAAATGGCTCTCATGTTATTGGATTCCATTCGCAATGCTGAAAAGATATGAGTCAAAGATCTATCAAAGAAGCAATAGTGGAAGCAAACATGGTCTTGAATGAACTGATAAATTTGTAAAGCAAAACGTGGATATATTCTCTGAAAGCGAAATCATTACCCTAGCGGCAAAAGCTGAAATGTTGCAAAACATGGTTAAACAAGAGGAAAGGATAAAATCTTAAGCGCGATGGATGAATTAAACAACTATTCCCGACCTTTAGTAGAAAGAGCCATGGACCGAGCCGCAGCGCTTGCACTCAAAGGAAATAAGGTATAGAAATAGTCAAATCCTTGCAAAGAAATTTAAGCACCTTTTATTCATTGATGATTTTGGAACTGATCCATGTATTTTCATTTCTTAAACTGAGGAGATAAACCCTTTTGGAAATAATGCCATGTCCAATTCAACTTTAGAATTATTCGAAACCTTGGTTTGAGCACTTCTCGACCAGTAGCATCATGTAAAATTATTATGGATTCTTTTTAAGAAAATCAGATTCGATGAAAATCTTTCCATTGGTAGGATTGGGATAAGCTACAATGTCAGAAGATGGCTGATTAAGGTCATCAAAGCCTGTAGTTGGGTCATTGATTTTATAAATTTCTCCTTGGTTGTACCCAGTAACATAAATCTCACCCGTATGAAAGACCAGGCTGAAAGTTGACCTCCCCCATATTAAAAAACACTTCCTCGGTGTCTGACTACGCCCATATACATTAGTCAACCACCACATTTTTTAGAACAGAAGTCACCAAAAAGTATTTCCCTTTCAATGATTCCATACTTCCTTCACACAGTGACCACCTGTTGCCGAACAACCATTTGAGAACTGTGTAAATAGGTGTGGATAGGGTTTGTAAAACGACTGAGGTCTCCCACAACCATTAATATTGTAATTGTCAGTTCCTCTTTACATCGCCATCGTAATTTAATCCCGAATTATCATTTGCAGCGTGAAAATTGATTCCTCCATTTTATCTTGTCCACATCAGCAATGTACAAATCACCTCCTTTTGTGAAACTTATTCTCCAGGTTTCTCAAGCCCAATGCCCAAATCTCTGGCTTTACAGTAGAAAAACTTACAAAAGGATTGTCCGCAGGGATGAGGTAAGTGCGTTTCTGTATTGATATCAAGTCTAAGGATTTTTCCCAATAATTTTGTCCATTTTGAGCCCTATTACCAGGATCTCCACCACTTCCACCATCACCCATTGGTACATATAAAAAGCCATCTGGTCCAAACGCCAAAATCACCTGCATTGTGGTTTGAAAAGGTTGTGCAACGGAGAGAATTATTTTCTCGGATGCTAAATCAAAAACACCATTGAGTGCCTTAAATCTAGCAATGATCGATTGCGAAGCAGTTGTATAGTTTACAAAGAAAAGCCATTTCATCATACTTTGGGTGGAATGCCAATCCAAGTAACCCTTTTTCACCACCATTACTATTTACTTTGATGTTAAATTAGCAAATAATTCTGGTGAAGATTTTTGGATCGGATCAAATTTCTTGATCGTTCCACTTTGTTCTACCACATATAAAAATTAGATTTTCCATCATTTACAATACCAATTGGTTTTGAAAGTCCACTAGTAACTTCATCCAACACCACAGAATTTTGGGAAAAAGCATTTGTAAAAGAAAGGCAAGCAATAACAAAAATAATGATCGGTTCTTATGGTTTAATTATAGATGGTAATTTTAGCAAAACGCTCCATGAATGACTACAACACACAAATCACGGCAAGTGTTTGATCACTTTCCTCTTAAAATCCAAGAAGACCTGTCGGGACAAATAACATTATCCAATCCAAATTTAGAAACCCTTCTTTTATTATTTGACGTAAAGTCTATAGACGACACTCACACTAGTCATAAAGGCGTAGTGGTCAAGCTTTCCGCCTTTTGCTGATCCTGTTGGTCTATCGATTGGTTCAGATAAACCCAATGCTTCTGGTGATCTGTCTGAAAGCTGGGCAGCCAATAATCATTTCAGCCAGTAATTCAAAATAATTCATGTATTGCACCCACATCATCAATATAATCTGTAAATGTTTTGTGAGCATAAGACTCAATGATCCACACTCATTCCTTCAGATACTTGCATTTAAGTCCTCCACCAATAGGAATGCTCAACTGTGTAGCTGATACTTTTCTCCAAAACCAGGCATACCTCCTGACCCTCAGTGCCAAAGGTTGAAGCCTATACATATTGCCATTGTAAGTTGTCCTTGGATCAAAATTAAAAACAGATAAACCTGAACTAATAAAGGTGTCAAAACAAAGTGGGAATCATTAAGAGGAATAGACCATGGATGTATCATGACTCTGGCCAGAAAAATCAAGCAGGCGGTTTGAAAACTCAAATTTCTTTCTCTCTGCCAAACTTTCAGACAAAGCATCATCACCCATTATTTTACCAACTGCCAGATTGCCCCTCAAGGTAAAAATTCTGCTAGGTTGGTAGGTTAAAAACAACTGGCCTTTGCAAACCGCTGCTATTTTGATATCTTGAAAATTGCTCCAGAATTTAAATCACCCCAATAAGTAGAAGCTCCTACGCCGCTCCTTACGCTTAATTCTTGTCCTGAGCCCGTGTATATAACAAATAAACAAGCTGATACGATCAATAATCGCTTGTTTTGTACATTATGATGGTTATGGTTTATTAAACGTAAATATCTAATGTTAAAACGTAAAATCAGACACATATTTTAATTTTGATATGTTTTGTACCCAAAAAATCAAGGAATATACTAGTTTTAATGAGAAACAAAATATGAGGTAAAACCATTTACAAAGTCATAGTTTTGTTGACCAGAATTATAAAACCTTTCATAATGATTATGAAAACGATATAATTCGATCCTTTACCACGTTTAAATACAAATTATAAAATTCAAATTTAATGATGAAAAGACTTTTATTAATCTTGTTGACTGCAGCATCATTCATCAACATCAATGCTCAAGGCACACAAGGAAATATTACAAAATGGTTTCACCTCAGTAGTGAAGATGGCTACAATGGAATTGGCGGTGATAAAGCATAAAGGCAAAGAACTTATCAAAAGCGAAGGTCAAACTGTTGTTGTGGCGATCATAGACTCAAGTAAAGTTGATATCGACCACCAAGATCTTAAAGATAATATCTGGACCAATCCAGGAGAAATTCCGTACAATGGAATAGATGATGATAAAAACGGTTACATAGATGATGTGCATGGATGGAATTTCTAGGTGGCCCTGATGGCAAAAATGTCGATGCAGACAGTTGTGAAGGCACGAGGTATACAACAAGTTGAAATATAAATATGCCAACGCAGACCCTGCCAAAATAAACAAAACACAAAAAGAAGAATATGAACTTTTCAAAAAAGTTGAAAAGGAGGTTTTAGATAAAAACACAAGCTGAGTCTCGATTGGCTCAAATTGATGAGGCAGGAAGGGCAGAATCATAGATGCTTTGAATAATGTTGAAAAGGTTTAAAGGCACAAAATCTCAATTTATCAGAAATCAAAAATTTGGATGTTTCTGAAGATCCCGGATTGGCTTTGGTAAAGAGGAGTGAAAAAAGATCATGGAAGATAGTGAGGGAAGAGGGGCAGTATTGAGGAAATTAAAGAATTTATACTTTTGAACCGCTCAATGATAAAAAGAGAAATACAAAACAACGAATTTGCTTACAATACTGAATTTGATCCAAGAGCAGACATAGTAAAAGATAAATATGCTGATTCTTATGAGAAATACTATGAAATAATGATGTGGAAGGGCCAGATCCTTTACGGTACACACATTGCAGGTATTGTTGGTGCAGTAAGAAACAACAACATCGGTATGAATAGTATTGCTGCTAATGTAAAATTGATGTCTGTAAGAACGGTTCCAGATGGTGACGAAAGAGACAAGATGTGGCAAATGCAATCAGATATGCTGTTGACAATGGAGCAAGCATCATCAACATGTCTTTTGGAAAGGCATATTCTTGGGATAAAAAGGTAGTGAATGAGGCGGTAAAATATGCAGCTTCAAAAGATGTGTATTATTGGTGCATGCAGCAGGAAACAGTGGTGAAAATACCGACATAGAAGAGTAACTTCCCTAATGACCACCTTGGCAAAAGTGGATTTCAATTTTCAAAAAAGGAAAAATATGCTAAAAACTGGATCGAGGTAGGCGCTCTTTCACAAAAAGGTGAAGATGGGTTGCAGGATTTTCAAATTACGGCACAAAGGAGATTGATATCTTTTCACCTGGTGTTCAGATTTATGCTACTGCGCCTAATAACCAATATAGATTTCTACAAGGAACAA